>JAFUHX010000054.1 GCA_017474045.1 Clostridia bacterium | reverse complement strand
TATTTTGGTTTACCCGACGGCGTACAAAGGTACTCCGAGGGCGAGGTTTGTTTATAGCATAAAACGCAAAAACCTTGTTTTTGCCTGCTTTTGCTGATTTTTACAGTTTTAAAGGGTTTCTTTGGTAGTTCAATACCGAAAGAAACCCTTTAGTTGTCTTGTTTTATGCGGGCTGCACTTTTTTTACAGCCCCTTTGAGGGAAAGGAAAAAATCATCTTTCTTCTCTGAAGTATGGCAAGCCAAGACTCTGAGGCGGCTGATTTTCTTTTTTGTCTCTTATGCTTGTAAAAATCAAAACAATTATTGTTACAACATAAGGAAGCATTTTGAAAATCTCTTTGTTTGCAAAGCTAACGCCGGTAATATAGCTGCTGGCAATATAAAGCGCACCAAAAATTATTGAGCCGATAATGGCAAAATCAGGCTTCCATACGGTAAAGATTACAAGAGCAATGGTCAGCCAACCAATAGCGTCAATGCAATATTCCCAGTTACCGTTAAGATAATCCATTATGAAAGAAAGTCCGCCAAGTCCTGCAATACCGCAACCGATACAGGTTGAAGCATATCTATAGCGTGAAACGCTAATTCCGGCTGCGTCGGCAGTTGCCGGATTTTCGCCGACTGCTCTCAGATTAAGTCCGATTCTTGTTTTGTTAAGAACAAAAGCAGAAACAAGAGCAATGATTATTGAAAGATAAATCAAAACACCGTGGGAAAGAAACAGCTCGCCAAACCAACCAAGGTCATCCGCAAAAGGAAGAGACATTGTGAAATAGCGGCTTCCGCGGCTATAGATAGGACCGGTTTCAGCAATCATATAGTCTGAAAGACCAACACCAAAAGTGGTCAGAGCAAGACCTGTTACGTTCTGGTTAGCTCTGAGTGTAACGGTCAGAAAGCTGAAAATCAAGCCCATCAGAGCGCCGCCGAGAACTGTTGCAAGAATCGGAAGAAGAATGGCGAGAAATGCGTTTGCGTTTGCTTTGGCAGCTGTGAGATAAAGATACTCCGCAAAACAGCCGCAAGAAGCACCTACACACATAACGCCCGGAATTCCGAGGTTAAGGTGGCCCGATTTTTCGGTAATTGTTTCACCGGTTGAGCCGAAAAGGAAGGTCATTCCAAGTCTGATTGAACTAACAAGAAAGGCTAACATCAGTCATTCTCCTTTCTTTTTTTTGTTGAAAGAATTTTATACTGAAGGAAAAATTCACATCCGATAATGAAGAAGAGAATAATTCCGGTAACAATATCTGAAATTGCTTCGGGAAGACGGAAATCAGTTGAAACCTGCCCTGCACCTTTCTCAAGAAAAACAACCAGGAAGGAGGTTAAAATCATATAGAGAGGATTGAACTTTGCAAGCCAGGAAACCATAATAGCCGTAAAGCCTCTTCCGCCAACGGTGGTAGTGCTGATTGTGTGGTTGGTTCCGCCAACGAGAATCAGTCCTGCAATTCCGCAGAGAGCACCGGAAACAATCAATGTTCGAATTACAACCTTGGGAACATTAATTCCAATATATTTGGCGGTATTTTCGCTTTCACCAACAACAGAAATTTCATAGCCGTGTTTTGTTTTCTTAAGATAAATATAAACAAGAACGGTCAAAACAGCAACGATGATAACATTTAAAAGGTATTCATGGTTAAGGATAACCGGCAAGCCGTATTCAGACATGGGAGCGAGAGTTCCTGAACCGCTTTTGACAAAATATTTCAGGAAGAAAGCAACAAGCTGAATAGCAACATAGTTCATCATCAGGGTAAAAAGAGTTTCGTTGGTATTCCAAAGTGCTTTGAAAAACGAAGGAATAACAGCCCAAACAATACCTGCAAGAACCGAAGCGGCTAACATTACAACCAGAAGAAGAGGATAAGGAAGCTTATCGCCTAAAAACATCATAACAGAAACTGTTGCAAGGCCTCCGATTAAAACCTGACCTTCGGCGCCGCAGTTCCAGAACTTCATTTTGAAGGCAGGAGTAACGGCAAGTGAAATACACAAAAGAACGGCTGTGTTCTGAAGAAGGCTCCATCTTCTCAGGTCTGAACCGAAGCAGCCCTCAATCATTGAGCTATAAACCTCAATAGGATTTTTCTTGGCAAGAAGCATTATTGCAACGGCAGAAACCATAAGGGCGGCAACAATTGCAAGAATTCGAACAAGAAAGCTGAACTGCCATGAAACGCGGTCACGCTTAACAATATGAAATTTCATGTTTTTCATTCTTCGCTACCTCCTTTTGAGTCTTTAACCTTGGTCATAAGAAGACCGATTTCTTCTTTTGTTGTGTTTCTGGCGTCAAGAGTTCCCGTAATACTTCCTGAGCCGATAACGATAATTCTGTCGCAAAGCTCAATAAGAACGTCTAAGTCTTCGCCAACGAAAACAACAGCAACGCCTTTTTCTTTTTGTGAGTTAAGAAGATTATAGATTGTGTATGAAGCGCCGATATCAAGACCTCTTACGGGATAAGCCGCCATAAGAACCGTTGGAGAAGCGGCAATTTCTCTTCCAACAAGAACCTTCTGAATGTTTCCGCCTGAAAGACGGCGAACGGGTGTTTTTGCGTTGGGAGTAACAACCTCTAAATCTTTAATGATTTTTTCAGCAAGATCTTTCGGAGCCTTTCTTTCAAGGAAAACAGATTTTCCCTTTCTGTAGGAACGAAGCATCATGTTGTCGATAATATCCATGTTTCCAACAAGACCCATTCCGAGACGGTCTTCAGGAACAAAAGAAAGTCTGACACCGAGATCGCGAATCTGCATAGGAGTTTTGTCTCTGAGATTGTCACTTGTTCCGGTTTTTGGATTATTATAAATAATTTCGCCGGTTTCAACCTTTTGAAGACCTGCAATAGCCTCAAGAAGCTCTCTTTGGCCTGAGCCTGCAATTCCTGCGATACCGAGAATTTCGCCTGAATAAGCGGTGAATGAAACGTCATTTAAAATTTTAACGCCTTCTCTGTCCTTGCAGTTAAGACCCTTAACAACCAATCTTTCAGTGCAGTTTTTCGGCTCACTTCTGTCAATATTGAGCGAAACCTTTTTTCCAACCATCATTTCAGTCAGCTCAGATTCATTTGTTGAAGCAGTTTCAACAGTACCGACATATTCGCCCTTTCTCAAAACAGCAACCTTGTCGGAAAGAGAAAGAACCTCATGAAGCTTATGGGTGATAATAATAATTGACTTTCCGTGTTCCTTCATTTTTCTGAGAACTGCAAAAAGCTTCTGAGTCTCCTGAGGAGTAAGAACAGCAGTCGGCTCGTCAAGAATAAGAATGTCTGCTCCGCGATAAAGAACCTTGATTATTTCAACGGTCTGTTTTTCAGAAACCGACATTTCGTGAATTTTTTTAAGCGGATCAATTTCAAAGCCATATTTCTCACAGATTTCTTTAACCTTTTCCGCTGCGGCTTTAAGATTGAATTTTCCTTTCTCTTCAAGACCGAGAATAATGTTTTCTGTGGCAGAGAAAACATCAACCAACTTAAAATGCTGATGAATCATTCCAATTTTATATTGAAATGCATCTCTCGGCGAGCTGATAACAACCTCTTTGCCGTCAATGAAAATTCTTCCTTCATCGGGGAAATAGATTCCTGCGATAATATTCATCAAGGTTGTTTTTCCGCTTCCGTTTTCGCCGAGAATTGAAAGAATTTCACCTCTGTTAACGGTTAAGCAAACATTGTTGTTTGCCATTTTTCCGCCAAAAGATTTAGAAATATTTTTAAGTTCTATTGCCGGATTCTTTTCCAAGCCCATCTCCTCCTTTTTAAACACTTAAAAAGAAGCCCTTTTTCAAGTCAAAGACTCCTTTTTAAAAATTCAAAAAAAGAAGATTAAGCGGGACAACAATGTGTCCCGCTCAAAATTAGTCAACTGATCAGAACTTTTCGTTAAGAAGAGTGATTCCGTCGATTCTGAGATCGAAGCAGGGAGCTGAACGATATTCTGATTCATGGAAATATCCGTCAGCGATAACTTCTGTGTCAGGAGTGAAGGCAGCGTCTGTGTCAACGTCTGCAAGATAGCTTTCAACAGCCTTGCCGTCTTTTGTGAATGTTTTTGTGTCAAACACTTTAACAGCGCCGCTCTTAAGATCTTCAACAGCCTTCTGAATTGCTTCAACAGTTCCTTCAGCAGCAACGTCCTGGTTGATTCCGGTGAGAACTACTGAACCTTCAGCAATACCGCCGCACCAGTCATCAGCGATTTTTTCGCCCTTAACATACTGACCGATGATGTAGTTATAATAGGGAGCCCAGTTGATTGCTGATGAAACGATGAATGTTCCAAAGCATGAATCATAGGTGCTTCCGTTGTATGAAACGTTGGGAATACCTGCAGCTTCGCAAGCGCCGGGAGCGCCCATTGAGTCTGCGTGCTGGCTGATAAGCTTGCAATCTCTTGCAATAAGAGCTTCAGCAGCGTTCTTTTCTTCTGTTGCGTCATACCATGAGCCGGTGAACTGAACGTCCATTGTTACTGTGGGGCAAACGCTCTTTGCGCCAAGATAGAATGAGGTGTAGCCTGAAATAACTTCAGCATAGGTGTAAGCACCAACATAACCGATCTTAGCTTCTTCAGCTGTGAATTTGCCTTCTTTGATCATTTCATTGAGCTTGAGACCTGCAGCAACACCTGCAAGGTAACGGCCTTCATAAATTGAAGCGAAAGCATTGTGGAAGTTGTCGAGGCCTTCTGTGTGAGCCATTGTTCCGGTTGCGTGGCAGAATTCAACTTCGGGGAACTGCTTTGCAGCCTTGATCATGAATGATTCGTGGCCGAAAGAGTTTGCGAAAATGATTTTGCAGCCTTCAGCAACAAGGTCTTTAGCAGCAACAACACATTCGTCACCTTCGGGAATGTTAACCTTAACGATAACCTGCTCGTCGGTAAGCTTCAGAGCTTCCTGAATCTTATCAACTGCGTTAAGGAAGTTAAGGTCATAGGTTGAGTTTTCGTCGTGCAGACAGATGAAGCCGATTTTGAAGTCAGCGGGAACTTCGTAATCAACGTTGAGAGCAACTTCAGCAATGGGAGATTCACTCATACCCTTCTTTTCTTCTGAGCCGCCGTTGCCGCCGCAAGCTACAAGAGCGAAGCAGAGAACTGCTGCAAGAACGATTGCGAGAACTTTTTTCATTTTTTGGTTCCTCCATTTTGATAAAATTTTTATAAATCAGCCCTTGAGGGCAAAATTTAACTTAGTTTCTTTTGAAAACGACCTTGCCGTCTTCCATGCTTTCAATAATGGCCAGCGATTCAACTCTGATCCCTGCCTCTTCAACGCGGCTTCTTCCCTGTTGAAAGCCCTTTTCAATGGCAATTCCGCAGCCAACAACCTCGGCTCCTGCCTGTTTGCAAAGGTCAATCAGACCTAAAAGAGCGTTACCTTCGGCGAGGAAGTCATCAATAATAAGAACCTTGTCGCCGGGGTTGAGAAAGTCTTTTGAAACAATAACGTCATAGGTTGTTGCGTGGGTAAAAGAAGCAACCTGAGTTTTATAAACGCTGTTTGCAATGTTTTTGGTTTTTGTCTTTTTGGCAAACAAAAGAGGGCAATCGAAAAACTGCGCCGTCATACATGCTATTCCTATCCCTGAAGCTTCAATGGTTAGGATTCTGTTAACACCGCAGTCTGAGAAAATATTTTTAAACTCCTTGCCCATTTCGGAAAGAAGCTTAACATCCATCTGATGATTAAGAAATGAGTCAACTTTAAGGATATTGCCGGGAAAAACCTTTCCGTCTTTAATAATTCTTTCTTCAAGAAGAACCATTTTCAATCACCGCCTGACCATAAAGATAAAACATAATCAAATAATCTGATTACCTTTTGTATTTTATCAAATCACAAAGAAATTTGCAATAGTTTTTAAATATTTCTTCATTTTTGTAGAATTTAGTTTTAAAAAAGCGCCTTGACCGAAGTTCTTTCAGTCAAGGCAACTAACACATTTGTTTTATTATTCCAAAATATAAATTTCAACCATTCGTCTTCCGAATTGCATACAGTCATCATAAGAATGCATATAAAGGTCAACGGTTGCTGTTCCTTTTCTGGCGAAGCCGCCTGTGTCGCTTGCCTCGCAATAGCCATAAACATATTTTCCGTCGGCAGAAATTATATACATTTTTGTTCCGTAAGGGATCTGACGCGGATTAACGGCAACTCTTCCCGGCATGGCCTTCTGACCCGTTGCGGTTATTCCGCCGCCGCAATAAGCCGTTGCCTTGCCGGTTATCAGCTTTTTATAGTTTTTCGGTCTTCCGTTTTCGTCAAGCTCAATTTCAAGGGTAGGAGTCAGCTCTGAAATAACGCCGTTTTCACCGGCGGCAAAAAGACTGATTGAAAGCGGTCTGACCTTTGTTCCCTTCAAAACGACCTTTTCCTTTGGTTCCTTTGTCACAACAGACTTAACAAAGGTGGTTTTCGTTTTTTCGCCGTCAACATATTTTTCTTTGTAGTAGTCTGTTTGTTTTCCGTTTTCGCCGGGTGTTTTCACCTGCGACTGACCGATATAAAGCGTGTCGCTCTCTTTAGTCACAGTTTCATAAGGAATGGAAACCTTTTCTTTAACGGTTTTATATTCAACCCTCTTAATTGAAATTCTTGTTTTTTCAACAAGCTCGCTGTCAGGGTCAATGTTGATTATGTCGTTTTTTCCAAGCCTGATGTTATTTTTTTCAAGAAGCTCCTTAACTGTTCCTTCGGCAACCTTGAAGCCCTTTTCTTCTCCGTCAACACTGACAATAACTTTAAATGCACGGGAAACAACAATGAACATATTTTCAGTTATTTCGCTGTCAAGAGGTCTGTTGACAATATCCCATTTTCCAAGGGTAATTCCTGCGCTGTCAAGAACATCTTTAACTGTTCCGGCAACCATGGCTCTGACAGGCTCTTTTTCTTCGTCAAAAACAATTACTTCATAAGCTTTTTTAATGTTGATTACGCTGTTTTCGCTGCTTATGTCAAATGAATCAAGATCAACAACATCTTTTTCATTAAGCTCAACGCCTGCCTTTTCAACAATTTCATAAGGGTCATTGCTGAAGGACGAAACTGTTACTGAAACACCCTGACAAACAACCTGAGTTGTTATGAGATTTGCCATGGCAAGCGCTGTTGTTACACCGAGAACAGCTGAAATACAAATTACGCAAGCGGCAATACGACAGATTTTTTTTATGACTCTTGCAGCGTCTTGAATTCTTATAATCATAAATTACTCCTTTTTCTTTCGCCGGATTTCAGGTCCGATTTCCTTTGATTTTCAGATAATTGGCTATTTATGACTCAATTGGCAAGCATTATAAAGCCGAAATCTACATTTGTCAAATTTAAAAAGATATGTTTTTTAGTGAATTTGCACAAATCATGGCTTTTTTTCTGAGCAAAAAACAACGAATAATAAAAGTTTTTTGCCCTTCTTACCCTTTCCGGATAGTCGATTTTTTGTGAAAAAGGTTAAAATTGTGTTCTTTGCTGAAGTGTCGCACTTCAAACAGTCTGATTTTCCTGTTCCTTTGTTAATTTATAAACGCTGCTTTCAATCAACGCTGTAACTTCATCTATGTCAACAACAATCCCTTTAGACAAAAGGAAATTCACAACATATTCTTTTTTCTGAAGACCTGTTTTGCTTCCGAAAATCTGCTCTGCTGCCTTAACCGCTGTTTCAACCCAGAAGCTGAGCTTTTCAAGCTTGCTGACTGAAAGCTTCTCTTTGATATATGGCAGGGCAAAGGTTGTTATCAGCGCTGTTATAAGAGTAATAAGCGCCTGAACAATTGCAGTTATGTCAAACTTCACTCAATCACCTCTTTTCTTCATTGTATGCATGAGCTTTGAAGGCTGTCAATCCGCTTTCCGAATTCGCTGAAGCGCTCTTCAAAAACTTTGTCTTTCGCTTCAAGCTCATAGGTTCGTTTAACAAGGTTATTATGTTCATTAACCCTTTTTTCAAGCTGTTCAAGACGATAGTTTGTCAGCTTTCCCGCGGTTATTATTCCTCCGAAGGTTCCGCCGAGGGTTCCCACCAGACTGATTAGCGCAACTAATATCGCTTCATTCAAGAAATCACCTCGCAATAATCAAGGCAGACCCAGCCTGAAGGTGTTCTTCCCCATGAGCCGCAGACTTCAAGAACTGTAAAGCAAAGTCCCTTTACATATCCGTCGCATTTCTTACCGCTTAGCTTCAGGATTTTTTTCTGAGCGTCAGGCGTCAACCGGCTGAAGCTTCGCTTGCTGCAAGATTTTCCCGGACCGCTTCGGACATTCAGAAGCGCAGTTGTTACAATATAATTACCCACAGGGAATTTTTCTTTGTTACTGCTCTTTTTCAGGTTTGGAAATTCCTCTTTGCTCCATTTTTCAGGGTCAATATAGCCGCCGCCTGAAAGGCGTTTCAGTCCAAGATGAAGATGAATTCCCGTTGCCATTCCTGTTTTTCCGGTATAGCCGAGAACAGTGTTTTCATCAACGCTCTGTCCTGTTTTTACTTTGATTTTATCAAGATGATAATGAAGCATTTTTACGCCGAGAGAAGAGTATTTTACCCAAACATATTTGGCTGCACCATAGGCATAGTCAGTTCCGCAGGAAATTACAACGCCCTTGTCAACAGCATATTGGGGAAGTTTTTTTCCATAGGTTGAATAGTCAACACCGTTATGAAAAGGAGAGGTTTCGCCGCGAGAGGTTTCAATAACGGCTCTTTCGCCGAAGGGCGAGGAAAGTTTATGTTTTGCATTGTGAAAAATCAGATTTGAAATTTCTGACAAATAAAAGCCTCCTTTCAGTTTTTGCAGACCGATATTCTGCAAGAAGGAAAAAATTGTGGGCAATTTTTAACCTTCTGCTTTTTATTTTAGGAGGGAAAAAACAATTTGTCAATAGATTTTCGAACATTTGTTTGCTTCACTGTAAAGTCATAAAGCTTTACAAAGCGACAAAAAAATCGACCTGCAGCATAAAACATACTGCAGGTCAGAAATTTTATAAATTTAGTTATTCTGCCTTTAAAAACGCAAGAATACCTTCAACAGCTTCTTCGCTGTAGCCGCTGAAGCCCTTTTCAAAAAGCTCTATGGCTTCAGCACCCTTCGGGTCATCTTTTGCCTTCGATTTAAGCATTTTCATCATCATGCCCATCATCATTTTATACATACCCGTCAGCTTTTTCAAATCGAAATCACCGGGAAGAGCAAAAAACGGCTCAGAAACGGCGTTTTTCTCTTTTAGCTGCTCTTCCTGCTTGTCGGCAGGCATCATTCCAACGGCGCAAACAGCCTTCAGGCTTCCAAGCTTTTCTCTCGCCTGAGAAAGCCCCTGAATTGTTCCCGCCATTACCCAGCCAACAAAAACATATTCTTCACCGATGAACTTCTCTGCATCCTTCAGCGCACTGACACGGCAGGAAAGTTTTTCTGAAAGAAGCTCGGCATATCTTTTTGCCGTACCGGTATTGGATTCATAAATTATTGTCATAAAATTCACCCGTTAATCAGAAATTTTTGAAAGGAAGGCCCTGAGTCTTTCGGTTTTAGGATTACCGATTACGTCCTCCGCCTTGCCCTCTTCAGCAATTATTCCGTTATCCATGAAAACAATATAATCTGAAACCTCTTTGGCAAAGGTCATTTCATGAGTAACAATTACCATAGTCATGTTATCTTCCGCAAGCTCACGAATAACCTTAAGAATTTCACCCGTCAGCTCAGGGTCAAGAGCAGAGGTAGGCTCATCAAAGAAAAGAATCTTCGGTTCAAGAGCCATTGCTCTTGCAATGGAAACGCGCTGCTTCTGTCCGCCGGAAAGCTCGCAGGGGTAGTTATAAATTTTATCTTCAAGGCCCATTTTTTTGATTACACTCAAGGCCTTTTCTTCAATCTCTTTTAAAATTTCTTTTTTGTTTTTTCTGAAATCAGGTCTTTTTCTCGCTCTGACCTTAAGGGCAAGAGTAACATTATCTAAAATATTATATTGGGGAAAAAGGTTGAAATCCTGAAAAACAAGACCAATTGAAAGCTGCTTTTCAAGCTGCTCTTTCTTCGAAAGCTTTGTTTCGCTTGATGAATCAAAAATCACGTCTCCGTCAACGGTAATTTTTCCGCTGTCGGCTGTTTCAAGAAAGTTGATGCAACGAAGAAGGGTTGTTTTTCCGCTGCCGGAAGAACCGATTATGGAAAGAACATCACCTTCGTTAAGGTCAAAAGAAATTCCTTTTAAAACATTGGTTTTGCCGAAGCTTTTTTCAACATTACGAACTTCAAGAATTGCCATTTCAGTCCCTCCTTAACCCTTATAATAATCAAGCTTCTTTTCAATTTTTCCAAGAACAATGGTAAGAATTCCGCAAAATACCAGGAAGAAAACACCGGTATAAAACAGCGGCCAGATAATTCCCTTGGCTGAGAACGACTCTGCTTTTGTAATAACCTCGCCGATAGCAATAACTCGGGCAAGAGAAGTATCTTTAATAAGAGTCATAATTTCGTTGCCCATGGGCGGAACAATGTGTTTAACCACCTGCATGAGAACAACTTTGAAAAAGGTCTGGCTTTTTGAAAGACCAAGAACCTGACCGGCTTCATATTGTCCCTTGGGAATTCCCTCAATTCCTCCGCGATAAATTTCAGAGAAATAGCAGGCATAGTTAATTACAAAAGCAATAACAGCCGCCGTAAAGCGAGGATTGTTGCCCGGAATCTGAACGTCAAAAACAAGACCGGGAACATAAAGAACAACAAAAAGCTGAAGCATCAGCGGTGTTCCTCTGATTGCCCAAACAAAGCCCCTTGTGAACTTTCTGAGAGGAGTAAACTTTGTCATTGAACCCAAGGCAATAACAAGACCTAAAGGAATCGCAAGAAGCAAGGTTACACCAAACAGCTTAATATTTTCAAGAAAGCCGACCAATAAATCGGTAGTTACAACTGAAAAACTCATAAAAACTTCCTCAATTTCCAAACAACCAAAATGCCGTCTGAGAGACGGCATCGGTTATTTTCAAATGCTATTTTTATTTTGCAATAATCTGCTCTGAAAGCTTATAGTTAGCAGCAATTTTGTTAAGCTCGCCGCTTTCAACAAGCTTTGTTATAGCAGCGTTAACAGCAGCTGTTGTGTCGCTACCCTTGCGGAATGCAATTCCGTATTGTTCATCGTTGAATGCAAGCTCATCAACAACAACGAGGTCTTCATAGTCTGTTCCTTCGCCGATCATTCCGATTGAAAGAACATAGTCAACAACGCAACCGTCAGCTACGCCTGATTTAACTTCCATAAGTGCTTTTGACTGAAGGTCAACAGCTGTGTAATCAGCCTGAGCAAAGAATTCGTTTTTCTGAGCAACTTCTTCACCTGCTGATTCTTTTTCAGCAACGATCTTTGCGCCCTTAAGGTCTTCAGCCTTAAGATATTTGTCTGCGTTTTCAGCCTTAACAAGAAGAACCTGTTTGTTTGCCATGTATGCTGTTGAAACAGACATTGTTTCCTGACGTTCGGGAGTGATTGTCATTCCGTTCCAGATGCAGTCGATTGTTTTAGCGTTAAGCTCGGTTTCTTTTGCATCCCAGTTGATAAGCTGGAACTTAGGTTCAACGCCGAGTTCTTTACAAACAGCCTTAGCAAATTCGGTTTCAAAACCAACAAGGTTGCCTTCGTCATCAAGATAGTTCATGGGAGCGAACTCTGTGTAGCCGATAACAAGTGTTCCTTTTTCTTTAATGTAGTCAAGGTCTGAGCCTGATTTTCCGCAACCGGCAAAACCGAAACACATTACAACTGTGAGAACAGCGAGAACTAATGCAATAATTTTTTTACTCATTTTAATTTACTCCTTTTTTCATGCAGAATCATCTGCGCTTTAGTGTGTTAACATGCTAACACAAGAATCCGCCTTTGTCAACCGTTTTTTCTATTTTATTCAATTAATTTAAAAAAAGAGTTTTCCACAGAAACACTCCGTGGAAAACCCGATTATCAAATTTTTAATTAATAGCTGTATTCAGCGCTCTGCTGTGCAGATTGCTTAAGAAGAGTGTCGAAGAATTCATGAACCTTTTCTGTTGCCTTGGTTGAAACATCAGAAACTGCAACAGTTTCGCTTTCAACAAGCTCAGCAACATATTCTTCAAGGTCAGCGGCAACAAGAGCATCTCTTACGCCGTCTTTCCATGTTACTTCGTTCTGGCCTACATAATAGATAAGATGATAGCCGCTGTAGTTTTCGCCGTCATATTCAACAAGGGCAAGGTCGCCTTCTTTTCTTCCCTCAGCTACGCACCAATCGTTATAAGCAGGAACAAATTCGCCCGCCTTGGTACCTTCATAAAGACCGCCGTTTGTGTTGCTTCCGCCGTCTTCACTATATTCTTCAGCAAGAAGTCCGAAGGCCTCGGCTGTGTGTTCACCTTCAAGGTATTTTTCAAGAACTTCCTGAATCTTTTTGTAGCTTGTTTTGTTCTTGGCTGTTTCAGCGTTAACAACAAGGTCAACATTTACGCCTTCATATTTTGAAAGGTCAATGGTTTCAACCTTAACCTCTTCCTTGGCTGCCTGAGTTGTTTCAGCCTCAGTTGTTTCTTCTGTTTCTTTTGTTTCTTCGCCTTCAGCAGCTGTTGTTTCTTCTTCGCTTTCTTCAGCAGTTTCGGTTGTTGATGCTGTTTCATCGGCGAATTTAATAAGAATATGTCTTGAATCAAAGGTGTTGTAGCTTGCCATTTTGTGAACAGGCTCAACCATCATGCAAACAAGATAGCCTTCGTCGTTTTCTGTTACATAGGTTGAGTTAACTTCTGTTTTCTTATCAAAAGCCCATTCAAGAAAATCTTCGTCTGAGCTGCTGTAGGAAAGGTCTGAATAACCGATATCGGTTGAAAGAGAAAGTGAATCTTCTGTGAGGAAATCTTTATAGTCTTTGTTTCCTGCTTCTTTTTCGCTTTCAGAAGCTAACTGCTTAAAGGTTTCTACGTCAGTTGCCTTTGCGGCGAAAGCTTCAGCCTTAGCCTTTGCAGCTTTAAGTGTTTCTTTTGTTGCCTCGTTGGTTTCGTTACCCTCTTCGTCGGTTGATTTAACAGTTTCAGCAACAACAGCATAGTTTCTGAGGGTTACAACGCCATAGTTTTCAAGGTTTGATTTATATTCTTTTTCAATCTGTTTGTCGGTAACAGCGTCTGCAAGCTCTGCTTCCTTCTTCTCCTGAACCATCTGAGCTAAAGCGCTGTCTTCAAGGATTTTAACAAGAACCTTTTTGTTAACGCCTTTTCCGAAGTTGTTTTCAAGGTAAGCTGAGAAAGAAAGTGTAAGTCCTGCCTGCTGTGAAGAAGCAACAACCTGCTCTTCATAGTCAGCAATGGTTTTTTCAATGTTAGCATTCTCTTTTTCGCCTAAGGTAAGACCGAGCTTTTTAGCCTCTAAAACATTGGCTTTGATATATTTGATGCTCTGCTGAGTTGAATAATCAATATAATCAGCCCATGTGGGAGTCTTATCCTCGGGGAAGCCCTCAATTTCGCCTAAGGAATCAGTATATTCCTGCTCAGCAAGTCCACGAGTTGAGTCAAAACCGATATATGAGAAATAATAGCCATAGGTCTGATAGAGATTTGAATATGTTGATGAATAATAATAGCCGTATTCAGCCTGAGAAACAGTTTCGTCGCCAACTCTGAGAGCAACTGTGTTTCTTTGAATAATTCCTGACTGGTCAAGAGCAAATGCACCGATTCCGGCAACGAGAGCAATCACTATAACAGCAATGATTGATCTGACAATAATTTTTTCGGTTCTCTTGCTCATTCCGCCTTTTTTGTTTTGTTTTGCGGCTTTTGCCAAACGAGCTTTTCTTTCTTCGCGATAAAGCTCAGCGCTGGTTTTTTCTTGGTTTGCCATGTTAAAAACTCATCCTTTACAATTATTTTGCGGCTTTCGCCATCTAACTTTCATATTGTATAACATTTTATCAAAAAAAGCAAGATATTTTCCATTGGATATAAATATTCTACAACAGATTTTTATTTTATTTTAACAACCTAAAACAAAAATAAAAGGAAAATCCCATTTTATGTATTTTTCTTTCATTTTCAAAAAAACATCTTGACAAAAAGAAAATATCCTCCTAAAATTTAATTGTATCGAACATTTGTTCGTTTGGAATTTCGCAAAATTCATTTTTACGGAGGTTATTTATGGAAAACAGCTTGAAATATGAATCCAGCTTTGATCTTTGCGACTATATGTTTGCCAAAGAGGCATTTAACAAATGGCAAATTGAGCAAAGCTGTGAAATTGACGATTATATTATAAGAAAAAGAAAGGCTGAGCTTGAAAAGCTGGTCAGAAAGGTTATTAAAAACGAGCTTGAAGAAAAAGACATTGTTATTGTTAACCTTCATTGGTATCAGGGCTATTCTCAGAAGCAAATTGCCGCACTTCTTAAAATGGAGCCTTCAACAGTCTGCCGAAGGCTTGAAAAAATCAACAACACAATTTATGAAAAGCTTAAATATGCCATTGAATATCGCTATGGCTTCAAACCGGGCAAAGACCTTGATTTTTTTGAAAAGCCCAGACTGAAAGAAGATATCAAAGGCTTTGACGGCTTCCCTCTTCGCCTTAACCGCCTCAGAAGAGAGCGATATCTTTCCCTCAGAGACCTGAGCCGTTCAAGCGGAATTTTATCGGAAAGAATAGATAAGCTGGAAAAAGGGAAATGCACCGTTAAAATTTCTGAAATTCTTATTTTTTCTGAATTTTTTGGTGTTTCAACTGACTATCTCTTAACAGGAAAAAAAGGCCCGGGAAACAGAAGTGAACCCGGGGGAAAGGCGGTGTAAGGTTGTTTGAAGATTTTAAAAAGCTTTATCAGGAATATGAAGAAGCAATTTTAATTCAGGAAGATATTATCAGAAAAAACCGAGACCGACTGAAAGCGGCAAGAATTGCAAATAACCTCAAGGAAGTCAAAAGACTAAACGGCTTGCTTCTGATTCTTTATGAAGAAAAAAGTGAGCTGGAGGAAAGAGCAACTCAGCTGAGAGAATATTTGTCATAACTGAAAAACGAGGCAATCTTTCTTTTATTTCCCATCCTGATTTGCCGTAAAAACAGCTCCCTGCTTCTTAAAACCCAGCAGGAAAAAAGGAATATTTAAAATCAAGAGAAAAACCGAAAGAGTAAAATTTTCCGGAGTAACCTGCGAAAGAAGAATTGATGTTCCCGAAATTCCGCTGTCATAAAGCTTCACCGGTGCCAGAAACATTGTAACACCCACAGCGTTGATTATTCCGGCAACCGTTAAAAACAAAAAGTTCAGCGCTCTGAGCTTTTTAAGCTGAGAAAGAATAGTTTTTTTCATGCTTCACCTCGAAATGTATTTTTATATTACATAGTATAATTCATATTGTTTTAATCAACCTAAAAGAAGATATTTTTAAACTGGTTTTTAAAACAAACCAACCATAAAACAAAAGCAGCAGAAGATAGCCACCTTCTGCTGCTGAATTTTTAGCTTAAGACTTAAGCAACTGTGTCAGCTCCCAATGAGGGAAGAGCTACTTCACCTTTCAAAAGAGCGTTAAGGACTTTGAAAATTGCTGTGAGAACTCTGATAAGAACAACATAGGGGTTGTCTGACCAATCATCGTTGGTCTCGTCGTATTCGCCGACTTCAACAAACTTTCCGTTGTCATATTCATGGAACTGGGGATATCTTTCATCGCTGTGAACAGTAAGCTTTCCGTCTGAAAGGAAGAATTCTGTTGCGATCGGATCGATCTGGGTAAGATCAGCGTGATGAAGATTCTTTGAGAACCATGTTGTTTCCGGGAAGAGACAAGTTCCGGCATAAATTTTGTTATCTTTTGAAAGATATCTTTCGTCGTAATCTTCAAGAGCCTTGATTTCTTCAAGCTCTTTTTCTGTAAAGGTTTCGCCAATAAGTGTTCCCATACCGCCGAGAGAAAGCTCAGTTACAGTACCTCTGGCGTCGCCGGTTATCTGGCTGTCGTCAAAAAGAGGAACAGTTGCGTAGCCGTATTTTGCAAAAACAGCAACATCCATGCCGAATTTTTCCTGACATCTTTCGAAAAGAAGCTCGAAAAGGGGCTTTCCGGTTGCTTCGTCGGTGTCGCCGACAAGGTTATGGTAGTTATCAAGCTTAGTAATAAAGTTTGCCCAATCGCCTTCAGCTTCAGTGGTTCCGAAAACAGCAAGCTTTGCCTTGTCATAATATTTGTCGCCGATCATTGACCAATATGAAGGGAAGGTTCCGTAGCATGAAAGAGCAACCTTAGAAACAAGTTCAGGGCCCACTTCCTTCCAGAAATCGTTCATTGCGTCTGTTCCGAGACCTAAAATCTCAGCCTGATTTGCAGCGGAAACAATTGTCATTGCAAGCATTTCCATCATAGGATCTTCAAAAAGATCATGGCCGTTGAGGAAATATGTAACAAAGCGGTCGATTGACTCAGCGTCAAAATTAACTGAGTTAGACATAAGGGCACCTATTGCAATGTAGCCTGCAAGAGGGGTTGTGTTAAGAATAAGGTCATTGAGTCTGAAGGGAGCGTCATAAAGGCCGGCTTCGCTCTTTGCAAGATATGCCATGGCAACATTTGAGCCGTAGCAACGAGCATGAATGTTAACCTTTTCGGTTCCTTCTTTTTCGCAAACATATTCAACAAACTGATGAAGCTCGTCTGCTGTGTCATAGGGAGAGAAGCGCCAATCATATTTAAAATAATAGTAATTGAAGCCGCCTGCGCCCTTAACAGGCTTCTGAACAGCATAGTTCCAGTCGATTTTTGCATCGAGGTCTTCGCCGTTTTCGTCAAGAACAAGGTCTTCATAAATGGGAGCAACTGCGTCAACAAGCGACTGAATATAGTTTGTGTAGTCCTTGGTAATGAGCGCAATTGCAAGCTCGCCGAGAACAGGCTTCATGTTTTGCATGATATATTCTTCGCGAGTCATACCCATAGGCTGATTAACGTTGTCAACAGCAATTTTTTTTCCGTTTGAATCAAGAAGCCAGTTGCCGTTTTCGTCAAGCTTATAAACGGGTGTGTTTTGTTTTCCGACAATATAGATAATTGGGGTTTTGGTTGCGTTTTCAGCTGCAACTGCCAAAGAAACAGGAAGCATGAAGCTTGAAATCATAACCAATGAGAGAACTAAAGCAATAATCTTTTTCATTTTAGTGAAACCTCCTCATATTATTCTCAAATTATATTAACATATTGTTAACAAAGAATTAATTCTGTAGCAGAAATAAAAAATTAAAAATAATTAAAGTTCTTAAAAATCTTTAATTCTTGGAAAGCATCAGGATTTCTTCAATTGGGCCTGAGAATTCTTTTGAAACAGAAGGAAGGGGCTTTTGGTTTTTAATAAAATCATTAAACAAAACGCCCTTGTAGTCTGTTGACATCTGGAATTTTGAAATAACTCTGGTAAGAGCCTGTTTTTCATCTTCGTTTTTAAGATAAACACAGTTTTCAAGAGTGATTTCAATTTTTGAGCTGTTTTTGGCTGAAACAACAACAGAAACAGTTTTTCCGTCTTTCTTAAGAGCAGCCTGAGAGGCTCTTCCGTTGATTTTTACTGTTAAATCTGCGCTGCAGATATCTTTAAAGCGAAGTCTGTAGGTTCTCTTTTCAGGAGCAACACTGCTGTCGCCCTCAAGCTTTTCAACAGAGAAGCTGACCTTGCTTTCGTTTTCTGAAACGGTGAACTTTGTTTTGAGATATTCACCCTGCTGATATGAAAGGGTTTCGCCGTCGTCTTCATAAAGAGTGAAGCTGTTGTTTCCTCTGTAAACGAGAACTTCAAGCTCTTCAGGGTTTGAGCAGTCGTTTGTTTTGTCGTTTGCGCTCATTGGAATAATTGCTCCCTCTCTGGCAAGAACGGGAATTGTTTCAACATCGCGATACATAGTAACAAACTGTTTTCCGCTATAGATTCTTCCGCTGAAGATGTCGGTATATCTTCCCTCGGGAATCCAGACCTTAACTCCGGCAAGATTTGTTTCAGGCGAAGTATGTTTTGTTATGGGAGCAACAAAAAACTCTGTTCCGAAGAAGAACTGGTTCTTACATTCATAAGCACTCTCTTCCTCAGGATAAGCGTAATACATCGGCTCACAGATTGCTCTGCAATCGTTGTGGGTTCTGTAGTTCATAGTGTAGATATAAGGAAGAAGCTTATGTCTTAAACGAAGGGCATCCTTAGCGATTCTTTCAACAGGACCGCTATAGTTCCAGGGCTCTTTTCCTGCAAATTCATTGTTGGTTGAGTGAAGTCTCATAACCGGGCTGAAAACACCCAACTGAACCCAGCGAAGATAAAGCTCGTCGTCTTTTTTACCCATGCAGTGACCGCCGATATCATGGCTCCACCAAGGATAAGCAACGTTAGAGGCTGTTGCAGTAAAGCCGGGCTGAAAATCAAGGCTTCCCCAGGTCTGAGTTGTGTCTCCGCTGAAGCCCAAGGGATAACGCTGACTTCCTGCGCCGCAGAAACGAGAAAGAATAAGCGGTCTGTGGTTGTCCTTTGCGTTATCAAGGAAATGATAGTGGTTCAGAGCCCAGAGAGGATCAAGTCCGGGAACGTTGGTTCTTGTTCCCTGCTGCCAATCAATCCACCAGAAATCAACACCCATTTTTTCAAAGGGATGATGAAGAATATCAAAATAGTTTTCAGTAAATTTAGCGTCGGTAATGTCAAACTCAACGGGAGCCTTTTCTTCAGGGTTCTGACCCATTGCTTTACACATTTCTTCATATTGGTTTTCAAACCAACGAACGCCCATTGAAGGGTGAATGTTGAAGGTTACATGATAGTTATCATCCTTCAGCTTTTTAAGGAAGCCTTCGGGGTCGGGGAAAAGGTCTGTGTTAAAGCTGTAGCCGGTCCAGCCTGTTGACCAGAAATCATAAACAAACTCCATAAAGTTTTTATGCATGGCAAGCTTGTGGCTGTCTTTTCCGAATTTTTCTTTAATGTTTACCCAATGCCAATCCATGTCAACGGTTGCAACGGTAATGGGTACCTCTTCCTCTTTGAATTTATCCATAAGAGAAAGATATTCCTCCTGAGTATATGCTTTATAGCGGCTCCACCAGTTTGAAAGAGCATAACGAGGAATAAGAGGAACCTTTCCTGTCAGCTTATAAAGGTCAGTGGTTGCACCGATATAGTTATTTCCGTAGGCAAAATAATATTTATCGCTCTCTTTGTTTTCGCGGGGAAGAATTTTTCCGTTTTCTTTCAGAACAAGGGTCTTGCTGTCGTCAAGAACGGCAACACCGTCTCTTGAACAAACGCCGTCTCCCAAGGTAATAATTCCGGCGGTTATATCCAGAGTTCTGCAGGTTCCTTTAAGATTTCCTGAGGTGTAGTTTGTTGCGGTTCTTCCGTCAATCAGCTTTATGCGAAGCATTTTTTTGGTTTTAAGAGAAAAGAGGAAGTTTGCCTTTGTTGTTTTGATTTCAACATTGTCGCCATCTTCTTTAACCTCAAACTTCGGCTCTTCGAAGTCGCGGAACCAGACACTCTGTGTCGGTTCATCACAAAACTTTCCCTTTGCCTGAATTTCAACTCTGAGAAGGCAGGGTGTTATAACGGTAAATCTAACGTTATCAAAAATCAGAGTGTGGCTTTTATGGGCAACGGGAGAGGCCTCAATTTTAAAACGCTGTGAAAAAGTTTTCATGTTAATTTCTCCTTTTGTTTTCTTCTGTTGAATTATATAGCTTTTACCCTCCAAAGTCAATAAAAGGCGACGTAAAAAAAGGCGGTTTATGCTATGAGCCCGCCTCGCCTCTCGGCGTACCTTTGTACGCCTTCGGGTTTCCGAAAACGAAGCTGTCTCTTCGTTTTCGCTCAGCTTGCTCATTCTGCTCATTTTTTCCTGTCGCCTCGGCTGCTAAAAAAGCGCAGACACCTTAAAACTCATATAGTTGAGTTCTGAGAGCGTCTGCGCTGAAAATAAACACTTAAATATTATTCTTTAACCAACTTCGTGAAATTAACAACAAACAAAAAGATTTCCATAAGTGCAAGAGGAATCATTTCCATAAGCGCACTTTTTCCCACCACCGCAAAAATTATTAAAAATGTTGCCAGAATTCCGAATGCGCAGGCAGTCAAAGCAGGAAAATGCTTATGATTTTTTCTTTCTTTAATGAAAAACAAAACAATGGGAGCCAAAGAAAAAGCAATAAAAGCTCCGGTGGCTATCCAATGAGCCAACCTTTTTGGATTCCATGAATCAATGCTGTGGCCGAGAGTCAAAGCAACAACAGCCATGCTGACAAAGCCAAGAACGCAAAGAACATTTAAAAAGGTATTTTTAAAATTATACTTTCTGAAAAGATATTGAGTGTTGAGGGCGATTCCACCTGAAGTAAAAATCCCCCAGAGCCAGAAATAAAACTTTCTGTCTTCACAAAGAAGCGAAAGCGTTCCAAGCTCAGAAGCAGGATTATTCCCCCAGAAAAAAGGAAGAGCCAGACCATAAACAAAAGCAACGGCTAAAAAGAAAATACATAAAGGCTTATTGATAAGTTTTTCTGTTTTCAAAATTACAACATCCTATCTTATTTTAATTTATCAAAATTATATTTATTTTGCAGTTTTTTGTCAATAAACATAAAACAACGATATTTTATCGACTGCCGATTTTTAAACACAAACACGGTCACCGTCTTGTAATTTTAGTTAAGCATAAAAAAAAGGGGATGTAAAAAAACGAGTTTTTTTACATCCCCTTTTTAGGGGCTAGGAAAAAATGCGCAGAATGAACAAACCGAGCCAAAAGGGCGCCACTTCATAAGGATATTAGGCCTTAAAATTTGCTATTTCTGCTCATACCTTAGTTGAAAATGCTCTAAATCCGAAAGGATTTCTGTGCTTTTCGCCTT
>JAFUHX010000053.1 GCA_017474045.1 Clostridia bacterium | reverse complement strand
TAAGATGCAACCTTCTTGAAGCCGCTGCTCTTCTTGGTTGAGTAATATACCTGATAGCCGCTTTCGCCGCTTACATTTGACCAAGTAAAGCTTGCCTTGCCCTTACTCGTTGTGAGCTTGGTGATTTTTGGGGTTGCAGGCTTTGTTGCGGTTTCAAATACCTTTGAATAATCGCCCCAGATTGTTCCATCATCCTTGGTATAGGCTCTGACCTTATATTTATAGGCTGTTCCGGCTTTAAGCTTACTTATCTTAAGGCTTGTGCCTGTTACATCCTTGAGCTTTTCATATTTCTTGGTCTTTGAGTTGTATTTATATACTCTGTAGCCGTCTGCTCCTGTTACCTTGCTCCACTTGAGTGTTATGGTTGATGTCGTTTGTGTTGCTGTTACCTTGCTTGTTGCTTTGGGGGCAATTTCAAAGTAAAGCTTCTTTGTTCCTTCATATTTACCCTTGAAGGTAACTGTTACGGTATATTTTCCGGGAAGCTTTCTTCCGCTTTCATATTTAACGGTGTAGTCTGTGTCCTTCTTAAGTGTGTTACCTTTGCTGTCTTTTAATGTTACAGAAGGTGTCTTGGTTTTTCCGTTGTAGGTGTATTTTGTTGTTGAAAGAGTGTATTCAGCGGGGCGGGCGAAGAACTCTCGCTTGAAAACTTCATTGCATATTTCGCAGGCGGTTACATAAGCGCCGTCGCCACCGTACGCCGCATTTTCATCTGTAGTTGCTCGCATCACGTATTCTATAACTTTGTGTCCGCTTGCCGGAATTTCTCTTTCAAAGTCGCTGTCACACACAAGACAGAACGACCGCTCCACACCCGGCTGAGTGCATCCGGGCTTCTCTATGACTTGCCATGATGAATATTCATGCTCTATCTTTTCAATAGCTTCAGTATAACTGTCACCACAGAAGCAAGTATAGGTTTTTACGCCTTCTTTCCAACAGGTAGGTGAAGTTACTGTTAAAGCATAATCATGAGGAAGAGATTTGATCTCTTCGTGACCCTCAATCCAGCTGTTACAATCAGAACAATATACACCTGCTGTGTAGCCTTTTTCTGTGCAAGTAGCGTTCTGCTGTGCATACTCTTTTTTATTTGCATGATTACTTGCCGGAATTTCCGTCACGCTCTTCGTCTCTTCACAGGTTTTGCAATGAATACTCTTGCTTCCCTTTTTGGTACAGGTCGGCTCTACATCAACAGTATAATCGCTTTCCCACTCATGAACATGTTTGGTGTAAGTAGTTTCAGAAAGAACAGGATAAGTAAAGCTGAACACGCCTGTTCCCGAAAAGTCGCTTCTTTCGGTACGTTCTTCACTGATAGCTACATCGTCAAAGCCTATAGTGTTAGCATTAGCAAGGAAATATGTATCGTATATCTTGCTTTCCTGGTCATCCCAGGTTACATCGACGAGATACCATTTTCCATTTTCAAGCTGAACATAGTTCCACATGTGGTTTTCGCCGGCATATCCACTGACAAGAACGCAAGGAATATTAAGTCTGTCGCAAATGATTTTGAAAGATTTTGAGTAGCCCTCACAAACTACTCCGCCGTCACCGATAAAAAACGGTTCAGACGAATGGACCCTTTTCTCGTTAACAAGGTTATACCAGGCATTGTTGCAAATATAGTCATGGATATTCTTAAGTGTATCATATCTGCTCTCTGTTACCGTAATTGAATCAACAACAGAATCAACTGCTGCTTCATACTCTGAAAGCTTCAACGAAGCACCGCTATATATCTCATAAGGAATTATGGTTATTTCTTCAATATAGCCCTTGTAGCCGCTGAAGGAATTTCCCGAGGCAGATATGCTGTATGACGAGCTTGTTATTCTGAGCCAGAAAACTTCAGGATGATCATAAAGAAAAGCATCTATGGCAGCCTGCATTGAATATTGAATTTCAAGTCCGATTTCTTCCAGCTCTTCATTCATTACAATAGAACTGCCTGAAAATTCAACACTAAAATCAAACGGCGTTTTGAACTTATAAGAAAACCTTTCTGTTTTCTTATCTGTAACATAGTTTTTTACAAATGCATCATAAAGCTCTCTTGCCACGCCTGACAGCTGATTACCGTAGCAGCCGTCGAACTCCGAGCTACCGAAAAAGAATACGCCGCCAACGGCACTGTTTTCAGCAAGGTAAGACTGAGAATAAGTGTTATTTATGGTGAGAGCATAGTTTTCTGTTTCTTCTTCCACAGCGCTGACAGGGATAAACGGAATAGAAGCAGCAAGCATCAGAGCTATCATTAAAAGAGAAAGCACGCGATTAAAAGTTTTCATATTTTTCGCCTCCTCAAAAGTATTTATTCCTAGTTTAAATATAACATATTGCAAAAGGAAATTCAATTACAAAATTAATATATTTCTAAAAATTAACTATAATTATTAAGTGTTGAAAATTTTCTTTTTTTGTTATAAAATGTTTTCAAGGAGATGAACACGATGCTGACAATGAATAACCGCGTCAAAGACGCAAAAAAATTTCCGCTTTGTGCCGAGCAGCTTGAAAGATATACCTCGGTTAAACAAATCAACAGACTTTTCAAGCTTATTATGCCTTTGAAATTTAAAACGCTTTATAATCTTGCGCCCCCTTCTCTTAAAGGAACTTTTAAGGATTTATTAGGCTTTCTCAATGGCGAAAGCAACATTATTGACTATAACGACGAAAGAGTTTTTCCACTTTGGGAGGAAGATGAGATTCCCCTTTTCAACGGGAAGGTAAAGCCTTTTATTGTTCCGTTTCTTCTTAAAAACAAAAAAGCTCCCGCAGTCCTTGTGGTTCCCGGTGGCTCATATTTAGATGTTTCCATGAAAGAAGAAGGCTTTGACACAGCCAGAAAGCTTAACGAAATGGGCTTTCATGCCATTGTTTTGTCTTATAGGGTTTCGCCCTCACGTTACCCATGCATGCAGCTTGACATAATCAGAGCAATTCAGCTCATGAGAAAGAACGCAGAAAGCTGGGGAATTATTGAAAATCAAATTATTGCTCTCGGATATTCTGCAGGCGGACATCTTGTTATGAGTGTTTGCGGTCTTCACGATGAGCTCAGAGAGCTTTCAGGTGATTTAAAAGATTATGACGGAAGACCAAACGCTCTCGTCAGCGGTTACGGAATGATGGACCTGAAATGTAACACCTTGGGAATTACCTGCGACATGATTTTTCTCGGCGAAGATTTTACAGAAGAAAAATCAAAAGCTCTTAATATTCACAGCCTGATTGACAAAAGCTATCCCCCTGTTTTCATGTTTTCAATGATAGATGACCCTCTTGTTCCGCCAAAAACAAACTGCATGGCAGTTGAACCCATTCTGAAAGAAAATAAAATCCCCTGCGAAATGCATATTTATCCCGGAAACCGTCACGGCTTCAACTTAGGAATCGGAGAAGAAGCAGAAGAATGGCCGGAAAAAATGTTGGAATTTTTGAAGAAGACAAAAGTTATCTGAAAACAAAATATAAAAAATGCCGTGAAATCTTTTATTTCATGGCATTTTTATTATCCGGCAAAACCGGCGAATTTCAGTTTTTCACATCTTCCCTATATTGCTTTGGAGTTTTGTTTGTATTCTTTTTAAAAATCTTCACAAAATAATTAACATCAGAAAAACCACATTCCTGAGAAATATTCTGAACCTGAAGAGTTGTTGTTTCCAAAAGATATTTGGCTCTGTCGATTTTTTTAGAGTTAACATATTCAGTCAGGGTTCTGCCCGTATCCTTTTTAAAAAGTGAAGAGAGATAGCTGGCGTTAACATTCATTTTTTTGGCTAAGGAGCCGAGTGTTAAGTCTTCGTTTAGATCAGCCTCAATCAGCATCACTATATTCTGAACCAAAGGTGAATAGCCTTTGGAACGATGATTTTTAACAAGAGTGCAATAAGCGTTGCCCATTTCATTCCAGAGCTCAGCAATATCACGGCTTGTTTCGCAGGTTTCAATTTTTCCGGCAAAATCAGCGCTCAAGCTATGAATATAAAAAGGGTGAACATTTCCTATCTCAGCCCCTTTTCTTAAAAGGGTGTTGAAAATTATCATATAGTTTTTCAGATTCCTGACCGAATCTTTTGTTCTCGGTTCAACATTTTCAACGAAAATATCAGCAGTAATAATTTTTTTCAAAGCCTTATAATTGCCCTGAGAAACCGCCTTAATCATTTCATTTTCAATGCTATATCTTCTTTCAAGATCTTCAATAAAGGCGTTACCTTTATTGCCGTTATATTTTTCAAGATCGGAAAGCGGATAGTAAGCGCCGTAGTGATTTTGATTCATGAAATCAATCCTTTTTTATTCTTTACCTATATTATGGTATAATTTCAATAAAAATTCAAGACAAAAACAAAAAATTTGCTACAAAAAGTAAAAAAACTACTCACAGTTTGAAATAAAAATAGTGTAAAATTTCTTTGTTGAATAATATGTTCAACGAAGAATTAAAATTTGGAGGAAATATCTTATGGCAAAAAAAGCAAAAGAGAAAAAGCTCGATGCCAACGGCAACCGCCCCTTCGGTATGCTCGATAAAATTGCATACGCCGCCGGTGACTTCGGTTGCAACATGAGCTTTGCTCTCAAAGGTACCGTCCAGACCTTCTGGTTGGTTTATATGATGATGGAAACAGGGCTTTTGTCTGCTTTGTTGTTGCTCGTTCAGATCTGGGACGCAGTTAACGACCCCCTCATCGGTACAATGATCGACAACGACAAACGAAACTACAAAATGGGTAAATTCAAGACCTATATTTTTATCGGTGCTTGCGGTTTGTTAGTTGGCGGCGCAGCAGTATTTCTCCCCTTCCCCAATGCGCCCGTTGTTATTAAAGCTATTCTTTTCATTCTCGGCTACATTGTTTGGGACGCTTTCTATACCGTTGCAAACGTTCCTTACGGTTCAATGCTGTCTTTGATTACTGAAGACACCGGTGAACGCGCACAGTTATCCACATGGAGAAGCATCGGTTCAATGTTTGGAAACATTGTTCCCACAATCATTCTTCCCATGCTTATCTGGCAAAAGGTATTTTATGACGGAACAGACGACTTCCTTAACAGAATCGAAATTCCCGAAGGCTTTGATAAGTCTCAGTTCCTCACCAACCCCATAACCCATGAGCCTTATCAGATCGGTGACGCTGTTCTCAGCCCCGCAACCGGAAAACAGGTTGAAATTCTTCTCGGAGAAAGAGTTTTCTGGGCAGCTCTTATCATGGGCATTTTAGGTTTCTTCGCTTTCATGTTTATGATTAAGAAAATCTCAATTCGTGTTGACGAAAACTCCGTTAAAACAAACGAAGGCGGCCAGAAATTCAACGTTGTTAAGGCTTTTTCAAACTTCATGAAAAACCGTCCTGCTGTTGGTGCAACCGTTGCCGCAATGGGAATGTTCCTTGGAATGCAGTCTGCTACAACTGCAAACACCATTATGTTTGCAACATATTTCAACAAAGCTTCAATGTCAGGTATTGTTCAGATGATCGGCTTCCTTCCCATGGTTCTTTTCCTTCCCTTCATCAAGAAGCTCGTTAACAAATTCGGCAAAAAAGAAACATCTGTTGTTGGCTGCATCGTTTCTGTTATCGGCGGTCTTATCATGCTCATCTTCCCTGTAATTGAAAACCGCGACACAGCTCTTTTGGTTTATCTTGCAGGCCTTGTTGCCTTCGGAATCGGAATGGGCGTTTATTCATGCGTTTCATGGGCATTCATGGCAGACGCTATTGATTATAACGAATGGAAATTCGGAACAAGAGAAGAAGGAACAGTTTATTCTCTTCACTCATTCTTCCGTAAGCTCGCTCAGGGTATCGGTCCCTCAATCGTTCTTGTTGTAATGGGCATTCTCGGCTATGATTCAAGCCTCGGAACCATTGGTCAGAGCATTGAAACTTCCCACAATATGTGCTGGCTTGTTGCAGGTCTTTATCTCTTCAGTGCTGTGGTTCAGCTCGTTGGTGTTGCTTTCATTTATAATCTCGACAAGAAAACTCTTGAGAAAATGAAAACTGACCTTGCTGTAAAGCACGCAGCTGAATAATTAAACTGTCTTTTACAGCCGGTAGTAAGCTGCCGGCTGTTTTATTAAAATCAAAAGGAGAAATTGTTTATGAGACAAATTATCAACCTTAACCGAAAGTGGTCTTTTACAAAAGAATTTTCTGAAATTCCCGCAGTGATTAATTCAAAATGGAATTTTGTTAATCTTCCTCACTCATGGAACGCTATTGACGGTCAGGACGGCGACAACGACTATTATCGCGGAACCTGCCTTTATATGAAGGAGCTTAAAAAAGAAGACCTTCCCGAAGCAGACAGATATTATCTTGAAATCAAAGGCGCAAACTCTTCAGCCGATGTTTATGTTGGTGGAAAGAAGCTTGCTCACCACGACGGCGGCTACAGCACCTGGAGAGTTGACATTACAGAAGAAATCGGAATTTCAACAATGGTTGCAATCACCGTTGACAACAGCCAGAATGAAACAGTTTATCCTCAGATGGCTGACTTTACCTTTTATGGCGGTCTTTACAGAGACGTTAACCTTGTCTGCGTTTCAGAAAGCCATTTTGACCTTGATTATTTTGGCGGAAACGGCATCGCTGTAACACCTGTTGTTGAAGGAAAGAACGCTTCCGTTGAGGTTGAGGCTTTTCTTTCAAACGAAAAAGAAGGTCAGAAGCTTCGATATTCAATTTTTGACTCAGAAGGAAATCTTGTTAAAGAACACATTCAGTGCTTACGCTGCGACAGAAAAGTTAAGTTTGAAATTGAAAACGTTCATCTTTGGAACGGAAGAAAAGATCCCTATCTTTATTCAGCAAAAATTGAGCTTCTTGACGGTGAAAAGATTCTTGACAACGTTTCAAGCCGTTTTGGTTGCAGAAGCTTTGAAATTGACGCTGACAGAGGCTTCATTCTCAACGGAGAAGAATATCCTCTCAGAGGTGTTTCCCGTCACCAAGACCGCTGGGGCTTCGGCAACGCTCTTCTTCCCGAGCATCACAAGGAAGACATGGATCTAATCTGTGAAGTGGGCGCAACAACAATCCGTCTTGCTCACTATCAGCATGACCAATATTTCTATGACCTTTGCGACGAAAGAGGTATGGTTGTCTGGGCTGAAATTCCCTATATTTCGAAACACATGCCCGGCGGAAGAGAAAACACTATTTCTCAGATGAAAGAGCTTATTATTCAAAACTACAATCACCCCTCAATTGTTGTCTGGGGTCTTTCAAATGAAATCAGCATGAACGGCGCTGACGAAGATCTTTATGACAACCATGTTGTTCTCAACAACCTTTGTCACGAAATGGATAAAACCCGTTTGACCACAATGGCCTGCGTTTCAATGTGTGACATTAACGACCCCTATGTTCAGATTCCCGACACCGTTTCCTATAACCACTATTTTGGTTGGTACGGCGGCGACACAAGCATGAACGGTCCTTGGTTCGATAATTTCCACAAAACCTTCCCCAACAAGCCTATCGGCTGCAGCGAATACGGATGTGAAGCTCTTAACTGGCATACTTCAAAACCCACTCAGGGCGACTATACAGAAGAATATCAGGCATATTATCACGAAGAGCTTATTAAACAGCTTTTCTCAAGAAAATATATGTGGGCAACACACGTGTGGAATATGTTTGACTTCGGTGCTGACGCAAGAAACGAGGGCGGCGAAAACGGTCAGAACCACAAGGGTCTTGTTACTTTCGACAGAAAATATAAAAAAGATTCCTTCTATGCCTATAAGGCATGGCTTTCAGACGAGCCCTTTGTTCATCTTTG
>JAFUHX010000052.1 GCA_017474045.1 Clostridia bacterium | reverse complement strand
AGGTTTCTTCAAATTTTGCAATCTGAAGAAACCTTTATGTTGTTCAGGTTTATGCGATCTGCGCGTTTTAACGCCCCGAGGGGCGATGAAAAAAAGATGCAGAATGAGCAAACTGAGCAAAAATGAAGCTTCAGCTTCGTTTTTGGCAACCCGAAGGCGTACAAAGGTACGCCGAGAGGCGAGGTTTGCTTATAGCATGAACCGCTGTTTTTCACTTTCTTAATGTTTTAGACTCATAAATGTTAAAAAGGTTTCTCCAAATTTTGCAATCTGAAGAAACCTTTATGTTATTAAGGTTTATGCGATCTGCGCTTTTTTTACCGCCCCGATAAATATTTGTCTATGTGAAGTTTGTCTAACGCTGCACCTGCAAGGAAGAATAAAACGGCGCTTCCTGCCGCCTGAACGGAGTTTGAAGGAATGTCAAGAAGGGCGGCTTCTTTTGAATAAAGAAAAATCTCAGCAACAAAATATCCTGCTACGGTAACAAGCGAAGAAACAATCAAGGCAAGAACTGTGGGGAAGCAGATTATTTTAAATCGGCTTTTTTTCTTTTGAATTTTTGTTGCCAGAACAAAAGGAAGGCAGTTAAGAGCTTTTATTATTGCTGTTGGCAAAGCCCACAAGGGAAAGCCCGAAATAATATCTGAAAGGGCACCGCCTATTGAAGAAGCAATGATTCCGAAAGGCCCGAGAAGACAGCCCGAAAGATAAATAAGCGTGTCACCAAAATGTATGTATCCGTTAGAACTGCCTACGCTGAAGTGAACGGCAAAGGTAAAAACAGTAATGAGGGCTGCCATAACAGCGGTCAGACAAAGGTAATAAGCGTTGTTTCTTTTCATTTGAGATCACCAAGTTTAAAAAGAATTTTTTCAAAATTAATTCCGTCGGCACCGTTGAAGTTTCCGCCGGTTTCTTTAACTGTCAGGTCAATGGCTTCATAAATAAAACGGCAGGCCTGGTTAACAGCTTTGTTTATGGGAGTTCCTTTAATATATTGCGCTGTTACAAAAGAGGCGAGAATGTCTCCGGTTCCGGAAAAGCTTCCTTTGTGACAAGAAGAAACAACAAAATCAAACTTTCCGTTTTCATAAACAGAGGTAACGATTTTTTCTTCAAAATGAATTCCCGTTGTAATGATAATTCTTTCTTTTTTTTCTGAAAGCTCACGGCAGATGTTTTCAACCTCTCTTAAAGTCTCTTTTTCAGAGAGGGCAAAAAGACTTTCGTAATCTTTTCCGCCGAGAATACAAAGCTCTGTCAGGTTAGGGGTTATGATGTCTGCTCTTTCGGCGAGACTGATTACAGCATCAATACATTTTTTGTCATAGCTTTTATAGGGTTTTCCGTTGTCGCCCATAACGGGGTCAACAGTCAGAACAGTGTTTTCGGTTTTAAAAGAATCTATAAGATGATTGATAATTGCGCCTTGTCTGCTGCTTGAAATAAAGCCGGTAATGATTGCGTCAAAAGAAACATTCAGCTTTTTCCATTGCTCAATGCAAGGTAAAAGGTTCTCGGTAAGATCTTTTCCGTAATAGCTTTCATAGTCTGTCTGATTTGAATAAACACCCGTTACCAAAGGACAGCATTGAACGCCAAGGGCAGAAATAATGGGCAAAGCGGCTGTGAGCGAACACTTTCCGAAGCCCGACAAATCATTAACTGCAGCAATTTTTTTCAATGAGATCACCTCAATTCAGCTTGTGAAAAAAGTATATATCAATTTTGTCCTTATTAAAACATACAAAAACTATATTTTTTTAGTGTACAGTTTATAAGCTTTAAGGAATCCGAGGAAATAAAAAAGAGGAGTCTGAGCTCTTTTGAAAGTTCTACGGGCGAGGAAAAAAGATGCAGAATAAAAATGAAGCTTCAGCTTCGTTTTTGGTTACCCGAAGGCGCTGTAAAAAACTAAAAGTGTTACAAAGCCATTAAAACAGGCAAATCAATATAAAAAGAACCATTGTAAAAGCCGGGTTTTTAAGCTGATACAATGGTTTTTGCTGTTTTATGTTTAGTAGGGACACGGCTTGCCGTGTCCGTTGCATCGAGAAAAAATTTGCTTTTTAACCGCCCCGATTTTTTATTTTGTTTTAACGGATAGTATTCCTGAAAAGTCACCGTAGGCAGTTTGAGAGCCTTTTTTTGTGAAAGCTCTGATTTTAAAGCTATATTTTTTTCCGGATTTAAGATTTTTAACGCTGAAGGAGCTTTTTGAAGAGCTGCAGCGATAGATTTCTTCAAATTTTCCGTTGGTTTTTTGATAAATTATGTAGCCTGATGCGTTATCTGTCTTTTCCCATGAAAGATTAACACGTTGCTTCTTTGGGGTGGCAGAAAAAGTTACGGCTGAGGGCTTTGCGAAACCATAAATTTCTTTTGAAAGAGCACTTTCGTGAGCAGTTTCGCCTTCAAGGGTGATGGCGGAAACTTTAAATCGGCTTATGGAGCTTTCTGAAATTTCAATTTTGTTTTTGTTTGTGGTTTTGAAAACCTCATAGGCTTTGTTTTCTGAGCTGTATTTATAAATAACATAGCTTTCGGCGTTTTTAACCTTGCTCCAGGAGAGTGTGTAGGAAGCTTCGCTTCGGTCTGATATTTTTAGCTTTGAAGGTGCATCGGGAGCAAAGCTGCAGCCTGTTTCTTTGTGTGCGCCGGCGAAAATAAAGCCTTCGCTTTCACTTGTTATTTTCCATGAAGAAGCCTTGCTGCTTTTGGCTGTTACCTTAACATAATAAACTCCGGCTTTAGAGGGCTTCAGGGTGTAAGACGTTTTTTTTGTTGATTTTTTTAAAATTCGGTTTCCTTCATTGTCATAAAGACAAAGAATATATTTTGAAGCGCCGTCAACCTTTGACCATGAAACCTTGACCTTGCTGCCTTCACACACTTCGCTGAAAGGAGCAACAACCGGCTTTTCATAGGCACCGCTGATATATTCTGAATAGTTAAGAGCAGCCCATCCCTCTTTTGAGCCATATTTAACCTTTCCCCAAAGATAGCCGCCTTTAAGCTTTTTGTCGCTGACAAAAAAGGTTTTTCCAACGGGGATTGAGCCGACAACCTTGCTTTTGACGGAAGGTGATTTTCTGATGTTAAGGCTTGCGTCGCCAACCATTTTCCATTTTTCAAGGCTTTGAGCTTCTTTTTCCTCTGCCTTGATTGTAACCTCTTCAGGAAGGTCATTATAAAAATATAAATCGCTGTTTTTTCTGTTGTTTCCCTTCTGATGAAGAACATAGCTGAAGCCTCTGATACTGCTGAGGCTCATAGTTCCCCATTTAATAAGGCAGTTTCCGCCCCAGTTGGCTCCTGTGAAGGCAATGGTGTTGCCTTTGATGCCTACGACAACAATTGAGTGACCGTCGTTTAAATATCTGATGATATCGCCAACACGAAGAGAAGAGGAACTGAGACGATAGGATTTGCTCCATTGACGAGGATCGGAGCCGGTGATTTCATTTGCTAATTTAAAGGCATAGCCCCTGCATTGAATCGCATTTAAAAAGCTGTTACATTCGCAGGCACCTTCTTGATAGTCACATCTGCTGCTGTGTTTTGTGCAGGGGGTTGAGGTGTAGCCGTCGGGATTATTTTCTTTTGATCCGATGTGGTTCCAATATTTTCCGTGGGGGAATTTCAGCGCAAGACTCTGCAGATCGCTGACACTTTCTGCCGCTGCAAGACAACTCGGTGACGCCATGGTGAAGCACGAAACAAGCATCATAACGCAGAGAATAAGAGATGCAGTTTTCTTTAGCATATAGTTTAAACCTCCAAAAATTAATACATAGTTTTTTGCACGCTAAATTCTATTATAACACATTAATAATAAAATTGCAAATCCTGTAAAAAGGCTAAGAAACCAAAAGAGATATTTTTCTTTTTCGGAACAAAAAACGCAAGATATGTATGATAAAATATAAAATTGAAAGAAGGTGAAGAATAATGTCTGATCAAAAGCTCAAAGAGCTTCGCCAAAAAGCAATGAAGCTTCCGCTGTCCCCCGGAGTTTATATTATGAAAAACAAAAGCGGAAAAATTATCTATATCGGAAAGGCAAAAGCCTTGAAAAACAGAGTCAGCCAATATTTCGGCTCTCAGAATGGCCACAGCATCAAGGTTAGAAAAATGGTTGAAAATGTTGATGATTTTGACTATATTCTCACCGACAGTGAGTTTGAAGCCTTGGTTCTGGAGTGTAGTCTTATAAAACAGAACCTTCCGAAATATAACATTCTTTTAAAAGACAGCAAGGGCTACAGCTATATTAAAATTACCGGAAATCCATGGGGTAATATCAGCGCTTGCTTCAGAAAGGACGACGAAACGGCTCAGTATCTCGGGCCTTATACAGGGAATTTTTCAGTAACCAACGCTGTTGATGAAGCCAAAGAGATTTTTAAGCTTCCCACCTGCTCAAAGGTTTTTCCCAGAGACATTAAAAAATCAAGGCCATGCCTGAATTTTTTCATTTCACGCTGCTGCGCTCCCTGCGCAGGAAAAATCAGCCGACAGGAATATGAAGAAAATCTTTCTCAGGCGGTTGCGTTCATTAAAAACGGAAGCAAGGCAACGGTTAACAGACTCCGGGAGGAAATGCTCAGAGCTTCTGAAAGGCTTGATTTTGAAAAGGCGGCAAAAATCAGAGATAAAATTAAAGCCATTGAAAAAATTTCAAGCAAACAAAAGGTGGTTTACAGCCAAAACAAAAATCAAGACATAATGGCTCTGGCTCAAAGCGGCTCAGAAGCTTGCTTCGCTGTTTTAAACTTCAGAAACGGACTTCTTTGCGGAAGTGACCATTTTGTTTTTGAAATTTCTGAATCACCGGAAGAAACAAGGGCTCAGCTTCTCATTTCCTATTATGGCCTTTCAAGAGATATTCCGCCGAAAATTGTTGTTGACGGAGATGTTGCCGACGAAGAAATTCTCCTTCGTTTTCTTGAAGAAAAAAGAGGAAAGAAAACGGAAATCACCGTTGCTCAAAGAGGTGAAGCAGCAAAGCTTATGGAAATGTGTTTAAACAATGCCAATCAGAAGCTGGGAGAACACCTTGGAAAAAAAGGAACAGAAATTGCGGCTCTTGATGAGCTTGCAAAGGTTCTGGGGCTTGAAAAAACACCGCAATACATTGAAGCTTATGATATTTCACACACAGCCGGCGCAGACAATGTTGCCGGAATGGTGGTTTTCAAAGACGCGAAGCCCTATAAAGCAGCCTATAAGCGATTTTCAATCAAAGGCTTTGAAGGTCAGGATGATTACGGCTCAATGAATGAAGTAATAAGCCGCCGATTGAACCGATATGTTGAAGAAAAGGGAACAGACAGCACCTTTGGAATTCTTCCCGACCTGATTTTACTTGACGGCGGTCAGGGTCAGGTGAATGCTGTTTTACCTGTTATTGAGGCCTTCGGACTTGATATTGCCGTTTTCGGAATGGTGAAGGATAATCGCCACAGAACCAGAGCCATTGCCACCGGCGGAAGAGAAATTTCAATAAATGAAGGGCGAAAGGTTTTCACTCTGATTTCAACAATTCAGGAAGAGGTTCACCGCTTTGCCATAACCTATCACAAGGAAAAGCACGCCCGTTCGTCCATTGGAACAACTCTGACCGGAATTTCCGGAATAGGCGAAAAAAAGGCAGCAATTTTGTTGAAAAGGTTTAAAACGCTGAAAGCAATTAAGGCGGCAGATATTGAAGCTCTTTCTCAGATAAAAGGTATTTCAAAAAAAGACGCGGAGAATATCTGGAATTTCTTCCATGAAAAAATGTAAAACAAAGTTGAAAAAAGTTGAATAAAATCGAAATTTGTGGTAATATTGAAAAAGAAGTTTAAAAAGGAGGTAGTTTTATGCTTGGTGACCGTCTCAGAAGCCTCAGGCTTGCAAATAAATTCACCCAAAAAGATGTTGCTCACTTTTTAGGTATCGACAGAACCTCATACACTTATTATGAAACTAACACCTCTGTTCCCTCTGTCAGAAATCTTTACAAGCTTTCAAAAATATATAACGTAACTGTGGACTATCTTTTGGGTGACGAAGAAACAAAAAGCACTTCTGACAGTGCTATGGCTGTTGTTTCAGACTATGATGCTTTCGTTTCGCTGACAAAAGAAGAAAGACTTTTGATTTCCTGCTTCAGACTGATTAGAGATGACGCAAAAAAAGAAGCGGTTGAATTTGTTGAAAATCTTGCAGAAAACAATCCTGTTTCTCCCAATGAAAGTTTGCCTTCCCTGAAGAAAAATATTGAATAAAGGTCAGAGCCTATAAAAATATACCACCCGAGTTTCATTTCGTCGGGTGGTAATTTTTGTGACTTAAGAATTAAACATCAAGCGCTGTAAGGTTTTCAAAACTTTCTCTTTTAACTGCAATATAGTCTTTTCCCTGAGAGAGCATTACAACGGGAGGTCGGGGAATACGGTTATAGTTTGAAGCCATGGAATAGTTATATGCTCCCGTTGTGCAAACGGCAACAATGTCGTTTCTCACAGGCTTGGGGATTAAAACATTTGGCTGAATAATGTCGCCGCTTTCACAGCAACGTCCTGCAATGTCGCAAAGGAAGTCTGATTTTTCATTCATTCTGTTGGCAAGAAGAACGGTGTATTTTGAGCCGTAAAGAGCAAAACGGGGATTGTCGGTCATTCCGCCGTCTATGGAAACATAGTTTTTGTAGCCCGTAATCTCTTTGATTGTTCCAACGCTGTAAAGAGTCATTCCTGCGTCAGCAACAATACTTCTGCCGGGCTCCATTAAAACGCAGGGCATCGGAATTTCAAGCTCCTCAGCCAAGGATGAAATATGTTTGGCCAAAGCCTTGATGTTGGCTTCAATATTCATATAAGGGTCATTTTCTGTGTAGCGGACACCGAAGCCGCCGCCCATGTTGAGATATTTGATTTCAACGCCGAATTTCTTTTTCATTTCGGCGGCAAAGCTCATCATAATGGTTGCGGCGTTAATGTAAACGTCGCCCTCTTCGTCAAAAACCTGAGAGCCGACATGACAATGATAGCCTGAAAGCTCAATGTTTTCATAGCCAAGGGTTTCTTCAACAATAAGAGCAGCCTGTCCGGTTTCAATGGCAACGCCGAATTTTGAGTCAACCTTTCCCGTTGCCACAGCGGCATAGGTGTGAGGATCAATTCCGGGAGAAAGGCGAAGAATAACCTTTTGAATAATTCCTTTTTTCTTTGCAGTCTCGTTTATGGCTTTAAGCTCGTTTGTGTTGTCAACAACAAAAAATCCAACAGAGCTTTCCATAGCGAAGGCAATGTCGCTGTCAGTTTTGTTGTTTCCGTGAAAAAAAGCTCTTTCCATGGGGAATCCGGCCTTGTTTGCGGTGAAAATTTCGCCCGGTGAAACAAGGTCAATAGCCATGTTTTCCTCTTTCATAATTTCATAAATTCTTTTAAAGCAGTTTGCTTTGCTTGCATAGAGAGGGAAGCTTCCTTCACCGAAGGCTTCTTTCATGGCTTTCTGATATAATCTTAAATTAAAGCGGACTCTGTCTTCGTCCATAAGGAAAAGGGGAGTGCCGTATTTTTTTGCAAGAGCAGTTGTGTCAACTCCTGCAAAGGTCAGATTGGCGCCGTTGACGCCGATGTTTTCACAAATCATGGTTTTTCAATTCTTTCTTTAGTATTAGAGAAGGTGGGCAATTAATTCGCCTCGGTCAATAGCTGAAAGGTCGGAGGGGGCAACATCAAAAACGGTTTTGCAGCCAAAATCGCCTCTTTTAAACATTTTATAAACAGCCCTTGCGAAGCAAACCAAAGCGCTTCCCGTAAATTCAGGATTGGAATCAAGAGAAAGCTTATATTCAATAACCTGCTTATGACAGCCGTTTTTTCCTGTTTCGCCTGAAACAATAACACTTCCGCCGTGAGGAAGCTCGGCGTGGTCGCGCTTCATTTCTTCCAACGAAATAAAATGAACAGTAGTGTTATAAGGCTCAAAATAAGCGGGCATTGAAACGATTTCTTTTTCAATTCTTTCTTTATCAGCGCCTTCTTCAGCAACAACAAAACATTCTCTCAGGTGTTTGTCTCTTGCGGTGAAGTCCGGTGTTTCACCGTTTCTGACGCGGTTCATTGCTTCTTCAACGGGAATGGTATATTGCCTTGCGTCAATAACACCCTCAATTCGTCTGATGGCGTCGCTGTGACCCTGAGAAACGCCCTTGCCCCAGAAGGTGAAATCTTTTCCGCCGGGAAGAACACAAAGGGAATAGAGACGGTTAAGAGAAAACATTCCCGGATCCCAGCCGCAAGAAATCAAAGCTGTGGTGTTGTTTTCGGTGCAAGAAGAATTAACCTTTTCGAAATGCTTCGGAATGGAAGAGTGATTATCAAAAGAGTCAACAACATTAAAGCTTTTGGCAAGCTCGGGAGTCATTTCAGGAAGGTCAGTTGCGCTTCCGCCGCAGATTATTAAAACATCAATTTTGTTTTTCCATTCCATAATTTCGCTGCAAGAAACAACGGGAACACCTTCGGTTGCAATTTTTAAGCTTTCCGGAGAACGACGGGTAAAAACAGCCGAAAGGGTCATGTCTTCGTTTCTTTTAATGGCGTCTTCAACGCCTTTTCCTAAGTTGCCGTAGCCATAAATTCCAATGTTCATAAAGTAATACCTCCCATGAGGGTTTATTCAAGAATGTTATCCATATTATAGATTCCGCTTTCCTGCTTAACAAGAAAATCGGCAGCCGAAAGAGCTCCCTCGGCAAAAAGTGCGCGGTTTTCAGATTCGTGTTTGAGGGTGATGACCTGAGAACCGGCGGCAAAAATGATTTCGTGAGTTCCGACCTCTCCTCCCATACGAAGAGAGTGAATTCCGATTTCGTTTTTTGTTCTCTTTCCATTTTCGTGCCTTCCGACATTATAGGTCAGATCTTCTCTGACGGATTTTACGGCGTCGGCAAGCATAAGAGCCGTTCCGCTGGGAACATCGAGCTTCTGGTTGTGGTGCTTTTCAATAATTTCAATGTCAGCTTCAGGAAATGCTTTTGCGGCAATTTTGGCAAGGCATGCAACAAGAGCAACTCCCAAAGACATGTTTCCGCTTTTAAAAACAGCAATTTTTTCAGATGCTTTTTTTATAAGCTCGGTTTCTTCTTCGGTGTGGCCGGTGGTGGCAACAATCAGGGGAAGAGAATTTTTAACTGCATAGTCGCAAAGGTCTTTTGTTGCGCTGTGGTGAGAAAAATCAATAATTATGTCAGCCTCACCCTGAAATTCAGAAATATTTTTAAAAACAAGGTTTTCAGAATCACTTTCAAACTCTGCGCTGACTTTTGCGGCGAGGGAATATTTTTCGCTGTTTTCAATAAGTGAACAGAGAACCTGACCCATTCTTCCGCCGGCACCGTTAACAATTATTTTCATAAAATTACTTCTTTCCGGAAAAAATTTTTTAAACATCAAGTCCAAAGACTCTCATTGCTGCAAGAAGCTTGGCTTCGTTCTGAGGCTCCATGGGAGTGAGAGGAAGGCGAACATAGTTTTCGCCAAAGCCCAGAGCAGCAGTTGCAGCCTTGACGGGAATCGGGTTAACCTCACAGAAAAGAGCCTTAATAAGCTCAAACATTTCGCATTGAAGAGCCATACTGCCTGCAACGTCGCCTTCAAAATATTTGTTGCAAAGCTCAACGGTCTTTTTGGGAAGAACGTTTGAAAGAACAGAGATAACGCCTGCTCCGCCGCAAGCAAGAATGGGAACAATCTGGTCGTCGTTACCTGACCAGATATCCAGCTTGTCGCCGCAAAGAGCCTTTGTTTCAACAATCTTTGCAATATTTCCGCTGGCTTCTTTAATTCCCCAGATCATAGGATGCTCAGCAAGAACAGCATAGGTTGAAGGTTCAATGTTAACACCTGTTCTTGAAGGAACATTATAGAGAATAATGGGCTTTGTTGAAGCGTCGGCAATGGCGGTAAACATTTTAATAAGACCATTCTGAGTGGCTTTGTTGTAATAAGGAGTAACAACAAGCATTGCATCGTAGCCGATTTCGCAGGCAAACTTTGTCAGGTCAATAGCATAAGCGGTGTCGTTTGAACCGGTTCCGGCAATAAGAGGAACTCTTCCTGCTGTTACGTCATAGGCAAACTTGAGAGCGTCTCTGTGCTCTTCGTCTGAAAGAGTTGAGCCTTCGCCTGTGGTTCCGCAGATAACAAGGGCGTTTACGCCTTCTTCAATCTGCCAGTTGATGATTTTTTCAAAAGCATCATAGTCAATTCCGTTTTCGTTGAGAGGGGTAACGAGGGCGGTTCCTACGCCCTTAAAAATAGTTTCTTTTTTCATGGTTAGTATCTCCTTTTTAAAAGTTTAATACCGATATATCGCAAATAAAAAATGACCTGTTGATTGCAACGGCCATTATAATTACAAGGTTAAAAAACAAAACAGAAACACTGCTGTTATTCTACAATTATAATAGCACTCCGCAAAATGCGACAGTCGAATGAATCTTATTTCATCCGCCCAGGATAACTGCCGCCGCAGCCTCCTTCGGCAACGCTCCCTTTCCCGAGGGCAGATATTGCGATATCCTTTTGCCCAAAGGTACTGATGAGACGATGCGCCTCTATCTTTAATTGAAATATTCGGTTTTCAGTAGTTTAACACTATAAAGAAAGAAAGTCAAGAGGTTTTGGAAATAATACTTTAATTATTTAAAGTATTGTTTGTTTTCTTTGTTGACTCATTCATGATGACAGAGTTTTAATTTAAGTTTAACCTTCAGATTTAGAATTCGGAAAGAATATAAAAACAAAAATTATATATCAGGAACAAAAAATGCTTCAGGTTTTAGGTAACAGATGTTTGATTTTTGTATTGTAAATCTATTTAAAAGGTGCTATAATAAACTGATATTATGTTGCTTAGGGGATGAGGACTTTTGATTTCTGTTGCAATGGCGGCCTATAAAGGCGAAAAATATATTGAAGACCAGATTCGTTCAATTCTTCCTCAGCTTTCTCATGAAGACGAAATTGTTGTGTCCGATGATAAACCGGGCGGCGTTACGGAAACTGTTGTTCGCCGCCTTATGCAAGAAGACGAAAGAATTGTTTATGTTGAAGGAAGGGGAAGAGGCGTTGTTGCCAATTTTACCAATGCCATAAGATATTGCAGGGGTGACAAAATTTTTCTTTGTGATCAGGATGATGTCTGGCTTCCCGAAAAGGTTAAGAGAGTAACAGAGGCTTTTGAAAACGGCGCAACGCTGGTTCTTCACAACGCTTATGTTACCGACGAAAAGCTGAACATTACGGCATATTCTTTTTTTGACGAAAGAGGAAGCAAAAAAGGAATTATCAGAAATCTTCTCAAAAACTCCTATATGGGCTGTTGTATGGCATTTGACAGAAAGCTTCTTAAAAAAATAATGCCCATCCCCCGCCATATTCCCATGCATGACCAGTGGATAGGCCTTATGGGAGAAATTTACGGCAAGGTAACATTAATTGATACTCCGCTTATTTATTACCGCGTTCACGGCGATAATGTTACTGCAGGAAAAAAAGAAAGCAGTCTTTCTCAGAAGCTTCGTTGGAGAAGATATATTACCAGAAGACTTGTTTCAAGGGTCTTCTTCAAAAAATAAAGTGAGGAATATATTATGGAAAAATATTCTGTTTCCGGTTGTATTGTAACTTATAACAATGCCGATAAAATAGAGAAAACTGTTGCAAGTGTTCTTGAAGAAACAAAAGGTGTTGAATTCAAGCTTTTTGTTGTTGACAATGGCTCCACAGACGGAACCATTGAGCTGATTAAAGAAAAATTTCCTCAGGTAACAGTTATTGACACAAAGAAGAATCTGGGCTTCGGAGCAGGCCACAACAAAGTTCTGGAATTTTTAACATCTAAATATCATGTTGTAATAAATCCCGATATATTTCTCAAAGAAGATGTTATAACCGAGCTTTCTCAATACGCCGATAGGGACGAGACAATCGGTCTTCTTTCGCCCCAGATTCGTTTTGAAGACGGAAGACTTCAACAACTGGGAAAACGAAACCCTACGATTAAATATTTAGGCTCCCACCGCTTCCATAAGGGCGACAAGCCTTCAAAAACAATGATTGAATATTGCATGCTCGACATGCCGAGAGATAAGCCTTTTGAAATTACCAATGCAACAGGCTGCTTTATGTTTTTCAGAACATCGGTTTTCAAAGAAATCGGCGGTTTTGACGAAAGATTTTTTATGTATCTTGAAGACTGCGATATTACAAGAAGAGTTTCTCAGAAATATAAAGCTCTTCATTATCCCATGGCTGATGTTTATCACCGCTGGGAAAGAGAAAGCAAGAGAAACAAAAAGCTTCTTATGATTCATATTCATTCAATAATCAAATATTTTCTGAAATGGGGACTGAGATAGATCGGTTTTCCAAAGTTGAAAGAGGAGAATTTATGCCAAAAATATCGGTTATTATTCCAGCTTATAACAGCGAAAAATTTATTGCCGAAACCTTAGATAATATGCTGGCGCAAAGCCTGAAAGATATTGAAGTTGTTGTGGTTAACGACGGCTCTTCAGACAAAACTCTGTCTATCGCCGAAAAATACGCTGAGAAAAGCAATATCTTTAAGCTCATAAATCAAAAAAATTCAGGAGTTTCAGCCGCGAGAAACCGTGGGCTTCAGGAGGCAACGGGAGAATATGTTGTTTTTCTTGACGCCGACGATTATTTTGATGAAGTTTCTCTGGAGGGCTTTTATAAACAAGGAGAAAAAAGCGGCGCAGACATTATTCTCGGAAGGCTGAGAATGTTTGATGAAAAGGGAATGTTCCCTTTTCATGCCTACGCTGAAAAGCTTTCAAAAATTGAAAAAATCGAAGGAAACAGCAAGGACCTTCTGTGGAATTTTCTTGTCGGCAATAAATGCTATAAAAGAGAGTTTCTTGTTAAATCTCAATTAAAATTTCCCGGCTATAAATATTGCGAAGAGGGCGCCTTTTTTATGGCGTGCGTCTTTTCGGGCGCAACCCTCAGCGGAACAGAAAACAGCGTTTCTTATTACAGACGCCATACAGCTGAGCAGGGTCTTTCTGTCAGTCAGAGCGTCAGCGAAGAGCTTGCAAGAAGCTTCAGCGCGGCGCTGGAGGAAATTTACAACGGCGCAGCTTCAGCCGAAAACTTTTTTGAAAGTGATGCTCAGAAAGAGGAATACCTTCAGGAGCTTCTTTATAAAACCGCCCATATTCTTCTTTCACAGTTCTACAGACTCATGTGGCATGGCGACGACGGCTGCGTATCGTTCTGTTCAGAAAGGTTTTCTTATCTTCGTTCGTTGATGACAAAAGAAACCTATGAAAAACTAAAAAAAGAAAATGCCGACCTCCATCTCGACTCTCTTTTAAAAAGCAAAAAAGAGGTTTCTGAAAATCCGGAAGTCAGCGTTATCATAAAAAAAGGCTCAAAAGCTCTTTTTCACGGAATTTATGATCAGACGGCTCCTTTTTTTGAGGTGATCGTTTCTCAGAAAACAGTTGAAGAAGGTGCTTTACCCGAGGAATACAGAAACTGCTCTAACCTTAAGGTTCTTCCTGAAAAAAGCTTTTTAAGAGAAGCCGGAAAATCAGCGAAAGGAAAGAAAAAACTCATTATTTCAAAAGGAAACTCTTTAGATCAGAGACTTTTCAGAACTGTTTTTCGTCTTCCTCTTCCCGAAGCCTTTAAAAGAGCATTTTTTTCTCCCTTAGCAAAAATTATGAACCTTGTTTTGAGGAAATTTTTAAAATGAAAGAATTGATTTACAATATATATGCGTTGATCTTTAATTTTTTCAGTTCCTTTCTGTCTGTTAAGAAAAATCGGGTTGCCCTTGTTTCAATGCATAACGAAAATTTTAAAGACAGCCTGGGCTGTGTTTATGAAGAGCTGAAAACAAAGGGAGACTATGATTTTGTTTTTATAACCAGGCAGGATCTGGAAATCCGACTTAAAAATGTTTTTCGCGTTGTCAGTTTTTTCCTTCTGAAATCGAGAAAGCTTGCAACGGCTCAATATGTTTTTTTAAACGACAATTTTCTTCCCATGTCTAAGCTGAATTTCAGAAAAGAAACGGTTATAACTCAGCTTTGGCACGGAGAAGGCGTTTTTAAGAAGTTCGGTCTTTCTGTCAATCAGCCCCACAAGGTCAGAGAAAGAGAAATTCTTGCCAACAAAAAGCTCAGCTATGTTGTCTGCTCTTCAAAGGCTGTGGTTCCGTTTTATGCCGAAGCCTTCGGAGTAAAAGAAAGTCAGGTTCTTCCGCTGGGAAGCGCCAGATCGGACTATCTTTTTAAAAATGGAAACAGCGAAAAGGCAAGAGCTGAATTTGAAAAGCTTTTTCCTTCTGTCAAGGGAAAAACCGCAGTTTTATATGCGCCCACTTTCAGAGATGATTTGAAAGAAAACGAAAACATTTTGTCTCATTTTGATTTTTCACTTTTTAAAAAAGAGCTTTCAGAAACCCATGCTCTCTTTGTCAGACTTCACCCTCAGATTCATTCAGAATGTGCTCTTCCCGAAGGAGTTTTTGATGTTACTGATTTTGAAGACGTCAGAAAGCTTATTCTTGCCTGCGATGTTTTAATTACAGACTATTCTTCTGTCTGCATGGAGTTTTCTCATCTTGACAAGAAAACAGTTTTCTTTGCCTACGATAAAGAAAAATACATAACCGACAGAGATTTTTATTTTCAATATGACAGCTATGTTCCCGGAGAGGTTGTTGCAACAACAGAGGAAATTATTGAAGAAATCTTAAAAGAAACAAACAAGGAAAAGAACGAAAGGTTTAAAAATTTCAATTTTGATTTTGCCGACGATAAAAATGCAAAAAGAATAATTGACAGCATTGTTTTAAAAGCAGAAAAATAATTTAAAAAACTGTTGACAAAATCAGAATTAAGTAGTATTATTGGTTTAATCTTTTAAAGCGGTCAAGCGACCGCCAAAGGCGTTGAAGGGAAAAAAGATTCACCGTGCCTTTTTCAGAGAGTCATCGGTTGGTGCGAGATGATATGGCAGTTGAAGGATAACTCGTCCCGGAGCTTTCAGACTGAGAAACTTGATTAGGTCTGAACGGGTCCTCCCGTTACAGAGACGCGCATTGTCAGATGCGGCAGAGTGGGTGCTGAGGCACCAAAAAGAGTGGTACCGCGGAGAAATCTTCGTCTCTTTTACACAAAAAAGCTGTTTGTTTTTTTGGGTGAAAGAGGCTTTTTTATTTTATTATTCAGGAGGAAATTTTCATGAAAGGTTATGAAAAATATACAAGACAATTTTTTGAAGCCAAAGGCGTTGACATGGATTGGAGACACAAAACCTATATCGACAAAGCTCCCATCTGGTGCAGCGTTGACTTAAGAGACGGAAACCAGTCTTTAATTATTCCCATGAGCCTTGAAGAAAAGCTGGAGTTTTTCACTTTTCTCGTTAAGGTCGGTTTCAAAGAAATCGAAGTCGGCTTTCCTGCCGCTTCAGAAACAGAATATGAATTCTGCCGCGCTCTGATTGAAAGAAATCTTATTCCGGAAGACGTTACAATTCAGGTTCTTACTCAATCAAGAGAGCATATTATTGCAAAAACCTTTGAAGCTCTCAGAGGTTGCCACAGCGCAATTGTTCATCTTTATAATTCAACCTCTGTTTCTCAGAGAGAGCAGGTTTTCAAAAAAGACAAAAAACAGATTGTTGACCTTGCTGTTTTCGGCGCCAAGCTTTGCAAGGAATACAGAGAAAAAACTCCCGGAAACTTCCATTTTGAATATTCACCTGAAAGCTTTACAGGAACTGAGCCTGAATTCGCTGCAGAAATCTGCAACGCAGTTATTGATATCTGGCAGCCTACTGCAGAAGACAAGGTGATAATCAACCTGCCCGTTACTGTTTCTCATTCAATGCCTCACGTCTATGCAAATCAGGTTGAATATATGTGCAAGAACATGAACAGAAGAGAAAATCTTATTGTTTCGCTTCATCCTCATAACGACAGAGGCTGTGCTGTTGCCGACAGCGAAATGGGTCTTCTTGCCGGAGCAGACAGAATTGAAGGAACTCTTTTCGGAAACGGCGAAAGAACCGGTAATGTTGATATTGTTACCCTTGCGCTTAATATGTTTTCTCAGGGCGTTGACCCCGAACTTGATTTCACAAATCTTCCCGAAATCTGCGAGATTTATGAAAAGGTTACAAGAATGCATGTTTATGAACGTCAGCCCTATAGCGGAAAGCTTGTTTTTGCCGCCTTCAGCGGTTCACATCAGGACGCTATTGCCAAGGGTATGAAATGGAGAGAAGAAAAAGAAACAGAGCATTGGACTGTTCCCTATCTTCCCATTGATCCCACCGACGTGGGAAGACAGTATGAAGCTGACGTTATCAGAATCAACTCTCAGTCAGGAAAGGGCGGAATCGGCTATCTTCTTGAAACCCAGTTCTCCTTTGTTCTTCCTCAGAAAATGCGCGAAGATTTCGGCTATCATGTCAAGAGTATTTCAGACCATGCCCACAAAGAGCTTCTTCCCCAGGAGGTTTATGAAATCCTTATCAACGACTATGTTAATGTTGAAAACAATCTTAAATTGACCGAGTTCCACTATGTTCAGAAAAACGGCTACATCAAAGCCTTTGTTTCCGGTGAATGGAACGGCGAAGAATTTGAAGTTATCGGAAAAGGTAACGGCCGTCTTGACAGCGTTGTTGATGCTCTTGCAAAGGTAACTCACCACCAATATGTTCTTGAAACCTACACAGAGCACGCTCTTGAGGTCAGCTCAAAATCTCAGGCAGCTTCTTATGTTGGACTGAAGGAAGAAAACGGAAAAGTAACCTGGGGCGTGGGAATAGACAGCGATATTATCGTTTCTTCCGTTAAAGCTCTTGTCAGCGCTATCAACCGTATGGTATAATAAAAAATAATATTCATTTTTAAAGAAAGGAAAGGCGAAAAGATGAAATTATCGGGAGCACAAATTATAATCGAAACTCTTATTGAGCAGGGCGTTACTGATGTTTTCGGTTATCCCGGCGGTCAGGTTCTCAACATATATGATGAGCTTTATATAAACCGAGACAGAATTCACCACACTCTCACTGCGCATGAGCAGGCGGCAGCCCACGCAGCTGACGGATATTTTCGCGCAACGGGAAAAACCGGAGTTTGCATTGCAACCTCAGGCCCGGGCGCAACAAATCTTGTTACCGGAATTGCTACGGCAATGCTTGACAGCGTTGCAATGGTTGCCATAACGGGCAACGTTTCCTGTGACCTTATCGGAAGAGACAGCTTCCAGGAAATTGACATTACAGGCGTAACACTTCCAATAACAAAGCATAACTATTTTGTCAGCAGAGTTGAAGACCTTGCCGACACAATCAGAGAGGCGTTTCAGATTGCAAGGTCAGGAAGACCGGGTCCCGTTCTTGTGGACGTACCCAAGGATGTTCAGGCAGCAAAATGCGAGTTTGAAAACAAAGAGGTTCTTCCTCTTTTTGAAATTCCCAATGCCGAAGAAGAACAGATTGAAAAGGCGGCTGAGCTTATTGATTCCTGCCGAAAGCCTTATATTTATGTAGGCGGCGGCGTTATCGGAACGGGGATTTATGATGATGTTATAAAATTGGCTGAAAAAATCGACGGTGTAATAGGTTGTAGCCTTATGGGTATTTCTGCTATTCCCACAGATTGCGATCGTTTCCTCGGAATGCAGGGTATGCACGGTCACTATGCTTCCTCTGTTGCTCAGAATAACGCTGACCTGATTTTTGCCGTCGGCGTCCGTTTCAGCGACAGAGCTACGGGAAATAAAAAGAAATATGCCCGCGGAGCAAAAATTATTCAGATAGATGTTGACTTTGCTGAAATTAACAAAAACATTGGTGTTGACGTTGGAATAATTGCTGACGTTGCCGATGCCTTCAAGCGAATTGCCGACAAGGTGAGAGCTAAAAAGCGTCCCGAATGGATGCAGATGATCAATCAATATAAAAATGACGAGCTTGCTCATGAGCGCAAGGCGCAAGACAGATATAAAGACATGGGCAAGGGCGGTGTTCCCACACCGAAACAGATTATTGACATAATCAACGAAAACAAAGCATCTGAAACCGTTGTTGCAACCGATGTTGGTCAGCATCAGATGTGGGCAGCCCAGTTTTGCAGATTTGAAAAAGCAAGAACCTTCTCTTCCAGCGGCGGTCTGGGAACCATGGGTTACGGAATGGGAGCCGCTATAGGCGGTGCAACCGCAACAAAGAAAAGAACTGTTTTAATAACCGGCGACGGAAGCTTCGGAATGAATCTGAACGAGCTGGCAACAGTTGTTTCCTATAACCTTCCCGTAACAATTGTTATTTTCAATAACGGCGTTCTGGGAATGGTAAGACAATGGCAAACGCTTTTCTATCAGCGCCATTATTCCAACACGACTCTTGAAAGAAAAACCGATTTTGTCAAGCTTGCCGACGCTTTCGGTCTTAAGGGAATAAGAACAACAACAGCCGAAGAGTTTGAGGCGGCTTTTAAAGAAGCTAACGCAACCGACGGTCCGGTTCTTATCGATTGCGCTATTGATTGCGATGAATTCGTTCTTCCAATGCTTCCTCCCGGCGGCAGTATGGATGACATTATCACCGAGAAAGGAGAGTAAGCGATGAACAATAAATTTGTTATTGCGGTTTATGTTGAAAACAAATTCGGCGTTCTGACGAGAGTAACCAGTATGTTTACCCGCCGAGGCTTCAATATAGACGCTCTCACCGTTGGTGAAACCGAGCATCCCGAATATTCAAGAATAACCATTTCTATGAGTGGTGACGGCTACGCAAGAGAGCAGATGATAAATCAGCTCAGAAAGATTCATAGCGTTAAAAAGGTTGAATATCTTGATGAAAACTCTTTAACAAGAGAGCTGTTGCTTATCAAAATCAAAAATGAACTTAAAAACAGACAAGAGGTTCTTTCGGCAATTCAGATTTTCGGCTCAAAAATCGTTGACTATTCCGTTAATGCAATTTGCGTTGAAATAACCGGCGAACCTTCAAAAATCAACGCCTTTATTGATGTTCTCAAGCCCTATGGAATCATTGAAATGTGCCGGACGGGAATTGTTGCATTGGAAAGAGGCGAAGGCAGCATTTTAGGTAAATAATAGCTACTGAAATTCAGCGGTTATAAAATAAATATCATTTTTTATAAAAGGAGTAATTTAAAATGGCAAACAGAATTTTTTATCAGCAGGACTGCAATCTTGCAAAACTTGACGGAAAAACAGTTGCAATCATCGGCTACGGCTCACAGGGTCATGCCCACGCTCTTAACCTTCACGAATCAGGCGTTGACGTAATCGTTGGTCTTTATGAAGGAAGCAAAAGCTGGGAAAAAGCTGAAAAAGCCGGTCTTAAGGTTATGACTTCAGCTGAAGCTGCAAAAAATGCAGACGTTATTATGATTCTTATTAACGACGAAAAGCAGGCAAAGCTTTATAAAGAAAGCATTGAGCCCAACCTCACGGAAGGAAAAACTCTTGCTTTTGCTCATGGTTTCAACATTCACTTCGGTTGCATCAAGCCTCCCAAGAATGTTAACGTTATCATGGTTGCTCCCAAGGGCCCCGGTCACACAGTAAGAAGTGAATATCAGGTTGGAAAAGGCGTTCCCTGCCTTATCGCTGTTGAACAGGACGCAACAGGCGACGCTCTTGATATCGGTCTTGCTTATGCTCTCGGAATCGGCGGCGCAAGAGCCGGTGTTCTTGAAACCAATTTCAGAACAGAAACCGAAACAGACCTCTTCGGTGAACAGGCTGTTCTTTGCGGCGGTGTCTGCGCTCTTATGCAGGCAGGCTTTGAAACCCTTGTTGAAGCAGGCTATGACCCCAGAAATGCATATTTCGAGTGTATTCACGAAATGAAGCTTATCGTTGACCTTATTTATCAGAGTGGCTTTGAAGGAATGAGATATTCTATTTCAAATACTGCTGAATACGGCGACTATATTACCGGACCCAAAATCATTACTGACGAAACAAAGAAAGCAATGAAAAAGGTTCTTGCTGACATTCAGGACGGAACTTTTGCAAAAGACTTCCTTCTTGATATGTCTGACGCAGGCTCTCAGGTTCACTTTAACGCTATGAGAAAAATTGCTGCTGAGCATCCTTCAGAAATCGTTGGTAAAGACATCAGAAAGCTCTATTCATGGAGCGACGAAGACAAGCTTATCAATAACTAAGCTTATATTTTCATTTTGAATTTTTCAGCTTTAAAAAAGCAAAAGGTGATGAATCTTATGATTAAAGACACAATCGTTGACGGTTTTAATAATGCACCTCACCGTTCACTTTATCATGCTCTGGGACTGACAGAGGAAGAAACATCAAGACCTCTTATCGGAATTGTTTCTTCCTATAACGAAATTGTTCCCGGCCACATGAATCTTGATAAAATTACTCAGGCGGTTAAAATGGGCGTTGCCATGGCGGGCGGAACACCGATTGTTTTTCCTGCTATTGCAGTTTGCGACGGAATTGCTATGGGTCACAAGGGAATGAAATATTCCCTTGTAACCCGTGACCTTATTGCTGACTCAACCGAGGCAATGGTTCTGGCTCATGGCTTTGACGGACTTGTTATGGTTCCCAACTGCGACAAAAACGTTCCCGGTCTTCTCATGGCTGCCGCAAGACTTAATATTCCGACGATTTTTGTTTCCGGTGGTCCAATGCTCGCCGGTCGCGTCGGCGGAAAAAAGACAAGCCTTTCAAGTATGTTTGAGGCTGTAGGCTCTTATGCAGCGGGAAAAATCGATTCAAAAAAGCTTCTTGAATTTGAAGAGAAGGCTTGCCCCACCTGCGGCTCATGCTCAGGTATGTACACCGCAAACTCAATGAACTGTCTGACCGAGGTTCTCGGAATGGGACTTCGCGGAAACGGAACTGTTCCCGCTGTTTATTCTTCAAGAATTGAGCTTGCAAAGCACGCCGGTATGCAGATTATGGAGCTTGTTAAAAAAGACATTAAGCCCCTTGACATTATGACAGAAAAGTCTTTCAGAAACGCTTTGACTGCAGATATGGCTCTTGGATGCTCAACAAACAGCATGCTTCATCTTCCTGCTATTGCCAATGAATGTGGTGTTGATTTTAATCTTGACCTGGCAAACGAAATCAGCGAAAGAACACCGAATCTTTGCCACCTTGCCCCTGCAGGAAACACATATATGGAAGACCTTAACGAAGCCGGCGGCGTTTATGCTGTTCTTAAAGAGCTTGAAAAGCTTGGTCTTCTTGAAACCGATGTTTTAACCTGCAGCGGAAAGACACTCAAAGAAAATCTTGAAGGCGTTGAAAATCTTGACGAAGCTGTTATCAGAACAAAAGAAACAGCGTTCAGCCAGACCGGCGGAATTGCTGTTCTCCGAGGTAATCTTGCAAAAGACGGTTGCGTTGTCAAGCGCAGTGCAGTTGCTCCGGAAATGCTTGTCCACGAAGGTCCGGCAAGAGTTTTCAACAGCGAAGAAGAAGTAATCAAGGTTATTTATGAGGGCGGAATCAAAGCGGGCGACGTTGTTGTTATTCGCTATGAGGGTCCGTCAGGCGGTCCCGGAATGAGAGAAATGCTTTCTCCGACTTCAGCTATTGCCGGCGCAGGCCTTGACAAAGAGGTTGCTCTTATTACTGACGGCCGTTTCTCAGGCGCAACAAGAGGCGCTTCAATAGGCCATGTTTCTCCGGAAGCTGCAAAGGGCGGTCTAATCGCTTATGTAAAAGACGGCGACATTATTTCAATCAATATTCCCGAATATAAAATTGAGCTCAAGGTTTCAGACGAAGAAATCGAAAAGCGCAAAAAAGAAATGCCCATTCTCAAAAAAGAGGGAATCAGCGGCTATCTCAAGCGCTATAGTGAAAGCGTTTCTTCTGCAGACAAAGGAGCAATAATCAATAAAAAATAAGGGGTGACCAAAAATGTCAATGACAATGACTCAAAAAATACTCGCTGCCCACGCAGGACTTGAAAAGGTTGAGGCAGGTCAGCTTATTTTAGTAAATCTTGACAGAGTTTTAGGCAACGATATCACTTCACCCGTTGCCATAAGAGAATTTAACAAATTTGGCTTTGACGGTGTTTATGACAAAGAGAAAGTAACAATGGTAATGGACCATTTTGCTCCCAATAAAGACATCAAAGCCGCAGTTCAGTGCAAAATGTGCCGTGATTTCTGTAATGAAAAAGAAATTACACATTTCTATGATGTTGGCAGAATGGGTATTGAACATGCACTTCTTCCCGAAAAGGGTCTTGTTGTTGCCGGAGATGTTGTTATCGGCGCTGATTCACATACCTGCACCTACGGTGCTTTAGGCGCTTTTTCAACAGGTGTTGGCTCAACAGATATGGCTTGCGGAATGGCAATCGGAAAAGCATGGTTCAAGGTTCCTTCAGCAATTAAGTTTGTTCTTAAGGGCAAGCTTAACAAATATATTTCCGGAAAAGACGTTATTCTTCATATTATCGGAAAAATCGGCGTTGACGGTGCTCTTTATAAATCAATGGAATTTTGCGGTGAGGGTCTGAAGTCTCTGACTATTTACGACAGACTCACCATGGCAAACATGGCTATTGAAGCCGGTGCCAAAAACGGAATTTTTGAGGTTGATGAGCAGACTCTTGCCTACATAAAAGAGCACAGCGACCGCGAAGCTGTTATTTACAAGGCAGACGAAGACGCTGTTTATGACGAGGTTATTGAAATTGACCTTTCTGAAATCAAGTCAACCGTTGCTTTCCCCCATCTTCCTGAAAATACTCACACCACCGATGAAATTGAAGAAATCGTTATTGATCAGGTGGTAATCGGCTCTTGCACCAACGGTCACTATAAAGACCTTGAAGAAGCTGCCGAAATTATCAAAGGCAAAAAGGTTGCCGGAAATGTCAGAGCAATTATTATTCCTGCAACTCAGGATATTTATCTTAAAGCTGTTGAAAACGGCCTTGTAAAAGCCTTTGTTGAAGCAGGCTGTGTTGTTTCAACTCCCACCTGCGGACCTTGTCTCGGAGGTTATATGGGAATTCTTGCCAAGGGCGAAAGAGCTGTTGCAACAACCAACCGAAACTTCGTCGGAAGAATGGGCGACGTTGAGTCAGAGGTTTATCTTGCTTCTCCCGCTGTTGCTGCTGCCAGCGCAATTATGGGAAGAATAGCCGATCCTAAGGAGGTAATGTGATGAAATTTACAGGTACTGTTTTAAAATACGGCGACAATGTGGATACAGACGTTATCATTCCTGCAAGATATCTTAACACTATTGATAAAAAGGAACTTGCCTCTCATTGCATGGAAGACATTGATATCGACTTCGTTAAAAAGGTTAAAGAGGGCGACATTATGGTTGCCGGCTTTAACTTCGGTTGCGGTTCTTCCAGAGAGCACGCTCCCATTGCCATTAAAGAAAGCGGAATTTCTCTTGTTATTGCTAAAAGCTTCGCAAGAATTTTCTACAGAAACTCAATAAACATCGGTCTTGCCATTGTTGAGTGTGAAGCCGCCGCAGAAGCCATTGAAAACGGCCATGAGGTTGAGGCTGATTTAGATAACGGAATTATTACCGACAAAACCACGGGCGAAAGCTTCAAAACAGAGCCCTTCCCAATGTTTATTCAGGAAATCATTTCAAACGGCGGTTTGGTCGAGTCAATAAAAAACGGAATCATCAAATAAAATTCAAATGATTTTTCAGCCAGGCTGAAGAAAGGATTTGTAAACGCTTTAACGGCGGTTACAGGATATAACTATGGAATTCAATATTGCTCTCTTGAAGGGCGACGGAATCGGCCCCGAAATTGTTGACAGCGCTGTTTCCGTGCTTGAAAAAATCGGCGAAAAATTCGGCCACAAATTTAATTTTACACCTTATCTTATCGGCGGCTGCGCAATTGACGCCGTCGGAAAGCCTCTTCCCGAAGAAACAGTTGAAGGCTGCCTGAAATCAGACAGCGTTCTTCTTGGTGCTGTGGGCGGACCCAAGTGGGATTCACTTCCCGGTGATATCCGTCCTGAAAAGGCTCTTCTGGGAATTCGCGCCGCAATGGAGCTTTTCACAAATCTTCGCCCCGCAAAGCTTTATTCAGCTTTAAAAGAGGCCTGTCCTCTTCGCGAAGACCTGGTTTCAAAGGGCTTTGATATTATGATTGTCCGTGAGCTTACCGGTGGAATTTATTTCGGCGAAAGGGGCTACCGTCAGGGAAAATATGGCCTTGAAGCCTATGACACCGAATGCTACAGCGAAACAGAAATCAGAAGAATTGCCAAGGTTGCTTGTGAAACGGCAATGAAAAGAGGAAAAAAGGTAATTTCCATTGACAAAGCCAATGTTCTTGAAAGTTCAAGACTCTGGCGAAAGGTGGTTCATGAGGTTGCCGAGGATTATCCCGAGGTTACCGTTACTGATATGCTGGTTGATAACGCCGCAATGCAGCTTGTGAGAAATCCTCAGCAGTTTGATGTTGCCGTAACTTCAAATATGTTTGGCGATATTCTTTCAGACGAGGCTTCTCAGCTCACCGGTTCAATCGGAATGTTGGCTTCAGCTTCTCTCGGCGAAACCAAGAGAGGTCTTTATGAGCCTATTCACGGTTCAGCTCCCGATATTGCAGGGCAAAACAAAGCTAACCCCATTGCGACTATTCTTTCAGCAGCAATGATGCTTCGCTATTCCTTTGATTTAACTGCTGAGGCAGACGCCATTGAAAAGGCTGTTGACCTTGTTCTTGATTCAGGGCTCAGAACCGCTGACCTTGTTGGAGACAGCGACACAAAGCCTCTTTCAACAACAGAAATGACAGCGGCAGTTCTTGAAAGAATCTGAAAAATTTTTAAGGAGCTGTAAGACCTCGGTTTTTACAGCTTCTTTCCTCTTATCGTGACTAAGGATGTGTTTATATGATAAGCGTCAGCGAATTAACGCTTAAATTAGCTTCGGTAACGGTTTTTAAAAACATTACTGAAAGCGAGGTTTTAAAAAAACTATCGGCTTTTCTTGAATTTAATGGGGGAGAGACCGAAAAGGTTCGTCTTTATTGTTCTTTTGTTTCTTCTCTTTATAATAACGGTTGCAATTTGGGAAAATATCTTCTTAAAACCCTTTTTGAAGATGAAAATGAATATGTTATTCTGGCTTCTCAGAAAAAAGAAATTTCAAAATGTATGCATGAAGCAGCGTTGGCTGAGCTTGAAATTTTTTCTTTTGTTTCTCAGCTTACCTCAGAAGCTCTGACGGAAAAGCTTTCTTACAAGGGCTTTCTTCCTTCTTTTGAAAACACGGCTGTTGATTTCAAAGAGGAATACAGCAAAAAGCTTTCCCGTCTTTCAAAAGACGGCTATGGAATTTTTGCAGCGTATTCAATGTTTAACATTAAAGACAGCGGTGAAATAACCCCTCTTAAAAGTGCTGACAAAATTAAAACAGAAGATCTTATCGGCTATGAGGCTGAAAGAGAAAAGGTAATAAACAACACAAAAGCTCTCATTTCAGGCAAGCCTGCCGCCAACATTCTTCTTTGCGGCGATGCAGGAACCGGCAAGTCTTCAACGGTCAAGGCAGTTGCCAATATGTTTGCTTCAGAAGGTGTTCGCCTGATTGAAGTTCAGAAGGAACAGCTTATGTGTCTTCCGCTGATTATGGAAGAAATCAACCACAATCCTTTGAAGTTCATTATTTTCATTGATGACCTTTCTTTCAATAAATCAGAAGACGGCTTCGGAACTCTTAAGGCAATTCTGGAAGGCTCAGCCTCGGCAAAGGCGCATAATGCAGTAATTTACGCAACGAGCAACCGACGCCACCTTGTTAAAGAGTCTTTTTCAGACCGAGACGGCGACGATATACACCGTTCAGACACTATTCAGGAGCTTCTTTCGCTTTCTGAACGCTTTGGCTTAACCGTTCATTTCTCAAAGCCAAATAAAGACCTTTATCTGAAAATTGTCAGAAGTCTTGCCGAAAAACATTGTCTTGCTGTTTCAGATGAAGAGCTTTCAATCAAGGCTGAAGCCTTTGCGCTGAGAAAAGGCGGACGTTCTGCCAGAGCTGCAAAACAGTTTGTTGACAGCTTGATTTAATTTTAATAAAACTATTGATATTTTCTAATTTGTGTGTTATAATACAAACAATCCGTGAGTGTGCGAGTGGGCTTTTTCAAAAAGTCCGCTCTTCTTTATTGCTTTTTCACCTTTACGGAGCCGACAATTGAATATTTTAAGGAGGATGATCCTATGGCGAAGGGCGGAAACACAGTTGACGCAGTGAGAAAAATTGCTGAGCCGATTGCTCAACAGTTAGGTCTTGAAATCTGGGACGTTCGCTATGTTAAAGAGGGTTCACAGTGGTATCTGAGAATTTTCATTGACAAAGAAGGCGGAGTTTCCATTGATGACTGCGTTGATATGACCCACGCAATCAACAAGCCTCTTGACGAGGCAGACCCCATTGAACAGGCTTATTGCCTTGAGGTTAGCTCACCCGGAATTGAAAGAGAGTTGGTCAGAGACGAGCATTTTGAAAAATCCCTGGGTGAAAAGGTAATGATCAAAACAATCAGACCGATTGAAAACCAAAGAGATTTCAAAGGAATTCTTGAAGGCTATAAAGACGGTGTTATAACAATCAAAAGCGAAGAAACCGAGGTTTCTTTTAATAAAAAAGAATTGTCATGGATCAAGCTTGACGATTTTGAACAATAACAAGAAAGGATGAACAACAAAAAATGAGCAACAAATTATATAAGAACCTTGATAATTTTTCAAAGAAATACGCAACAAGCGTTGATCTTGCACTTGAATGGATGACAAATAAGGTTAAGGTTTCTCTTCTTCCCGGAGCAAACAGAGACTGCATCGTTTCAACACTTGATTTGACCACAAAAGAGGCATTTATCTATAACAAAATGATTGTTGTTGACGAAGTTGTTGACCCCTATACCCAGATAACAAAAGAAGACGCAGAAGAAAGAGCCTTGTTTATCGAAGGCGGCTGGGCATATATCGAAATTGACTCATCAAGAATTACAAAAATGATCAACGCTCTCGGAAAAGAGCAGGTAGCCAAGGAAGTTAAAAACATGGAGTTTTTCTTTGCAGTTGAAACTCTTGCCAAAGAAAAAGACATTTCCGTTGATTTTATTTTTGAACAGTTTAAAGAATCAATCGTCAAGGCAGCTAAAAGACTTGATGCTGAAGCCAGAAAACAGGCTGAGGCAAAGAGAAGAGCTGAACTGAGAAAAGCTCAGCTTGAAAGAGAAGCTCTCGGAATTGAAGAACCTGAAGAGGAAGAGAAGGAAGAAGCCGAAGAGGAGAAGCCTCAGGAGGTTGAAAACATTTTCTGTGATATCAACACAGAAATGAGAACCATCAGAATCTTCAGAAGAATGTCAATTGTTGAAGAAGTAACCAATCCTAAATGTGAAATAACAGAAGCTCAGGCCTTGCATTACGGCGGAGGTCTTGTGGGCGGAAACATTGAAATTGAAATCGAGCCCAAAAACCTTGGAAGACTCTTCGCACTCAGCGTTAAAAACATTATCAGACAGGCAATCAGCGAAGAAGAAAAGAAAAAGGGCAAGAGAGATGTTCTTGAAAAGGACCGCGAGGTTGTTAATGCGGTTGTTCAGTATATCAACGACGAAACAGGTGACGCAAGAATTGAAATCGGAAAATCCTTCTTCACCTTGGCAAAGGGCGACCAGATTCCCGGCGAAGTTCTTGAAGTCGGTCAGCAGATTAAAGTTTATGTTTCTGTTGTTACTAATGAAGACAGTCAGCAAAGCTATGCTAACATCTCAAGAAAAGAAGCCGGTCTTGTAAGACGTCTCTTCGAGCTTGAGGTTCCCGAAATTTCAGACGGAACAGTTGAAATTGTTTCAACCTCAAGAGAAGCCGGTTCAAGAACAAAAATTTCTGTTAAATCAACTGTTGAAAATGTTGATCCCGTCGGAGCTTGTATCGGACCCAGAGGTCAGCGTGTCAACAGCGTTATTGAAACTCTTTGCGGCGAAAAAATTGATATCGTTCGTTTCAGCGATGCTCCCGAAGAATATATTGCAGCAGCACTTGCTCCCGCTAAGGTAACAAGCGTAACAGTTGACAGCGAGGCTGTTTCAAGTGGAAAGAAAACCTGCTATGTTGTGGTTCCCGCTGATCAGCTTTCACTTGCAATCGGTAACAAAGGCCAGAATGTTCGTCTTGCAGCCAAACTGACCGGCTGGAAAATCGACATTAAGGCTGAGGACGCTGAAGCATAAGATAAGGGGCGAAAACAAATGCAACAAAAAAAGGTTCCCATGAGAAAGTGTATGGGCTGCTCACAAATGTTTCCCAAAAAAGAGCTTGTCAGAGTTGTTAAAACAAAAATTGCTTCAGAAGGCGAAGAGACCTATGAAATTTCTCTTGACCTGACGGGAAAAAAGGCAGGCAGAGGCGCCTATGTTTGCAAAAATTCAAAATGTCTTGCCATGGCAAGAAAAGCCAAACGCTTTGAGAGAGCTCTTGATTGCAACATTTCTGAAGAGGTTTATGAAAAAATGAGTCAGGAGATGAAGCAGGGTGAAGAATGAAAAAATTCTTTCTCTTCTGGGTCTTGCCAGAAGAGCCGGAAAAATAAGCTTAGGCCATGACGCCGCAATCGGCGCAATTGTTAAAAACAGCGCAAAGCTTTGTTTAATTGCTTCAGATGCATCTCAGAGACTTAAAAATGAATTTTCCCACGCTTGCTCTTATGAAGGAAAAACCATTGATTTTATCGAAATAGAAACAGATATGCTCAGTCTGTCTAAAGCAGTCGGCAGTAAGGCGGCGGTTTTAACAGTTGACGACGAGGGCTTTGCGAAAAAAATCGCTTCTCTTTTAAAGAGTAACTAAGCCCAATTAAAACAATCAACACGGCAGAAGGAAAGGAATGATACTATGCCAAAAGAAAAATATAAGGTGCATGAAATTGCAAAAGACTTTGACTTGTCAAGCAAAGATGTTATTGATGCTCTTGCAGAAGTTTCACCCAAAGAGCGAAAGGCTTCTACTGTACTTAGTGACCGTGAATTAAACTTGTTTTTTGAAGTAATTACACAAAAAACAGCGGTTGAATCTTTTGATTCATATATTGCCGTTGCTAAAAGAAAAATAAAAGAAAAACAGGAAGAAAAGAAGCTTGCTGAAAAGAAGGCCAACGAAAAAGCAGCCGCTGAAGCTAAGGCTGAAAAGGAAGCAACCCCGGAAGAGCCGCAGAAAGAAAAAGCTCCCGAAGAAAAGAAAGCTCCTGCTGAGAAAAAGGCACCTTCTGAAAAGAAAGAGAAAAAAGAAACAGAAAAGACTGAACCTAAAAAGGAACAGGCTAAGGCTCCCGCTAAAAAAGAAGCTCAGCCTCAGCCCCAGAAGAAAAAAGAAGAGAAAAAACAAAACGCTCCTATTCAGTCAAGAACGAAGGGCGAAAAGCGTACTGTTGACACAAGAAGCAGTAATGTTGACTTGGATAAATATAATGAACGCTACGAAGAAATTGCTCCGGCTGACCGTATGTCTGACAGAAGCTCAAACAAGCAAAAAATCAAACAGAAATCTCAGCAATACAGAAAGCAGGGAATGCGTTCTTCTAAAAAAGAAACAGAAGCAGAAAGACTTAAGAGAATTGCTCTGGAGCGCTCAAAGAAAACAATTACAATTAAAGTTCCCGACGAAATTACTGTTGGCGAGCTTGCTCTCAGACTTCACATGACCTCAGCTGAGGTTGTTAAAAAGCTTTTTGCTCTCGGTGTAATGGCAACGGTTAATCAGGTTATTGATTTTGATACAGCTGAAATCGTTGCAACTGAGCTTGGAGCAAAGGTTGAAAAGGAAGTTGTTGTAACAATTGAAGAGCAGATCATCGACGACAGCGTTGACTCAGAAGAAGATCTTCTTCCCCGCGACCCCGTTGTTGTTGTTATGGGTCACGTTGACCACGGCAAAACTTCAATTCTTGACGCTATCAGAAACACTGCTGTTACCGCAACTGAGGCCGGCGGAATTACTCAGCATATCGGTGCTTACAGAGTGGCAGTGGGTGACCAGATGCTCACCTTCCTTGACACTCCCGGTCACGCTGCCTTCACCTCAATGAGAGCCAGAGGCGCAATGGCAACTGATATTGCCATTCTTGTTGTTGCTGCAGATGACGGAATCATGCCTCAGACAGTTGAGGCAATCAGCCACGCCAAAGCCGCAGGAGTTCAGATTATTGTTGCAATAAACAAAATGGATAAAGAGGGTGCAAACCCCGAAAGAATTAAGCAGCAGCTGACTGAATACAATCTTCTTCCTGAAGAATGGGGCGGAGACACAATTTGTGTTCCCGTTTCAGCAAAGACCCACATGGGTATTGACACTCTTCTTGAAAACGTTCTTCTTGTTGCCGAAATGGCTGAACTCAAGGCTAACCCCAACAGAGCCGCCAAAGGTGTTGTTATTGAAGCCAGACTTGACAAGGGCAGAGGTCCTATTGCAACCTTGCTTGTTCAGAACGGAACACTTCACACCGGAGATATTGTTGTTGCAGGCTCAACAGTCGGCCGTGTTCGTGTTATGGTCAACGAAAGAGGAAGAAAGCTCAAAGAAGCCGGTCCTTCCGTTCCTGTTGAGGTTATGGGTCTTGCCGAAACTCCCAACGCAGGTGACAGCTTTGACGTTGCATCAGACGAAAAGAAAGCCCGTGACCTTGTTGAAGAAAGAAAGCAAAAGGCTAAGGAAGAGCAGTTTAACGCAATGCATAAGGTTACTTTTGATAACCTCTTTGATTCAATTAAAGAAGGCGAAATGAAGGAGCTTAAAATTATTGTTAAGGCTGATGTTAACGGTTCTGTTGAAGCTGTTACACAAAACCTTGAAAAGCTTTCAAACGAAGAGGTTCGCGTTAAGGTTATTCTCGGCGGTGTTGGTGCAATCAACGACTCCGACGTTATGCTTGCCAACGCTTCAAACGCAATTATTGTCGGCTTTAATGTTCGTCCCGATCCCAACGCTCAGGCTTCAGCAGAGCGCGACGGCGTTGAAATGAGAATGTATAGAGTAATTTACGACTGCATTGAAGAGGTTGAGGCTGCTATGAAGGGTATGCTTGCTCCTAAATTCAGAGAAATTGCTCTGGGAAGAATTGAAGTCAGAACAGTTATGAACCTTTCTTCTGCAGGAAAAATTGCAGGCTCCTATGTTCTTGAAGGAAAGGTTCAAAGAAACGCTCAGATTCGTGTTGTAAGAGACGGAATTGTTATAACTGAAGACACTATTTCTTCACTTCGCCGTTTCAAAGACGATGTTAAAGAAGTTGCAACCGGTTTTGAATGCGGAATCGGTCTTGAAAAATTCAACGACATCAAAGAAGGCGATATTTTTGAAGCCTTTATTATGGAAGAATATCGCGACTGATAAATTTATAAGAAAGGAAGCAGAGCTGCAAAACAAAACTGCGGCTCTGCCAAACTGAAATGCCAAGTTACAGAATAGGCCGTGTGTCTGAAGACATACGAAGAGAAATAACGGCAATCGTCAGAGAACTCAAAGACCCCAGGGTCAAGGATAAAATGCTTACGGTTGTCAGAGTTGAAGTCAGCTCAGACGCTTCCTTTGCCAAGGTTTATATCAGCGATATAACCGGAATTGAAGGAGCAAAAGAAGCTGTTAAGGGTCTGACTGCAGCAACAGGCTATATCAGACGGGAGGTTGGCTCAAGATTACATCTGAGAAAGACGCCTGAGCTGAAATTTGTTGCTGACGACTCAATAGAACGCGGTTTTGACATGTTTAAAAAGCTTGAAACCGCCGAATCAAAAGGAACAGAAAATGAAGATTGATTTTGAAAGAGCAGTAGAACTGCTTAAAGAAAAAAACAACTTTCTGGTTTTGACCCACGCTAATCCCGACGGAGACACAATAGGCGGCGGTCTCGCCCTTGTTTATGCTTTGAGAAAAGCAGGAAAAAGAGCAAGACTTATTAATAACGACGAAATTCCTCAAAAATATTCCTATCTTTTTGAAAACTTGCAGGAAGATGATTTTTGTGAAGAATTCATCGTTTCTGTTGATGTTGCCGAAAAAAAGCTCCTGGGAAGTGAGTTAACAGAAAAATACGGCGATAAGGTTGACCTTGCCATTGATCACCACAGCAGCTCAAAACTGTTTGCCAAAGAAACCTATACCGAAACAGACAGCGCTTCGGCTTGTGAGGTTGTTTATCTTTTAATAAAGGCAATGGGTGTTGAAATAAACAAGGATATTGCAAACTGCCTTTTCACCGGTTGCTCAACTGATACGGGTTGCTTTAAATATGCCAATGTTACGGCAAGAACCCATCTTATTGCTGCTGAGCTTATTTCTGCCGGCGCTGAAAATGGAAAAATCAACGCAAAAATGTTTGACTCTAAAACAAAAAGCAGCATAATGCTTGAAAAAATGTGTCTTAACCGACTGAAGTTTTTTGCTGACGGAAAAGTTGCGCTGATAACCGTTACCAAAGAAATGTTTGAAGAAACAGGCGCTGTTAAATCAGACCTTGATATCATCAAGCCTCTCACCAGACAGATTGAGGGCGTAAAAATTGGCGTAACAATAAAATATGAAGGCAATGCAATCGGCGTTTCAATCCGCAGCAATGAAGACTATGATGCTTCAGAAATCTGTAAGCATTTTGGTGGCGGCGGACACATCCGCGCTGCCGGCTGTGAATTCAGAGAACCTATTGAAGAGGTTGAAAAAAAGGTTATTAGTTATATTCTTGAAAATGTTATTTAAAGAGGTGATAGTGTGACCGGTTTTGTTTTTCTCAATAAGCCGCAGGGAATAACTTCCTTTGTTGCGGCGGCGAAGCTCAGAAGAATTTTCGGCGAAAAAAAAGCCGGACACACAGGAACTCTTGACCCTATGGCAACAGGAGTTCTACCCGTTGCTTTAGGGGGCGCAACAAGGTTTATTGAGCTGATTTCTTCCCACGACAAAGCTTATAAAGCTTCTTTTGTTCTGGGAAAAACAACCGACACTCTTGATATAACGGGAAAAACAACCGAAGAAAAAGAGGTTTCGGCAAAAAAAGAAGATGTTGAAAACATTCTTTTTCGCTTCAAGGGAAAAATCAAACAGCTTCCTCCCATGTATTCTGCCATAAAAAAAGACGGTGTTCGTCTTTATGACCTTGCAAGAAAGGGAATTGAAATTGAAAGAGAAGAAAGGGAAATTACCGTTTATTCTCTTGAGCTTGTTTCCTGCAATGAAGAAAAAAACGAATACACAATTTCTGTTTTCTGTTCATCAGGAACATATATTCGTTCGTTGATTTCAGATATCGGCGAGGCTTTGGGTTGCGGAGCTGTTATGACGGCTCTTGAAAGAACAGAGGCAAACTCGGTAAAAATTGAAAATTGCTTTTCTTTTGAACAGCTGGAAAAGCTTAAGGAAGAAGGCAGACTAAACGAAGCTTTAGTTAGTGTTAACAGCTTCATTTCTTATAAAAAAATAACAGTCAGTCAAGCTCAGGCAAAGCGTTTTTCAAACGGCGGAGAGCTTGATCTTGAAAGAGTTAAACAAGCCGATAAAGACGGATTTTATAACGTATATTCTCCGGAAGGCGTTTTTATCGGAATAGGTGAATGTTGCCGCAATGAAGGTTTACTTAAGGTTAAAAGAGTATATGTAGAAAGGTAAGTGAGAACTGTGGAGGAAAAACCGAATATGAAAAACGGAACTGTTCTTGCTTTAGGAAATTTTGACGGTCTTCATCTTGGACACATGGCGGTTTTAAAAAAGGCGCTGGAGGTTGGAAAGAAAAACAGTCTTGTTCCTTGCGTTCTTCTTTTTAAGAGTCACCCGAAAAAACATCTTTCCGGAAAAAGACCGCCCGGTCTTATGACAGACAGGGCAAGAGACGAAAAGCTCTCAGAAATGGGCTTTTCAATAATAAAAATTGATTTTGAAGAAATCTGCAATTTATCTTGTGAAGATTTTGCAAGGTTCATTGCTTCTGAATATAATGCAAAGGCGGTTTGCTGCGGCTTTAACTATCACTATGGAAAAAATGCCGCAGGAAACACCGAAACGCTGAAAAAAGACGGAGAAAAAATCGGCTTCAAGGTTTATTCTTCAGGCAGCATAGAGTTTGAAAATGAGCCGGTCAGCTCCAGTAGAATTCGCTGTGAAATTGAAAAAGGAAATATCAAAGCGGCAAACAAAATGCTGGGGAGAGAGTTTTCTTATAAAATCGAGGTTGTCAGCGGTGACCGAAGAGGAAGACTTCTGGGTTACCCCACAATCAATCAGTTCTTTCCCGAATGTTTTGTAACAGCGCGCTTCGGAGTTTACGCTTCAAAGGTAAAGCTTGGAAAGAAATGGTACAGCGCCGTTACCAATATCGGCGTCAGACCAACCATTGAAACAAGAAGTCTTAGAAGTGAAACCTGTATTCTGGGCTTCAGCGGTGATCTTTACGGCCTTGAAATAGAGGTTTTTCTTCTTGATTTTATCAGAGACGAAAAGAAGTTTGAAAATCTTGAAGAACTTTCGGCTGCAATAAAAAGCGACGCCGAAAAAGCAGAAGAAATTTTTAAGAGGTATGAAAAAATGGAAAAATTAAAAGTAAAAGCGGTGTTTTTTGATTTTGATGATACTCTTCAGAGCCGAAAGGGTGCCTACAGACTTTATTGCGAACATTTTCTTTCAAAATATTTTCCTGAAATTGATGAAGCCGAAAGACTTCAGAAGCTTGATGAAATGGAAGAGCACGTTGACGGTGGTTATAAAGACAGAGAGGTTTATTTCCCTGAAATGATTGAACTGTGGAATTGGAAAAATCATCCGCCTCTTCAGGAGCTTTATGACAGCTTCAACTATGATTTCGGAAAGTTTATTGTTATGCTTGACGGAGCTGTTGACGTTCTCAAGGAGCTTAAAAAGAGAGGTTATATTGTTGGTGCAATTACAAACGGTGTTTCTTCTCTTCAAAACATAAAGCTTGACACAGCGGGAATCAGAGACCTTTTTGATGTTGTTGTGGTTTCAGGCGACATCGGAATATATAAGCCTGACAGAAGAATTTTTGATGAAGCTATCAGAAGAGCAGGAGTTAAAAACGAAGAGGCTCTTTTTGTCGGTGACCACCCTGTTAACGATATTCAGGGAGCTTTGGGAGCTGATATGAAGGTAATCAGAATGAATTACGGCGATTTCAAGGGTAAGGGTCTTGGTCAGCCGGGCGTTGCGGCAGAAATTGAAAGTATTAAAGAAGTTTTAAATTATCTTGACTAAAAAATGTGAATTAAGGGAGGCAAAAAGATGAACTGTAAAGTATGCGGTAAAGAAGTTCCCGAAAACACAGATTATTGCGAAAATTGCGAAAAAAACATGGTTTCAAAGCCAAAAAAGGTTTTCAAAGTAACAATTCCTGTGGACGATTGCTTTGAGATCAAGGAAGAAACTTCAGAAGAGGAAAAAGAAGAACTTCAGAGCTTTGAAGAAGGCGAAGAAAAGGAAGTTTCCTCAGAAAAACAAGACTCCTTTGAAAAAGAAGAAGCTTCTGAGAAAAAAGCCTTCGAAGATGGTGAAGAGGCTTTGTTTGAAAATGAAGAAAGCGAAATTCTTCTTGCCGAGGCTCAAAGAGAGCTTGAAGAAGAAAAAAAACGCAAAGCAGAAGAAAGAGCTGCAAGCTTAAAAAAACAAAAAATTGAAAAGAAACAGAAAAAGCTGACAATATGGATGCGGGCTTTGGTTTGCTTTTGCCTTTGCGTAATGGTTGCGTTGATGGTTGTCAGCGTTTCAACCGATGTTTTCAATTCTCAGGGAAAAGACAACACGGTGGTTCTTTCTTCTTTTTCGGAAGAGGAAAAAGAAGAATTCAAAGTCTTCATTGAAAAATACAGCAGTCTTTTTGAAGACGGATATGACAGCGCTCTTTCCGTAAGTACGCAGTTTATTGAAAAAATGAAGCCTTCTTGTGAAGACGGGCTTTACGGCGGTCTTTTCGGAAAAGAAAAGGTTATAAATGATGTTGCCGATCCCGCAGGAAGATTTGTTCTTTCAGACGGAACCTATTCTTATTGCAAGGTTTCAGAAAAAAGAATTGCAAAAATTCTTGAAAGTCTCAATCTGGCTGTTCTTAACGACGCTAACTGCAAAAATCACTATTACTATAACGGATATTATTATTTCAGAGCTGAAGAAAGCGAAAAAGCTGCAGAATATTCAGTTTCGATTTCTGATTCCAAAAAAACGGCTGACGGGCATTATTATGTTACCTGCAGTCTTGGAGAAGAAAAAGCAATTTATGTTCTTGCCGATAAAAACGAAAAAGAAGAGTTTTCCCTTCTCAAAATTTCCCATGAACCGCTTTACAGCACTATGGGCTCGCAAAACGAAGTTACCGTTGAAGACGGACTTTCTTATGAAAACAAAAGAAAGGTTATTGAAATAAAAACCTCAGACGGAATTTTGTTTGCAAGATATGTTGTGGTGTACCCCACCTTTAAAACCGAGGGAAAAACCGAAACGCTTATTGAAAGTCTCTATGAAGAAAAAATTTCGTCCCTTGAGGCTCAGGCAGAAAAAGCAGACAAGCTTTACAAAAACTATCTTAAAAAAGGCGGACTGAAAGAGAATCTTCCCGTTTATAAAAACATGACGGTTTGTGTAACCTACAACGAAAACGGATTTTTCTCAACTGTTGAAAGAACTGCTTCCTGCGACCATCTTGAGCATGGCGATGTTTCTGAAGCCGTGGCTTTCCCTGAAGTAACCTTTGAAGGTTATGCTTTTGAAATTCAAAGCGGTGAATTCGTTAAAAAGGATGATGTTCTGGGAAAAGACTATCTTTCTGTTCAGCAGGCACTTTACAGAATTTATTCAGGGTATTCACAGGAAGAAGCCGTAACAGACACAGAGTTGATAGGAGAAGCAATTTATTCTTCTGCCTGGTCACTTGAAAAAGACGGTGTATCCTTTAGCTATCAGGATGAAAACGGAGTTTATGAAAAGGTTCTTCTTCCCTACAATATGCTTCAGGGTTCCTTAAAATATAAAAAGAACTGAGCGAACACTCACTCGGGGCGGTAAAAAAAGCGCAGACCGCATAAACCTTAATAACATAAAGGTTTCTTCAGATTGCAAAATTTGGAGAAACCTTTTTAACATTTATAAGTCTAAAACTTTTAGATCGTAAAAACATCATGGTTCATGCTATAAACAAACTTCGCCTCTCGGCGTACCTTTGTACGCCTTCGGGTTGCCAAAAACGAAGCTGAAGCTTCATTTTTGCTCAGTTTGCTTATTCTGCATCATTTTTTCCTCGTCCCGAGGGTCTGGTAAAAAAGCGCAGAGCGCATGAACCTAAACAAAATAAAGGTTTCTTCAGATTGCAAAATTTGGAGAAACCTTTT
>JAFUHX010000051.1 GCA_017474045.1 Clostridia bacterium | reverse complement strand
TGATGCAGAACAAGGCGAAAAGCACAGAAATCCTTTCGGATTTCGAGCATTTTCAACGCAGTTATGCGCAGAAATAGCAAATTTTAAGGCCTAATATCCTTATGAAGTGGCGCCCTTTTGGCTCGGTTTGTTCATTCTGCGCATTTTTTCCTAGCCACTAAAAAGGGGATGTAAAAAAACGAGTTTTTTTACATCCCCTTTTAACATTAATTGTTATTTAATCTTTTTCGTCTCTTTAAACACACTAAAAAAGAAACCGAGACAGCAAGGAAAACAATCACCGAACCACCCAGCAGGAAAACAGGCATAATATCAAAGGCCTGGCTCCATCTTTTTGTTGCATTGCTTCTGACAGAAAGACTGCTATCGTCAAAAACGATGTTATTTCTGAGACTTGAAATCATAAAATTCTCTTCGTTCCAGACATTGTTTTTAATAAACTCTTGTTTTTCCTTTTCGTTTTTAAAAGTTTTTTCCAAAAGACCTTCATCTGAAATTGTTGCAATATAGCCATACATCTGATAGCAATTATCTGAAGTTTTTTCAAACACATTAGGAAGCTTTCTTAAATAAAGAGTTAAACCTTCTTCATATTCTATTGCATAAAGCATTTTTTCATTTTTTACATAAGCTTTCAGCTTGAAATATTCAGTTTCTGCCTCTTCAAGTGTTTCGAATTGATATCCTACAGCCTCTTTAAAAGAAAAAACATCAGGAGACAAAGCTTCAAGCCCTACGCTGAGAAAAGGAGCTAAGGCAGATATAATAACCACTACCACGGAAAAAGCCGCTGTGTATTTAAGTGCTTTTTTTCTCATCAGACGATATTCTTCTGCTAAAGTCGTTTTTTCATCTTCAAAAATTCCAAGGTGTTTTTTTAGTAGGAGCCATACTGAAACCGCCGTCGCAAGAGCAAACATAAGACAAGGGGGAGCCATTGAAAAAACGGGAAATTCATTCCAAAAAACCACAAAAAGAAAAAGGACTGCAGTAACGCTGAAGAAAACAGAAAGCGAAAAAAGCTTCGCTACCTTTGGCTTCTCAGAAACAACCGCTTCTCTTTTGTTGTCTTCGTCTTCAGGCTGAAGTTGACCTTTTACTGCTATAAAGCTGATTATTTCTATCAGCATCGCAAGAAGAGAAACCACGATAAAAACAATCAGAACAATTTCTCTTGTTGAGTTTTTGCTGATTCCCCATTGGGCAACAAAAGCCATAAGGCAAGAAATCATGCCAAGGAAAACCGACACTGCGGAAGCGCTTATAAATCTTGAAAGCTCTTTTTTTAAAAACACATTCAATGCTCTGATTCTTATTTCTTCAGCCGCTTCTTTTTTAATTTCTTCGTGTCTCTCGCCTAAAAGAAGTTCATCAATGCTGACATTAAAAAACCTTGCAATTTCCGGAAGGACAGTTACTTCAGGATAGCCGTCGTTTCTTTCCCATTTGCTGATTGTCTTGTTTGAAACTGAAATCACTTCGGCAAGTTGCTGCTGAGTTATACCCTTTTCTTTTCTCAGCTTTGCAAGAAAAGAACCAAAGCTTTTTTCTTCCATAAAAACACCGCCCTTATTTTTTCTTCACCTATATTTTGAAGCAAAAGACGGAAAAAATCAATCCACAAAACAAAGAATTTATCTATAAATCAGAGAAAAAGAGCTTAAAAAAAGATGAAGACCTCATAAGACAAAAGAAATCATAGGAGTCTTGCAGGGTTAATTTCTGTAAGAACCCTCTTAAGTAATTTAAAGTCACAAAAAAACTTGCCCTCAGGGTGAATTTATTCACCGAGGGCAAGCAAAAATAAGGGCTATTTACCAGGTTATGTCATAAATAAGCATTTCATTGAGAAGTCTTGCTGTTCCGTTAATGTTTGAAGTAAAGAGCTTAATATCGGCGGCGATATCAATAACAACATGGTGGGTAATTGAGCTGACCTGATTTGTTTGAGAATTATATACACACTCAAAAACACAGTCGCGATAGGTCAGGTCAAATTGATTGAGGCTAAGGCCGCGAACAGAGCTTGTTATTTTATCAACCTCAGTTGTAATATCTGAACGCTTAACCGGCTGCATAACTGCACCGTGGGCAGAAACAGGAACAAGAGTTTCTGCCGGTGTGGGCTCAGCGTTAACCTCTTCTTTAAGAGAGAAAGAGATTTTGCAGTTTCCGTTTCCAATGTCTTCACATTTAGCCCATGAAACAGCATTATAATCAGTTAAAACACAGCCTTTTTCAACGCCGTGAATGGGCATGTCATAAAGTATTTCTTCAGAAGAGCCCTTGGCTCTTACAAGCTCTTCGCAGTCTTCTTCAGTTGTCATATAGCCTGAAGCAAGGTTTAAAATAACATTAACTGCAGTACCGAAGTTTCTGTATTCTTCAGGGAGAGCCTGAAATTCTTTTTTCTTATACGCGGGCTTCTCGATTTTAAACTTATCAACAAGCTCAGTATATTTTTTAATTATTTCTTCGTTGGTTGAAGGAAGCGAAGTGTTGCTGACAGAAGGAGCAGCTGTTGTTTGCTGAGCTTCAGCGTTATCGGCAGGAGCCTGAATAACCGGAGTCTGAACCACAGGGGCAGTTGTTTCAGCAACATTTAAAGGAGCCTTCTGAGAGCTGTTGTCGGATCCGCCGAACATACTAATAAGGTTACCGACGCCTTCACCTTCAACATTGATTTCAACCTTCATATCATTCACAAGAGCAAGAGCTAAAATTAAACAGGTCACAATTGCAAGAACAGCAATAAATTTTTTTGAAACTTTCATAATTTTCTCCTTCCGGTTGGTCAAAACCGATTTATTAAGATTTATTATATCACAACACTTCTGAAAGTTCAATGTTTTTTATTTCTTCATTTGAACATAAAGCAAGAATTCTGCGAACCGGTAAAGGCAAAAATTAAACAAAAAAGCAAAAAAGCCCCATTGATAAAGCAGGTTTACTGCAATCTCAATGGGGTTAAAACTATATTTGGAATCCACACATTCGACATTTAATACGACTAATCATAAATTAAATCAACAATTACACACTAACAAAAGGTACTGATTACTTCGAGGAATATCCAATTCCACGAAACGATTTGCTCATATAATAAGAGCAAAATCATAAAATAATATGTCGAAAAATATTTCTCTGTTCTGCAATTGTATAATTAAAGCGACTTAATAACTGCGAGTTTATCGCTGTTCGGAGTCAAAAAAGTGGTAAGGAGGCTTGGTTATTATGCCACGCAGAGGTGAAAACATCAGGAAAAGAAAGGACGGAAGAGGGGAAGGTAGGTACATCAAAAACCATGATACCTACGGCAAAAGTTATTTAAAACTGAGACGGATTCTTTATTCTGTCAGATGTCCACTTTCACGGCGAAGCCGCCTGTGAAGAAGTAGTAGGTGTTCGTCTGACCCCTGTTTGGTGGAGACGGCGGCAATCGAAGCTTCGCTTCGTTCGTTGCTTCGCAACCTTCGCATTCTTTTGCCCCTCTTGCTTTGCAAGAGATGGGCTATGCGGCTCCGATTGCTCCCATATATATAATTTTTCCCGAAGCGCTCTTTTTCCTGAACTCTTCGGGCTTTTTGGTGGAGACGGCGGCAATCGAAGCTTCGCTTCGTTCGTTGCTTCGCAACCTTCGCATTCTTTTGCCCCTCTTGCTTCGCAAGAGATGGGCTATGCGGCTCCGATTGCTCCCATATATATTTTTTCCCGAAGCGCTCTT
>JAFUHX010000026.1 GCA_017474045.1 Clostridia bacterium | reverse complement strand
TTTTTCAGCTGATACAATGGTTTTTGCTGTTTTATGTTTTCATTTTTAGTAGGGACACGGCTTGCCGTGTCCGTTGCATCGAGAAAAAATTTGCTTTTTTACCGCTCCTCGGGGCGAGGAAAAAAAGATGCAGAATAAGCAAACTGAGCAAAAGCGAAGCTTCAGCTTCGCTTTTGGCAACCCGAAGGCGTACAAGGGTACGCCGAGAGGCGAAGTTGGCTTATAGCATGAACCGCTGTTCTTTTACTCTCTTAATGTTTTAGACTCATAAATTTAAAAGAGCTTCTTCAGGTTTAATTACTCTGAAAAAGCTCTTTGTTTTGTTTTGGTTCATGCGATCTGCGCTTTTTTTACCGCCCCGAAGTTATCTGAGTTTTTTAATGAGTGCTATCTTAGCCTTCTTCGCCTTGGGCATAAGAGTTGAATAGGCGTAATATTTCATTTTGTTGCCCACAAGAATATATTCACCGATAAATTCATGATAATCGGCTGAAAAGCTTTTTTTGAAGTCAAAAATTCCCTTGAAATTATCCTGAGCCTCAAGCTCTCCCAGGGTTCCGTCTTCGGTTGCTTCGGGAGTTTTAACAATAATATAGCCAAGGTCATGAATGTTGCAGCCGCGCTTTATGCTTTCGCAAAGACGAAGATAGTTAAGATAATGGCTTGAACGGGTGTTGTTTCTGATAACATTTCTTGTTCCGCCAAAGAGGCAGCTGCCCATTCCGGCGTAGTAAATGGAAAGTCCGCCGGCAACACAGATTTCGTCTTCATCGGTGAATTCTTCAGCTTCGGCAAGTCTTTTTTCAAAATGCTCTGTTTGCTTGTCAACGCTTGAAATTGTTTCGTTCAGCTGTCTTGCCTTTTTTTCGTGAGCGCCTTCAAGCTGAGAAAGCGCTTCTTCTTTTTTCAAAAGTCTCTCATTCTGAAGCTTTTTGTCAAGCGCCTTGCTGTAATAAACAAGCTTCAGGTCGCTGACGCCTTCAAATTCCTTGAGAAGCTTGGTGCAATAATCGCCGTTTCTTTCAACAAAGCTGTCTCTTTCAGAGGTATCTCTCATAACACCCATAAAGTCTTCCATAATTTTTGGGTTCTTTTCAATGTCTTCAATGGTAAAGCTTCTGGCAATAAGGCCTCTTTGTTCACCTATTCTGATGGAATATCTTACGCCTTTATCACATTTTTTCAGAATTTTTTCCGGAGAAAGACTTTCACCGTTTTCCTTAAGGGGAATGAAAAGCTGAACCGGCTGTTTATAGGTATAGTTTTCTATGTTTGTGTTAAGCTCATAGCCCATTGAAACAAGAATGTCGTGAACTTCTTTTCCTTTTTCCTGCTTTTCTCCGTTAATTCTCAGCGAAACGGGCGGATCCATAATAAAAGCTGTAACACCGTTTTTCTTGATTTCTTTTTTAATGAATTCAGTAAACTGCTTTAAAAGCTCTGTGTTTTCATAGTCGCAAACTGCTCCGCCTGAGCCGTACCAGATTTTTCCTGCCGCAGGAAGAACACGCTCCATAACAAGAATGGCAAAAACTCTTTTTTCATTTTCAAAGCCGCTGAAAAATCTGCATTTCCAGGTGGTTTTAACCTTTTCCCAACGAGAGCATTGAATATATTGACCGCCATTTTCTTCAATAAAGCTGTCATAAGCGGCAAGGTCTGTTTCCTGTCTGAATATATACATATAGCTTTCTCTCTTTCTTTTAATTCTTATTTATCAGTCGAAGAACAATTTCTTTTTCGCTGAAGGGAACTTTTTCTCCCTTGATTTTCATAAATTCCTCATGACCTTTTCCGGCAAGAACAATAATATCACCCTTCTGAGCCGTTTCAACAGCATATTCAATTGCCTTTTCTCTGTCGGGGAAGGAAACATAGCTTCCCCCTGCTTCAGAAACGGCGGCGGCAATATCTTCAATAATTTTTTCCGGCTCTTCAAAGTCGGGGTCGTCGGAGGTAATAACCGTCAGGTCACACATTGCGCCGGAAACAAGCCCCAGCTCTCTTCGGCGAACCTCGGTTCTTCCGCCCACTGAGCCATAAAGAGCAATTATTCTGTTGTGGTCATATTCGCTGACTGTCTGAATAATACTTTTCAGGCTGGCGCCGTTGTGGGCATAGTCAATTATTACGGTAAAATCTTTTCCTGTTTCAAGAATTTCGCCTCTGCCTTTAACATAAACGCTTTTGAGAGCAGTTTTGATTTTTTCTTCTTCAACGCCGAAAAGGTCAGCAACAGCAACGGCAACAACTGCGTTGTGAGCGTTAACGTCGCCGGGCATTGAAAGCATGAAGCTTCTTTCCTTTCCGTCCTTTTCAACTGAAAAATCAACGCCGAGAACATTTCCGCTTTTGACCTTTTCAGTTGAGGTTAAAACATAGTCAGCCTTTGAGTCGCGGCCGTAGGTAACAACCTCGCAGGAGCATTCATCAATAATTTCAGAGGAAAACTCGTCGTCAATGTTAACAACTGCTTTTTTACACATGGGAAAAAGCTGCTTTTTCCACCAGGCATATTCTTCAAAGCTTTCATGCTCGTTGGTTCCGATGTGGTCGGGATAAAGATTTGTAAAAACACCAACAGAAAACTCAATTCCGTCTGTTCGGTGAAACTTCAGACCAAGAGAAGAAACCTCCATGCAAACAGCCTTGCAGCCGGCCTGAATCATCAGGCGAAACATTTTCTGAAGCTCATAGCTTTCGGGAGTGGTGTTCACCGTCGGAAGAGTAACATCGCCGTAGCCGGCGCCGATTGTTCCGATAATTCCCGTTTTTATTCCCGCCGCTTCAAGAACACCCTTAACAATATGGGCGGTGGTGGTTTTTCCCTTTGTTCCGGTAATTCCGATTACGGCAATTTCCCTTGAAGGATTTTCAAAAAAATTGGCTGAAACCAAAGCAAGAGCAGCTCTTGTGTTTTCACAGATTATAATCTGAGCATCTTCAGGAAGACTGACCTCTTTTTCACAGAGGAAAACCCTGCTTCCTTTTTCATAGGCACTTCGGGCGAAATTATGGCCGTCTGCGTTAACGCCGCAAAGGCAAACAAACATTACGCCCTCTTTAGCCTTTCTTGAATCATAGGCTATGTCTGAAATTTCAGCTTCGTCGTTTTTAACGCCGAAGCAAGAAAGTCCCTTTAATACGCTTGAAAGTTTCATTTTAAATCACCTTATTAAAGCTCGTTCTGTCTTCCTTCAGCATAGAGCTTTGCTTTATATTTTTTGTATTCTTCTCTTTCTGCAAGAAAAGCGGCTCTTATTTCCTTTCGGTTTTTTCCGATAAGACCTGCTTTTTTAAAGGCTTCAATAAACATTCCGAAAAGTGCACCGCCCGAGCCTAAAATCAGGTCTAAAACCGTGTCGGTCAGTCCCTCGGAAAAGGGCTTTTGACCGTGTTGCATAACGAAGCCATAAAGCCTATCCATTGTGAATTCATAAAATTCCCAACCCACAAGAAGTGCAACGGCAAAGCCCAAAGAAAACATTGACTGAAGAGAAATCTTAACGCTTTTTTGTTTCCCTTGCATTAAGTCGGCAAGAAAAAACGAACCGCTTGCAGCAAGATATCCGGCAAAAATATGCTCAGGAATGTCAATTCCCGTAAAGTCAGTTCTTGAATTGAGTGTTGTTCCCACTACGCAGGCGAAGCAGATGAAAACATTCAGAGTCGTCTGAAGGGAATAGGGGGTTCGGGTAATAAAGGATTTTCCGCCAAAAAGCTGAAACATATCCCATAAATGAGTGAAAATTATGGCAAAACAAGCCTGAATAAACTCAGAGGTGTAGCCGTGAAGCATTCCCCAGACACCCCAGACAAAAAGAAGAATTCTGCAGACCCACCAGGTTATCTGGTGACCCTTTGGGAGAACGGGAATAGAATTTAGTTTTTTCATAACAAAGAAAAATCCTTTCGGTCAAAAAAATAACGTATTCCTGTTAATTATACCACCAAAACAAACTTTTGACCATATATTTGAAGAGATTATTTCAATAAATCTTAAAATTATCTTGAATCGAAGAAAAAAATATATTATAATTATAAAAAAATTCAGAGAGGATGCTTCTCGTGGAACAAAATAATTCATCATTTAAAGAAAAAATCAAAGAGCTTTGGAAAATAGATTTTGTTAAAGCCTTGTGTATCGGCCTTGCAGTCATTCTTCTTTTCTCAGCCGGAAATCTGTTGGGTTCTATAAAATACGCCATGGATATTAATCTTGGTAACTATATTTCTGTTGAATCAAACAATAACCGGCAACAGCAGGAAAATTCTCCTGCTCCCGTAAATCCTGTTCCTCAGGAAACAACAACCGCCCAGAGCGTTGTTAACACTCCTGAAACCTATCCTGCCGCAACAACTGCAGCTCCCGCTGAAACAACAGCTGCTCCCCAGGCTCAGACTCCTTCTTCTTCGGCTCCTCAGTCAAAAGAAGAAATTGTTGCCCTTTTCAACACAGCTGCAAACAAGGTTAAAACCGAGGCAACTGTTGTAACAAGAAACTTCAAAAAGCAACAGCATCTTTCAGAGCATACTCAGCTTCCTTCATTGATGCAAGGCATCGGAACGCCCCTTATCAGCGAGCTTCTTAAGGATAACACAGAAGTCAAGACCTATGACACTCCCGAGCGTATTGTTGAAAAATTCCCCGTTGGTGAACAGACCTGGTCAAGCCGGGCAACAGCCGCAGACTTAACAGAAGCCACCTGCGTTGACGAAGGCTCAGCATATAAAATTACTCTTAAATATATCAGCGGAAAAGACCCTCAGGGCAGCGGCGTTGCTAATTCTTTTTCTGTTATGAAAAAAGAATATATTACAGATATTGCCGCAGTCGGAAGCATGGTTAACGACGCCTCCTTTGAATATTTTGACGCTGTTATTATGGCAACGGTTGACAAGGCAAGCGGAAGACTCACCTGGGCAAACTATCATCTTCCCACAATTGTTACTATTGACACAAAGGTTGGCTCAGCCACAGTAGGAATGATGATTGAAGAAGATTTCACCATAGCCTATTAAACAATTAAAAACACAAAAAGAGCTTTTTCAGGTTTAATTACTTTGAAAAAGCTCTTGTTTTATTCAGGTTTATGGTGTCTGCCCATTTTTACCGGACCCAAGGGGCGAGGAAAAAAAGATGCAGAATAAGCAAACTGAGCAAAAGCGAAGGGGGGCTTCGTTTTTGGTTCCCCGAAGGCGTACAAAGGTACGCCGAGAGGCGAAGATTGCTTATAGCATGAACCGCTGTTTTTTACTCTCTTAATGTTTTAGACTCATAAATTTAAAAGAGCTTCTTCAGGTTTAATCACTCTGAAAAAGCTCTTTGTTTTGTTAAGGTTCATGCGGTCTGCGCTTTTTTTACCGCCCCTTAGTTTTAGATTAAAGCTCTGCAACAAGTTCCACTTCACAAAGAACGCCTTTGGGAAGATCTTTAACAGCAACACAGCTTCTTGCGGGTTTGCCGGTGAAATATTTGGCATAAACCTCATTGAATGCGGCAAAGTCGCTGATATCAGCAAGGAAGCAGGTTGTTTTAACGGTTTTGTCAAGACTTGTTCCGGCAGCTTCAGCAACAGCCTTAAGGTTCTCACAAACCTGAGTTGCCTGCTCTTCAATTGTCTGAGCTTCAACGGTGCCGCTTGCGGGATTGATGGGAATCTGACCGCTGGTGAAAAGAAAACCGCCTGCCTTGATAGCTTGTGAATAAGGGCCAATTGCGCCGGGTGCATTTGTTGTTGCTACATAATCCATAGTTATATCTCCTTTGTTGATTTTTTATTTTTGGTTTTTTTGTAAATAAAGACGCCTATGAGAGCAAGAGCTACCGCTGAAATAAGGGTATATGTTATGTTTCTCTTAATAAGGTCGGGAGTAGTTACATTGAAATTCTCACTTTCGAAAATTTCGTCTAAAAAGTGCATTTGTTCTTCATCGTGGATATAAACAGTTATATATTTATATGTCTTGCCGGCCTTGACGCGTAAGCCGTCTTCGCGGATATATTTGATGCATCGGTATGTTTTGTCTTTTGTTACAATATCGTAGTCTAATTTTGCAAACAAAAGGTCGTTTATATATGCGTTTCCTCCTGATGGTTCATGGTTGTCTAAGTAATAGTCGGTGTCTCTTCTGAAGCCGTTGAATATATAAGTGCCCTCGCTGTAATCGGGATAAAGATTCAAAGAAATACCGTCGTTTTCCCATATAGCAAACTCGAATCCGTAGTCTTCACTGTGCCAGTAAGCGATATATCCGTTTTCTTCGGCAAAATCAGTGTCTTGAATAAGACCGTCAGGCACATCAAAGCGAAAGCCCTTGTTTTTGTATTCACTTGCCGCAAGGGAAGAAAGGGAAAACGATGAAATTAAAACAGCCAAAAGAAGAGAAAGAGAAAAAACTTTTTTCATTTTGAACGCTCCTTATTTATCACATACCACAAAGCCGTTTTCTGTAAGGGCTTTTTTAATTGCAACAATATGGGCGTAGTCTCTTGTTTCAATGCCGATTTTAAGGTAGCAGTCTGTTATGTTCATATCAAGGTCAGTGCTGTCGTAATTTACTGAGGTTACATTACCGCCGAGAGAAGCAACAATACTTGAAACACCTGAAAGCTGACCGGGCTTATCTGAAAGAGCGATTGTTATGTTGGCAGTTCTTCCACTCATTTTAAGACCTCTTTCAATAACTCTTGAAAGAATGGTAACATCAATGTTTCCGCCTGATACAAGACAGCAAACATTTTTGCCTGAAATATCGGGAATTTTACCTGCAAGAACTGCGGCAACGGAAACTGCGCCGGCACCTTCGGCAATGAGCTTTTGCTGCTCAAGAAGAGTGAGAATGGCAAGAGCGATTTCGTCGTCTGAAACGGTTACGATTTCATCAACATAGGTCTTTACCATTTCATAAGTCAGGTTGCCGGGGGTTTTAACCTTGATTCCGTCGGCAATTGTCTGAACCTCTTCAAGAGTTTCAATCTGGCCGTCGTGGATTGATTTTTCCATGCTGGGTGCGCCGTTGGCCTGAACACCATAGATTTTGCAGGAAGGGTTAAGCTGCTTGATTGTGTAGGCAACGCCGGCAATAAGTCCGCCGCCGCCAATGGGAACAACAACGGTGTCTGCGTTGGGAAGCTGATTCATAATTTCAAGCCCGATGGTTCCCTGGCCGGCAATAACATCGGGGTCGTTGAAGGGATGAATGAAGCTATAGCCCTTTTCGTCTTTAAGCTGAATGGCTTTGTTATATGCATCGTCATAAACGCCCTTAACCAAGCAGACCTCAGCTCCGTAGCGCTTTGTGGCTTCAACCTTTGAAATAGGTGCGCCGTCAGGAAGGCAAATCAGGCTCTTTATTCCGCTTTTGGTTGCCGCAAGAGCCACACCCTGAGCGTGATTTCCTGCAGAGCAGGCAATAACGCCGTTCTTTTTTTCTTCCTGAGAAAGCTGGCTGATTTTAAAATAAGCACCTCTGACCTTGAAGGAGCCTGTTACCTGAAGGTTTTCGGTTTTTAAATAGACATTAGCGTCTTCTCTCAGATTCGGAGCGAGAATCATGTCGGTTTCTCTGATAATGGGCTTGAGAACCTGAGCTGCTTTATAAACTTTGTCGAGTGTTACGGGAGTAGTTTTGTTTTCCATTGTTTTATCGCCTCTCTTTATTTCAATATATTCTAATACTTTCGGTGCTGTTTGTCAAATATTTTATAAAAGAGACTGAATTTTCTCAGCGGCTAAAAAAACAAAGCTTCGGAGAGGTCCGAAGCTTTGTTTGGTTTTGTTTCTTGAAAGAAAGACTTATTCTTCGTCTTCCTCTTCTTCAATAATGTCGAACTCAATGTCTTCGCCGCAGTTGGGGCAATCTGTGTGTCCGTCGTCGTCAATAAGGTCAACATCAACACAAACGTCTTCACCGCAAGCGGGACAGGTGAATTCAATGCAATCGCAATCGTCGCAATCGTCACAGCAACAATCATAATCGTCATCATCGTCGCAGCAGCAATCGCAATCATCGTCAAGCTCATAAACGAACTCTTCAAGATCGCCGAGGTCTTCATCAAGCTCCTCAACATAATCTGCAAGATCTTCGATTTCTTCTTCAAAATCGCTGACTTCTGAAGCGATTTCATCAAGAGTATCTACAATTGCGGCAAAAAGCTTGCTTTCTTTTGAATCTTCATCAAGCTCAAGACCATCCATAAGGCCTCTGAGATATGCAACTTTTTCTGAAACTGACATAGTGATAATTTCCTTTCTAAAGCTATTAATTGTTTTATGCGCGGCCGAGATATTCGCCTGTTCTTGTGTCAATCTGAATCATTTCGCCTTCATCAATGAAAAGGGGAACCTTAACTTCGGCGCCTGTTTCAAGAGTGGCGGGCTTAGTTGTGTTTGTTGCGGTGTCGCCCTTGAAGCCGGGATCTGTCTGAGTTACCTGAAGCTCAACAAATGTGGGGGGTTCAACACCGAAAACGCTTCCCTTGTAGGAAAGAACCTTACAAACCATGTTTTCCTTAACAAACTTGAAGCTGTCTGTGAGAATGTTTTGGTTAATGGGAATAAGGTCATAGGTTTCAAGATCCATGAAATAATAGAGATCGCCGTCGTTATAGGAATATTCCATATCTTTTCTGTCAACGAAAGCGGTGGGGAACTTTTCACTGGGGTTGAAAGTTCTTTCAACAACTGAACCGGTGATAACGTTTCTTACCTTAGCACGAACAAAAGCTGCGCCTTTGCCGGGCTTAACATGTTGAAATTCAATAATCTGAAGAACGTTGCCATCCATTTCGAATGTAACGCCGTTTCTGAAATCGCCTGCTGATACCATTTATAATTCCTCCGAATTTAAAAATTTACTCATTTATTCTATAACAAAACTCTCTATTTTTCAAGTGTTTATTAAAAAAACATAGAAATTAAAGCCAAAAACTGCTTAAACAGCGCCGAATTTCCTACATTTTTATTATATTGTTCCCCCGACTATTCATTTTAACTGAAAAATATGCTATTATTTTAATCAAGGCTATTCAAAAAGAAAGGAAAAACGCTTTTTGCGTCTGAAAAAACATGAAAAAATTTTTGTTGATAACTTTTGTTTTAAGTCTGATTTTTTTATCCGGATGTTCAAAAGGGCTGACTCCTGCTCCCTCAGAAGCCGCTTCTGAAGAGGAAACCACGGCTCTTCCCGTTGTAACAATAACCTTTCCGGAAGGAATGACCGCTGTTGAAATTGCTGAAAAATTAGAAGAAAACGGTGTTTGCTCGGCTGAAGACTTTATGGCTGAGGTTATGAATGTTGAAGAAATCAGGGAAGCCTTCAGCTTTGCAAAAGAAATAAACACCGAAAACAAGGCCTTTTATCTTGAGGGCTATATTTTCCCCGATACCTATGAGTTTTATTTGGGTGAAAGCGCAAAAACGGCAATTTCACGCTTTTTGAAAAACACAGAAGCGAAGCTTTCAGCCGATCTTCGCCAAAGAGCAACAGAGCTTGGCTATTCCCTTGACGAAGTTATTATTCTGGCTTCAATTATTCAAAGCGAATGTGGCTTCCCAAATGAAGTGAAAAGGGTTTCTTCAGTTCTTCACAACAGAATTGAAAGCGCAGACTACGGAAGGCTTCAATGTGATGTTACAATAAACTATATAAACAATTTTGTTTCTTCCTCTCCTTATCTCAGCGAAAACACAGAGCGCTTCAAAGAGCTTTATAATACCTATAAATGCAAAGGTCTTCCTGCGGGCGCAATCTGCAACCCGGGGCTTGACGCCATTGAGGCGGCTCTTTATCCTGACGAAACAAACTATTTTTTCTTTGTTACCGACAAGGACTGGAACTATTATTACGCCGAAACTTATTCAGAGCATAAAGAAAACTGCCGCAGAGTCGGTCTGACCGGCTGAAAAACGGAAATAAATAATAAAAAATTATATAAGTCACCAAAAAAACTTGAACATTATTTTGTTTTGTGTTAGAATTCCTTGGTAGTCCATAACGGAAAAATATATAAAGGAGAGAAATTTTATGGATCTTAAAAAAATCATTGACAAAAAAGATTGGGCAGCTCAATATATGATTGACGAAATCACCCATATCTGCAAAACATTTGAAAAAAGAGCTCCCGGCTCAAAGGGAGAGAAGCAGGCCTGCGAATATATGGCAGGAGTTCTTAAGGATTTAGGCTGTGACGAGGTTAAGGTTGAGTCATACAAAGAAAATCCCGGCTCATTCTATGGCTGGATTTACATAACAATCACTCTTTGCTTAATCGCCGCTTTTGCTTATATCTTAGGTCTTGCCTGGCTCACTATTCCTCTTATTATAATCGGTCTTATAATCTGTGTTTTGCAGTTTGGTCTTTATAAAAAGGCTGTTGACAAGCTCTTCAAAGAAAAAACCGGCCACAATGTTACCGCCATTAAAAAATGCACAGGCGAAATAAAACGCCGCATTATCTTTAACGGTCACCCCGACGCAACATGGGAATGGCCCGTAAACTACGCTCTTGGCGGTGTTGCTTTTGAATCTCATGCAATTCTTTGCTTTGTCGGCGCTTTCTATTATATTATAATTTCAATTCTCAACCTTGCAAACGCAGTTGACGAAGCCCTTCTTGTAAAGCTCGGACTTGGCGGTCTTGTTTTCCTTCCCTTCTGGCTCGGTCTTTATTTTATGGTTAACTACAAGGTGGTTGTTGACGGTGCTAACGACAACCTTTCAGGTTGCTACATGGGAATTGCAATTCTCAAAGCTCTTAAAGACGAAGGAATTGAATTTGAAAACACAGAAATCGGTGTTGTTTTAACCGGTTCTGAAGAATGTGGTCTTCGCGGCTCAAAGGCATGGTGTGAAGCTCACGCAGGCGAATTCCAGGATGTTCCCACCTTCTTCTATGCTTACGACACAATCTATGACCCCAAATATCTCATGGCAAACTATCGCGACCTTAACGGTACTGTTAAAACAGACAAAGACGCCAACGATCTCTTCATGGAAGCAGCCGAAGCAATCGGCGTACCTTGCAAAAAGGGTATGGTTCCTCCCATGGGCGGCGCAACAGATTCAGCTGCTTTTGCTCAGGCAGGCTTCAGAGCAGCCGGTATCACAGGTCTTAACCACAAGCTTGAAAGCTATTATCACACAAGAAGAGATACCTATGACAACATGAACGCTGAAGGTCTTGCAAACTGCTACGCAGCCAGCGTTAAGGTTCTTGAAATGTTTGATAACGGCGCAAAGCAATAACATAGGTTTTAAATTAAAATGCGTTGTGTTCTTCGGAATGCAACGCATTTTTTTGTCTTCAGGCGAAAAAGGGGTACGCCGGGAGGAGAAGCTTGTTTATTGAAGGAGCCGACTTTTCTGTTCTCTGAAAATTCAACATGAGAAAACGAAAAGCCGTCCTTATAGGACGACCTTTCGCATCAGAGAGAAAAAAATGAAAAAACAAATTGCTTCAGCTGAGGTGGCATACTCACCTGACGCAAAGGGGTTGGCTGTTTGAAGAGGGAAGAATGTTATAGAGCTTTTGCCCGTCAACCATGCAAATCGGTTGTTTTGGCAAAAGAAGACGAACGGTTGAAACAAGACCGTTGCTGTTTTCCCCCGGAAAACCGACAACCAGGCAAGAGGGCTTTGTTTTGGCAAGATGAGCAATTATTGTTAAAACGGGCTCATCGCTGAAATAAACTGCCATTTCTCCGCCGGCTGAAAAAGCGGTTTCATAAAGTGAGTCGAGAATTTTAATGTTTTTGTTTTCTATCGAGTCTAATGGTAACACAGAAATAACTTCAAGATTTGCTCCGATGTCGGAAGCAATGGTCCTGCCGGCTTCAACAAGCTTTTCTGAAGATTGCTGTGGTGTTACACAGACAAGAACCGTTTCTTTTTTGTTCATCTGACGTACCTCCTTTGTGTTTTCATAATAAAGGGGAAACCTAAAGAAAACTTTAAAGGCTTATTAAGCTTTAGTTAAAAAACCGCATTGTGAAGGCTTAATATGGTTACAGTTTTTTAACGAAATGGCTTTTTTGTTGTTATTTCTTTTTAAATAATATAAAATAATATTGTCATTTATTTAAACTTTATTAAATGGGAGGGAAGGCTGAAGATTTTGCATTTTTTTGCAACAGAGCCGAAAAAATGAAAGTTTTTATTGTTGGAGGAACAGGGCTTTTAGGCTGCGAAGCAGCAAAACAGCTTATTAAAAAAGGTCATGAGGTTAAATCAATTGCGCTTCCGCCTCTTCCTGAGGGGGCAGAAATCCCCGAAGAAATGAAAATTGTTTTTGGTGACGTTTTAAAAAAGAGCGAAGAAGAGCTGGAAGAGCTTCTCAAAGGGGTTGATGTTCTGGTTTTTGCCGCCGGAGTTGATGAAAGAGTGGAATTTCCGGCTCCCGTTCTGGAATACTACAAAAAATATAATATTTTACCTCTTGAAAAACTTTTTCCCGTCTGCAAAAAGGCGGGAGTTAAAAGAGCTGTTATTCTGGGTTCTTATTTTTCCTATCTTAAAAAGAAATTTCCTGAAGGGAATTTTGCTCAAAAGAATAAATACATCAAATCGAGAATGCTTCAGGAAGAATTCTGCAAGGCTCACGCTGACATGAATTTTTCGGTCTGTGTTCTTGAATTGCCCTATATTTTCGGAACTCAGCCGGGAAGAAAGCCCGTCTGGACAATTCTTATTGAACAGATTGCCTTTATGGATAAAATGCCTTTCACAATGTATCCCAAGGGTGGAACGGCAATGCTCACCTGCCGTCAGGTCGGTCAGGTTATTTCCGGAGCAGTTGAAAGAGAAAAAGAGGGCTTTGAGGCAATTCCCATCGGAATGTATAACCTTAACTGGAAAGAATTTCTTTCAGTAGTTTATGATGCAAGAGGAATGGGTGCTGACCGAAAAATTGTTGGTGTTTCGCCGTGGATGATGAAAATGGGAATGATCAAGGCGGTCAAGGATTATAAAAAAAGAAAAATTGATTCCGGAATTGACCCTTTTAACCTTCCTTATATAATGGATATTAATCTTTTTATTGATAAACGCTTCAGCGTTGAGCTGGGTGCAACGGAGGACGATATCAACGCCGCCATAAAAGATTCAATTATTGTTTCTGAAAAAGCTTTTAAAAATGAGGTTAAGCTTCTTGATATGAAAGCAGAATAAATTTGGAAGCAAAAACAAAGATGCAAAATAAAAACTGAGCAAAAGCGAAGCTTCTGCTTCGTTTTCAGATACCCGAAGGCGCTGTAAACTTAAAGTGTTACAAAGCCTTTAAAACAGAAAAATCAACAAAAAAAGAACCATTGTAAAAGCCGGATTTTTCAGCTGATACAAGGGTTCTTGCTGTTTTATGTTTTAGTTGTTATTTTTATTCTTAATATATTCATCAATTGCGGCAGCTGAGGTTTTTCCGGCACCCATGGCAAGAATAACTGTTGCCGCGCCTGTTACTGCGTCGCCGCCGGCATAAATTCCAACTCTTGAAGTAAGGCCGCTTTCATCAGCAACAATTCCGCCCCATTTCTGAGTTTCAAGACCCTCGGTTGTTGATTTGATGAGGGGGTTGGGAGAGGTTCCCAAAGCCATGATAACAGCATCGGTTTCAATTTCAAAGGTTTCGCCTTCAATGGGAACAGGTCTGGCTCTTCCGCCGTCGTCAGGCTCGCTGAGCTTCATTGCCTGGCAGACCATGCTTCCGACCCATCCTTCTCCGTTATCTTTGATTGAAAGAGGAGAAGAAAGAAGCTTGAAAACAATTCCCTCTTCTTTTGCGTGTTCAACTTCTTCAAGTCTTGCAGGAAGCTCTTTTTCGGTCCTTCTGTAAACAATGGTAACCTCAGCACCAAGTCTGCGGGCACATCTTGCGGCATCCATTGCAACGTTTCCGCCGCCCACAACAGCAACCTTTTTGCCGCGCTGAATGGGAGTGTTTCCGTCTTCTTTATAGGCTTTCATAAGGTTGATTCTTGTTAAGAATTCGTTGGCTGAATAAACACCCTTGAGGTTTTCGCCGGGAATGTTCATAAATTTGGGAAGACCGGCGCCTGAGCCGATGAAAACAGCTTCAAAGCCATATTCTGAAACAAGCTCATCAATAGTAATGGTTTTTCCGATTACAACGTTTGTCTGAATGTTAACACCGAGAGCCTTAAGACCTTCGATTTCTTTCTGAACAATTGATTTGGGAAGTCTGAACTCGGGAATACCGTAAACAAGAACGCCGCCGGCAAGGTGAAGAGCTTCAAAAACAGTAACCTCATAGCCTTTTTTGGCAAGATCACCAGCGCAGGTGAGACCTGCAGGACCTGAGCCGATTACGGCAACCTTATGACCGTTTGAAGAAGGCTTACGGGCAGAATTTTTGCTGTTTTGGTTATGCCAGTCAGCAACAAATCTTTCAAGTCTTCCGATAGCAACGCTTTCGCCCTTGATTCCTCTGACGCATTTGCTTTCGCATTGGCTTTCCTGTGGGCAGACACGGCCGCACACTGCAGGAAGAGAAGAAGAAACAGAAATTATTTCATAAGCGCCTTCAAAGTCGCCTTCGGCAACCTTGCTTATAAATTCGGGAATATAAATTTTAACGGGGCAGCCTGAAACGCAGGGCTTGTTTTTGCAGTTGAGACAGCGCTTCGCTTCGTCAATTGCCTGCTCCTCGCTGTAGCCTAAAGCAACCTCGCGGAAGTTCCGGCTTCTTTCAACGGGGTCCTGAGAAGGCATGGGATTTTTTTCAAGAGACATGTTTGCCATTTTATTTAACCTCCTTTTTAAACAGGTTGCAGGTGTCTTCATGCGCTTTTCTTTCAAAATCTTTATAGGTTGAGCTTCTTGCCATAGCTTCGTCAAAATCAATTTCATGGCCGTCAAAATCGGGACCGTCAACGCAGGCGAAAACTGTTTTTCCGCCAACAGTCAGGCGGCAGCCGCCACACATACCTGTTCCGTCAACCATAATGGGATTCATTGAGGCAATTGTTTTAACGCCGTAGGGCTTTGTTGTCAGACAGACGAATTTCATCATGATAAGCGGACCGATTGTGATAACGCAGTCATATTTTTCGCCGCTGTCGAGAAGTCGCTTGAGAGGCTCGGTAACAACGCATTTTTCGCCGGCAGAGCCATCGTCGGTGGTTAAAATGAATTTATCGGAAACAGCCTTGAATTCATCTTCAAGAATAACAAGGTCTTTATTTCTGAAGCCCGAAATTGTGTGAACCTCGCAGCCGATTTCATGAAGCTTTTTAGCAATGGGATAGGCAATTGCGCAGCCAACACCGCCGCCCACAACGGCAACCTTTTTCAAGCCTTCGGTTTCGGTTTCTTTTCCCAAGGGGCCCACAAAGTCGCAAAGGCAGTCGCCTTCGTTTAAATGGTTGAGCTTTTCTGTGGTTGCACCAACAACCTGAAAAATAATTGTAACCGTTCCGTTCTCTCTGTCATAATCGGCAACGGTAAGAGGAATTCTTTCGCCCTCTTCGTCAACCCTGAGAATAATAAACTGACCGGGCTGAGCCTTTTTTGCCACTAAAGGAGCGTTGATTTCCATAAGCGTAACAGTTGGGTTGAGCTCCTTTTTTCTAATTATTTCAAACATTAAAAATACCTTCTTTCATAGTTCTGAAAGGCTGGTGCCTTAAACCGTTCTCAATATAATATCACTAATATTTCATTTTGTAAATGCTATTTTTTACATTAAAGCTATTTTTTCTGCAATTTTGTCTTTTAGTTTAGTATTGACTTATTTTAACATTTATACTATAATTAAACACCGTGCGTAAAATGAAAATGAAGGCATATTTTGCCAAATAATAAAAAAGAGGTTTGAAAAATGAAACTTGGTATAGTTGGTTTACCCAATGTGGGAAAGAGTACACTTTTCAATGCAATAACTAACGCAGGCGCCCAGTCTGCAAACTACGCTTTTTGCACTATTGAGCCTAATGTTGGCGTTGTTGCCGTTCCTGACAGCAGAATTGACGCTCTTGCAAAAATGTATAACCCCAACAAAATTACCCCTGCAATGATTGAATTCGTTGACATCGCAGGTCTTGTTAAAGGTGCTTCAAAGGGAGAAGGCCTCGGAAACAAATTCCTTTCTCATATCCGTGAGGTTGACGCAATTGTTCATGTTGTCCGTTGCTTTGAAAACGACGACATTATTCATGTTGACGGAAGTGTTGACGCTAAAAGAGACATTGAAACAATCAATCTTGAGCTGATTCTTTCAGACCTTGAAATGATTGAAAGAAGAATTGACAGAACCTCAAAGGCAATGAAGGGCGACAAGTCTCTTGCTTCTGAGCTTGATTTTCTTAAGAGAGTTAAGGAAGCTCTTGAAAACGAAAAACCGGCAAGAAGCGTTGAGTGCGATGAAAACGAAAAGTTTATTCTCGACAACGCTGCTCTTCTGACAAGCAAGCCTGTTATCTATGCTTGCAACATGAGCGAAGAAGATTTTGCCGGCGGAATTGACGAAAACGAAAACTACAAGGCTGTTTTGGAAATTGCCGAAGCTGAAGGAAGTGAGGTTCTTCCCATTTGCGCCGGACTTGAGGCAGAAATTTCTTCTCTTTCAAAGGAAGACAAAGAAATGTTCCTTTCAGACCTTGGTGTTGAGCAGGGCGGTCTTGACCTTCTTATTCAAAGAAGCTACCATCTTCTTGGCCTTATTTCTTATCTCACAGCCGGTCAGCCCGAGGTTCGTGCCTGGACAATTAAAGAGGGAACGAAGGCTCCTCAGGCAGCAGGAAAAATTCATTCAGACTTTGAAAGAGGCTTTATTCGTGCTGAGGTTATCAGTTTTGAAAACCTTATGGCTTGCGGCTCTCTTGTTGCAGCAAAAGAAAAGGGTCTTATTCGCTCCGAGGGAAAAGAATATGTTATGAAAGACGGCGACGTTGTTCATTTCCTGTTTAATGTTTAATAAATCAAGGATGTTACAAAACAGTAAAAAACTGATACAACAAGGAAGGTGTTTTCCTTGTTGTATTTTTTTTTGCGAAAAATTATTTCGGGCAGTGCTTTATTTTTTTTGCTTTACATAAAGAACTGCCGTAGAGGTAATCGCATGTCTGTCCTTGCGGACGGCATGAATTTTCCCCAGGGGGAAATGTCCAAAAAAAGCTGTTAGCTTTTTTGGACAAAGGGGAGAGAGCCCCCTCTCATCTCTATGTTTTTGGATAGTGCTTTTCTTTTTTGTTCTACATAAAAACTGCCGCAGAGGTAATCGCATGTCTGTCCTTGCGGACTGCATTACTTTTCTTTGAAGAAAAGTAACAAAAGAACACTTGCTGACGTTCGCCAAAAAATCAAACCTTCGTCAAAAGCGCAGACAAAGTCTGCGTTGACTACGGGTGATTTTTTTGCTCTAAAAACCGTAGTGGAAATGGACAGGTTCTTCTTTTTCGTCTTCCGTCGGGGGCAACTGCCGCAGAGACTTCTGTTTATATATTTATTTCGGCATAGTTC
>JAFUHX010000050.1 GCA_017474045.1 Clostridia bacterium | reverse complement strand
GCTTCGTTTTTGGCAACCCGAAGGCGCTGTAAAAAACTAAAAGTGTTACAAAGCCATTAAAACAGGCAAATCAATATAAAAAGAACCATTGTAAAAGCCGGGTTTTTCAGCTGATACAATGGTTTTTGCTGTTTTATGTTTAGTAGGGACACGGCTTGCCGTGTCCGTTGCATCGAGAAAAAATTTGCTTTTTTTACCGCCCCTTTTATGTTTTGAAAGATAGGTCGGTGTGATCTTTCAGTTTGTATTTTTCAAAATATGCCTCTTCAAGAGGAATCCACTTATTTTCAAAAATCTTTTTTGAAGCTTCGCCGTTTCTTTCCAGAATACGTTGAAGCTGTTTTTCTTTGTCGGTTGATAAAAAAACGGTCAGATCATAAAAAGACAACAAACTGTGGTGGCAACAATAGCTGCCCTCAATAATATTAATTTTTTTCGGAATAATAAAAACATCTTCCTTAAAAGCCATGGTGCTGCAGTCGAAGGGTCTGTAAGAAAAGGGTTCTCCGCTTTTTAACGGAATAAGAACCTCACTCAAAAGCCTTTCGTGATCAATGTTTTCACCGGGAACAGAAAGCCTTTCTTCAGTTCTTTGATGTGGGAGAAGAAAAAATGAGTCAGCGTGAACAATGTTGCAGTCAACAGTACTTCCCAAAAGGGAGGCGAGGGTAGTTTTTCCCGAAGCGCACCTTCCGTCTATTGCAACAATAACGCTCTCTTTTTCACAAAGCATTTTTCTGATTTCTTTTAAAACAGATTCTGAAATCTCTCTCATTTAATTCACTCCTTTATGAAAAATACTAACCAAAAGAAAAAATAAAGTCAAGAATTTTTTTAAACCGCGCGTTTCGCGCGTTTTATGCTCAGAGTTAGTGTTTATGTTTTACGATGGGTCAAAAACTTTGATTATTTAGTGAAAATAATCATCCGCGTCTCAATTGTTATAAAAATATTGACATTTTTTTGCAAAAGTGTATAATTATAGGGCTAATATATTTTTATTATAATATTTGTGTGATATAAAGGAGATAATAATTATGATTAAAACGATCGGTGTTTTAACAAGCGGTGGAGACGCTCCCGGAATGAACGCGGCTATCAGAGCTGTTGTCAGAGCAGGTTGCGAGCTGGGAATAAAAGTTTACGGAATCATGCGTGGCTTTAACGGACTTATGTCAAATGATATGTATGAAATGAATCTCAGATCTGTTTCAGACATAATCAACCGCGGCGGAACAATTCTTTGTTCAGCAAGAAGCGAACGCTTCAAAACTGAAGAGGGAATGCAGGCTGCAATCCGTACCTGCCGTGAAAGAGGAATTGAAGGCCTTGTTGTAATCGGCGGCGACGGCTCTTTCAGAGGTGCACGCGACATTTCTCTTAAAGGAATTCCCTGCGTTGCAATTCCCGGAACAATTGATAACGATATCGGTTGCTGCGACTACACAATCGGCTATGATACTGCAATGAACACCATTATGCAGATGGTTGACAGAATCCGCGATACTGCAGAGTCTCACGACAGATGTGCAGTTGTTGAGGTAATGGGAAGAGGCGCAGGATATCTTGCTCTTTCATCAGGAATTGCTTGCGGTGCAACATCAATTCTTATTCCTGAAGTTCCCTATGACTTCGACAGAGATGTTATTGAAAGAATGAAGAGAACTCAGCGTAGCGGCAAGGTTCATTTTGTAATCATGGTTTCCGAAGCTATCGGCGGCGTTGAAGAAATGGCAAAGCGTATTCAGGCTGAAACCGGTGTTGAAGCGCGTGCAACCATTCTCGGTCATGTTCAGCGCGGCGGTTCACCAACCTCTAAAGACAGAATCGTTGCCAGCCGAATGGGTTATCATGCTGTTCAGCTTCTCAAAGACGGAATTGGCAACCGTGTTGTTGCAATTCAAAAAGATGAGGTTATGGACTTTGATATTTATGAAGCTCTCGGAATGAAGAGTTCAATTGATTTAGAAATGTATAAAATGGCAATGGAGATTTCTATCTGATCTTCTATTGAAAAAACAAAAACTGCTTCTTTGGGCTAATCAACATAAGGAAGCAGTTTTTTTATCTTATGTTTTGGTGGTGCTGCCATGAAGAAAACAACGGAAAATCTACATCATGGACATAAAAAAAAGGTCAGAGCTCAATTTCTTGAGTCTGGCCTTGAAAGTATGCGCGATCACGAAGTTTTGGAAATGCTTTTGTTTTATGCTATTCCGCGAAAAGATACAAATGAAACAGCTCATCGGTTGATTAATCATTTCGGTTCCTTTTCCAAGGTTCTTTCTGCCGATTATTATTCTTTGTGTCAGGTGGAAGGAATGACAGAAATGGCAGCCTGCTTGATAACAACGCTTCTTCCTGTTTTCAGAAGATATGCCGATGATTTGATTTCTGTCAAAAAGCAGCTTAACACAACTGAGGAAATAGTTGAGTATATTACTCCGAAGTTTTTGGATACACAAAATGAAAAGATATTTGTAATCTGCTTTGATAAAAATCATAGCGTTATCTGTTCGAGACAGCTTGATGAAGGCGATATAAAAAATGCATCTTTAAAATTCAGAAGTCTTGCTTCCACTGTTTTGGAAACAAAGGCGATTTCGTGCATTCTTGTTCATAATCATCCCAGTGGAATTGCTCTTCCTTCAATGGATGATATTGCGGCAACGCAGGAAGCCTTCAAGCTTCTCAAATCGCTTAAGGTCAGACTGGAGGATCATATAATAATTGCCGACAGAAGCTATAAATCGCTTCTCAATATGCCGAAATATTCAAGAATATTTTATGACGTTGAGGTTTAAAACAAAGAAAGGGAGGTTTTACCGTGGATAAGTTTGAGTTGGTTTCGTCTTATAAGCCCACAGGCGATCAGCCCCAGGCAATAAAAGCGCTTACAGAGGGAATTTTAAATGGTTATAACGAACAGACTCTTATGGGTGTAACCGGCAGCGGAAAAACCTTCACCATGGCAAATATTATTGCTCAGCTCAACCGACCGACCCTTGTTCTTGCTCATAACAAAACCCTTGCAGCTCAGCTTTGCAGCGAGTTTAAGGCCTTCTTTCCCAATAATGCCGTAGAATATTTTGTTTCCTACTACGACTATTATCAGCCGGAGGCATATATTCCCACAACTGATACTTATATCGAAAAAGATTCCTCTGTTAACGACGAAATTGATAAGCTTCGCCACTCAGCAACCTCTGCTCTTTCAGAAAGAAGAGACGTAATAATCGTTGCCAGTGTTTCCTGTATTTATACTTTGGGTGACCCCATCGACTATCAAAGTATGGTTATTTCATTGAGACCGGGAATGGAAAAAAGCAGAGAAGAGCTTATTGAAAAGCTCATTGAAATTCAGTATGAAAGAAACGACATCAGCTTCACAAGAAACAAATTCCGCGTCCGCGGAGATGTTGTTGAAATATATCCCGTTTATTCAAACGATATTGCAATCAGGGTCGAGTTTTTTGGCGATGAAATCGACCGAATCAGCGAAATCAACCCGCTGACCGGAGAAATTAAATCAAAGCTTTCTCATGTTGCCGTTTATCCCGCTTCTCACTATGTTGTCAGCGGCGATAAAATTGAAAAAGCATTAATCGAAATCGGAAAAGAAATGCTCGACAGAGTAGAGGAATTTAAAAGCGAAGGAAAGCTTCTTGAGGCCGAAAGAATAAAGCAAAGAACCTCTTATGATATTGAAATGCTCAGAGAAACCGGCTTTTGCTCCGGAATTGAAAACTATTCAAGAATAATGTCGGGAAGACCTAAGGGAAGCCGACCACACACTCTTCTTGATTATTTCCCTGAAGATTTTCTTCTTTTTGTTGATGAATCCCATGTAACGCTTCCTCAGGTCAGAGCCATGTATGCCGGTGACAGAGCCAGAAAAGAAAGCCTGGTCAATTTCGGCTTTCGACTTCCTTCTGCATTTGATAACAGACCGCTGAAATTTGATGAGTTTTATGATCTTGTCGGTCAGAAGATTTTTGTCAGCGCAACTCCCGGCGATTTTGAAAAACAAAAAAGCCAACAAATCGTTGAGCAGGTAATCAGACCAACAGGACTTCTTGATCCTGAAATTTCCGTCAGATCAACGGAGGGTCAGATTGATGACCTTGTTTCAGAAATAAACATGAGGGTTGAAAGAAACGAAAGAGTTCTCGTAACAACTCTGACGAAAAAAATGGCAGAGTCTCTGACTCAGTATCTTGAAAATCTGGATATAAAAGTTCGCTACATGCATTATGATGTTGCCACAATTGAAAGAACAAAAATTATTCGCGATCTTCGCCTAGGAAGGTTTGATGTTCTTGTGGGAATCAACCTTTTAAGAGAAGGGCTTGATATTCCCGAGGTTTCTCTTGTTGCAATTCTTGACGCCGATAAAGAAGGCTTTTTAAGAAGCGAAACGTCGCTTATTCAAACAATAGGCAGAGCTGCGAGAAACGCTCAGGGAAAGGTAATTATGTATGCCGACGAAATAACACACTCAATGGAAAGGGCAATCAGCGAAACCAATCGCCGCCGCGAAAAACAGCAGGCATATAATGAAGAGAACGGAATAGTTCCCGAAACCATAATAAAAGAGGTTCATGATATTATTGAAATCTCTCAGCAGGATGACGGCGACGAGCTTGAAAGTCGCTATAAAAATATGTCGAGAGAACAGCGCTTTGAAACAATCAAAGAGCTCACATATCAAATGCGCGAAGCGGCGAAAATGCTTGAATTTGAACATGCGGCTTTTCTTCGCGATAAAATTGAAAAACTTAAATCTTTTAAATAAGAAAGGGTAGGCACTTTTTGCCGAAGGTTGTTTTATGCAACAAAAAAATATAACCGTAAAAGGTGCAAGAGTTCATAATCTTCAAAATCTTGACCTGGAAATTCCTCGCGATAAATTTATTGTTTTTACAGGACTTTCAGGCTCTGGAAAATCTTCTCTTGCTTTTGATACAATTTATGCTGAGGGGCAAAGGCGCTATGTTGAGTCGCTTTCTTCTTATGCAAGGCAGTTTTTAGGTCAGATGGAAAAGCCCGATGTTGACTATATTGAAGGGCTTTCTCCGGCAATCTCTATCGACCAGAAAACAACTTCAAAAAATCCCCGTTCAACCGTGGGAACGATTACTGAAATTTATGATTATCTGAGACTTCTTTATGCCCGTGTGGGAATTCCTCATTGCACGGTTTGCGGAAGAGAAATCAAGCCCCAGACGGTTGATCAGATTGTTGACCAAATCTGCGAATATCCGGAAAGAACCAAGCTTCAGATTCTTTCGCCCATAATAAGAGGAAAAAAGGGTCAATATGTCAAAGAGCTTGAGCAAATCAGAAAGTCAGGCTTTGTCAGAGTACGCATTGACGGAATAACCTATGACCTTTCTGAAAAAATTGAGCTTGAAAAAAACAAAAAGCATAATATCGAGGTCGTTGTTGACCGCCTCGTTTTGAAAGACGGAATAAGACCGAGACTGAGCGATTCTGTTGAAACGGCAACAAAGCTTGCTAACGGACTTTTAATTGTTGATTTTATTGATGTTGAAGAGAAGCTTTATTCTCTCAATTATGCTTGCCCCGAGCATGGAATAAGCTTTGATGAAATGAATCCTCGAATTTTTTCTTTCAATAATCCTTTCGGTGCCTGCAAAAAGTGCAGCGGACTGGGAGTATTTATGGAGATTTCCGAAAAGCTCGTAATACCCGATAAAACTCTTTCAATAAGGCAGGGTGCCATTCAGGCTTATGGTTGGGGAAAAACCTCTGTTGGTTCAATAGCTGAAATGTATTATAACGCATTGGGGAAAAAATTCGGTTTCACATTGGATACACCCATAAGCGAGTTTTCGCAAGAGGCATATTCAGCTCTTCTTTACGGAACAAAGGGCGAAAAAATGAAGATGGAAAGACCCACTTCCTTTGGCGGAGGGGTTTATTATACTGATTTTGAAGGGATAATTAACAATCTCAAGCGCCGCTATGAAGAGTCCTCCAGCGAAGCCTCAAGAGCAGAAATTGAGCAGCTTATGACAGCTCAGCCTTGCCCTGACTGTATGGGTTCAAGACTGAATAAAGAGGCAATGAGTGTTACCGTGTGTGACAAAAACATCTATGAAATAACTTGCCTTTCAGTAACAAAAGCCAACGAATTCATTCGCTCTCTCCCTGAAAAGCTTTCAGAAAGAGAGATGATGATTGCAAGACTGATTATTAAAGAAATCAGCGACAGACTTTCTTTTCTTGAAAGTGTGGGACTTAACTATCTGACCCTTTCCAGAACAGCGGGAACACTCTCCGGCGGAGAAAGCCAGAGAATACGTCTTGCAACTCAGCTGGGAACCTCGCTGATAGGTGTTTTATATATTCTTGATGAGCCAAGCATTGGTCTTCATCAAAGAGACAACGAAAAGCTGATTGCAACGCTTAAGCATCTGAGAGATATGGGAAATACCCTTATTGTTGTTGAGCACGATGAAGACACCATGCTTGAAGCTGACCATATTGTTGATATCGGACCCGGTGCCGGAATTAACGGAGGCAAGGTTGTTTGTCAGGGAAGCGTTGAGGATATAATAGCTTGCGAGGAGTCAATAACCGGTCAGTATCTCAGCCGAAAAATGATGGTTCCCGTGCCGGAGAAGAGAAGAAAGGGTAACGGAAAATCTATAACAGTCAAAGGGGCAGTTCAGAATAACCTGAAGAATGTTGACGTAGTTTTCCCCCTTGGTGAATTTGTTTGCATAACCGGCGTTTCAGGTTCAGGAAAATCTTCCCTTGTTAACGAAATTTTATATAAGCATCTTGCCAATGAATTGAACGGAGCTAAAAAGGTTCCCGGAAAATTCAGCGAGATTAGGGGTATTGAATATCTTGATAAGGTAATCAATATAGACCAGTCGCCAATCGGAAGAACACCGCGTTCCAATCCTGCAACCTACACAGGCGTATTCGGTGACATAAGAGAGCTTTTTGCAAACACGGTTGACGCAAAAATCAAAGGCTATAATTCCGGAAGATTTTCTTTTAACGTAAAGGGCGGCCGTTGCGAAGCCTGTCAGGGCGACGGAATTGTAAAAATAGAAATGCATTTTCTTGCCGATATATATGTTCCTTGTGACGTTTGCAAGGGAAAGAAATATAACAGCGAAACTCTTGCTGTAAAATATAAAGGCAAATCTATTTATGATGTTCTTGAAATGACCGTTGTTGAAGCAATGAACTTTTTTCAGAATGTTCCGAAAATTCATTCTAAGCTCAAAACGCTGTTTGATGTTGGGTTAGGCTATGTGAAATTAGGTCAGAGCGCAACAACTCTTTCCGGCGGTGAGGCACAAAGAGTGAAGCTTTCAACAGAGCTTTCAAAAAGAGCAACAGGGAAAACCGTTTATATTCTTGATGAACCCACAACGGGACTTCATGCGGCAGATGTTCATAGACTGATTAATGTTCTTCATGCCCTTGTTGATGCCGGAAACAGCGTAATTGTTATTGAGCATAACCTTGATGTAATCAAAACGGCAGATCATATAATTGACCTTGGCCCTGAGGGCGGAGATGCAGGCGGATTTATTGTTGCTCAGGGAACGCCTGAAGAGGTTTCTCTGGTAAAAGAATCCTACACAGGAAAGTATTTGAAAAAAATGTTGAAATAATAAAACTTTTTTTCAAAAAGCTATTGACTTTTCAAGTCGCTGTCGATATAATATTGCAAGTGACTTGAAGAAATCCGGGTGTGGCGCAGCTTGGTAGCGCGCTTGACTGGGGGTCAAGAGGCCGCAGGTTCAAGTCCTGTCACTCGGACCAAGAAAAGCAGCAGACCGAAAGGTTTGCTGTTTTTTTATTAAAAAAAGCGGCCGAT
>JAFUHX010000025.1 GCA_017474045.1 Clostridia bacterium | reverse complement strand
GTCGACCTCTAGCGTGACAGGCTAGCGTTCTAACCAACTGAACTACCGGGCCATTTTGGTGGGAACAACAGGGCTCGAACCTGTGACCCTCTGCTTGTAAGGCAGATGCTCTCCCAGCTGAGCTATGCTCCCACATCAGCGCCACTAACAGCAGCGACTTTTAGAAGTATAGCAAAAAGATATTTTTTTGTCAATCCTTTTTTAGAAAAAAATTGAAAAATATTTTCCTTTTGCTTTCAGTTTAAGAATCCGTTATAGAATTCCCAGCGTGATTCACCGTTTCCTTCAGGAACTTTAGGGAAATAATCTGCAACGAATTTCACTATTACAATAAGACATTTTATGAAATTAACAACCATATCAATTCTGCCTTGCAAGGTGTCTGCCGTCATAAATTAACCCCCTTTTTAACTTCTTTATATATGATAGCTCATTATTAAAAATAAGTCAACCATGTGTTAAAAAAATTTCTCTTAGAAAAATTTTATCCTTTTTTCTTTTTCTCTCTTTTTCATGCGCTTTTTATTGACAAAATATCGTTTAAGAGTTGAATTTTCAAAAAAAATATGAGATAATAGCTAAGTTATGTGTTTTAAACACTTATTTTAGTATTTTAGTTTAGGAGATTTGTTTTATGGATCAGAAAAGAAGCAGCTTTACCGGTGCTATCGGTTTCATTCTTGCCGCGGCAGGCTCAGCCGTTGGTCTCGGAAACATCTGGCGTTTCCCCTATCTTGCCGCAAAATATGGCGGAGGAGTTTTTCTTTTGATTTATGTTATTCTTGCAGTAAGCTTCGGTTTCGCCCTCATGGTTGGTGAAATCGCTATCGGAAGAAAAACAGGACTCAGCGGTGTCAGTGCCTTTGAAAAGCTCAACAAAAAGTTTTCCTTTGCAGGTTATCTTTGCGCAATTATTCCCATGCTCATTCTTCCCTATTATTCAGTTATCGGCGGATGGGTAACAAAATATCTTGCAATCTTCATCAGCGGAGGCGGCTCAGAATCAGCTCAGGACAATTATTTCGTTTCATACACCGCAATTACCGCAGAACCTATTCTCTGGTTCCTTCTTTTCATCGGAATAACAGCTTTAATCGTTCTTCTCGGCGTTGAAAAGGGTATTGAAAAGGTCAGCAAAATCATGATGCCCGTTCTTGTTGTTCTTTCAATAGGAATTGCAGTTTATACTCTTTTCCTTCCCGGTGCTCTTGAAGGTGTTAAATATTATATTCTTCCTGATTTTTCAAACCTCTCTTTCATGACAGTTGTTTCAGCCATGGGTCAGCTTTTCTATTCTATGTCTCTGGCAATGGGAATTATGATAACCTACGGCTCATACATGAAAAAACAAGTCAACATTGAAAACTCGGTCAGAAGAATTTCGCTTTTTGACACCGGAATTGCTTTCTTTGCCGGTCTTATGATCGTTCCCGCAGTTTTTGTTTTCTCAGGCGGAGACAAAGCTGCGCTCAACAAAGGTCCCGGCCTTATGTTTATTACTCTTCCCAAAGTTTTCAACAGTATGCCCGGCGGAGATATCTTCGGCACAGTTTTCTTCCTTCTTGTTCTTCTTGCCGCCCTCACTTCTTCAATTTCACTTATGGAAACCGTAGTTTCCATTCTTCAGGACAAGCTTAAATGGAAGAGAAACACAACCTGTTTTGCCGTTTTGTTATGGTGCATTGTTTTTGGCGTTGTTGTTTCATTAGGCTTTGGCGTTCTCAAAGACATCAAGCCTTTGGGAATGGATGACCTTCTCACATTCTTCGATTTCGTTTCAAACAGCATTCTTATGCCTGTTCTTGCCCTCGCTACCTGCATTTTTATCGGCTTTGTTATTAAGCCCTCAGCAATTATTGAAGAGGTTGAGCAAGAAGGAGCTAAATTCAAAAGCAAAAAGCTTTTTGTGGTTATGATCAAATATATCGCTCCGGTTTGTATTCTTCTTATTCTTATTTCATCAATTCTTGACGCTTTCGGAATCTTTGTTATTTAAAATAAAAGCGATTTTTCAAGGCAGGACCGCATGGTCTTGCCTTTTTTGTTTTTTCTTATTTCAAATATAAAAAGAGATGTTCTTCTTCAAATGTTACAAATATTTGTTTTTTTAATTAAAATAGGGAAATGTTACAGCATTTTTATCAAAAAAACATTGATTAATCAGCAATTTTAGTGTATTATTTTTCTGTATGGTAAAACTTTGCTTTACAAAAATTTTTATGGAGGAACAGTTATGAAAACCATTATGAAAAGATCTCTCAGTCTGTTTTTATGCATCGTTATGGTTCTTTCAACCATGGTTGTCGGCTTCGCCGCTGAAACCAACACAATCGACGCAACTGCAGACACAAAGTATTTCCAAACAACATCAGACACAAAGAACGCAGACATCGTTCTTGACAAATTAGACGAAGTTCTTGCCGGTCTCAACAACGGCGAAGGAATTCACATGACTCTTGACCTTGAGGTTATTTCTCTCAACGTTGACCTTCGCAGCATCAATGCGCTTTGCAAAACCATTGATGACCTTAAAGACATTATGAGCAACCCAATCGTCTGGGCTGCTGCAAAAATTGCTTTAGGCGACATCGGCAACATTGACCTCGGCGTCTGGAAAACCGGAATGAAAAGAGGTTCTCAGGATATTACCATCCTCAACGAAATTCTTGAGCTCCTTGCAAAAAACGCAAGCGTAATTTCAAAGCTTGTTGACGGTTCTCTTGACATCGGTGTTGCTTCAAACTTCGTTGACATCAACTCTCTTCTCGGTGAAGGCGGTGTTTACGGTCTTGTTAAAGGCATGCTCGTTGAAATGCTCTATGAAAAAGACAGCGCCCAATACAACGCAGCTTTCTCAAAGACTCTCGATGCCTTCGTTTATGAAGACCTCGTCCCCAAAATGATTGCTAACGAAGAGGGCTTGCTTCCCGGCTTCACAATGAACTCAAAATCAACTGTTGACGCTATTCTCACCTCAGCCTATAACTCTGCTGTCGATAAATATCTTGCCGGATTAATCAACGGAATCAACGCAAAATGGATGCTTGATCAAAACGGCAACATCAGAGAAGACCTTAAAGACCTTGCTGCTGTTTCAGACTTTGACGGTGCAAGCTTCGACTGCTCGGCTCTTAAAATTGATGCAGGCAGCTCTTTTGCTTCTCAGATTAACAACAAGCTCGGCCTTCTTGTTAAGCATTTCTTCAAGGGTGCTTCATGGACAAGCGGCGACTACAAAAAAATCGGCGATAACCTTAACGCTCTTTATCTCTATCTTGCCAAGGAATTAGGAATTACAACTTCAAACAAGGCTTCTGAAGCTGTTGCTTTTGAAATTGTTAAATATATCCTTGAAAGACTTGAAGGCGCAAACACAGAGCTTTATGTCAACGGAATTTCTTCTTGCAAAAACATTAAAGATGCTCTTGTTCTCTTCCTTCGTAACACAGCTGAGCTTCAGGGTATTCCTGTTACAAGCGATAAAGACGCCACATACGAAAATGTTCTCGGCGATTTTCTTGCCTATGGTGTTAAGGCTCACGTTGACCTTGGCTACACAGCAGGAAGCGGCAAAAACGTTTGGACAGTTTTAAACGATGTTGCTAACGTTTTCCTTTTTGACAAGGGCTTTGCTAAAGCTCTCGGTCTCACTTCTCTCAAGGAAAGCGACAGCGTTTTCAAAAAGCTTGACGCTGTTATTGCAATGACAAAGATTTTTGACGGTCTTAAGCCCGAAGAAAACTATAAAACAGAAAACTATCTCAAGGGAATGATTGACGCAATCTTCTCTCTTGATATTGCTGAATTTGTTGACATGACAGTTGTTCGCTTCATGGGCGACTTCGGTTCAAAGAACGCTGTTAAAACAATTTATAACGTTCTTTACAACACCTTCAAATCATTCTTCGGAAAAGAAATTATCTGCGCTTATAATTCAAGCAATCCCCTTGACACAGCAATTCAGAACAGCAAGCTTAAGACAACAGTAACAAATCTTCTCTCTGCTCTTAACTCTAAAAAATCCAGCCTTATTCCTCCCGTGCTTTACATCGGCGCTCTTATTATCGGCGTTGACACCAAAGCAACAGCTGTTGAAGCAGGCAACGCAATTTATAACGGTTCTGAGGCTTATCCCGAAACTCTTAAAATTACTCTTGACGGAAAAACCTTTAACCTTATTCTCGGTCATGACTACTCAGGCGTTTATGTTAACGGTCCTTGCAACATCGGCGACACCGTAACAGGCGTTGTTGATCTCAGCGGCTTTGCTAAAGGAACTGCAACAGTCAGCTATAAAGTTATTCTGGACGGTGTTTCAGATCTCAAGGCTTCTTCTGTTTCAACAACAAGCGCTAAGCTTTCATGGAACGCAGTTGAAGGCGCAGAAAAATATAAGGTTGTTTACGCCGGCAAAACCATTGAAACAACTGAACCCTCATGCACTCTCAAGGATCTCAGCTGCGGCAAGGAATATACCTGCAAGGTCAGCGCAGTTTACGGCTCAACAGCCGGCGCAGCTGACAGCGTAAAATTCACCACTCTTCCCGCAAAGGTTTCTTCTCTTAAGGTTTCTTCTGTTGCCGCAACATCAGCTAAGCTTTCATGGAAAGCCGCAAGCGGCGCAACAGGCTATGTTGTTGAAAAATCAACCGACGGCAAAAAGTGGTCAGAAGTTAAAAAGGTTACCAAAACTTCCTATACAGTAACAGGTCTTAAGGATTCAACCACCTATTACTTCAGAGTAAAAGCTTATGCTAAAACTTCTTCAACTGTTTATGGCGAATATTCTTCAACCGTTAAAACAAAAACTCTTCTCGGAACAGTCAGCGGTCTTAAGGTTTCTTCAGCAGGAACAGACACAATTTCAATCAAGTGGACTGCCGTTAAAAATGCTACCGGCTATAAGGTTGAATATTCCCTCGACGGAAAGAAGTGGACTTCAAAAACCACATCAAAAACTTCATATAAGCTCACTAAGCTCAAGGCAGGCAAAACCTATCAGATCAGAGTAACAGCTTATGACAAATCAAAAACATACGGCGCAGCTTCTTCCGTTCTTAAAATGGCAACTGCTCCCACAGCAAAGGTTACCAAGCTCAAGGCAAGCTCCATTACCTCAACAACAATGAAGCTCAGCTGGAAGAAGGTTTCAGGCGCAACCGGATACAACGTTTATTACTCAACAAACAACAAGAGCTGGAAGTGTGTTTCAACAACCAAAACTTCAGTAACTCTCAAAAAGCTTTCTTCCAACAAAAAATATTATATCAAGGTTGTTCCCGTTAAGAAAACAGGTTCTTACACAGCAGAAGGCGTAGCCTGCAAAACAATTACAGCAACAACAGCTGTTGCTGCTCCCACTAAGCTTAAGGCTGCTTCAACAACCAAAACTTCAGTCAAGCTTAGCTGGAAGAAGGTTTCAGGCGCTTCAGGCTATGAAATCTACAGAAACGGCAAAAAGGTCGGAACCGTTAAGAAGGGTTCAACAACATCTTATACCGACAAGAGTCTTTCAAGATATACCTCTTATAAATATAAGATCAGAGCTTACAAAACTGTTTCAGGCAAAAAGGTTTATAGCGACTTCTCATCTCAGATTTCTGCAAAAACAAAGCTTTTCTAATTTGAACAGGTTGTTCTTCTGAAAAAATCAATCCCTCACAGAGTTCTCTCTGTGAGGGATTTCTTATTGTGTTTTTCATTGAAGACTCTGAAAAGCTTGTTCAAGGTCTGCAATAATATCGTCTATATGTTCAGTTCCGATAGAAAGACGAATTGTGTTTGGCTTAATTCCACATTCAAGAAGCTCTTTTTCGCTCATTTGAGCGTGGGTTGTTGAAGCCGGATGAATAACAAGACTCTTCACGTCGGCAACATTTGCAAGAAGCGAAAACAGCTTAAGGCTGTCAACAAACTTTTTGGTTGTCTCTTTGCTTCCCTTGATGTCAACGGTAAAAATTGAACCGGCTCCCTTCGGGAAATACTTTTTATAAAGAAGCTGTTGCTCTTCATTCTCAGAAACGCTGGGATGGTGAACCTCTTCAACAAAGGGACTGTTTTTTAAATATTCAACAACCTTAAGGGCGTTTTCAACATGCCTTTCAACACGAAGTGAAAGCGTTTCCAAGCCCTGAAGAAAAACAAAAGCATGAACAGGAGAAAGTGCCGCGCCAAAATCGCGAAGCAGAATTGCTCTGACGAGAGCAAGAAAAGCCGCCTTGCCTGCCGTTTCAGTAAAGCTGACTCCATGATACGCCTCATTTGGCTCAACCATCTGAGGAAACTTTCCGCTTTCTTTCCAATCAAAATTTCCGCTGTCAACAATAATTCCGCCAATTGTTGTTCCGTGACCGCCAATGAACTTTGTTGCCGAATGAACAACAATGTCTGCCCCATGCTCAAAGGGTCTGAGCAAATACGGAGTGGCAAAAGTACTGTCAATTACAAGGGGAATTTTGTTTTTATGGGCAATTTCAGCAAGTCTTTCAATGTTGCTGACTTCACAGCAAGGATTACCCAGCGTTTCAACATAAAGAAGCTTTGTGTTTTCTTTAATAGCGTTTTCTATTCCTTCATAGTCAAAAGGACTGACAAAAGTTGTTGATATTCCGAAATCCTTAAAGGTATGCTCAAAAAGGCTGAAGCTTCCGCCATAGATGTTGTTTGCCGCAACAATATGGTCACCGCAATGAGCAAGAGCCTGAACAGCGTAGGATACAGCTGCCATACCTGAAGCGGTGGCTACTGCACCGACGCCGCCTTCCAGAGCCGCAACTCTTTTTTCAAAAACAGCCTGGGTGGGATTAGACATTCTTGAATAAACATCTCCCTCCTCAGAAAGATCAAAAAGTGCTGCCGCATGGTCACAGCTGTTAAAAACATAGGAAGAAGATTGATATATGGGAACTGCTCTTGCTCCTGTTGCGCTGTCAGGCGTTTCCTGACCGGCATGAAGCTGAACTGTTTCAAACTTGCTGTTAGTTAAATCATAAGCCATTGTTTTCACCTCAAAAAATAATTAAGCTAATTTTACCACAGCAAAAATCCATTGTCAACAAAAGGAATTTTTGAGAATCAGACAAAAGAGAAGAAAAAGTTTTTTCACGCTGTGGTCAAAAATACAAGGTTAAAGAGCTTCTTCGGATTTGGAATATCCTGAAGAAGCTCTTTTTAAGTATATGCAGTCTGTTCTTTTACGGACCCTTTTTGCCGCAGATTTCAGATTTTATTTGAAAGCAACATAGCCATAGGTAACCTCTGCTTCATTAAGGCGAGGATAAGTTCCTTTTGAAACATAGGTTGAATTCTGGTTGACTCTGAAACCATTGGAAACAGGATAAAGACCTTTCATAGATGCCGCATTTGAAGAAACAGCAAAAAACGAAGCGGGAAGATCTTCCGAAAGGCCATAAACACAGCCTGAGGCTCTGTAAACAATAATCACCTTTGGTCTGAAATCAAGATAGATAATCTGTTCGCTTTCCCCGTCACCCTCATAGGTTCCCGTTACAAAGGGCTGAGAAAAATATGCTCTTTCATCTTCTGTAACATGCATAACCTCGTCTTTAATATGACTTTTGCAAAAAAATTCAGCATAGGGTTTTATTATTGCGCCCTCTTCTGAATAAGCAGGGCATTGCTCATAAACCACAAAAAGCTTACAGGGAAGCTTAAAAGCCTTAAGGTCATCGTCAACAGAAATTGCTCCGATGAAATAGCCCTTGATTTTTCCGCTGTAATATGTTGAAAGCGAATCTAAAAGCGCCTCAGCAAGAGTATAGATTTCAACTGTGCTTTCACGAAGAGGCGCATAGATGTTGATTGAAACCTCAATATCATTTTTTTCGCAGAGCTCCATATTGTCGTTTTTAACAAAATTAACAAGGTTTTCTGTTGTTCTGACTGCCAGATATGTTTTTTTAATGGGCAATGGAAGGTCTTTTTTGTCGAAGGCATTGATTGCCTCGAAATTGCCTAAATAGGAATAAGCGTTGTTTATCATGCTTATTACTTCACTTACCAGCTCATTAGTCTGCATTTTCATCCTCCTTATCAATAACATGAACAATTGACCAACAATAAACAGGTTCATTTTTGAAATAAACAAGCTCGCTGTGGTCAATTCTCAGACTAAGCCCCTTAGCCTTGATAATTCCTGCATAGCCGTCAGCAATATCAACTCCAACACCAACAGGGCTGATAAGAAGGAACTTTCTGGTGCTGTTATAGCTGAGCTCTGTTGAAACATTACTCAGATACATTTTGTTTTTATAGCGAAGAGGCTGAAGAAAGGCATTGAAGCCAATTCTCATATTCTCCGTTTCAAGAAACATTAATGAGCCGTATTTCACAAATGCCTTTTCAAGAATTTGTTTAGTTAACACAGAAACAAAAGCCTCCGTCTTTCAGAATTTCAGCGGCATCAACAATGGCTTGATTTTTCAGCTCTTTTTCAATTTCAAATTCCTTTTGAAAGTCTCTTTTGATGGTCATATCTCCAACCTTAAGACTGCCGAAATCATCGGGCTGAGAAAGCATTTTAATAAAGAGAAAAAATCTTGCCATGGCGGCAGCCGTTGTTAAAACCAAGGGGTTTTCTTCGCTGACTTCTTCTTTCAGTCTTGAGCGAACCCACTCAAGACCTGCCTTGCAAACCGACAAAAGCTCTGAAAGAGAGAATTCGCCGGTGTCGCAAAGCTCTTTTAAAACAGCGCAAACATCAACAGGTTCTATCATGGCTCACACCTTCCTCTTAGAGAGAAAGCGCTTTTGATGCACCTGAATAGATTTTTGCAAAACCACAGATGGTTGTTATTGCTGCTCTTTCAAGCTGACGGTCAATAAGCTTATCAAATTCAGTCATAACGCCGCCTGCCTGAACCTGTTCAAGAGCGCAGGTATTATCAAGACCGATGAGAACATTTTCTTCAAGAGAAGAGCTTTTGAAAAGCTCGGCACCAAAGGGAGTAACAAGCTTTCCGGTAGCGTGGAAATTGAGTCCTGCCGCTGCATCACGAAGCTGAGTGAGGTTGAGAAGCTTTGCCGTCATGTTAGGCGAAGCAATAATTGCGCTCATGTTATAGGGATCAAAGCTGTTCCAGAAATTGACCATGTCTGAATAGTCAAGAGCACCGGCGTTGGCAACGCTTTGTGTTGAAATTGCGTTTTCGTTTCCGTCGCCCTCAAGAAGAACCTTGATTGCGTCTTTAAGCTGTGTTTTAGCTATATACGCGCCAATCTGGCGAAGAGTAACAGTGAAAAGGTCAAGACGCTGAAAACGAATTGCCTCATAGGAAGCAACAAGCATTCTGCCTCTTTTTTTAAGAGAAACAAGATTATCCTGAACCTTTACTGTTGTTTCGGGAATAGTTTCACCTTCAGCAACATCATTAAGCTTAAGGTCATCTTCCTGAGCGTTTGAAGAAATGGTTCTGTAGTCCATTCCGTCAATGTTTGTTACTGTTGCAACAATTTTGGGAAGAATGTTGTTTTCTTCAATACCCTGGCGAACTGCTCTGCTAACATACTCAGGAAAAAGAGCTGCACTGTCTGAAGTTTTGAAAAACTTTTCAACTGTGTCGCTGCCCTTTCCTGCAACCTTAATTCCAAAGCGCTTGAGCTGGCGCTGATAAGCGTCGAGACCTTCAAGCTCTGTTCCGATATAGTTTTCTGAAGGGTCAATTTCTTCAAGTGTTGCGGTAAAGCCCTTACCGGTTGTGTAAAGGCCTTTTTCAAGTCTGATTGTTTCAAAAATTGCCATTTAATAATCTCCTTTTAAATTGTGTAGGCTGTGTTATCAATTTTTGTTTCGCTCGCTGTCGGCTTAAGCTGAACAGCGGGAGGAACAAGAGAAGAAACCTGTTTTTCAAGGTCTTTTTTAATTTCAAGAAGCTTTTTTGTTTCTGCCGCTTCAAGACCGCTTATAAAGTCTTTTGTTTTAACAAAAGGCATTGCAATAAGCGTATATTTTTCAATAGAGTCAAGAAGAGTTTTTCTGAAAAGCATTGCATCTTGTCTGTAGCCTTCAAGAGACTGAATATAGCCCGTTATAAGCTCAAGCTCTTCTTCACTGAAGGAGGTTGAAGTGCTTGCCGTTTTAAAAACCTTGGCAACAGATTCTCCTCTTTTTTCTTCAAAGGCCTTTGTAACGCCTGCTTCTCGCTGAGAGGGAACAGCAACAAACGACCATTCATAAGCATCTGTTGGCTGATCAAGAATTCCATAGCAAAGCTTGCCTTTATAGCTTTTTCCCTTAATATGTTCACATCGGTGAACCCTTCTGTCTTTCGAACAAACGGAACAAATTTCTTTTTCAACAGAGCAGCCAATGCTTACCTCTTTTTTTATTCCGCCTTCAATCTCTTCAATCAGGGCTTTATTTTCTTCTGTTCTGATCATATATGCCCCTGCGCGAAGTCTGAAATAGGGCTGACCGTCGGAGGTTGTTTTTCCTTCAACGCCCTCAACCCATGTTTTAAAAATTCTTGCACTCTGACTCGATGCCCTCATGTTATGGTCAAAAATCCCCGTTTTTCCAACAAAGAGCTTTGAAAGCTTTTCAAGAGAATCTTTTGAAAAACATTCATAATCGCGGTCAATGTTGTTGTCACAAAGTGTAACGTTAAAAACATAAATTTCGCTTTCAGAAAGTTCTTTTCTTGCGTATTGATTAATTAGGCTTAAATCATCTTTTTCAAGTGTCAAGCTTTTTTTCACCTGCCGTTTCCCAATAAATTTTTTCTGCCTGAGCTGTATAAAGCTCACTTTTTGCAAGCTCGGTAATATCCTGAAGAGTAACGCTTTCCCAGATTATTTCAGCGTCGCAATCATAGCCGTTAAGTCGAAGCCACATTAAACATATTTTTCTGATTATGGGAGTCAGTTCTCTTCTGTAGGCATCAATTTCGCTTGTTAAAATATCTGCCTGCTGATAGCTCATTCTTTCAGTTGAAGACCAGCTCAAGCCCAGAAGAAAAGGCGGAATTCCCATTTTTGCAACAATTTGCTCAAGCATTTGTCTGACGGGGATTTCGCTGTCTAAAATCTGGTTATCAGCTCCGATTGCCTTAATTGAAACATCGCCAACAGCAACAAAATCTTTAACCGGGCCGTTTCCGTCCATAGCCTTGCTCCACTCTGAAGCAACCGTCATTGCTCTTTCTTTAGCATAGGCCTTATCAAGAGCGTCGTTTTGAGGCTTATAGGTAACAGCGTAGCGAATGTTTCCCACTCTTTCCCAGTTAACACCGATTGTGTTATAGATTTTCAAAAGTATGTCGCTGACAAAGGGAAGCCCCTTCAGAATTGAGGTTCCGTAAATATTCCCCGGTTCAGGGTTGTGAACACAGGTTAAAATGAGCTGAGGATAGCGTACCGGCTCAAACCTGCCCATTCCGTTGTCGGCGCTGACAATTATCTCAACCGGCGATTTTCCGTGGGAGAGAGAAACACTCTTCAAATCTGCGTTATAAAGATGGCTGAGTGTTCCGCCGCTTATAATCATTTCCCCAACAGCCGTTCCATAGGTCAGAAGCTGTTCAAAGAAGGTTGCCAAAAAGGCGTTTATTCCCATTCTTGTTCCGCCAACAGAAACATTATCAAGAAAGATTGAAAGCTCCTTATCAATTCTTTTGTTTCCCGTTGAAACACTGAATTTTCCCAGAAGTCTGATTAACTTATAAATTGCAGCATCAATTATGGGAACGGCTTCTCTGAGGCTTTTATAGAGCGAGGCTTCAGCTGCCGCAGAAGGAAAATAGGAGCCGACAAGATAAAATGGATGGTTATTTTTTCCCGTTTGAGAAACGGCAACTGTTTCGGGCTGTGAGCCCTTTTTCTTTTTTCTTAGTGCCAAAGGAATCTCCTTTCCGCTAAAAATTTTCAGCGTTCTGCCGCAATGGCAAAGAAGCCGTCACTTTCATGGCAAAGATAGGTTGAAACAAAATATCTGATGTCATCCATTGCGTGATCGTTTTCTTTTTTAGGAACATCTCTTGCAGAAGAGTTATCCCACCGATAAAGCGAAAATTCCTTGATGGTATCCACACATTTATGGCTTATTAAAATTTTCCCTTCTCTGAGGGCCTCATGCACACGGTGAATACCGTCAATAACATCGTTTTTTGCGCTCAGAACTCTGAACTTTCCGTGGCGCCTGATACATTCAATAAAGCTTGCGGCTGAGGGGTCCACAATAACAGCCTCAATCTTTCGGCCGTTTGCAAGCTTTTCAAGCTCCTGATAATATTCCTCGTCGGTTTTCTGGCTTCCCATTTTTCGCGAAGAATAATAAAACTCGTTTTCCCTGTACCAGACACCAGAAATATTTGCCCAAAGACCCATTGACATGGGGTTAACAGTTCCGTAGTCACAAGAAATGCAATAGGCTTCAGCGTTTTCACACGGCACTTGGCAGGTATATTTTCCTGCGGCGGCATCGGGATAAACAAGACCCTGAGTTGCCACCCATTTGCCGAGAACGAACCTTTCATAGAAGGTTCCGCTATAAAGATTTTCATATCTTCGTCTGACCTCTTTTGAAAGCGAAGGGTTATCTTTCATGAGAAAATGAAGATATAAACAGTTTTTGCTCTCTGCCTTTTTTATCCATTCGTCATAAAACCAATGAAGAGGATTTTCGGGGTTACAGTTGAACCAGAACTTAGCACCTGACGGTGAACAGCGTGCCAGCGCCTGCTCAACAAAAGAGCGCGGCATAAGTGCAACTTCGTCAAGCAACACTCCGGAAAGAGTCATTCCCTGAATAAGAGAAGCTGAAGACTCATCACGACCGCCAAACAGATAAAATCGGTTTTTCTTTTCTCCGTGAGAAATTTCAACAAGGTTTTGCGAGAGCTTTTCTTTAGATTCAAAGCCTAACTGTGAAAGCAGCGGCAAAAGTGAAACCACAATGTTTCGGCGCAAGGAGGTAATTGTTTTTCCACACAAGGCAAAATCTGCATCATCAAATTCATAAAATGCCCACAAAACAAATGAAAGCGACATGCAGGTGGTTTTTCCGCTTCTGACAGCGCCGTCACAGATTATTGCGTCTTTGGTGTGAAAAGGCGAACTGTGATGCCACCAGGAAAGAACAGTAAGCTGTTTTTTTGAAAAACTTTTAAAATGAACCTCACTCATTATTTTCCCACTCCTTGAGAGCGCTTGCACTTTTTTCAATGGCGCTGTAAAGTGAGTTCTGTGAGCTGCGAACAGTTTTTCCGTTGATTTCTGAAAGCTTTTCAAGGGCCTTCAATCTGTCGAAAAACTTAATTTCAATAGCACCGCCCTTTTGCCTTTTGATTTCTGAAACATTAAAAAGGTCCAGACCTTCAATGTTGCTTTCAGAAAATTCATCGGTAAACAAAAGGCTGACAGCGTCTGCAACGCAGCCAAAGGCAAGACGATAATATCCGGCTGTGATATCGGCACTTCCGGCTTTTTCTGTCTTATCGTTTTTGGCAATATAAGACAAAATGTCTTTTCTTCTCAGCAGCTTTTCAGCGCTGCGTTCAGCAAAGCGGTATCCGCTTTTTGCCGCCGCTTCTCTTCCGTTTCTTCCGGCACAATAATAGGCACAAAAAAGTTTTTCTTTTGAGGTTAATTCTTTTTTCAAAACTTAAGTTCCTTTCTGTTGGTTTTTGGGCTTGCCCCTCGATATATAGCCCAACAACGACAAAAATTGCAGCAAAAACGCAATTTTTAAAGAAGTTTTTGAAAAAAAATAAAAAAGGCTGTAAAAAAAATGTAAAACGCAAAAAGAAAAACAATAAAGGGTTTCTTTGGTATCTTGAAAACCGAAAGAAGCCCCTTAAATATATATAATTACTAAAAGCAAGTTTTTGTTTATTTTGCACTTTTTCATATTCTCAAAAAAGTGGATATATGAAGATTTTATAATTACAAGAAAAAATAAAGAACCACCCTGATGGGTGGTTCTTTATTTTTAAATTTTAAAATTTAAAACACGTGTTTAATCTTATTTGAACATTTCTTCGTTGTCGAGTAAGAAAGCCCAAACTTTGTCAACGAGCTCTACGATTTTTGCCCAGTTGGTGTTGATCCAAGCAATGATTTCGTTAAAATCCATTATAGTATCCTCCTATTACGTTAGTTTAGCTTAGAGTCACCTCTTAGCTTGGCTTTATTGTATAACAATTTTAAAACAATGTCAATAGTTAATTCAAAAAAAATTCATTTTTCCGGAAAAAATTTTTAAAGAACTTTCAATTTATATTTCCAATAAAAAAACAGTCCCCTAAAAAAAAGGGGACTAAAAATTATTCTGCTGCTTCTTCGTCTGAACCAAAAACTGTTTTGAGAAGTTCGATGAGTGCTTCAAGGAAAGCTCTGATGTCAGTTGAATACTCCTCTAAAAACTGAAAAAATACGTTATCCATCAATATATCCTCCTTTGTTAATTTCCTTTGAATACATTTTAAAACAAAAAGGATATTAAGTCAATAGATAATTTAAAATTTATTCATATATTTTCAGCTCTGTTACTATTAAAAATGCATTTTATCTGAACTCAATATAAAAATAAGTGTCGCCGTCACGCCGAAGAACCTTAACTGAATATTTCAGCTTCTCTCCGCTTTCTTCAATCAGCTTGTTAAGAGCCCTGCTTAAATCAATGGTGGTGAGGGTCTTATTTTTAATCATTATGTGTTGAGCCTTTCTTTTCATAAGGCTGTTTTCAAGAAGAACGCTCACAGCTGCATCATCAAGATTTTCAAAGCAACGCTGATAGGAGTTCTCAATAAGTTCTGATGTCAGATTATAAAAATAATATTCATCTGATGTTTCAGAAATTTCAAAGCGCATTTTGTTTTCGTTCAAGGTATAAACCCCTGATTTATCAAGCCCTGCATTGAAAAGATAATAGGAGTTTATTCCCTTATATTTTGAAAGACTGCCGTCATTGAAGGTCACATCAACAATATACCATTTTCCGCCGAGAGAAATCGTGTTGAAAATATGGTCATCTGTACTTTGCTTTCCCACATTGAAGCCCGCCAACGACGCCAGAAGATAAAAAGCGTCAGCATATCCCTGACAGTTTGCCTTTCCGTCCAACAGAGCACCCACAGCAGTTAACGGCCTGACTATTGTTTTTGAATCTGGAATTTTTTCAGTACATTCAACATAGCTGATTTTTTCGCAGAGTCTGTCGTGAATGGCAATTTCAAGCTCAATTTCGCTTTTTGCCCTTCCCATTTCTTCCTGAAGAAGCTCACAGGCGGCGTTAAAGGTTTCTGTTTCTTCTTTTGAAAGCTCCGAAATTCGCCCCTTCTGATAATAATCAAAAATTTTTTCTCCGGGATATTTAAAAAACTCCACCCTGATTCCATTTTCAACCTTTTCAAGAGCTGATGCCTGAACATAATAAGAGCAGGTCATCTGAGCAAGGTCATTAATTCTAATTTCACTTCCCTCACCTGAATAAACAAAGTCGGCATAGGCTTTTCCTTGAGAAAGGCAATGGTTAAGATAAAGATTTACCTCATTCGGACAGCTGAGAACCGGAATTTCGCTGTAGATTTCTTCATTATTGTTTTTTTCTGTTTCTGAAAGCAAAAAGGTTGTTTCAGTTTCTTCAGGCTGTTCAGCCGAAGTTTCAGAAAAAGAGGTTTCTTGAAAAAAAGAAAGGCTTTCTTCATAAACGGTTGTCTTAAAATAATTCTGAGAAGAATTTTCTTTTCCGCTTTTAATCAGACTTCTGAAAGACAAGAGGAAAACTGTTGAAAAACAAATTATTAAAAGGCAAAGAACTGCCCTTTTTCCTTTCGCCATTTTTCCACTTCCTTTCTTTTCTTAAAGTATAGCATAAAAAAACAGCTTTTCAAGAAAGAGAGCTTTTATTTAACAATCTGTTTAATTATTAAAGCAAAAAAATATCGGTCACCCAAAGGCAACCGATATTTCCTTAAACAATTGTTTAATCAACATTCAATTACTGCTCAACGATTTTGCTAAGGTCGATTTTGAATGTATCGTTGATGAAAGCGATGATGGGGTAAATGAGATCGTTCCAGATCTTTGCCCATGTTGCACCGAATTCTGCCATTGTATTTTCCTCCTATTACGCGATATTTACTATAGGTTAAACCTTTAGTATGGTCATATTATAAACCATGATTTTTTATTTGTCAATAGTTTATTCAAAGATTTTTCACAAATTTATTTGATTTTATAATTTTTAAAAATTTATCACACCAAGATGTTCCAGAAGAATTTTTGTTCCCATTAAAACAAGAATAACACCGCCGGCAATTTCTGCCTTTCCTTTATATTTTACGCCAAAAATATTTCCGACCTTAATTCCCACAGCAGAAAGAACAAAGGTTATTATTCCGATAAACAAAACAGCGGCTGTAATGTTAACATCAGGCAAAAGAGCAAAGGTTACGCCAACTGCCAAAGCGTCAATACTTGTGGCAACGGCAAGAACAAACATGGTCTTGAAAGAAAAAGAATCGTCTTTCTTCTCTTCTTCCTTAGAAAAACCTTCTTTTATCATGTTTGCACCGATGAAGCCAAGAAGCAAAAAGGCAACCCAATGGTCAAAGGAAACAATATATTTTTCAAAGGTTGAACCCAGAAGGTAGCCAAGAAACGGCATCAGACCCTGAAAACCTCCGAACCATGCACCAACAAGAAGATAATGCTTAAAAGAAAGCTTTGAAACTGAAAGTCCCTTGCAAACAGCCACAGCAAAAGCATCCATTGAAAGACCAACAGCAACAAGAAAAAGCTCAGAAATTCCCATTATTAATTCCTCCTGATAAAATTAAGGTGCATTCCCTGCACCTTTCAATAAAACTGAAAAGAATTATAGCACCTGAAAAACCCTTTGTCAATGAAAGACAAATTGAAATCCCTAATTTCAAGCTTTAAATATCTTAATAAACAAAAAAGGGGATGTAAAAAAACTTGTTTTTTTACATCCCCTTTTTAGGGGCTAGGAAAAAATGCGCAGAATGAACAAACCGAGCCAAAAGGGCGCCACTTCATAAGGATATTAGGCCTTAAAATTTGCTATTTCTGCGCATAACTGCGTTGAAAATGCTCGAAATCC
>JAFUHX010000003.1 GCA_017474045.1 Clostridia bacterium | reverse complement strand
TGTTTATAGCATAAAACGCAAAAACCTTGTTTTTGCCTGCTTTTGCTGATTTTTACAGTTTTAAAGGGTTTCTTTGGTAGTTCAATACCGAAAAAAACCTTTAGTTATCTTGTTTTATGCGGTCTGCACTTTTTTTACAGCTCCTTTAAACATTATTAAATTTAAGAGTTAAGATTCAATTGCCGAAGTTTATTCCATATCTACTTCTCTGTTTTTATAATAAAACTTTTTGTCGTGTTCGCCGATTTCTCTTATTACTCTGCAAGGATTTCCGTAGGCGACGCAGTTTGCAGGAATATCTTTTGTAACAACGCTTCCGGCACCGATTACGCTGTTGTCGCCGATTGAAACTCCGGGCATTACAAGAACTCCGGCACCCAGCCAGACATTTTTCCCGATGTGAACATCAATGTTATATTGAACACCTTTTTCGCGCAGAGACGGAAGAATGGGGTGGCCGGCTGTAGCAATAAAACATTGGGGGCAAACATTGTGTTGTCGCCCACAAAAATGTTTCCGTCGTCAACAAGAGTCAGGTTGAAATTGGCATAAACTTCTTTTCCGAAATGAACGTGTTTTCCTGCCCAGTTGGCGTGAAGCGGAGGCTCAATATAGCAGCCTTCGCCGATTTCGGCAAACATTTCTTTAAGAAGAGCTGCTCTTTTTTCAAAATCGTGAGGGCGGGTATTGTTGTAGTCATAAAGCTTTTCCATGCAGTCAAGCTGTTCTTTCATAATGCTTTCGCCGTTGGGCAGATAAAGCTTGCCCTCAGCCATTCTTTGTTTCTGAAGATCTGTATCCATAAAATCATTCCTTGTGTTTTTTTGAAATCTTAACACGAAGAAGAGAAAAAAGCAAGAGCGATAAACCCAATTTATTGCAATATACAAAACATGAAAAATTGTGTATTAAAAAAAGAGAGTTTTATGCTATAATGAAAAAAACAGTTAAAAGGGTGATATTTATGAAAAATGTTCTCGTTACCGGTGCTGCCGGCGGAATGGGAAAAGCAATATGTGAGCTTCTTTCTTCAAAGGGATATAATGTTTTCGGAATGGATTACTGTCAGGTTGAAGAACCGGGAAATATGAAATTTTATCGTTGCGACGTTACCAAAACAGAAGAGATTGAAGCCGTTTTTGAAAAGGTTAAGGAAGAGGCTGAAAGCCTTTTTGCAATAATTCACACAGCCGGAGTTTATGATCTGGACTCTCTTTTGGAAATGGACGAGCAGCGCTTTGTCAGAATTTTTAACATCAATCTTTTCGGCGTTTACAGAGTTAACAAGGTTTTCAAGCCTCTTCTGAACCGCGGCGGAAGAATTGTTATAACTTCAAGTGAGCTTGCCCCCCTTGATCCTCTTCCCTTTACAGGTATTTATGCCATAACAAAGGCCGCTTTGGAAAAATATGCTTTTTCGCTGAGAATGGAAACAAACCTTTTGGGAATTTCTGTTTCGGTTATTCGTCCCGGTGCAGTTAAAACGGGACTTCTTAATGTTTCAACAACTGCTCTTGAAAGATTTATGGAAAACACAAAGCTTTATAATACCAATGCTAAAAAATTCCGCCAGATCGTTGACGGCGTTGAAACCAAAAACATTGAGCCTGAAGATATTGCACAGACGGCGCTGAGAGCCCTGACAGAAAAAACACCGAAATATGTTTATAAAATTAACAGAAACCCCCTTCTTCTTCTTTTAAACAGTCTTCCTCAGCACCTTCAGGTGTTTGCTATTGAACAGGTTATAAAAGACAGAACAAAAAATAAGTGATCACAGAGAAAATATATATGTTTACATAAAACAAACGGGTAGTAAAAAAGTGGAGCTGTAAAAACATTGGTTTTTACAGCTCCAAAATTTTAAAGGAAAAGCTTATGCCTTTTTCTTTGTTATTACCTTGATAACAAAGAGAGTTCCAACCATAAGAACAAGAGCAATGGGAAGAGAAATAAGCCAGTTGGGAACAAAGCCGGCAATTATATAGCTGACAAATGAAACGCCTGCAACAGTCAAAGCATAGGGAAGCTGAGTTGAAACGTGGTTGAGGTGGTCGCATTGTCCGCCGGCTGAAGCCATGATGGTTGTGTCTGAAATGGGTGAGCAGTGGTCGCCGCAAACAGCACCTGCCATACAAGCTGAAATTGAAACGATTGTGAGGGGGTTATCTGCAGCAAATACGCTGAGAACGATGGGAATAAGAATACCGAAGGTACCCCATGATGTTCCGGTTGCAAATGAAAGGCCAACAGCAATAAGGAAGATAATTGCAGGAAGGAAGGCCTGGAAGGAACCGGCACTGTTTTCAACGAGCTGAGAAATAAAGATTTTTGCGCCGAGGCTGTCGGTCATAGCTTTAAGAGTCCATGCACAAGTGAGAATAAGGATTGCAGGAACCATTGCTTTGAAGCCTTCGGGAAGAGAATTCATAGCGTCTTTGAAAGTAATAACTCTTCTGATAAGAAGATAAACAACTGTGAAAACAATTGCAATTGCTGAACCGATAACAAGACCGACTGAAGCGTCGCTGTTTGAGAAGGCATCGATAAATCCTGCTTTGTCTTCGCCTGTTGCAAAGAAGCCGCCGGAATAAATCATTCCGAGAACGCAACAGATAATAAGAACAACAACGGGAAGAACGAGGTCGAGAACCTTACCCTTGGGGTTAGCTTCAACGTCTGCGCTGTCAACACGGGTTCCGCTGGTGAAAAGGTCGCCTTTTTCAACGGCGTTCTTTTCGTGAAGCTTCATGGGGCCGTAGTCAAACTTGGTAACAGCGATGAAAATCATCATTGCGATTGTGAGAAGAGCATAGAAGTTATAGGGAATTGCCTGAACGAAAAGGCTGATTCCGCTTTCAGCACCTGCGCCTCTTGCAAAGCCCGCAACAGCGGCTGCCCATGAAGAAATGGGAGCGATAATGCAAACAGGAGCAGCAGTGGCGTCAATGAGATAAGAAAGCTTTGCTCTGGAAACATTCTGTTTGTCAGTAACGGGGCGCATAACTGAACCAACTGTGAGACAGTTGAAATAGTCGTCAATAAAGATAAGGCAGCCGAGAGCAATTGTTGCAAGCTGAGCGCCGACTCTTGACTTAATGTGTTTTGATGCCCAGCGGCCGAAAGCTGCGCTTCCGCCTGCTTTGTTCATCATTGAAACAAGTGCGCCGAGAAGAACAAGGAAAATGATGATACCCATGTTGTAGCTGTCGGAAAGGCTTGAAACAAAGCCGTCGAAAAGAACATGGTTGATTGCAGTTTCAAAGTTACCGCCGGCATAAATGAAGCCGCCGACAACAATACCGATGATAAGTGAGGAATAAACTTCTTTTGTAATAAGAGCAAGAACGATTGCAATTATCGGGGGAAGAAGAGCGAGAACTGTGGCGTAAGAGCCGATTGATTCGCGGATTTTGGCAAGAGCAGATTCAATATGCTCTTTGAAGCCGGGGTCGTTTGTAAGGTTGTCAGCGTAGCTGTCAACATAATCTGAAGCTGATTTAATTTCATCTTCATCATCTTCGTTGTTGAAATCATATTGAATTGCTTCTCCGTCAACATCAACAGAAAAAGCAGCTTCGTTTTCAACAACTTCGGGGTTTGCGGTGCTGTCTGAATAAAGAACCGGTGTTTCACCCTCTTGGGCAAAAGCAACGGTTGATGCAGGAATTGCAAAGGCAATAACAAGCATCAGCGCAAGAATTACTCTTGCAAAGGTGGTTGACTTTTTCATTTTTAAAATCCTCCGTTTAAATTTTTGCGGCTTTGCCGCTTCGTCAGTTGCCAACAGGCAACAAAAAAGAGATTACCGCAGGGCAATCTCACATTCCTCAAAGTGTGATAGCCCTCCGCAGATGCGACAGCAAACAAAATCTTCTTTTGCTTGCCAGCTCAGAACTTCACAGAAAATTCCGGCTTCGGCAGATTTTCCTTTCCGCAACATTCACAGCTGTCTGAGCAGCTCCCGAAACGTACTGATAAAACCTGCGCCTCTATCTTAACTTTGATTATATATAATTTTTATTCCAAAATCAACAATGAAAACACTTTTATTAAAAATTTAGATAATATTCACAAAAATAAAGGTCTTTTATCCGTTGTTATAAGCCATTGAAACTGCTTTTGCCAGCTGATCGGGGCAAGAAGTTGCTTTAAAGCCGCAACCGATTCCTGTCAGACGGTCAACAACCTCTTCAACGGTCATTCCCTCAACAAGCTTTGAAATTCCCTTGGTGTTTCCGTTGCAACCGCCTTCAAATTTAACGCTTTTAACAACGTTTCCGTCAAGCTCAACAAAAATTCTTCTGGCGCAAACACCTTTTGTTTTATATTCAAACATCAATAACACTCCTTGGTTTTATTATCACCGAAATATATTAAAGCAACAAATTAATTTTGTCAAGACATTATGTAGAGAAGGGCAAGAAGAAGCATATCGTCAACGCCCTCTTTTCCAAGAAACAGCAAAAGAGGCAAAACAAGGCTTTTGTCGGCGTCGAGGTTTAAAAGAGCGCTAAAGGGATTATGATCTTCTCTCTTTTTTTCAAAATCGGTTTTGGTTTTTGCCTCAGAAGGCTTTTGGGGTATGATAATTGGAGGTTTTTCTTTCGGCTTTTCTTTTTCAGGAGCGTCTTCGGCTTTGTTGCTTTTTATTTCGGGCGGAGTTTTTTCTTCAGCGGAAGCCTGAGACTTCCGGTGCATTTCGCGAACCCGTTTAATTGCCTGCTCCTGCATTTTTATAAAATCAGAAGAAGAATTTATTTCTGCCATTTTTGTCACCTCAGTTAAGTTCTTTAAGCTTTGGCAAAACCGCCATAAGATGAAGCATTTTTATTGCCTGGTCAACTTTTGATTGCTTTTCTTTTGAAAGAAGGGGCTTCAGGGCTGAAAGAAGATTGCAGCGAGGGTCGTTTTCTTCCCCTGATAAAAAGCCCATAAGCGAAGCGATTTTTGCAATGGAAGAAAAATCAAAGGAGCCCTCTTCTTTCTTTTTTTCTTCTTTTTTCGGCGGCGTCTGAGAAGAAAAAACAGATTGAGCCATATTCATAAGTCCGGCAATATCTTCTTCGCTGAGAGAAGAAAGAAGCTGAGAAACAGCCTCGCCGTTAATTGAGTCAAGATTCATTGCTTTCACCCTTTAATTGTTTGAGAATTTTCATTCCCTGAGGAGAAGAAAGAATTGATTTAATCAGCTGAGGGTCGTTCATAATGTTTTTAAGTCTTTCAAGCTGAGAAGGGGAAAGATATTCTCCGGCAATTTTTTCAAGCCCTTCCTGCGAAGAGCCTTCGCTGCTTTTCAGCTTTTCAATCAGACTTTTAATTTGTTTGGGGTCAAGATTTATGTTATTATCCATTGAAAAACCTCCCGAGTTGTGATAGAATGAGTCTTAATAATAATTATGAAGAAAAGGGCGGTGTTATGAATGGAGGTTCTTGTTTTGTCAGACAGTCATTCAAGCGTTGCCTATTTGAAAAGAGCTATTGAAAAAGAAAAGGACTGCAAATATATTTTCTTTCTTGGTGACGGTCTTTCCGATATTGAAAAGGTGAAAGGTGATTACCCCGACAGAAGCTTTATTTGTGTTAAGGGAAACAACGACTTCGCTTTTGAAAAAGACACCGAGGCATATAAATATCTTTGCGGCCACACAATCGTTGCAACTCACGGCCACAAGCAAAATGTCAGAAGCTGGCATTACGGTCTGATTGAGTTGGCTCTTTCTGTCAGGGCAGATATTGTTTTCTATGGACACACCCACCGAAGCGATTTTTACACAGATGCTTCAGCCGGTGTATATTTAATAAATCCCGGAGCTGTATGCGGTGGAAAATATGCTGTTGTTTCTCTTGAAAAGGGAGCTGTTGATGTTTCTTTTCGCTCAATTTTTGAGTGATTGATTTTAGGAGGCAAATTGATGAATGTTATAATAATCGGCTGCGGAAAAACCGGCGCAAGACTAGCCGCAGAGCTTGACGAAAGAGGCTTCGACATTTCAATTGTTGACGAAGACGAAAGAAAATTTGAAAGCCTTCCCTCAGATTTTTCAGGGCTTGTTGTCTGCGGTGAGGTAACAGACATTGATGTTTTAAAAAATGCCGGCTGTGAAAACGCAGACATTGCCGTTGTTGTTACTCAAAGTGACAACATTAACGTTATGGTTTCACAGATGTTAAAAACTGAGTTTGAAACCGAAAAAATCTACACACGGATTCTTGACCCTGCCCGCGAGGCTGTTTTCAGAAAGTTTGGATTGCGAACTGTTTGCCCCACCAGACACGAAACCGATATTTTCTTTGACATTGTAACAGAGGATTTCGAAGAAATCAGCAGTATAACGCTTGGGGGAAACACAGTTCAGTTCGTTTTTGAAAAGGCAGGAAAAAAGACTCTCGGAAAAGAGGCAAACGAAATTTTTTGCAGAAAAAACGAAATGGTTTTTGCTCTGATTAAAGAAACGGGAGAGCTCGTTCTGGCAAACAATGAAAATTTTATTGTTGACGAGGGAGATATTGTTGTTTTTTCTGTTGTCTGGCAATAAACTGATTTTGAAAGGCTTAATTTATGAATATAATTATTGTTGGAGCAGGAAGGCATGGTTTCTTTCTTGCCAAAAATCTTCTTGAATCGGGCTATAATGTTAAAATAATTGATTCAGACAAGGATCGATGCGAAAAAATTGCAACCACGCTTGATGTGGGCGTTTTTTGCGGTGACGGAACCACACTTGAAACTCTTTCAAACGCAGGTGTGGGAAAGTGTGAGGTTCTTATTGCGGCAACGGGGAAGGATGAGGATAACCTCATTGCCTGCGAAATTGCCAAAAAGCAATTTAACGTTAAGCGCACTATTTCAAAAATTAACAACAACAAAAATGTTGCTTTGATGAAAAAGCTGGGAATTGACATTGTTCTTGACACAACGAAGCTTATGACTCAGCTTATTGAGCATGAAATTGACGGAGCGCAGGTTCAGCTTATTGCCGACATCGGAAGCAGTAACGCCGTAATCAGCGAATATGATATTCCGCTAAAATGGTCAAAAAGCGGAAAAAAGGTTATGGAGCTTGATGTTCCGGAAGACTGCGTTCTTGTTTATATGAAACGCGGCGGAATTTTTATGATTCCCCGAGGAAACAGCATTCTTATGGCCGGCGACACAGTTGTTGCCCTGACTGTAGGGAGCGCTTCGAAACAGCTGAAAAAGCTGTTTGAAATCTGAATCTGACGGCTTTGGCCGCTGATTATAAAAATTTTCAGAAAGGAGAGTTATAATGGATATCTTCAGTAGTTTTTTAAATTTTGATCTCAGCGTTTTTGAATGGGTTCAGTCAATTCAGAACCCCGTTCTTAACATGATTTTCAAAATCATAACAACTCTTGGTGACGACGGAATTCTTTTCATTCTTCTGGGACTCATTTTCCTTATTACAAAGAAATTCCGCAAGGTCGGCCTTGCTATGCTTGTTGCCCTTCTTGTAATGGAGGTTGGTAACAACCTGATTCTCAAAGAGCTTTTTGCAAGACCAAGACCCTTCTTTGTGTTCAGCCCCGATGCTATTCCCGCTGACCACAAATATTTTGAAGTGCTTTATGAAAAATGCGCCGAAAATGTTAAAAATCTTCCCGAGCTTGCAGCTGAGTGGGTTGATACATATCGTTTCCCTGATATCGTTCACATGCCTTCAAGCTGGTCTTTCCCCTCAGGTCACACATCTTCTGCTTTCGCAGCAATGGTTGCAGCTTTGTGGTATAACAAAAAAATCGGTATTCCCGGAACAATTTTTGCCTTCCTGATGGGCTTCTCAAGAATTTATGTTGAAGTTCATTATTGCACAGACGTAATCGCCGGCGCAATCGTTGGTGTTGTTTATGCACTTATAGGCGTTTTGATTGTTAAATTCCTTTTCCCTGTTGTTGATAAGATTATTGACAAGGTTATGGAAAAAATTAAACCAAAGAAGGCAGAGAATGCATAAGATTATTAAACTGATTAAGGCATTTATAAACAAGGAAACAATTTTATATTTGCTTTTCGGCTTGCTTACCACAGTTGTCAGCTTTGCTTCGCTGAAAATATTTGATGTTATTTTAGGAAAAGACCTCTATCTTGTTTCAAATACAGCTTCATGGCTTTTTTCAGTCAGCTTTGCTTATATAACAAACAAAATTTTTGTTTTTGAAAGCAAAAGCTGGAGTGTTTCCGTTTTGAAAAAAGAAATTCCTTCCTTTTTCTCAGCAAGAATTTTTTCTTATTTTGTTGAGCAGGGAAGCCTGTGGCTTCTTATGGAAGCGCTTGGCTTTAAAGAGAGAGTTTTTGATTTTATAATTGTTAAATTCAGCGGTCTGATGACGGCGAAAATGATTATCGGAGTTTTGGTTGTGGCTATTAACTATGTTCTCAGCAAGCTCCTGATTTTCAGAAAAAAAGAAAAAACTTCAAACAATAAAGAAAATCCCGAAATCTGATTTCGGGATTTTCTTTTATACTTTTGTTATTTTTGCTTTGAATATTTGAGTCTGTAAACAACGTTTTCAAGAAGAGCGTCAACCCTGCCAACATATTTTGCTTTGTCGAAAAGCTGAGTTGCAACAAAGGTTTTGCAGTTCTTAGCAGCAACAATTTCTGAAGCAGAGGCTTCGTCTTCGTTGCTTCCGCAGCAAACAGCGCCGTTATTTCTGATGAGGGCAACTGTTTTGTTTTTGCCAAGAGCCTTAACAACCTTCTTTGAGGTTTTGATTGTGTCGTTGGGATTGAATTCAACATTCTGAATTGTTACGCCGGCAATCTGAGCAAAGTCATCAATGAGAGGTCTGAGCTTCTTTTTAACAACCTTTGATGCGGCAACAATTGATTCATCATCTGAGTGAATAATATAGTTGATATCCTGGCGCTCTCTGTAGATTGCAAGGTGCATATCAGCCTCAGAGGGAATTCTTTCGCCAAGAATAATCTGCTCCTTTTTGAGACCCATTGTAACGGCTTCGTTGCCGTCTTTGTCTTTAATTGTGATGATGTTTCCGTTTCTTGAGCTGTCATAAGCTGTAACGTCGGGAACGTCATTTGCTCTCTGTTTCAAATCGGCAACATATTCAAAAACATCGGTAAAGGTTGAAGTAACTTTTCCGGTGAGTGAAGAATATCTTGTGAAAACATATTCAGCGCAAACCTTTTCAACCTCAGAGGCAACCTTGAAAGCGTCGTCATAATCGGCTCCGAGACAAACTGCGCCGTGGTTTTTCATAATAACGGCTTTTGAATCTGAACGCTTAATAGCTTTAATAACATTTTTGCGAAGGGTTCCTGTTCCTGAAAGACCATAGGCAGAAACGGGAATGTTATCGCCGATAATTTCTTTGCTTTCGCCTTCGATGTTGTTGATGTCACAGCCGAGAGCGCTGACAATAGAAGCGTTTGTTTGGTGAGTATGAATTACGAAATTGCAGTCGGGACGAAGCATATAGCATGAAGCGTGAATTCCCTTTTCGCTGGAGGGCTTGATGTTTCCTTCATAAGAGAGGTCAGCCATGTTAACAAGAACAACTTCGTCGGGAGTGAGAGTTTCATAGGCTCTTCCGCTGGGAGTGATAACAAAGGTTTTGTCATCAACTCTGCAGCTGACATTGCCCCAGGTTCTTGCAATAAGACCTGAAGAAACGAGCTGTTTGCCGGCTTCAACAACAATTTCTTTCGCTTTTTGAATATCCATAAAAGCAACCTTCTTTCTTAAAATCATTAAAAGGGCAGACAGTGTTGTCTGCCCTCAGTCAGTCAGGTTAAATTATGCCTTTTTAGCAACATTTGCGAATACTTTGTCGAAACGTGAAAGAGCGTCGTCGATCATTTCTTCTGTGTATGCTGCTGAAGTGTAAAGACGAGAACCTGCAAGAGTAACAAGACCTTCAGCCATGTATGCAGCACCCATGTGTGTCATTTCTTCTTTACGTTCGCTGGTAGCCTTAAGAACAGCAGGAATCTGCCAGGGCTTGCTCCAGTCGATTGAGAAGTGCATTGTTCCAACAGTTTCCATGTGGCAGATTGAGCCTTGGTTGAATGCTACGAAGGGAAGGTTATATTTGTCGATAATCTGGTTGAGACCGGCAGTGATTCTGTCGCCCATGATACCGGCTTTGTAGCAAGCGTTCTGCTTGTCGATTTCTTCAAGAGTATAGTAACCTGCAACGCATGAAAGAGGAGTTGCAGCCATAGTACCGCCGCAGAATGCCTTTTTAATTTTCATTCCGCTTGCGTCAAGGCCTGCGCCCATGTATTTCATGTATTCTCTCTTACCGCCGATACCGCCTGCACCGGGATATCCGCCGGCGATTACCTTGCCGAAGATGGTGAGGTCGGGTTCAACGCCATAATAGCCCTGAGCGCCGGACATACCGATACGGAAGCCTGTAACAACCTCATCAAAAATAAGAAGAGCGCCATATTTGCGGCAAAGTCTTTCAACGCCTTTGTTGAAGTCTTTGTCAAGAGGACGAGTTCCGCTTTCGGGACCAACGGGTTCAATGAAAACAGCAGCAGTTCCGCCGTTGAGCTGATTTCTGCGAAGCTTCTTTTCAAGGTCGTTAAGATCGTTGGGGAAGAATTCCTGAGTATCTCTCATAAGACGGATGGGAACACCGCTTGCCTGAGTGAATTTTGAGCCGGGAACACGGATTCCGTAGCCAAGCTGATCTGACCAGCCGTGGTATGCGCCGCCCATTTTGAGAATATGCTTTTTCTTTGTGGCAAGTCTTGCAACACGGCAAGCTACCATACAAGCTTCTGTTCCTGAACCGAGCATACGGAACATATCAACTGTGGGCATGCTGTCGGAAATTTTCTTAGCAAGCTTATATTCAAATTCATGGAAAAGTCCGGTTGAAGGACCGCAGGTGTTGAGAAGGTCAATAACCTGATCTCTGACTACCTTGGGGTTTGAGCCAAGAACGGTGGGGCCACCTGCCTGAAGGAAGTCGTAATATTCGTTTCCGTCGATATCATAGAGTTTTGCGCCGTCTGCCTTTGTGAAAACAAGGGGGAACGGATAGTTGAAAGCGAGGTTGTGTTGAACACCGCCGGGAATGATCTGCTTAGCTTCAGCAATCATTTCCTTTGATTTTGAACATTTCTTTTCAAAATATTCTTCTTCGTATTTTGCAAGAACGTCGGGTTTGATTGTGTAGATGGGTTGGCTGATGAGATAATCCAGCTTCTTGGTTACTGCCTGAGCGTCAAGATATTCCTGGATAGCGAATCTTGTGTCCATGATAAATCCTCCTAAATATATTTCTTAAAGATAATCTTGGGTGAGTGGTCACTCACTATCTTGCTAATTATACTCCTTTTAGCAAAAAATGTCAATTATCACAATGATTAAAATATATTACTTTTTTTGTGCAGAGTGATGAAGTTTTCTGAAAATTTTAAAAAATTAAAAAAGAGGAAATCAAACGAAAGCGGTTCGTCTGAAAAGTTCGACAAAAAAATTGCTTGCCGACTGTTAAAAATAAACAAAAATTTTTGATTTTAATAATTTTGATATAATTTAATCAATTTTATGTTATAATCCTCAAAGGCAAAAGACTTTTTGCTTAATCTTTTTAAACAGGAGGAGAAAAATGGCAAGCGAAAACGGATTAATGAAAAAACTCAGAAACATTACCGATAATATTGGCACCTATTGGAATCATCCCATGCCTAAGCGCTATATGCCCATGAAAGAAATTGCAGCTTATTCGGGAGGAGGAATAGGAGCTTATTTCATTATAACGCTGGGAACGGCATGTATTCTCGGAACGGGAAATGTTCTTTTAACAAGTACTTTGGGTATCGGCCCGATGGATATGTATATTATGTATGTCATTGCGGTTCTTGCCAACATTCCGCTGACCGGAATCAGAGCAACAATTATTGATAACACCAGAAACAAAGCAGGTAAATATCGCCCCTATATTGTTTCTATGGCAATTCCGACGGCTATTATATGTATTCTGATGGTGTGGTTCCCCTATGAATATCTTTATGAGCTTTTCCCCGGTGTTGCTTTTTATAAGTCAGACGGAACTGCGGTCATGGGCGGCTATATTGCTAAATGCGCCTTGATTATGGTTTTCAACCTGCTTCTTCATTTCTTCTATTATTTCTTCTATGACAGCTATGAAAACCTCATTCACGTTCTTTCTCCCGATTCTCAGGAGAGAGCAGACGTCTCTTCAGTCAAATGCATTGTTTATTCCTTTGCTCCAACAATTTACGGAATTATTACTCCGGCTATCGCAGGCGGAATTTTTAAAACCACAACAACAGATATAAGAATTTATCGTCTTCTTTTCCCGATTCTTGCTATTCTGGGACTTTCGCTTTGCATTGTTGTTTTCCGCTATACTCAGGAAAAAATTGTTCAGGCAAGAAGCCACGTTATTGCAATCAGCTTCACCGATTCACTTCGTGCAGTTGCCAAAAACAAATATTTCTGGATAATCTCTCTTGCAAGCTGGATAGGCTTTCTTGAAATTGCTTATCAGAATATTCTCAACTGGCTTTATAACTACGGCGGAACTTGCACATGGGGAGAATATACACTTTTAACAACTATCTATGGCAACGCTTCTTTGTGGGGAATGCTTCTTGCTCCCTTCTGCATCAGAAAATGGGGCAAAAAGGCAGTTCTTGTTGTAACCAACCTCTTTAACATCGTGTTTATTCTCATGATGCTCCCCTTCACAAACGAGCTTAAAAACGCAACAATCTGGCTTGTTATGATGTGTCTGTGGTTTAACGCCCTTATGGGTTCCTTTGCCCATATTCTTAACCCTGCTATTCAGGCAGACATCAGAGACTATCAACAGTTTAAAACCGGTGAAAGAATTGACGGAATGTTCTCTGCTGTTTCAACTATAGGAACAGTTATCGCTCTTGTTACTTCTTCGGTTCTTCCCTATATCTATGAGAAAAAAGGTCTGACTGAAGCCAACGCCATTAAGGTAACCAGCGACCCAAACATTCTGAACCGTATCTTCCCTGACGGAAAGACAGTTGCTCAGATTCTTGAAAAGCAGTTTGAAAATGGACAAAACAGCTACAGCTATTCTTATTCAGCTCTTTATGATCCCGATATTCTTCTCGGACTTCTGAAGGTTCTCATCATTGTTGCTGCTATTGGTGCAACAATGAATGTTATTCCTTTTTTCTGGTATGACTTTAACGAAAGAAAACAAAAATCAGTTGTCAGAGTTCTCAGAGTAAGAGCCCTTTTTGAAGACTACGGCAACGGCGTTTGCAACGACGAAAGACTCGTTGAAGCCATTGATATTATCAGAAATGCAAGACAGCTTGCCGCTGAAGAGGTTCAGCCGATTTCCAAAAAGTCCTATAAATCTGTTAAACGAGGACCGGAGCGCCGTGAGGCAAAAAAAGCCTATAAAGAAGCATTTAAGAGAAACGAAGAAATTGAAATTTCTAAGTTTGTTTGCCTTGAGCTTGATAAATTTTCAAGACCTGCTGCAGCCAAAAAGGTTGAGCTTTGCCGAAATATTTATTCAAAAGGTCTCAACGGCCTGAAAGATCTTGATAAAAAAGAAATCAAACAAGAGCTCAGAGCTGCCAAAAAAATGCCTAAAACAACAGCAGACGAAAAAGACCTTCGTGAGTTTATGATTGACATGGCAAGAAACAAGCTGAGAGCCTGCAAGATTATTAAAAAGTTCTATAAAGACAAAGATATTGAAAAATTTGATTTTGCTGTTCTTGAAGCTCTTTTTGAAAAAGAAGATAAGCTCAATGATGACATTAAAAAATGCCATCTCATGAAGGCTGAAGCCAAAAAGGCAAAGGACAAGTCAGCAGTGAAAGACCTTACTGCTGAAATCAAGCGCCTTCAGAACGAAAAGAAAGAAGTTAAGCGTGAAATTGAAAACGAAAGCAAAACTCAGCTTAACTATAACCGTGTTGCAAAGCCCTTCAGCGACGCTGAAAAGCTTTTGAAGGAAAAAGAAAACTTTGCTCATTTTGATGATATTGCTGCAAAATATGAGGAGTCAAAGGCTTCTGCTGAGGCTGCAAAGCAGGCTCTTGAAGAAGAAAGACTCCGCCTTGAAAAAGAAAAGCAGGAAAAAATCAGACTTCACAAAGAAGAAAAAGAAAAGGCAAAGGCTTCTAAAAAAGAAAAGGCAACAAAAAAATAATCAGCCTTGAAAGAGGGGATGTAAAAAACTTGTTTTTTTGCATCCCCCTTTTTTTTAGCCGAAATCTTCGTTTTATTTTTTATATGAGGTAATGTTTGATTTTCGACCTTCTGTTTCTTTAAAAAACAGAAAAGCTTAAACCTTACCTCTTGAAAGCCTATTTAAAATATTGTATAATAACATATTATTTTGAAATTAATGGAGAGAAAAATGAAAAATCAGAGAACAGCAGGCGTTCTTTTGCATATTACCTCCCTCAACGGTCCCTTCGGAACGGGAGTAATGGGAAAAGAAGCCTTTGATTTTGCAGATAAGCTTGAAAGAATGGGCTTCAGATTCTGGCAGGTTCTTCCCCTTGTTCCTGTTGACCAGAGTGGTTCACCCTATTGCTCGGTCAGTGCCTTTGCGGGAAATATTGCCCTGATTGACCCGAGAGGTCTTCTGGAACAAAATCTTCTGACCGAAGAAGAGGTCAGAGAAGCTGAATTTTCAGGAACGGTTTATCAAAGCCAACATTCTTTTGCAAGAGAAAAGAGGCTCATTGCTTTAAGAACGGCTTTTTCAAGAATTAATGACGACATCAAAGCCCATTGCGAAATTTTTTCGCAACAGAATCCGTGGGTAAAGGACTATGCTCTGTTTATGGCATTGAAAGACTTTCACGGCGAAAAGCCCTGGTGGGAATGGGAAGAAAAATTTGCCCGCTATGAAACCGCGGTTAAAAACAGCGGCGAATTCAAAGAAGAAATTGAATTTTATATTTTTTCCCAATATGTTTTTTTCACCCAATGGCGAAGACTGAAGGAATACGCAAACTCAAAAAATGTTTATTTTATCGGTGATATGCCCGTTTATGTCAGCAAAGACAGCGTTGATGTCTGGAGCAATATTGAGCTTTTTGAAATTGACGAAAAAAGCCTCAGCCTGAAAAATGTTGCCGGAGTTCCGCCTGATTATTTTTCTCAGGACGGTCAGCTTTGGGGAAACCCTCTTTATAATTGGAAAAAAATGGAAGAAGACGGCTATAAGTGGTGGCTTAAAAGGTTAGGCTGCGCCATGAAGCTTTATGACAAAATAAGAATTGACCATTTCAGAGCCTTTGCTTCCTATTGGGCAGTTCCCGCTGAAAGCAAAACGGCAAAAATCGGTCAATGGAAAAAAGGCCCGGGAATGAAGCTTTTTTCCGTTGTTAAAAAAGAGCTTCCCGAGGCAGATATTGTTGCTGAAGATCTGGGTCTTTTCGGAGAAGATGTTGTTAAGCTTCTTGAAGACACTCAGTTTCCGGGAATGAGAGTTATTCAGTTTGGCTTTGACCCCAACGGCGACAGCACCCATCTTCCCCATAATTACCCCAAAAACTGCGTTTCTTATGTGGGAACTCACGACAACAACACAATTCTCGGTTGGCTTTGGGATGCCTCAGAGCAAGAAAGAGCCTATGCTCTTCGCTATTGCTGCTACGGCGGAAACAACTGGGGAGAGGGCGGAGCCTACAGCGGCTCATGCAGAGCCGTTATTGAAACGGTCTGGAAAAGTGCTTCAGACACTGCAGTTGTTGCTCTTCAGGATATGTGCGGCTTCGGAAAAGACGCAAGAATGAATGTTCCGGGAACTACTGAAGAAAACTGGACATTCAGAGCCGGCGAAGAGGCCATTAACTCTATTGACGAAAAATATTTTAAAGAAATAAATTCTGTTTACAGAAGAATGTATATTCCATATCAGAGAAAGGATTGAGTTAAATGATTGAAGTTATTGAAAACGGTGTTTATCTTGTGGGAGGCGAAAAGCTTGTTGAGGGAACCGCCGAAGAAAAGAAGGCTCAGCTTGCTTCTTTGGGCGTTGAGGCAGGAAGCCGCAACGACACAATTGCCTACGGAATTTTAAACAGCCATAACATAAGCTCAGAAGAAGGGAAAATGAAAATCCGCTTTGATTCAATGATTTCTCACGACATTACCTATGTGGGAATTATTCAGACGGCAAGAGCCAGCGGATTGAAACAGTTTCCCATTCCCTATGCTTTAACAAACTGCCACAACAGCCTTTGCGCCGTTGGAGGAACAATTAACGAAGATGACCATGTTTTCGGCCTTTCAGCCGCTAAAAAATATGGCGGAATTTATGTTCCTGCAAATCAGGCAGTTATTCACCAATACGCAAGAGAAATGATGGCAAAATGCGGAAGCATGATTCTCGGCTCCGACAGCCACACCCGCTACGGTGCCCTCGGAACAATGGCTGTTGGTGAGGGTGGCCCTGAGCTTGTTAAACAGCTTCTGAAAAACACCTGGGATATCAATGCTCCTCAGGTGGTTCTGGTTTATCTTGAAAATGCCCCCAAAAGAGGAATCGGCCCTCACGACGTTGCCATTGCTCTTTGTGGAAAGGTTTTCAAAGAGGGTCTTGTTACAAACAAGGTTCTTGAATTTGTTGGCCCCGGAGTTAAAAATCTCAGCATGGATTTCAGAATCGGCATTGACGTTATGACAACGGAAACTGCCTGCCTTTCTTCAATCTGGGAAACTGACGAAAAGGTTAAGGAATTTTATAGTATTCACGGAAGACCTCAGGACTATAAAGAGCTCAGACCCGGAAAGGCTGCTTATTATGACATGGCAGTTAAAATTGACCTTTCAAAAATTGAAAGCATGATTGCTTTACCCTTCCACCCATCAAATGCCTATACTATTCATGAGCTTCAGGCTAATCCCGAAATTCTCAAAGATGTTGAAGCGGCGGCTAAGGCTCAGTTTGGCGATAAGGTTGATTTTAAGCTTTATGACAAGGTTAAAGACGGAAAGATTTATGTTGACCAGGGAATAATTGCCGGTTGCGCAGGCGGTATGTTTGAAAACATCTGTGAAGCAGCTGCAATTCTTGACGGAAAATCAACAGGCGACGGATATTTCTCGCTTTCAGTTTATCCTTCCTCTGTTCCCGTTAATCTTGCCCTCATTAAAAACGGAGTTCAGGGCAAGCTTCTTGAAGCCGGAGCACTTTTCAAGCCTTGCTTCTGCGGTCCTTGCTTTGGTGCAGGAGATGTTCCTGCAAACAACGGTCTTTCAATAAGACACACCACAAGAAACTTCCCCAACAGAGAAGGAAGCAAGCCCGGCGACGGTCAGCTTTCAGGTGTTGCTCTTGTTGACGCACGCTCCATTGCCGCAACTGCGCTTAACAAAGGCGTTCTCACAGCGGCAACCGATGTGGAAATTCCCGAATATGATAAAACCTATAGCTTTGAAAAGGGCGTTTATGAAAGAAGAGTTTATCAGGGATTTGAAAAGCCTGAAAAAGACGCTGAGCTTAAGTTCGGCCCCAATATTACCGATTGGCCCGCTATGTATGCTCTTGAAGATAACCTTCTTGTTAAGCTTGCCTGCGTTCTTCATGACGAGGTAACCACCACCGATGAGCTTATTCCTTCAGGTGAAACCTCTTCCTATCGTTCCAACCCTCTTCGACTTTCTGAGTTTGCGCTTTCAAGAAGAGAGCCGCAATATGTTCCCAGAGCCAAGGCTGTTGCCGCTGAGGAAAAGAAGAGAAGAGAAGGCTTCAGCGCTGAGGTTACAGAGGTTCTCTCCAAAGTAACCGACAACGCTCAGGAGGTTGCAAAACACACTCAGTTCGGCTCTTGTGTTTTTGCCAACAGACCCGGCGACGGCTCTGCAAGAGAACAGGCAGCTTCATGCCAGAAGGTTCTTGGCGGCTTTGCAAATATCTGCTATGAATTTGCAACAAAGAGATATCGCAGTAACTGCATTAACTGGGGAATTCTTCCCTTCACCCTTGATAAAGAAACCAAGTTTGACTATCTTCCCGGTGATTATGTTTTTGTTCCTTCAATCCGCGAAGCAATTAAAAACGGAAAAGAAGAAATTCCCGCCAAGGTTATAACAGAAAAGGGCGTTGAAGACATAACTCTTTATGTTAAAGGCCTGACAGAAGATGAAAAAACAATAATTCTTGAAGGCTGTTTGATGAATTATTATAAAGCTCAGGCTGAAAACTGAGCAACTAAAAGGAGAAAAAATGAAAAGTTTCTATGAGAAAACCCTGAAAAAGAACTCTGTTTCTATGGGAACAGTTCTTTTCCTTGCGGCGTTGACTTTAGTTCCTTTTGTTCTGGCGTGCTTTAAGCTGAAATTTTCTTTTTCAATTTTTTGTCTCTTGTCTGCAATCAGCTTTGCAGGCGGAGTTCTGAAGCTTGTATGTGATATTCTTTTCAACAAGGGTGTCAGCCTGAAAAACAAGCTGATTTATCCGATTTTGTTTTTGTTCCTCAGCCTTTTTGATGTGACCTACGCTGTTTTAAGTCACGGCTGTGAAACCTCCGGTGAGTTTTTTAAAAAGATTTTTGAAGCGTTGATCAGTTGCTTTCTCAATTTTGCCGCAGACGGAAATTTTCAGGATGTTCTTTCTGTCGGAGAGGCAATTGTTTTAGTTCAATGCGGAAAAGGCGAAAGTGTTTTATTTGGAATTTGCTATATGATTCTGGTCGTTCTGGCTCCCGTTGCCGGCGGCGCAGTTTTGATTGACATCGTTTCAAGTATTTTCCCAAACCTTCTTCTTCATTTAAAAAACCGAAAAAGCAAAACCAACAAGCATATTTTTTCTGAGCTTAACGAAAGATCAATAGAGCTTGCCGAAAGCATCAGAGATAATTTTCCGGAGGCAATGATTATTTTTGCCGACACAGATATTTCTGACGAAAAAGAAGGTCTTGCAGACCTTGCCGCGAGAATCAGAAAAATCGGCGCAGTCTATGTTGACGAAGACATTTCCAACCTCAACATAGTAGGCCGGGAGCAAACAGCATATTATCTTATGAGCGAGCAGGTTCATAAAAATATGCATATTCTTGCCAAGCTGACCTCAGACGAAAAACACAAGGAGCTCTGGCGGGGAGTTAAAAAAGTTTCAATAAGAGTTTTTTCTGACGGTTCAGCCGTTGATATGATGGCTGACAGAATAAACCAACAGATGAAAAATGAAAACATTCCGACTGAGGTTTTTATTGTCAGAGAATACGATATTCTTATCTATGAGCTTCTTGAAAAACAGCCCCTTTATAAGCCTCTTTTGAAAAATCCGAAAGACAGCCTTTCAGTTGTTGTTGTGGGAAGCGGAATTGTTGCCAGAAAATTCATAAGAATTGCTTATTGGCTGGGTCAGATGCTCAATCCGGCAGAAAAAGAAAAAGGAAAGGTTTCACCGGTTAAGCTTAGCTTTAATATTATTTCCCTTGACGGAGACAAGCTGAAAAGCCGCCTTCAGCGCAGTATGCCCGAGGCATTTAGCAATGAATTCTGCAACAACGGCGGAAGCTTCAAAATGAGTCATTACGCCCGCTTTAACTTTTTTAAAGCCGATGTTAATTCCTATGATTTCACAAAGGCTATTGATGAAATTGAAGAAATTGACTATGTTCTTGTTGCTTTGGGAGACGACGGAAAAAACGCCGACGTTTCAAGAAGACTGAAAAAACAAATTGACCGGAAATATCTTGGAAAAGACAGAACGGTTGTTATTAACAGCATTGTTGAAAGCGATGAGCTTCAGGAGCATTTTGAAAACGAAAACAAGCTGACAGAAGCCGGCACAACCAAAACAGAGCTTAATTTCTTCGGCTGTCTTAATGACCGCTTTACATATTACAATGTTGTGGGCGAAAGATATAAGGAAGTTATTGACAGAGCGTTGCAAACCTTTGAAGAAGCTCAGGAAGAAGCCAAAAAGGAGCAGGACAGCAACGAAGCTGTTGAAAAAAAGGTTGCTGACTTCAACGGTCAGTATAACCAAAAAAGTGATGTTGCTTCGGCTTATTCAAGAAAAACAAAAGAGTTTTCTTTGGGCTTCTATGATGAAAACGGAAGGTTTAAAGCCGACATCGATTTTTCAAAGCTTGACAGAGAAACGGTCAACGACTATGTTGCGAAGCTTCTGTGGCTTGAAAAGAGAAGGTGGAACGCCTATACACGCTCAATCGGCTATTGCGCTCCCACTTCGAAACAGATGATTCTCTTTTATGAAAAGTATCACGAAAAAATGCAAGACAAGCTGTTGGAAACTCATAAGCTTGTTCTTGAGGGCTCTAAGGAAAAGCTCGATCTTTTCAATCTTCATGTCTGCCTTCTTGAAAAAGAAAAAGTGAGTGATACTCTTCTTTTTGAGAAATATGAAAAAGCTGCCCTTGAGGCTGATTCAGAAAAACTGATTTCCTGCCTGGAGGCTCTGATTGAAAACAAATTCAGCTATCAGAAGTTTTCAGAAGCCTTCAGCTGTGTTCCTCTGGCGGAAGACAGACGGTTTGAAAGTCTTGATGAATTCTGCGAAAAATATCCGCGCAACACCGATCTTATCAAGATTTTGTTTGTTCTTTCAGGAGTTCCCGACGATAATCTGGATGATCTTGACCGCCTGGGTGTATTCAACCGAAAAGATTATGTTGATTATGATTATAAACAGCTCAAAGACTTGCTTCCTCAGAAAGAAAAAAAGAGCGAAACTCTGAGCGAAAAAAAGAACACAGAAGAAATCAAAGAAGAATTAACAGTTTAAAAATATTAAATCAAAGGAGTTTATTATGAGCTATTTTTATGTTAAAGACGGCGAAATTTTTGTTCCCGAAAAAATCAACCCCGAGCTTGTTAAATTGGCAAACGCAGTTGTTAAAAGCTGCCACCTTAACTTCAAGCTTCAGATGAAAACAACCTCACTTTCCAACGCTCTTAAAAGCGGAAAAGCAGATCAGATGCTTGACCTTATGCAGAAATGCTTCGAAAAAAACAGAAAGCTTTATAATCAGGATATGTCTCTTACAGGGGTCAGCGTTGAAGAAATTGACGCAGCATATTTTGAAGATAAAGACGTTGAATTCATTAAAAATCAGATTTCCGTTCTCATTGATTTTGCCGTTATCAATACTGTAATTGAATCAAAAATGATGGGTCTTTTAAGCGCGGCATGTGAAAAGGCTTTGGGAGTTCCTATTAACAAAATCAAGTTCTTCACCAATCAGGATGTTATTCTTGAAGAAGTTGAAGAGGAAGAAACTGAAGAATAAGAAAAATAAACAAACAAAAAACAAGTGGCTGTAAATCGAGTTTTACAGCCACTTGTTTAAGCTTATGAAAAAAATACGCAGAACAAATGAAAAATGATTTTTTGTGTTCAGATTTCCTATAGTTAAAGGGTTTCTTTCAACCTTTAAGCTGCCAAAAGAAACCCCTTTATTTGTTTTATGCGATCTGTATTTTTAATAGCTTCTGATTGCTATATAATTAAGCCTTTGTTTTTTCTCTTCTCTTCTGAAGCTCAGCTGAAATCATCTGTTTCTTCTTGCCGGAAAGGTCATATTTCAACATTGGGAAAACTGCCAGAAGGCTGAAAATTCCGGGAAGGGCAACATAGGCAAAATAGATGGTGTTCTTTGTTTCCTGAAGAACCTCGGTTGCCTCGGCTGTGTAGCCGGAGAGTTGAACAAAAACAAGACCTAATGCGGCGCCGATGGCGAGGCAGACCTTAATTGTCAGAGTTAAAATTGAAAAAGCAGGGCCGTCTGTTCTTTTTCCTGTTTCATATTCATAGTAGTCAACGCAGTCTGAAACCATAATCATGGGCATGAGGGTAACAGCGCCGAATTGAAGACCGGTCAGGAAAAGGAAGATGAACATAACAATCATGTTTGTTGTGATGAAAGCATAAACTATATATGCCAAAACAGAAATGGCGAAGCCATAAACCGAAAGAAGAATGAAGGCTTTCTTTTCGCCAAGTTTTTTAATCAAAGCGGGAGTCAGTGCCATGCTGAGCATTGAGCCCACAGCGGTGGTTATTCCAAGAAGAAGAACATAGTTTTCGCTGCCGAGGATGGCGTTTGAAGCCTGAACCTGAATAGCCATTGCCATCTGTCTTCCTGAGCCGAGAAAATAAGAAACAATAACCATCATGAGAGGCTTGTTTTTTCTTAAAACAGAAAACATTTCAGAAAAGCTCATTTTTTCAGCGGTATAGGGAACTCGCTCTTTGTTAACAAAATAAATCAGCGAGAAAAGAAGGCAACCTAAAACAGCAACAACAACCGCAACAGCCAGATATTCGGCAGAGCTTATGGGGCTGTCTTTTTCACCCTCAGGAATTCCGAAAACCTTTGAGCCGCCGGGAATGAGAAGGCAGACAACGGGTACTATAACAGCGGCAGCGGAAAAGCCGACTTGTTTAAAGGTGTTGGCGACTGAAATAACGTTTGTTCTTTCATCAGGGTTTGAGGTCATTACTGCGGCAATTCCCTGAGAGGGAACGTCGCCGAGAGTCATTGCCATGCTCCACAAAAGGAAGGTTACGAAAATATAGCAATAAAGGGCAGTTGAGGTCAGAGGAACCTTTATAAAAAGAACAACCGTCATAACTGCCAGCGGCAAAAGGGAATAGAGAATAAAAGGCTTGATTTTTCCTTTGGGGCTGTTGCTTCTTTCAATGAGATTTCCTACCACGGGGTCAAAAATTGCCGAAACAACCTTGACACATAAAATCAGAATTCCCACAACGGCAAGGTTGGCTGCCATCTGCGCATGATAGAACTCTGCCTGATAAGAGTTTAGAAGACCGACTATTGCCTGAAAGCCGAAAAGACCAAGGGAATAGGCGAGAACTTCTTTAAAATTCATTTCTTTTTTCATAAAATCTCTCCTTATTTACCAATTTTAGAAAATTATATCATAAAAAACTCCTTTTTCAACTAATTTTTTGTTAATTATTACCCTGATGTTGACTTTTATTTTCAAAAATGCTATATTAAAGAAAAACGGAAAGGAAGAAAACCTATGTATTGCCCTAAATGTAACAGCTATGTTGCTGACGGAAATCGCTTTTGCGGAAGCTGCGGCGCCGAAATTTCATCTTCACCAAGTGAAACAAATTCTCCCGCTGCACCTGACCAGCCCTACGGCAACACTCAATACAGCTATCAGCAAAACGGTCAGCCATATAATAACTATGGCTATAATCAGCCCCCGGTTGAAGAAAACGAAAGCACAACGATTTATAAAGTGCTTTCTTTCCTCTGGCCTGTTGTTGGAATGATTATTTATTTTATTGACAGAGACAAAAGACCTAAAAGAGCCAAGGATTGCCTTAAGTTTTCAATAATCAGTATTGTAGTTTCAATGATTTTTGCGGCTCTTGTTTTCATCGGAAGCTTTCTTTTTGCATTTTTCGGAATGTCTGAAATTGATGAGGGCTTTATTTTTGACGATGAATATGTTGAATATGCCCTTGGAGATGAATATGACGATAACTATGTAATGACTCAGCAGGCTCCCGAAATTCTTGAAGAGGAAGTTATCTGACGAGAAAATTTAATCAAATTTAAAAGCTAACAATAACGGAGACACTTCATGAAGAAGCTGTCTCCGTTGTTTTAGATTAAAGTAATATCGTTTTTTGTTTGCAGAACACAAGGCTTTCAAAGTTCGCGAGGGTGTGCGACATCAGCAGAACTACCGCCTACAAATACATTGGACTTTTGGAGAGTTGACATAAAATTAAGTCAGACACTTAACAGTTATAATCGTAGATTATATTGTGTGTTAAATGTCTGACTTATAAAAAAGTATGAGAGAAATCAAATCTCTCATACTTTGTTTATTCATCAGAGTCCAATATTTCATCTAAGTTGTTTTTGTTGTTTTTGTTATTTGGTTTCAATCCTTCCTTCGAAAGTTTTACTCCTAACTTCCAAGATAAAATACTTAAAATTATTGTGAAAATTAATAGAGGAATTATCAAAGAAAATAAACTTGGCAAACCAAAAATTATGGCAATAACAACTGAAATTATTTTGAAAAACAATCCCAGTATTCTGCAACTCTTTCTATGTTGTTCTCCGTTGTGTATAGCGGCGAGTTCTTCGACACTCATAGAATCCAATTCTTCTTCTGTAAAATCGTCAGAACTCATTTGTTGCAATCTAAGGAAATAATCTAATTCTTGTGGAATACTGTTATCATTTGTATTTTTCTTGTTGGAATTAGAAACTAAATCTGAAACACCAAAAGTCGTTTTATTATAAACTTTGTTGTAAATTGATTTTTGCGGGTTGTTAATTACTCCCATTCCTTTTTTGCCATACAAAGGATTGACTGATTTTTTTAAATCTCTTTTAATTTTTCCAGTGGTTCTGGCACTAAAACTCTTTTTAATGCTTGGTTTTCTCATGCCGAATTTCATATTTTTACTCCAATTCATTTATAGTATTTGTTTCATTTTAGCATTGTTTTGCAGAAAAATCAACATAATCCGCCCTCATACTTTTCTCTTTTGGATTTCTGTGATATAATACTCTAAAATCATTCAGAGGTGGTATTGTGGCGAAAGGACAGGGTAGGTCTTCAGGTCAGGGTGTAAAGCTTCTTTACATCAGAGACTATTTGAGGGCGAATACAAATAAAGACCATGCAAAAAACGCAAACAAGATTTGCGAATATTTAGCTTCAAAAGGAATTGAAGCATCACCCAAAACGATATATAACGATATATTCAGGCTTCAGGTTGACTTCGGCGAACCGATTGAATACAGTGCAAAGCAAAGAGGGTATTATATTACAAAGCCCAAATTTGAGCCATACGAACTGCGTTTGATTGTTGACAGTATTCAGTCATCAAAGTTTATTACCCAAGAGGAAGCACGGTCAATTACGGCAAAAATCAAAGATTTTGCAGATGTTTACACAAAGGACAGTCTGAACAGAACCGCTTATGTGTCAAACCGTGTCCGCAGTAAAAATGACAGTGTTGTAAAGGATGTTGACAAGATACACCTTGCAATTTCTCTGAATATGAAAATAGGGTTCAGGTATTTTCATTATACCCCTAACAAGCAGAAGCCCAAGCAATATTCAAAAAAAGGTGAGTTATACATAGTCAGCCCCTTTGCGTTCCATTGGGATAACGGCAATTATTATCTTTATGCTTACCTTTCAGAAAAAGAGGGCTTCCGCAGTTTCAGAGTTGACCGCATGGAAAAGATAACATCACCCATTCCTGAAGACCGTGAGGGTGCAGAACTCTTTAAGGCTGAACATCTGACCAATAGAGAAGCAAAGGTCTTTCAGATGTATCACGGCGAAAAATATACAGTCAGGATGCGTTTTATCAACCGTTTTGCGGATGCCGTTATAGATCAATTCGGCAAAGATGTTATTATCATTCCTGACGGAGAAAAGCATTTTATAATAAATCCGTTAGTTGAAATCAGTCCGCCTTTCTTTGCTTGGATTTCTACTTTTGGAAGAGGGGCAAAGATATTAAGCCCTCAACCGGTTGTTGAGGAAATGAAAAAATTTATTGAAAAAGTTTCAGATATGTATAAAGATGAGGGCGAAGGTTAAATTTCCTTCGCCCTTTGCTCGTTGATGTTATAAGATGTTCAGAGATGTTCAAATCAGCGTTTAATGGTCTCTCTTGGTTTGGTTAACTGTTCCAAGGGTGAAACTCGGTCATAGTTCTTTGAAATGTCCGCATCAAAAATAGAACAGTAATGTTTTGTCATATTCAGAGTGCTATGCCCCAAAAGTCGCTGAAGCATAAAGGCATCACCGCCACAGTCAACCAAATATTTTCTTGCAAAGGTGTGGCGGAACAGGTGCATACTTGTTTTCTTAACCCCTCGCTTTTTATTATATCGTTCAAGAGCAATTCTCAAACCATTTTCTGATAACATTTCACCGTATTGAGAACAGAAAAGATAGTCTTCAGGCTTACCCTTGCGGACAGACATATAATCACTTAAAATAACAACCATTCTGCTACAAAGGGGAACAACCTGAATTTTGCCGTTCTTGTTGTGTCTGAATATTATCTGTCTTCCCTTCAGGTCAACATCACGGTTCTGAATGTTTCGACAGTCGCCGCACGGCATCCGCAGTTCATGAAGAAGTTTACAATAACCCAACTTCTGAACTCACTGAAATCCGCTTTCTTTCCCGGTCTTTTCAGGAGCAGTTCAAGTTCTTCGTCTGAATAGGTTTCTTTGATTGTTTCTTTTTCTCTGATGTTTTCTATGTTCAGAGTTGTAAGCCCTTCACGGTTGCACCAATTAAAGAAGGTGTGAAGCATCCGGACATAAGTTGCTATTGAGTTGTGAGCAAGACCGTTTGCCCTCATAGATAAAATCATTTCTTCGAGTTGTCTTTTGGTTAGTTCATCAAAGGGTGTTTCAATATCCAAATGTTTGGATATACTATGTAAATGTTGTCGGTAACTTCTGATAGTAATATCTGAAATACCCCTTGCGGTCTGTGAAGTAATGAAGTCTTCAAATACTTCTTTGAGATTTTTTTCTGATTGTCCACGAAATACAATTTTTGAACGCATAATGAGAGTGCATCCTTTCATTAAATTTTGTAAAAAAGGATGCACACAGATAAAATTATGAAAAGCAAAGAAAAAGCCCTTGAAACCTGAAGTTTCAAGGGCTTGGAGCTGCTAACCGGATTTGAACCGGTGACCTCATCCTTACCAAGGATGCGCGCTACCGACTGCGCCATAGCAGCAACTTGCTAAACAGCTTTGTTATTATATCGCAAAGAAAGCGGTTTGTCAACACAAATTTTCAATTAATTTAATTTTCCTGAGAAAAACGGAGCAAAAAATTTCTTGTTTTTATGTTTGTTTCTCTTTTTTTCTATTGATTTATTCCGTTATTCAGTATAAACTTATATAAGATTGTTTTTTTCGGAGGAATAATGTTGAAAAAGAGAATTTTTTCGCTTTTTATATCACTTTTGCTGCTTATAGTTCCAATAACGAATTTTGCTGCAATGGAAAGCTCAGCACCGCAGAAGGAAAACGGCAGCGTTAACGGCGGCGCCGTTTTAGATTCGCTTTTTTCAGACACGGTTGAAACGGCTGAAAAAGAAATTGAAAAAACTGCCGAAAAGCTTGCTCAGGCTAGTCAGCCTCAGGCTGTTGCAAAGGCAGTTGAAAAAAGCATTAAGGAAATTAAAAAGGGAACAAAAACCTATCGAAAGGTTTTTAAAAACGTTTATTTTGTGGGCGACTCTTTAATGAACGGCCTTGAAATTTATAATATTCTCAATTCCAAAAAGCTTATTACTCAGGTCAGCGCAAGCCTTTATCATCTTTCAGACAACATGGAAAAAATTATCAAGCTTCGTCCCCCTGTTTTAATTTTACACTACGGAATCAATATGCTCTCAACAGAAAAGGTTCTTCTTGATAATTTTATAAACATGTATTCAAAGCTTATTAAACAGCTTAAAAAAGAGCTTCCTGACTGCCGTATTATTGTCAGTCTGATTTTTCCTGTTGACAGAAGCGTTGCCAAAGCAGTGCGCTTCGGAAAAATCAATACCTATAATAAAAGACTTATTAAAATGTGTAAAAGCTTTGAGGTTGAATATCTTGATTCAAGGCCTGCCTTTGAAAAGGGCAAAAAATATTATGGCTCAGACGGAATTCATCTGGCAAAGGCATTTTATGAAAAACATTGGCTTAAATTTATTATGCGTGAAAAGGGAATATATTAAAAATGAAAGCAATTAAATTTAAAGAATTTTTGTGTGTTCTTGTTGTGGTTCTTTTTGTGCTGTTTCTTTCAAGCGAAAACAAAGTCAGCAATAAAACAGCGCAGGAAATGTTTGACGCTTTAAAAAACACCTCTGATTTTTCAGAGCTTCAGGAATGTGACGAACAAAAATTCAAAGAAAAATGCGGCTTTGAAAAGTCGGATTTTGAAAGCGCTGTTTACTATGCTTCAGATTCGGTTATGCAGGTTAAAGAGCTTCTTATTATCAAGCTCGGTGACTTTGAAAACAAAGAAGAGCTGATTTCTAACCTTAAAACCAAAAACGAAGAAAAAAGCAACCTCTTTGAAGGCTATGCTCCTGAGCAAAGTGCCCTTCTGAAGTCTTTTGTTCTTGAAGAAAAAGAAGGCTTTGTTGTTTTTTCTGTTTGCGACAGCCCGGCTGAGCTTCGTTCGGCTTTTAAAAGTTCATTATAAATTCAGGAGTTTAAAATGTTATTCAGCAGTCTTACCTTTTTGTTTGCTTTTCTTCCCATAACTGCTATTTTTTATTTTGTTCCCGTTTTTGAAAGGGAAGAAACGGAATTTAAAAAGAAAAATATTATTCTTCTTCTTGCAAGCTTGATTTTTTACGCTTGGGGTGAACCGGTTTATATTGTTTTAATGCTGGTCAGCATCTGTTTTAACTATAATATCGGGCGCCATCTTCAATTTTATGACGGTTTTGAAAAGCAAAAAAAGGCTGTTCTTTTCTTTGCCGTTGCCTTTAATCTTATTCTTCTTGGGATTTTCAAATACGCCGGCTTTGTGGCTGAAAATGTTGAAAACATTTTTTCGCTTTCTTTGAACTATAAAGCTTTTGCTTTGCCGGTGGGAATTTCTTTTTATACCTTTCAGGCTCTCAGCTATGTTATTGATGTTTACAGAGGAACGGTTAAAGCTCAGGATAAGCTTTTGCCCTTCGCTCTTTATATCTGTATGTTCCCTCAGCTTATTGCAGGTCCCATAGTTCAATATAACGACGTTGAAAAACAGCTTGTTAAAAGAGAAATTTCGAAAAGAAAAATTTCTGTCGGTCTTCTCTTTTTTATAAGGGGACTTGGAAAAAAGGTAATTTTTGCCAACACAATCGGTGCAGTGTGGTCTGAAATTTCAGCTCAGGACCTGAATTCAATGCCGGCTTTAACGGCGTGGTTCGGAATTTTATGCTATACCATGCAGATTTATTTCGATTTCAGCGGCTATAGCGACATGGCTTTGGGTCTTGGAAAAATTCTTGGCTTTGATTTTATTCAGAACTTCAATTTTCCCTATACTGCCACAAGCATTAAGGATTTCTGGAAGAGGTGGCATATTTCTTTAAGCTCCTGGTTCAGAGATTATGTTTATTTTTCTCTCGGCGGAAACCGAAAGGGAAGCAAGCGAACAATTTTTAATATTGCGGCTGTCTGGTGCCTGACAGGCTTATGGCACGGAGCAAGCTGGAACTTCGTTGTCTGGGGAGCTTTTTACGGTGCGCTTCTTCTTCTTGAAAAATTTGTTTTTGCTTCGGTTCTTGAAAAAATTCCCTTGTGGATTAAACATATTTTAACCATGGTTATCGTTATGGTGGGCTGGGTATTTTTCGCCTCGGAAAGCATGGGCTCTGCGGCGCTTTATCTGAAAGCAATGTTTGCCTCTTCAGAGCTATTCGATACTCAGAGTCTTTATTATCTCAGCAGCTATGGTTTTATTCTTCTGGTTATGGCTCTTTCTTCTTTCGGCGTGTTCAGAGATTTTCCCCGCTTCAAAAACAAAGAACTGAGATTTTTGCTTCATACGGCGGAATATATTCTGATTTTTGTTTTTTGTGTTGTCTGCCTTGTCAGCGACACCTATAACCCGTTTTTATATTTCAGATTTTAAAGGAAAAAACCAATGAATAATAATCAACTTGACCCTAAAGAAAACGAAAAAGATCAGCATGATGATTCTTCAATGAATGTTTTGAGCATTATTATGACTGCGCTTTTCAGCCTCATTATAGTTTCGGTTTCGTTGTTTTTTGTTTTCAGCAGCGATAAAGAAATGAGCGAAAGCGAAAACAGAGTTCTTGCTCAGAGACCTGCCCTGACCTTTTCTTCTCTTGCCGACGGATCTTTTATGACAGATTTTGAGTCGTGGCTGGCTGACCAGTTTCCACTCAGAGAAAAAATTATTCAGCTTAAAACCGAGGCCGATCGCCTTGTGGGAATAAAAGAAGAAAATGGCGTTTATATTGGAAAAAACGGTTTTCTTTTTGAAAAGCAGAGCAGCTATAACAGCGAAAAGATGAACGGAGTCTTCAGCACTCTTAACTCTTTTTCAAAAAAGAATAAAAGCATTAAAACTGCATTTGTTTTGTCGCCCAATTCCTCAGCGCTTCTTTCTCAATATCTTCCTTCTTTTGTTGCTGAAGAGAGTCAGAAGTCTCAGCTGAAGGCTGCCGAAGAAGCCATTTCAAAAGGAAAAATTCAATTTATTGATTGCTATTCGGTCTTTGAAAAACAAGAGGATAAAGAAAAGCTTTTTTATAAAACCGACCACCATTGGACAAGCCACGCAGCCCTTGAAGCCTTCCGGGCCTTAATGAAAAACTGGAAAATTGACATAAGTAAAACAAAATTTGAATTTCAAACGGTGTCTTCTTCCTTTCAGGGAACGCTTGCCTCTTCTTCTCAGGTGAGAGACATTTCAGACAGCGTTGAAATTTGTTTTCCTTCAGAGCCGAAGGTTTCTTCTGTTTTATATTATGAGGCTCAGGGAACAAAAACAGCTTCTTATTTTGATAAATCAAAGCTTGAAAACAAAAACCACTATGAAGTTTTTATGGGGGGCAACTTTGACAAAATTATAATTTCAACAAGTGCCGAAACAGAAAATGCACTTCTTATTTTAAAGGATTCCTATGCAAACTGCATGATTCCCATGTTTGCGCCCTTCTTTTCAAAAATTGTTGTGGTTGACCCGCGCTATTGCAGCGATAAGCTTTCAGAAATTATGAAAGACTATGACTTCAGCCACATGGCTTTTATTTATAACCTCAACACTTTTCTTGAAGACACAAGTCTTGAAGGCTTTTTAAAAAAATAAAAAGCGGCTGCAAAAAATGTGCATACCGCAGAAAACGAAGCAAATAAAGGGTTTCTTCCGCTTTTGAACTGCCGGAGAAACCCTTTAAAGCTATAAAATTACTAAAGATAGCAAAAAACATTTGCTTATTCCGCGCGTTTTTTGCGCTCACAAAGGAAAGGGGATATAAAAATAAGGCTTTTACATCCCCCCATGCTGAAATTTTAAAGGTCGTCTGCGTCTTGCTCCGGTTTTAAATCGTCTGTCAGCGTGGGTGTTCCCGTGTACCACCCTAAAACGTCGCTGCTTCGGTTTTTGTTGCCCTTCCAGATTTCAACAATGCTTTGAACCTTGGGACTGAGACTGCTTTTTTTGATTTTTATTTTTTCAGACATTTTGAATCACCCTCTATAAGTTTTCCACGGAGAAGAAAAAAATATTTTTGAAAAATTTTTCTTTTGATTGCAACAAAACACGATCCTTTTTTATCTTATTATATGAACGGATGTGATAAATATGAGCTCAGAAATTATGCATGATCTGGTCAGACAGGCCCAAAAAGGTGATATTGAGGCTTTTGGTGAAATTTATTCTCATTATTCAAAGGATCTTTATCGCTTTGCTTTGTATTGGACCTCTTCTCAAATTCTTGCGGAAGACGCAGTCAGCGAAACGGTGCTTTGCGCCTTTGAAAACATTAAAAGGCTGAAAAAGGCAGAAAGCTTTAAAGCGTGGATTTTCAAAATTCTGTTTAACTGTTGCAAGCAGAAACAAAAAGAAAAAGCAATTTCAAAAAACAAGGTTCCTCTTGAAAACGCAATACATATCTGCGCCGCTGAAAAGAACGGCGAGCTTTCTGTTGAAATTCAGAAGGCGTTGGAAAGCCTTTCTTCTGAGGAAAGGAAAATTGTTATTCTTTCTTTTGTCTGCGGCTATAAAAGCGAAGAAGTTGGAAAAATGCTTTCCATGAAGGCAGGAACTGTTCGCTCAAAGCTTTCAAGGGCAGCGGAAAAGCTGAGAGTTTTTTTAAAAAGCGAAACGGAGGTTACAGAATGAAAACTGAAAATTTTGAAGATATAAAAGAAATGCTTTCTTCAAAGGATGAAGTTCCTGAAAGCCTTTCAAAAGAAAATATTACAAAAATGCTTAAAGAAAAAAATATTAAGCAAAAAAGAAAAAGTCAACATGTTTTTCTTAAAGCCGTTGCGGTTGCCGCAAGTGTTGCTGTTGTTTTAACCAGCGTGTTTGTTTCTCAGACCGTTCAGGTTCCCATAAATTATGATGAGCAGACAACTTTGTCTGCGCAAGAGAACAAGCCCGAGGTTAAATATGAAGCCATTGACCTTGGAATTGCGCCTAAGGCTGTTATGAAATTCCAGGACGAAAAAGATATTAAAAACTACTTTTTAAACATGAAAAAATATGACGATGTTGATGACTTCATCGATGGAATCTTTAACGATACATTGAAATTTTCTTCAACTGAAGGAGACATGGCTGCTGATATGGAAGCACCGGGAAGCGCCCTTAACACCAATGGAACAGGCTCGGCTTCTCAGTCTTTTGAAGTTAAAGAAGAATCCTTCAGCCAGACCAACACTCAGGTTCAGGGAGTTGACGAAGCAGACATTGTTAAAAACGACGGAAGGTTTCTTTATATTATTTCAAATCAGAAACGCTTGACAATAATTGACACAAAAGATATGTCAGTTGCTTTTTCACAGGAGCTTAAAGCAAAGGACGAAGAAAAAACATTTTTTGTCAGAGAAATTTATTTAAACGGTGACCGTCTTGTAGCTGTTGGAACCGAAAGCGAAAAAGCAGAAGAAAACAATGAGAAAAAATATTATTCCTCTTTTTCTTACAGCTATTATTATCCTTTCAATTCTGATGCTGTAACGGCTGTTTATGATATTTCAGAAAAAAGCTCGCCAAAGCTTCTTCGCTATATTACTCAGGACGGCGAATATCTTACCTCAAGAATGGTCGGCAGCTATCTCTATACCGTTACGGAATATCTTGTCAATCTTAACGGCGACTCAGACGGCGAAAAATATATTCCCAAAATTGAAGAAAAGGCAATCTCTGTTGAAGATATTTATGTTGCTGACAGAGAAAAAGAAAGCAGGACCTATGTTGTAGTTTCAGGCTACGACACCTCAGACGAAAAGGGAGAGGTCAGCGCCGAAACCGTTCTCGGAAGCTATTCAGAGGTTTATTGCTCTCAGTCAAAGCTTTATGTTGCCGACACGGAATATATCAGCAGTACCGACAAGATGTCCGGCAGACACAGAACAAATCTTTATGTTTTTTCTTTGGAAAACGGAAAAGTTGAGTTCAGAAAAAGCGGTATTGTTCCCGGAATGGTTGATAACCAATTTTCAATGGATGAAAACGGCGGCTTTTTCAGAATTGCCACAACAGACTATGACTATAACGAAGATTGCGACATCAGCAGCCTCTATGTTCTCGACGGTGAGCTGAATGTTATCGGAGAGCTTTTTGATATTGCCAAAGACGAACAGATAAAAAGCGTCAGATACATGGGAAACTACGCCTATGTTGTAACCTTCAGAAATACTGACCCGCTGTTTGTTATTGACCTGAGCAAGCCTGACTCTCCCGAAATGAAGGGTGAGCTCAAGCTCCCCGGCTTTTCAGAATATCTTCACCCCATCGGAGAAGGTCTTCTTGTTGGTGTAGGTTATGACGGCGACGAAGAAAGCGCAGATTTTTCAAGCGTAAAGCTTTCACTCTTTGATGTTTCTGACCCGGAAAAGCCTAAGGAAATGGATACTCACATTATAAAAGGTGCTTTTTGTGAGGTCAACAGCGACCACAAAGCCTTTATGACCCTTTCAAACGGCAACACTTTTGGCTTTCCGCTGAGATATGACCTTCAGGGCGGTCAGAGCTATCAGTTTAAGCTGATGACAGTTAAAGACGGAAAATTTACTGAAAAACAGAATTTTGCTCACCCCTCGGAAATTACAGATTATTTCGGCTTCTTAAGAGGAGCGTACATCGGAAAAACTCTTTATACCGTAACAAACCGCAGCGTTGCAAGCTTTGACCTTGAAACAGCTGAAATGATTGAAAGCGTTGTTTTCTATGAGGAAGAGCTTCCCACAGAGGAAATTATTTTAACTGAAGGAATTATTGTGGATTAAGACTATAAAAATAAAAATGACACCTTGGGCGACACTTCGTAAGGAAGTTAGGGTTTTTACAGGCTCTTTTCCGCTTAAACATCACGAAAACTCCCCGTAATACACGAGTATGACGGGGAGTTTATCATTTCCTTTAAACGAAAAATATCTCTGTAAAAACTGCTT
>JAFUHX010000024.1 GCA_017474045.1 Clostridia bacterium | reverse complement strand
TAAGCGTGGTGACACGTTCAGCTAGGCAATACTAATAGGTCGAGGGCTTGACCATGTTTTCTTGGTTCGATACTACATTCCCTTTCATTTGCTTTCCCTTTGTTCAGTTTTGAGTGTGCAGAGCACACAACCAACATAAGCACCATTAGCTCAGTTGGTAGAGCACCTGACTCTTAATCAGGGTGTCCACGGTTCGAGCCCGTGATGGTGTACCATTAAGGCGGCCCGTTGGTCAAGTGGCCTAAGACTCCGGCCTCTCACGCCGGCAACACGAGTTCGAATCTCGTACGGGTCACCAAATGATTATCAGGTAGCATAAGACTTTGGAGTAACATTCAAAGTAGTCGGTGTCTTTAGCGATGAGGGTCCACCCGTTCCCATCCCGAACACGGCAGTTAAGCTCATCAGTGCTGACAATACTTGGCTGGAAGCGGCCCGGGAAGATAAGGCGATGCCGACACAAAATGCCGCTTGAATTACTCAAGCGGCTAATTTTGCCTTAATAGCTCAGTCGGTAGAGCACGCGGCTGTTAACCGCGGTGTCACAGGTTCGAGTCCTGTTTGAGGCGCCAAAATTAAGAGGACATCTTCACGATGTCCTCTTAATTTTTATGTATCACATAGATTTCAAAGCTGTGTAACTGTGTTTCGGCAGCCGTAACGCGGCTGTTAACTGGTTCAAAGGCTCCCGCCGCCAGTGGCGGATGCAGGGAGCCTTTGAACAGGAAGAAATAGGGAGAGTTGCGAGCGCTCCAAGCGAAGCAAATCGACCATATTTCTGACCGATGGTGTCACAGGTTCGAGTTGTGTTTGCTTCGCTATCTATTCCTCTTTTGGTACCAAAAGAATTGACTACTCAAAGAGCGGTCGAGACAACAAAAAACTACCGAATGAAAATTCCTCGGTAGTTTGATTTTTACTTCTGTTTATTTATTTTTAGCAATGTCAATCCAAGTATCTGCTTCCCAGTCAATAGGAGACTTTTCTTTTAATGCCGTTCGCAGGTCCGATTGGAATTTGATATATGTACTTTCTTCCCATTGACTCCATGCATTTGCTGGAATATTTTCAATTATACCTTCAGCTTTTTCTATTATATAACGGTCAACGGGAACATGGAGAAATGATGAATATTTTTCAAAAAAATTTGACCGGCAATCAAGCAGATACATATATTTCAATGTCATATTTAGCCATTTTTGTGCTTGTCCATAATTAAAACTCTTTTTAGTTTCTTCAGTTTCAGCAAGCAGCTTATAAGAAGAGTTTTTAGAGGGATAATTGGTAGCAAAAGCTATAATTCTACCACAAATTTCCGAGTGTGCATCATCAAAATCTTCCATTTCAAGAGTTAAGGGAATATTCTGAATTTCCTCTACGATTTTTTTTGATACATGTTCACAAAAAGCTACGTGTTCTTTTTCTGAATTGTTGTTAAATCTTAATGTCCTGCACAAATCAAGATATGCCCTTTTTGCACATTTTAAAATAATTTCTTCTTCAGAATCCTTGTCGGTAATTTTAAAATAGCTGAACACCAAAAATTTTTCTAAATCTGTCATATTTTCCACCTTATAATTTTTCGTATTTCTCAATGGCTGTTTTTAGCTCGTTTCTGATATTATCTCTGAGATCATGCGGTTCCAAAACAATAACATCCGGGGCAAAGCTTTTTGCAAATTGTTTCATAGCCGCTTTATTTGTATAAACAGTTACGCTTACACCGTTTTTATCTTCGTCAGAAAAAGCCACATTTTTACCGAAAACGTCGATGACATCACTTATCATCGGTTTGCTTATGCGGAATTTTACTTTGGTACTTTCATCTGAGAACATATACACACGTTCGTTCATATATTTCTCAAGGTTGAGCCTTTGTCCGTTTGAACCTTTAAGTTTTTCAAAGGGTTTTACAGCTTCATCCAGAATTTTTATGTTCATGATGCGGTCTATACGATAGTTTGATATATCATCATACTTGTCAAAATTGCATATAAGATAATACTTGCCTTCTTTTGAGGCCATCTGATACGGACTTACAATATACTCCGTACTCGAGTCTGCATGTGTTTTTATATGTAATTTTTTATCCGTTTTGTATTCAGTATAATTGAAACTGACCTTTTTCTTTTTGTCGATAGCTTCAGATAATAACTCAATATTGAGAAAAAGATGTTTATTATCAGTTCTGTCGTATGTTATTTCTGAAGTGTAGCTGACATGAGAGTTGAAATGTATATTTGATAAACTTTTAAGCTTTTCAATCAACTCTTTACAATCATTATAAGGAATACTTTTTGAAAACATCAGGCTGTCGATAAGCAGACGAAGCTCGCTGTCAGAGATATCTTTTGAAAGATAAAAATCAGACCACACATACGTTTCTTCTGCTTCACCGGTCTGTAAGTCTTGGGTCAGTCTGACGGATTCGTTGTATTCTATCTCATAGCCGCATTCCAAAAGGGTAAGTATGTTGCGTCGCACGGTTTTTCTGTCGATAACCATATCATGTTCTTTTTTCATAATATCAATGATATCCTTTTGGCTTAATCGGTGTTCTGCATCGGAATGTCTGCGAAGGATATCAAGAATATTCATGATTATCATTTTTTTAGGCTTTTGCAATGTCATAACAAACTCACCTCATAATATCTACAATATAATTGTAACATAGACTTGTCTTTTTTTCAAGTGATTACACTGACCCGTTTCAAAGCTGCTGATTTCATTGTGCAATATTTGATGTGTCTTACATTGCAAAAGGCGTGGATTTCACATTAAAGGACGAAAAAATCAACTGACAAGTTAACATCATTTACAAAATATAGTTTATCACAGAAACCGATATTTACAGGTAGAAACCAAATAAGAAATTTTAATCCCGTATCATTGTTTTGTGATTTTTGATTTTACAGCTTTATTACGGTTATTTTTTTATTGAGTTTTTCAAAATGCTTTACTGTGTACCGTGTTCCTTTTGAATGCCCGTCCCAAAAGACAAGTGCTTCATCTGCATATTCTGCTATCTGCTCGTTTCTTTTCAACGGAGCCAGTTTACCGTATTTTGAATACTCGGGTAAAAATTCTGTCAGTATTATACTGTTTTTTATGGCATATTCTTTTGCACAGCTATCTATACCTTTTGCTCCGCCTGATACAATTTCATCTGTGTTTTCAGGTATATAATTTTCCATGTTTTCTATCATTAAACTTCTTGAACCTATAATTGCAAGCTTCATAACCTATCTCCGATTTTATTTGTTAATAATTTAATAGTACAACACCTAATACACATTGTATTAGGTGTGTGTCTTGGATTGTTTTTTTATTATACACTACGTAATGAACCAAAAATAACCCAACAGAAGCCTGTCATAGAACACTCGAATCATACACAACGAATGAAACCGTGATATAATAGTTTAGCAGCATAACTTCTTTGCGGAGAGTCGCCAAAGAGCAATTGTTTGTTTTTTTGCCGTTTTAAGCAGAATTCAAATAAGTGATGGATAGAAGATAGAAAAACATTATCACAAAGTGCACCAAGCGAGTGAGACGACCATATTTCTGACCGATGGTGTCACAGGTTCGAAGTCAAAAGCTTTGCAATATAATCAGCACTTGACAGGCAAATAACAATATGCTACTATAATGAAAATCTTTCAGGAGGGAATCGGTATGTTCTTTATCACTATTCGACGCAGACGAAGATAGCTTGTATCTTGTATTAGGTACAGGCTTAAATTGCTATGTGCCTAATAAAGTGATAAAGAAAAGGTTAACTTTTATATTACTGTTAATGGCATATAGCTGTTAACAGTATTTTTATTATTTTGGAGGTTATCAAAATGAACAATTTTAAATATAAAACATTATTCAAAGCAGTTTTAGAACAAATAGACTTACCTGATAATGCAGTAATTGCGGATTTAGGATGCAAGGATGCAACTTTTCTTTTGGCTTTTCAAGAAGCCTTTCCAAACAAAATCAAATCTGCTGTAGGCGTAGATATTACTGATAAATGGTTTACGGATGTCAAATATAAAAAGCCGATTAATCTAAAGGTGATGAACTGCTCAAAGAAGTTGAAATTTAAAGATAATACCTTTGATTTCGTTTTTACAAAGGATATGTTTGAGTGTGTCTCTGATAAGGATTTCTTGGTCAGTGAGATTTATAGAATCTTAAAACCAGGCGGAATTATAATATCCGTAAACTGTGATTGGGACAGTGTTACTTATAACGGTGAAAATAAGGAACTGATTTCAAAAGCGATTCACGCCTACGCTGTGACAAAACAACCTTGGATGGATGATCTTGATAGTTGGGTTGGCAGAAGGATGTATGGATTCTTCAATAAAAGTCAATTATTTAAAAGCTCTGTGAGCGTTAGTAGTGTTGTTGAAACTGAATATACAGAAGGCACATTCGGTTATGATTTAAGTGTGGATATCGCCTGGCTTTACAAAGAAAACACAGGAGCACTCAGCAAGGAAGAGTACGGTGAATTTATAGAGAGTCTGAAATCAGCTCAGGAAAACGGACAATATATCTTTTCAAAGCATTATTATATTTATAAAGGAATTAAGGTTTAATGGGGCTCAAAAAAGGTTACGAATCCCAAAATTAAAAGGACATCTTCGTGATGTCCTTTTAATTTTTATGTTCCACATAGAATTCAAATATATAACTTCATGGTTAACAGCCGAGTCGCGAGCTGTTAACCCGGTGTCACAGGTAGGTAGGAACGGTAGCGAATGACCGAGTGTTTTTTTCTTTTGCCCTTAAATTTTATCAATATCATAAGATTGTGTTTCGGCATATATAATTTTCACTTTTCCTTGATAGTTTAGATTTGCAGATATGAATATATTGAGATTATTGAATTAGAAAAAATCTTATGATATGATTTAAAATAGAAAGTTGGGTGATAATATGCAGTCTATGACCTCAAAAATTTTTATGGCAATTTTGCGTGTGATTTTTCATTCTCCATTATCTGACAGTTCAAAATTATCTGACAATGCAGCAAAACTGACAAAAGAAAAAAAGTCAAGATATAAACCCTCAAAGAACTTTACATATACAAAGCATTCTGTTGAAGATGTTAAATACGAAAAGATTATTAATAAGAATTGCAATACAGAAAAAGTTATATTAATGATTCATGGTGGTTCTTTTAAAATTAAACTGAATGATTTTTACCGCAAGCTTGCCGAAAAATATAGTAATTTGTTGTGCGGTGCAACTGTAATAAATGTTGACTACGGAACATTTCCTGAACATCAACTCCTGTCACAAATGCACGATGTTGTGAAAATATATTTGAATTTATTAGATGAGGGAATTAACAATTCAGATATTATAGTTATTGGCGATAGTGCAGGAGCAACATTGGCTATGACATCTTCATTATGGCTCAGAGATAACAACTATCCCTTACCCGGACATATTGTCTGCTTTTCTTTATGGGCAGATGCAACGTCAAGCGGAGATTCTAAAATTAAAAATGCATATACTGACCCGTTTTATGGAATTGCGAAGCATAAGAAAATAGAAGATAATCTTCATTTGTTAAGAAGAATATCAAAATATGTTTTGAACGTTGATAGGACAGACCCATATATTTCACCCTTGTTCGGTAGTTTTGAAAAATTCCCTAAGGTAACATTGATATGCGGAACTGCGGAGTTGGATGAGAGCGACAGCGACAGAGTATATGATAAAATGAAAAATACAAATATTGATGTTGAGCTTTACAAATTTGAAGGTATGTGCCATTGTTTTCAGTTGTTTTCTTTTCTGCCCGAAAGTAAACAAGCTTATAAACTTGTAAAGCGAAGGATATTGGAGGATACAAAATGAAAATTCTTGATAATAGCGATAAACACTTATTACCCATTTTACCGGAGATTATTTCAAAAAAACTGGGTAAGAATTCCGATAAGTTTAGATTTATTGGTGGCGGTAGCTTTGGCAGAGTTTATAAGGCTGTACTTTCCGATGGAAAAACTATTGCTGTAAAAGCTTATCGAGTTCAGGGTTCACAATACGAAGAAGCTCAGCAGCTTAAACTTCTATCAGGGAATACAAGTGTAAAGATGCCCGAGGTTCTTTTTACTTATGAGGATGAAGCTACGGCAATTTTAGCTATGAGCTTTTGCCCCGGTCAGAATGTATTAAATCCGACGTTTTTATTTAAAAGCAAAGAGAAGAAAAAGAAATTCGCCCAAGATGTTATTTCGGGTATGCTCCAATGGCATAGCGTAACTAATGACAAGTTTGGTTCTTTGGAAAATCCTATTTATGATAGTTGGTACGAATACTACAGAAAAGAAAAGCAGGAACCTTGGCTTGCTGCTTTGAAAGAATTATCAAACAACGGAAAGTTCAGCAAGAAGAAACTACAACTCCTTATTGAAGCAACTGAACTTTTTAACAATTTGCCCGAAGAAAAAAGGAAACCTGTACTTATTCACGCAGACCTTAATATAATGAATATAATGGCTGACACCAAAACTTTAGAACTTACAGCATTTATAGACCCCTGCGGCAGTATTTGGGCGGACAAAGAATATGATTTGTTCCAACTTCGTAATATGTGGGGCGATGCCTACGGTCTGTATGAAACCTATAAGAGTAATAGTGAAATGTCTGAATTTAGCGATTTCAGAGTTGCCTATTATGCTTCTATGCACGAAGCCGCAATGAGACTTAAAGGTGGTCTTATCATGCCGTTGTGGGAGGATTTAAATAATGCGAGACTAAAAAAAGAGATGAAAAAGCTGAAAGAAAAGATGTGATTTAATGAACATAGGCGAACTTGTAACCGTTAAGACCATTGAGCGAAAAAATGACTTTGATGAAAAAGCTACACCATAACAAAGGCTCCAAGATCGTTTATGCTAAAGCATCAGAATTGAAGTTTAAAGCAACAAAATATATTGATGCTTATAGTTCGATTAACGGCTCGAAGGTAGGCAGAGTATATCCAAATGATTTGGTTTCGGTTATCTCAATCAGCTCAGGGTGGCTTAAATGTTCCTGCCCATGGTCTGGAGGTGTTAACAAGATTATTTATGTCAGAACATCATCAATATACTAAAAGTGAATATATTGTCTCTTTCAAAATTTCTAAGCAGCTCTCAAAATGACAGAAACCCCTTTTGAGAAAATGAATAAAAACAATAAAACTCCTGATAGGCAGGAGTTTTATTTGTTTATTTTCGGATTGTCGGTTCTTTCGAGAATATAGTCAACAGAAACATCATAAAAGTCAGCAAGCTTAATTAATATGTTTGTTGGAATGTCGTTTTCTCCCGTTTCATATTTAGAATAACCGGTCTGACTCATTCCTAAATATTTTGCTATTTTGGTTTGGTTTAAATCCTTGTCTTCTCTTAAATGTCGAATTCGTTTATACATCGAAAACATCACCCATGAAGATATTATTATAATCTGTTTCAGATTATTGACTTTTAACCTGAAATAGATTAAAATGCAAATAGATACTAAAATTTTCACATTGGGAGAGATTTTTAAAATGAGTAAAAAAATCATAGGTATTGGAGTAATATTTTTAGTAGTTATTTTAGGTGTGTCGGTGTTTGTTTTAAATTCTGATTCCTATAAAATCAACAAATCTGTTGATCTGTTTTGCGATGGTGAATATAACAAAGCGTTAATGAAAATTCAAGATGTTTATACGCCTCAAGCTCAATCAATAGTAAGTTTTGTTGATGTTCAAAGAAGTGTGGATGATTTTTTGGTTTCAGCTTTAAATGATGATATTGAAATTTCAGAAGAAAAATATACACATTTATATAGTGTTATAAACAATTTTGATGAGAAGGAACACCTGTTTTATTTACCTGAAGAATTGAAGGAAAAATATTATTGCTATAGATATGCAATTAATTTTACAAGTAAAAGTCTTAACAATAGCCAAGCCCAAACAAATAAATTGAGTCAGGCTTTTTATAATGTTCAATTAGTAATGATGAACGAAGTTACTCAAAAAAGAAGCTCAAAAGACGAAACTTTTACATTTAATTTATTGCAAGCAAGAGTAAACTCGTCTAAAAATGCATTAAAAGAGTTGGAAAAATATAGCTTTCCGATAGTTGAAGTTGATGACTCAAATGTAATCCTTTATTGCAAAACATCAAGCGGAGAAAATGATAGCGGAAATGGAAAGAATTTTATTTTTATCAGTGATGAGTTAAATAGAATTCTTGAAACCTTATATGAAAAATGCAGCGCTGAAGTAATCTCTTCACAAGAAAATATAGATAAAAACTTAAAAAAACATGCCGGTGATGCAAGGGTTTATATAACAAAGCCCAATTATTCTTATGCTTCTTATGTCGGACCAAAATTGAAGCCGATTGTCTATACAACAGATATAACAACAAATGAAATAACCTTGATGGATTATCTGGAAAGAGATTATATGTATTATTTAATCACCGGAAAAACAATAGATCAAAACGAAGGATAAGGAGAATTTTTATGTATTGCCAAAATTGTGGAAATGTTTTAGAGGAAAACGACAAATTTTGTGATTTATGCGGTCATTCAGTAAAAAAAGAATCAACCGGAGATAATTCAAAAAAGGAAACTCCGGTTTACTCTCAAGCACCGATAAATAATGGGTCAATTCCTTCAACTGAGAAAAAAGGCAGAGGAAAAAAGGTTGCCGTTTTATTGGCTGTTATATCAATTGCTGTTGTTGTGATTGCAGCAATAATTGCTGTTTTATATTTTTCTTCAACTGAATATCAAATTAAAACAAACATTAATTACGGAAACATTGAATATGCAGCCCAGTTATATAACGAAAAATCAAGCTCGGAAAAAATTGACACAGAAAATGTTGAAGAAACTGTTTTTGAAAAGCTTGAAAAAATAAAAAAAGATTTCACAGAAAATAATATTGATTATACTTCTGCAAAAACTCAGTCAGAAGCAATTCAACGATTTTCAAGCCAAAATATTGAAGCCAAAGCGCAAGAGGCATTGCAATATATTGAAGATCTCAACACTTCAAGAATTTCATTCAGCTCAGCGCAGAAATATGCTGAAAACAAAAACTATAAAGACGCTATAGATCGATATAAAAACGTTATTGAAGCTGATGAAAACTATGAAGCAGCTCAGGAAGAGATCATAAAGCTTATAAAGCTTTATAAAGAAGACATACTTGAAAATGCAGAGACCCTTGAAAAAGAAGGAGAAGTTTTAGAAGCCATTGAGCTTCTTGAAGAAGCTTCCAAGATAGCTGGAAATGATGAAGATATTGCAAATAAAAAAGAAGCTTTGAAGTCAAAACACTATAAGTCTATTGAGGAAGATTTGGACAAAATAATTAAAGAAGAGAAGTATTCAGAAGGTCTTGAATATTTTGAAGAAAAAAATCTGAAAACAGGAATGTCAGACGGAATCGACAAAAGGCTTGATGAAATTCAAAAGGGTGCAGTGAAAGAAGTTATTTCAAAAGCAAACAGTCTTGTAAAAGAGAAAAAATATTCTGAAGCAATTGTTTTAATCAATGAGTTTTTGGAATATAAAAAATCTTTGAATTTAACGGCTTATGATGATGAATTAAAAGATAAAATTAGTGATATTGAAAACAGAAAGCCGACAAAATTAACAGATATGCATCTTATTGATAGCAATGGCGTTGAATATAGCGAAGGAGCCTTTGTTGATTCTTTCGGTAATGTTTATGACGGACATTTGCATTATGATTGGGTAGGAAACAACGAAAAGTATTCAATTTATAACATAAAAGAAGAATATTCAACATTCACCGGAAGCATTTCTGCTTGTCAGCACACAGGCTCAGATGAGCAAATGGTAATCTTAATTTATGTGGATAATGAGCTTAGATATACAAGCAAGCAGTTTGGTAAAACAACGGAAAAATTTGATTTTTCTGTTAATGTTAAAGGCGGAAAACAGCTGAAGATAGAAGCAAAGCTAACCTCAGGTTATTGTGGTTATGCATGCTGCTCAATAGTTAACACAGAGCTTTACAAATAAGGAGAAAGAAAATGTATTGTAAAAATTGCGGAAAAGAAATTCCAATTCAAGCAAAGTTTTGCAGTAATTGCGGATTTGAAGTTAAACATCTTGTTACCAACAAGGCTGAAGAAACTGCTGAAGCTGCAAAAGAAAAAATTGAAGAAAACAAAACTGAAAATACAGCTGAAATAATAAGTGAAGAAAACAACATAAAAGAAGAAGGCTTTGCAAGCGAAGCAACAGCTGAAAAAGCCTCTGAAATCGAAGCTGATAAAACTACTGAAGAGCCGGAGAAAGAAAGCTTAAAAGAAGTTTTGGTTGAAGCTTCTGATTCAGAAAACGAAGGTCACAATGCTGAAACTGACAAGAGCGAAACAAAAGAAAAGGTTGCGGAGGCTTCTGCAGCAAGTAAGGCGGCTGAAAGAGCAGAGTTTGTTCGCGAAAAGGCAGAAATCGTTTTTGAAAAAGCGGAGTTTGCACGGGAAAAAGTTGATGCGGCACGTGAAAAAGCAGAGAACTTTTTAAAAACCGAAAAAACCCAAGGAGTTTTAGAAAAGGTTAAGGAAAACAAAACAGCGGTTATCTTAACAATAGCAGTGATTATAGTTGGTGTGTTGATATTTTCTGTTTTTTCAGGCGGTGGAAAAATTTATGGTTCCTGGGAAGTTTCAAGTAGAAGTATAGGCAAAAATTTCAGCGATTATCCTGAAGACGATTTTTCAATATATGAAAACGGAACCTTCACTTGTGACGGAATAAGCGGAAAATATTATATTGATGACGATTATTTAACTATGAGCGCATTTTGGATGTCTTATACATACGAATATAAAGTCAAGGGAAACACTTTGATGCTCAAAGAAGTTGAAGACGAAGATTCGTCATGGATTTATTATGACAGGGTTTCATAAATTTTTATAAAAGAAACAGGCAGACTTTCAAAAACTGTAGTCTGCCTGTTTTTTGTTTCATCTTTTCAATCCCAGAAGCTCGTCTGCGCTGACTTGATAAAATTCGCAGAGCTTTTTGAAATCCTCAATGGCGAGCTTTGCCCTTCGTTTTTCAATGTGGTCGTAGCCTTGCTGAGATTTGTTGATAATTTTTCCAACGGTGCTTTGGGATAAATCGTTGTCTATTCTCAAAGCAATTAACTTTTCAAGATAATCCAAGCTTATCACCTCAATGAAATGATATAATACTCTGATTTTGAGTATTGACAATAACTCAAACATTGAGTATAATACACACAAAGAGGTGAATGACTTGACAAAGCGTTTTCCGCAATATATATTAAAGCCAAGGATAAAAAAGGAGAGGATATTATGGGATTTTTGAAATCAAAAAACACCTCGGGAACACCCTTAGAAAATTTAGAGGTGAGATATAACAGCAGTATTGTGAATTTGCTTTTGGTTGTTGTTTTTACAGCAATTAATGTTGTTTTGCTGGTTACAAATTCAAACACCTATTTTTTGTTTTCTGCGTTTATTCCTTATTTTCTTGCAGACTACGGAATGTATTTTTGCGGAATGTATCCTGAAGAATATTATTCTGATGTTCCTGACATGGAATTTTCTCAGAAGTCTCTTTTTGCAATCACCATTTCTATTGCAGTTGCAATTTTATTGCTGTATTTTCTTTGTTGGTATTTTTCAAAAAAGAAAAAGATCGGTTGGCTGATTTTTGCTTTGGTGCTTTTCGTTGTTGATACCCTTGCTATGCTGGGCTTTTCAGGATTCAGCTCTGATATGATTCTTGACATTGTTTTTCATGTCTGGGTTATAGCTTCGCTTGTCGGAGGTATTGTTAATTTTAAAAAGCTTAAAAAGCTGCCTGAAGCTTCGGCAGAAAATTCGACAGAAGAAGAAATTAAAACTGAAGGTGAGACCGAAGCTTCTGAATATCAGAATAATTTTGAAAATCAGATGAATTCAGATATTCTCAGAATGGCGGATACCGATGTTAAAGAGAGAAAACTTCTTGAGGCTGAAAAAAACGGCTACAGAATTGTTTATCGAAGGGTGAAAAAGACCAATGAGCTTGTGATTAACGGAAGAGTCTATGATGAATATGTTGCTCTGGCTGAGTTTCCTCACGTTCTCAAGGCAGTAATTGACGGTCACAAGATTGAAGTTAAATATGATTCTGTTGGCTTTATGTATATTTTCTTTGACGGTGAAGAGCTTGCCAAAAAGCTCAGACTTATTTAAGCAAAATCTGAAAAACGCGGCGGTGCTTTAAATGAAAAGTACCGCCTTTTAAGATAATTATCAATCAGGATGATTTTTTATGGAATTCTTTTTTGAAATGGTTTTTGAAATTATTATGGAAATAATAATGGAACCGATAGTGAATGCTTATCTTTTTGCTATGACAAGGTTTTCCAAAAACAGCAAAAATATCAATGAAGAAAAGGTGAAGGTTTTTGTTGTTTTTGAGGCTGTTGTTTTGTTTTTGATGTTTGTTGTTGGCGCAATTATGCTTCTCGAATCTGAGGGCTCAAGTGCTTTGGGAAAATTTTTGTTTTTCACTTCCGTTACCGTTTCTGTCTTGCAGATTTTAACCGGCTTTGTTTTAAGAAAAAGAAAGAAAAAATAATTGATAAAAACCGCTGTGAAGGCTTATAAAAGTCAACACAGCGGTTTGATTATTTTTACTTATAAAACAAGGATTTTAAAACAAGGATTTTTCAGTTTGCGTTCAGAACTCTTTGTTAATAACTGTGAAGGTCATTCTTTCCTGAATGCTTTCTTTTCCATGGTCTGTTCCGATTCCGCCATGGTCAGATGTAATAATAATCAGCCAATCTTCATTTTCAAAGCTTTCTCTTTCTTTGATTGCGCTGAGGGCATCAAAGCCGAATTTATCAGCTTCAATGAAGGCCTCTTTGTAGCGGGGATTGTTAATTGTGAAGCCGAAGCTGTGGCCGGTTGAATCTGTTGGCTCAAAAATAACAAAAAGAAAATCTGCGCAGTCTTCACGGCTGACCTCGTTTTTAAAGGCTTCAAGGGAAGCGCTGTCGTCTTTTGTTTTGCTAAAGGAAACATCAAGAGAATTTTTTTCGCAATATTCTTTTTCAAGAAGATAGGTTGCGTTTTTTCTTGAAAAATGTCCTGCCCATTTGGTGATGAAAACAGAGCTGTCGATTGTTTCTTCTTCTGTCAAGGAGGTCAGAAGGGTTTTTGTGTTGAGAGACTTTGTAATGTCGTTGCCGGTTATCCCGTGTTCATCTGCCCAGACGCCTGTTAAAATTGAACACCAACCCGGTGCAGTTGAGGTGTCTTGGGTGTTCTTTTCAGGGAAATTGACACCTCCGCAATAGCTGAGTTTTTTTGATGCACCTTCTTCAAGCAAGGCGTTAATCGCGCTGTTTTCCTTCTGAACCTGAGTCAGAACATCGGCGCGGCAACCGTCATAACCGATAATAACAGCCTTTTTTTCCTTCTTTCCTTCAGGAAGGGGTGAAGCAAAATGCTCTTTGATAATGCTATAAATTTCAGTCTGAGCAAAGGCTGTTTCAACAGTGTTTTCATAGCCTGCAGACAAAACATTTTCTCTGAAAAGCTCTTCGGTGTCTTTTGAATCTTTCATGTATTTTGTGAAATGGAAGGTTAAAGCTGCTCCGATTGCCAGAACAACGGCAAGAAGGGGAATAATTTTCTTTTTCATGGTTGTTTTCTCCTTTTTATGTTCTTGATTAATATAATAACATAAAAAGAGGGTGATGTATCTGAAAAAAATTAAATTTTTATTATTTTTCAGATATTTAAGAGCCTATTTATGTAAAAACAGGCTTCTTTGATTTTGAATAATTTAACAATTCAGGGCAAATCCTAAAATAAAAGAAAAGGAGAAGGCTATGAAACAAAAAACAACAGAAACAAACCCAAAAGACTCTTTCAGAGTGAAGCTTCCCCATGTTAATGAAAACGGATATTATGAAATCAGGCTTGAAAGCATCGGCGGTCTCGGAGCCAATCTTTGCGGAAAGCTCCTTGGAGAGCTTGGCGCCGTTTATCTTGGCCTTAATTCATCTGCCTTTTCAAGCTACGGCTCAGAAAAAAGAGGTTCACCCGTTAAATCTTATGTCCGTTGGTGTGAGGCTGAAAAAACAATTTTTCATAACAGTCCCGTTGAAAGACCGGATATGCTTGTTCTTTTTCATCAAGCACTTTCAAAAACATTGCCCGTAACAGCAGGGGTGGAAGAAAACTGCGTTTTAATTGTTAACACAAGCTCTTCGCCGGAAGAAGCGAGAGAAGGCCTTCGTCTTCATGCAGGAACGGTGTGTACGGTTGATGCGCTTGAAGCGGCGCTGAAAACCAAAAGCAGAATAAACATGGTAATGCTTGGTGCTGTTGCAAAGGCTTCGGGCTTTATTCCTCTTGAAGCGGTTAAGAAGCTGGTTTCCGATACTCTTGGAAAAAAATATCCCGCAATGCTTCAGAACAACCTTGAGGGAATTGAATTTGGCTTCAACACTCTTAAAACACATCGTTTTGAGCCTGACGAACGCTATCCTGAGGTTCCGTACCGTGAAGTGAAGAGCAAATGGGGCTTTTCCAATGCCTTTAAGGGCGGAGCAAACTATCACATCGGAAGCACGGTTTCCAACGAGCTTTCTTCTTCCAGAGAAGGCTTTATTCCTCTGTTTCTGGAAGAAAAATGTATTCATTGCGGTCTGTGTGACACAGCTTGTCCGGATATGGTTTTCCAGTTTCTTCCCGGCGAATTCAAGGGAAAGGAAACAATGATAAACAAAGGGCTTGACTATCATCATTGCAAGGGTTGCCTTCGCTGTGTTGATGTTTGCCCAACAGGAGCGTTGGTATCAGGAAAGGACGAGGAACATTCCCGGAAAAAATGGTTTGTCAGAAACAAAGATTTGATTTCAAAAAAGGTTGATTATGAAGCCGCCGGCGCAAATTCAGCAATAACCGGGGAGTCATACTCAGATGAAAAGCGCGTTGACGGAGGTCTTATGTAAAATGAAAAAAGCAGAGCAAAAACTTTTGTTTGAAAGCGGAAATGAGCTTGCAGCCTATGCTGCTAAACAAATCAACTATCATGTTATGGGCTATTATCCCATAACGCCATCGACGCAAATTGCGGAATATCTTGACAGAATGGGTGCTGAGGGTGAACATGATATTTCTCTGATTGCCGCTGAGGGCGAACACAGCGCCGCCGGAATTTGCTACGGCGCTTCAGCCGGAGGCGGAAGAGTTTTCAACGCCACTTCGGCAAACGGACTTCTTTATTCTCTTGAGCAGCTGCCTGTTCAGTCAGGAACGAGGCTTCCGATGGTCCTGAATGTTGCCTGCAGAAGCGTTTCAGAACCGCTTTCCATAAAAGGCGACCACAGCGACATAATGTTTGCTCTGAATACGGGCTGGATAATTCTTTTTGCCGATTCACCTCAGGAGGTTTATGATTTTAATATTTGTGCTTTAAAAATCGGAGAAAAGCTGAGCTTGCCCGTTATAGTAGCTTTTGACGGTTTTTTTACCAGCCATCAGAAAAGAGTTTCTTATGTCTTTTCTGATGATGAGGTTGTTAAAAATTTTGTCGGACCTTTAAAAACCAGCCTTTCGGCGCTTGATATGAAAAATCCCGTAACAATCGGATCTTATATGAATGAACCTGACCTGATAAACAACAAATATCAGCTTCATCTGGCAATGGAAAAGGCGAGGGGCGTTGTTGAAGAGGTTTTTGAAGAATATGAAAAGCTTTCAGGAAGAAAGCCGGAGGTAATCAAGTCTTTCAAAACAAGCGACGCTGAGGTTATTATGTTTGTTCTTGGCTCTTCATATCTGACGGCAAAGGCTGCCGCCGAAAAGCTGAGAAAAAAAGGAAAAAAGTGTGGCGTTTTTTCTCTCGGGGCAATCAGACCTTTTCCTTTTGAAGAAATCGGAGAGCTTTGCAAAAACGCTGAAACAATTCTTGTTGCAGACCGTCAGGACAGCTACGGCGCAGGCGGCGGAAATATGTCGCTGGAAATTAAAGCCGCTTTGCAGCAAAAGGGTCTTTCTCAAAGGGTAATTACAAGAATCTATGGCATTGGAGGTAAAGATTTTTATGAAAAAGATGCTATGGAGCTTTTTGAGCTTTGCTTTGAAAAAGACGTCAGAAGCTTTGATTATATAGGAGTGTATTCAGGGGATGAAAATTTCACTCCCGAGCCGTATTTTGAGCCGGTGCAGGAAGAAAATGTTCCGCGCCTGATTTCCTGCGTTGAAGAAAACGGAAAGCTTGTTGTCAAGGGTGCAACGGTAAAAAACACGCTTTCAAGACCGAAACGGCTTGCACCCGGTCACGGGGCGTGCCCGGGCTGCGGAATACCGGTTAATCTGAATCTGCTTCTTCGGGGAATGGAAGGAAATGTTGTTCTTTTGTTTCAAACAGGTTGCGCTATGGTAGTAACAACAAGCTATCCGAAAACAGCCTTTAAGGTTCCCTATGTTCATAATCTTTTTCAAAACGGTGCCGCTACCTTGTCGGGACTTCAGGAAGTATTCAGAAAGATGAAAGAGCGAAAAGAGCTTCCCGAGGGCGAAATTACCTTTGTTATGGTAAGCGGTGACGGAGGAATGGATATTGGAATGGGTTCAGCCTTGGGTGCGGCTTTAAGAGGTTCACCGATTATCATTTTTGAATATGATAACGGCGGATATATGAATACCGGCTATCAGCTTTCTTATTCAACACCAATGGGAGCCAAAAGCGCAACCTCACATCTTGGAAAAAATCAATGGGGAAAAACCTTTTTTCATAAGGATATGCCTCAGATTATGGCGGCAACAGGAATGTCTTATGTGGCAACAGCTGCGGAGTCTGACCCTAACGATTTTATAAAGAAGGCTGCCAAGGCTCAATATTACGCTCAAAAGGGCGAAACAGCCTATATAAAGTGCCTTTCAGCCTGTCCGCTTAATTGGGGCGACAGACCAAACACCGAGAGAAAGGTAATTGCGGCGGCTGTGGATAGCTGTTTCTTTCCTCTTTATGAGGTTGAAAGAGGTCAGACTGTTCTAAGCTATGACCCCGAGGCAAGAAACAAAAAAATTCCCATAACAGATTGGCTTAAAATGATGGGAAGAACCAGACACTTAGCTGATGAAAAATATGACGACGTAACAAATCGGATTCAAAAAGAAGTTGACCGCCGTTGGAAACGGCTGAAAGTTCAAGCCGAACACCCGGAGTTATAATATAAAGCCTTCCTCTGTTCCAACCTACCGAAAGGCACTATTCCCCCTTTTGTCCAAAAAAGCTAACAGCTTTTTTGGACATTTCCCCCAAGGGAAAGTCGCAAGGCGACACCACCGGCCGCCTCAGACTTCGAAAATAAATTTACAGCTCTACCGAGCAACAGCGTTTTTCAAGGTGGACATCAATTTACAGATATAAAAACTTTACGCTTCGAGGGGGCGGCGGCGCCGACTTCGTCGGCGTGGCAGAGCAAAAGCTCTGCCTGAAAAACGGCGACCGTTAGCCGTATGCGAAAAGGAAATTTTCAAATT
>JAFUHX010000023.1 GCA_017474045.1 Clostridia bacterium | reverse complement strand
TTGTACGCCTTCGGGTTGCCAAAAACGAAGCTGAAGCTTCATTTTTGCTCAGTTTGCTCATTCTGCATCTTTTTTTCCTCGCCCCTCGGGGCGGTAAAACGCGCAGATCGCATAAACCTGAACAACATAAAGGTTTCTTCAGATTGCAAAATTTGAAGAAACCTTTTAACATTTATGAGTCTAAAACATTAAGAAAGTGAAAAACAGCGGTTCATGCTATAAACAAACTTCGCCTCTCGGCGTACCTTTGTACGCCTTCGGGTAACCAAAAACGAAGCTGAAGCTTCGTTTTTGCTCAGTTTGCTTATTTCTTGCCGCTTAAAAAACGAGCTGTAAATTGTTTTTTACAGCTCGTTACATTTTTAATCAGACCTTGCTTCCCTTTGCGCCTTTTGCTCCGCCGCCAAGCTTAACACCCTGGAGAACATTTGAATCAAAAGCATAGGTAATATTTTCATTTTCACGCTCACGCTTGAGAGCAAGAGCAATCATTTTATCAAGAAGCTCTGTGTAAGGAACACCCAAAGGCTCCCACAAATAGAAAGAAAGTGAACCGGGAATGGTGTTGATTTCATTAAGCCAGATTTCTCCGGTAACAGTATCCATCATAAAGTCAATTCTTGAAACACCGTTGCAGCCGAGGCACTTGAAAGCGTCAACAGCCATTTTTCTGATAATATCTCTTTGCTCCGGTGAAATATCAGCGGGAATTTTTCTTTTCAGGGTAGCCATTCCCTTGCTGCCTGATGCCTTTGCACCGCCTTTAGTACCTTTGGCAGAGCTGTCACCGATATATTTCTGTTCAAAATCTAAAATTTCGCCGCTGTTTACGGGTTCTTCGCATTCTGAAGCTTCTGCGGCTTCATAGTCACCAAGAACAGAGCAGTTGATTTCTTTCAGGTTTTCAATAGCTCTTTCAACAAGAACCTTGCTTGCGTAGCTGAAGGCTGTGTCAAGAGCCTGAAGAAGCTTTTCTCTGTTTTCTGCCTTTGAAATTCCGATAGAAGAACCGAGATTAACAGGCTTAACAATAACAGGATATCCGATTGCTTTTTCAATTTCATCAGCCACAAGGTCGCTGTCGCTGTCATATTCTTTTCCGCTGAAAAGTCTGCAATCAAGAACCGGAATGTTGTTATCCTTAAGAACGGTTTTCATAACATATTTATCCATTCCCACAGCAGAAGAAATAACATCGCAGCCAACAAAGGGAATGTCAAGCATATTGAGATAGCCCTGAAGGGTTCCGTCTTCAACATTTGTTCCGTGAACTACGGGGAAGGCAATATCTATATAGTCATAAACACCCTTCTGAAACATTTTCTGAGGATATTTTATAAGATTGACCTTGTTACCGTCTTTAACGGGAACAACACGCTGGCTGTTTTTAAGAAGATTTCCAAGATTAGTGTAGCTTTCGATTTTTCCAATATCTTCACCAACATAAAACTCGTTACCCTTGGTTATGTAGATTGGAATAACCTCATATTTTTCTTTGTTTATATAGCCTATTGCCTGAATAGCAGAAATAATTGAAATTTCGTGTTCAACGCTTTTTCCGCCAAACATAACACCGAGTTTGATTTTCATAAAAAAGCTCCTTTCACTTATTAATAGTTATCCGGCAGATCGTTTTCAAGAAGAATAACCTTCTTCTTTCCGCCGCTGCTGAGAGAATAAACATGGGTCAAAGCTTCGTTTATATTTCCTGCAACAAAAATTTTGTTTTCGTCAAATCCTTCGTCTTCAAGACCGGCTTTGATGGGAACAGCCTGCTTATAGCCCACAAGAACAACATAGTCGCAAACGCCTGCCGCATTTCTTCCGAACTCACGGTTAAGCTCATCTTGTTTTTCGCCAAGCTCAACCATTCCGGGAGTTACGAGGATTTTATAGCCGTTGAAAAGGCTGAGTGCCTCAAGGGCAGCCTTTGTTCCGCTGGGATTTGAATTATATGCGTCGTCGATTATTGTAACGCCGTTTTTCTCAGTGAGCTCAAGTCTGTGGGGAACACCCTCAAGCTTTCTGACCTGACCTTTAAGCTGTGAAAGAGAAATTCCCATTTTGTGAGAAATTGCAATTGCACCAACGATGTTTAAAACATTATGACGACCGATAAGCTTTGTTGAATAGGTTTCGGTTTCACCGTCAGGAGCTTTTACGCTGAAGGTTGTTCCTCTGTCGGTAACGGTTAAATCAAAAGCAACATAATCAGCTTCTCCGCCGATGCTGTAGGTTATGGCAGGGCGCTTTGAACCGTATGCTCTGATGTTTTCATCGTCGCCGTTTAAGAACAACATTCCTTCTTCGGGAAGTGAATCTGCAAGCTCAAACTTTGTGCTTTTAACAGCGTCGAGAGTTTTAAAGCTTTCAAGATGCTGAGGGCCTATTGAGGTAATTACGCCGTGGTGGGGATGAACAATATCACAAAGCTCTTTTATGTCGCCCACCCATTTTGCACCCATTTCACAAATAAAAATTTCGTGGGTAGCCTTTAAATGACCTCTGATGGTTTTAACAACACCCATGGGTGTGTTATAGCTTTCGGGAGTCATAAGAACATTATATTTTGCTCTTAAAAGAGTGTTAAGATAAAACTTGACACTGGTTTTTCCATAGCTGCCCGTAACACCGATAATTTTCAGATTTTCGCAATTTTTAAGAATTTTCTTTGCATCGTTTGTATAGTAGCGGTTAATTGAAAGTTCAACAGGCTTGTTTATTAAGTTTGAAACAAAAACAAGAACAACGCCTAAAAGATAAATAACAGAATAAACAAAAAGAATAATGCTGCAGTTTGCCTCTGTGCAGATAATGTTTGACAAAACAACACAAAGAGCAACAACCAAAGCCGTTGTGAAAAGCATTCTCTTGACTCTTGGAGTATAGACAAGAGGTTTTTTTGCTTTTTTGGGTTTCTCCGCAGGAATAGCTATTGCAAAAAGAACTGATACCAGAATGGCCTTCATGTTGATATTCATTGGAATGAGCGTAACAATAAGCATTAAAACACCCAGCATAAAATGTGAAAGATGCTTGGAAAAGTTCTGACTGAGCCATTTGCTGTGAGTGTCAAAGCGATAGGAATTAAGCTGAAAGAAATGCATTGAATCAACAACACAAAAAGACAAAGCCACAACAAAAAGCAAGGTTGAAGCAATATTCAGAATAAGATTCATTTCGTTTTCTCCTTTTAAAATTCGATATTCATAAATGAAGCCAGAACACGATTAAAAAGAACCTGTTGGTCAAGAAACGAGTAGTGGCCGGCATTATCAAAAGAAACAAGAGCCGCCTCAGGCATAAGCTTTTCCATTTTTTCGCCGTCGGAAAGAGGCGTTGCGTCGTCGTTTTTTCCCCAGATGAGAAGAGCCGGACATTTAACATTAGGCATCAGGTGACACAAATCTTCGTTAACCACCTTAACAAGTGTCTGGCGCATAATGGGTGACGCGGCGTTATAATCAGCTGAGCCGTTTTTTCTTCTCAGGTTTTCAAGCGCATCGGGAAAAAGCTTTTGAACAGCTGAGGAGGAATAGATTTTCTTGGTCATTTTATATGCCTTCTGTTTCATTTTCTGCGAAGCAGTTTTTTCGGGCATTACGCCTGCGCTGTCAACAAGAATAACCTTTTCAACCTCAAAGGGAAGCTCTCTTGAGCAAAGCTTGATTATAACTCTTCCTCCAAAGGAATGACCGAGAAGAGTTATTTTTGAAAAATCATAGTCCTTGAGAAATTCCAAAACAAAATCGGTGTAGCAATCAACGTCCCATGCCTCTGAAGGCTCCTGACTTTCGCCAAAGCCGGGCATATCCATAGCGAGAACCTTATATTTTTGAGAAAGAACATTTATCATGCTTTCAAAAAGCGTAATATTTGAGCCCCAGCCGTGAAGAAGCAAAACAAGCTCACCCTCGCCTTTTTCAATGTAGTTTATGTTTAAATCGCAAACCTTTTTTATCAAAACAAAAACCTCCGTCAGTGGTTTGAATAATTTATACGCATAATTAGGTTTATTATATCACAAAAGAAAACCAATTTCCACCTCTTAGAGCATCAATTTTAATGTTTTTTAAATTTCTTGTTTTCTGTTATAATTATTTCTTTATCTGACCAATATATTATCAAGTAATATATTAAGGAGGCAACTATGCAACTTAACTCAAGCAAAACTCAGGCAAATCTTCTGGCGGCATTCGCCGGTGAAAGTCAGGCAAGAAACAAATACACCTATTACGCCGCAAAAGCAAGAAAAGACGGTTATGAACAAATCGCTGAAATTTTTGAAGAAACGGCAAACAACGAAAAAGAACACGCTGAAATCTGGTGGAAGCTTCTTTCCGGTGGTGCAGGGCCCACAGAGCTTAACCTTGATGACGCCGCCAAGGGCGAAAACTATGAGTGGTCAACCATGTATAAAAACTTTGCTCAGGAAGCCCGAGAAGAAGGCTTCAACAACATCGCCGTTCTTTTTGAATTGGTGGCAAAAATTGAGCAGACTCACGAAGAAAGATTTCAGAAGCTTTCCGGAAACATCAAAGATCAGAAGGTTTTTGAAAAGGAAGAAGAAACAATCTGGATCTGCCGAAACTGCGGCCATATTCACAAAGGAAAAAATGCTCCCAAGGCCTGCCCCGTCTGCTCTCATGAGCAAGCCTTCTTTCAGGTCAGGGCAGAAAACTATTAAATAAAGCAATAAAAAAAGCGCAGACCGCATAAACCTGAAACGACAAAAGGGTTTCTATAGATTGAAAAATCCGTAGAAACCCTTTTAACTTTTATAAATTTAAAACTTTCAGAAAATAAAATATCACGGCTTGTTCTTTCTGCGCATTTTTATAGCTTTTTATAAACCAATCTGCTTTCTTCCAACCTTGCGGCAATTTTTCCGTCTTCAATAAGTGCTTGCATAATCGCTCTGACAGTATAGCCGATTTTGGCGAATTTATCTTCATTGAGGTGAAGCTCAAGATCGCCGTCGGCAAAAGCCAAAATTTCTTCAAGAGATTTGTTTTCACAGATATTATAAAAATAATCTTTAAGAGAAGAAAGCCTTCCAGCGTTGATTTTTGCAAGGGGAGCAATATCTTCGCAAGGTCTTGAATGAGAGGGAACAAAAAGTTTTCCTTTAAGAAGAGAGGGCAATAATTCTGCCGTTTCAATGCTTTTGTTAATGTTTCCGAAGAAAGGAATTTTATAGCTGTTGAAGGTTTCTTCAGCAAGAACACAGTCACCCACAAACCAAACATCGTCGGGCGTTTTAACAGCAAGATGATCTATGCAGTGACCCTGAAGAAGCATTGTTTCAAAGCCTTCGGGCAAAACATCATCAGAAAAAATTTCGCAGGGAGCCTTAATCATTTCGAAGAAAGCCTCGTTGTTAAATCTTGGAAAAATTCCGTTGAAATAAAAATTCAACTCCACGGCAGGTTCCTCTGTCAAAGCGCTCTGAACCCTGCTTGAATAGATTTTGCAGCCATATTTTTCTTTGAAAAACTTGTTGCCCATAATGTGATCAACATGGCAATGGGTGTTAATTATGGTTCTGACTCTCCAGCCTCTTTCTTCAAGAGCTTTATCAAGGTCCTTTACGCTTTTTTTATGGTCGCAGCTGTCAATAAGAATAACCTCTCCGTTGCCGAGGTCATAAACGCCCGTGTTACAATAGCATTCAAGATAATAGGTGTTTTCGGCGCATTGAATTAATTTGAACAAAGGAAACCCTCCAAACGATTTTTATTCATTTTTATCAAGAGTGTTTAACTGAAGAAAAACCTTACATAAACTTTTCAATAAAAAGCTGCTGAGCTTCGTCTTTGGTGTATCCTCCGGGGGTGAATCTGAAGTTATTGGGAATGACTTCGCTCCAGCGAGAGCAATATTTTTCAATTTCTTCTTCAGTCATTTTAATTTCAGGAACCTCCAGAAGCTCCTCTATGGTCTGACAGAAGCTTTCAAAGGTTTCATTGGTAAGAGAAAGAATTTTTTCTGTTTTTTCTTTTTCAAAGAGCCTTGCTTTTTTCATGAAATCACAAAGAAAAACAGCACATGCCGTTCCGTGCGCAACGCCGTAATTTTCTGTTAAAACATATCCCAAAGGGTGAGGAAAAGCAGTTCCGCAATAAGCAAGAGTAATTCCCGCATAAAGAGAACCGTAATAAAGCTGAGCTCTCATCTCTTTTTCGGGAAGAGCCTTAGTTTCTCTGAGCTGTTTGAGTCCTTGCCAAATCATCGAAACACCCTTTTCGCCAAACATAGTGGGAATATCGGTGCATTTTGAAGAAAAATAGCCCTCCAGAGCATGACACAAGGCGTCAAGCGCGGTTGAAACCGTAACAGAATAGGGCATTGAGTGAGTATATCTGCTGTCAGCAAAGGTGAGCGCCGGATTGCAGTCTTCATAAGCAATAGACTTTTTTCTTCCTGTTTCGTCATCAGACAAAACAGAAACCCTTCCAACCTCACTGCCCGTTCCTGCCGTTGTTCCCACAAGAACAATGGGAAGAGCCCTGTTTCTTTCTTTAAGAGTATATATTTCTCTTTCGGTCATCTTTTCATTAGCGGCAAAAACAGCAACAGCCTTGGCGGCATCAAGAGGTGAACCTCCGCCGATTCCCAAAACGAAATCAGCGCCGAAGCTTCGGGCAAGTTCACCGCCTCTGCGGCATACACTTAAAAGAGGATTTGGTCCGACCTCGCTGAAAACGGTATATTGAATGTTTTCTTTTTCAAGAGCAGAGCTTACATCCTTCAAGGCGCCGCTTAATAAAGCACTTTTTCCGCCTGTTACAATAATACATCTTTTTCCGAAAGCCAGAAGCTTCTCGCTGTTTTTTGCAATGCAGTTTTCTCCGCTTATAACATTGACCGGAATTGACAAATTAAAATCCATAAAAAATCAGTCCTTTCCTTTTTTAACGGTACTGATGAAAAATTTTTACATAAAAGGCTTGAATTAGTATATCAAAAACTATTAAATAAAGCAATGAAAACTTGAAATTTTATATATTTTAGTGTAGAATAGAGTGAATAGTGTAGAATCAGGGATTTTGTTGTATTTTTTAAAGAGTGGTTTTGCAGTTTATGAAAAAATTAAGCGAAAAAACAAAAAAATATCTTTCGGCAGTTATAAGCATTTTTCTTGTGGCTGCTCTTATTTCGGGAAGTTTGATTTATTCCCAAAGAAAAAAAGATTTTTCTCATTATGAAAAAAGTGCCATTGCCATGGGAACTGTTATAACAGCCAAAACCTATGGTGAAAACACGGCTCCCACCAACGAAGCGGTTATCAAAATCATTCAACAGCTCGAAGACGAAATTTCATGGAGAGAAGCTGGTTCAAAAATTGAAAAGCTCAACAGCCAAGGTGTTGTTTTTTCAAACGACCTTTCTGAGCTTTTTAAAATCTGCGGTGAGATTTCTGAAAAAAGCGAAGGAGCCTTTGATTTGTCCGTAGGCGCTGTCAGCAGGCTCTGGGACATAGGCGGAGACAACCAGCGTATCCCCTCGGAAAAAGAAATCAAAAAAGCTCTTGAAACCGTTGATTACAAAAAAATAGCTGTTTCAGGAACTGAAATATCCACAGAAAAAGGTCAGTTTATTGATTTAGGCGCAGTAGGAAAAGGCTTCGCCTGCAGTCTGATTTATCAATATCTTTCAGAAAGTTCAGTTGAAGGAGCCGTTGTTTCTGTGGGCGGCAGTATTGTTGCCTTCGGCAACAGAAACAAGGCCGAGGACAAATGGCGCATTGCCGTTCGCCACCCCAGAAATGAAAACGCAATTATCGGAACAATTCTTCTTAGCGAAGGCTTTGTTTCCACCTCAGGCGACTACGAAAAATATTTTGAAGAAAACGGCGTTCGCTACCATCATCTTCTTGACGCAAAAACAGGATATCCCGCCGAAAGCGACCTTATCAGCGTAACTATCGTCTGCAACAACGGTCTTTTAAGCGATGCACTTTCAACAGCCTGTTTTGTTCTCGGAAGTGAAAAAGGCAAAGCACTTGCTGAAGAATACGGCGTCGGAGCAATTTTTGTTGATAAGGAAGAAAAAATTACAACAATCGGGGAAGTTGATTTTCAAAAGAACTGACAGGTGAGCGAATTGAAGGCTATGATTAAAAAAGGTGACATTTTAATAATCTCTTTTTTGTGCATTTTCTGCGCTCTTCTTTTTGCTTTTTCCTTTATTCCGCAAAAAAGCCTTCAGGCAAAAATTTATTATAACGGCGAAGTTTTTAAAGAAATTGAGCTTTCTTCTCTGACAGAAGATATTTTCCTTGAAGTCGGAGGCTGCACTGTTAAAATTGAAAAAGACGGAGTCAGCTTTGTTTTTTCCACCTGCAAAGATCAGCTTTGCGTAAAACACGGAAAGCTTTCAAAAAACTCACACACAATGGCGTGCGTTCCAAACAAGGTTGTTGTCTGCATTATCGGTTCAGACAACGAAAACGACATTGTTGCTTATTGACCCGAGGAGTGAATTCCTTTGATATATGATAAAAAAATTAAAAAGCTTTCTCTCTATTCAATTTTAGGAGCCTTGGCTCTGGTGCTCAGCCTTTTTGAGTCGGTCCTTATTCCCGACCTTCCCTTTCTCCCTGCAGGCGCAAAGCCCGGCCTTTCAAACATCGTAACCATGTTTTCCGCCTTTTTTGTTTCGCCCCTCTGCGCTGTTTATATAACGGCAATAAAGGTTCTTTTTGCCTTTATTACGCGAGGAGCAACCGCAGCTCTCATGAGCTTTTTCGGCGGATTTTTAAGCACAGCCGCCCTTTGCTTTCTTATTAAGCTTGAAGGGAAAAATCTCAGCTTTATCGGAATCGGAGTTCTGTGTGCCTTTTTTCATAACGCAGGTCAGCTTTCAGCGGCTTGTTTGATTTCGGGAACCTTCCTTCTTTTAAACTATGGAAAATACCTGGTTATTTTCGCTTTGATTTCCGGCTTTTTAACGGGAATTATTCTCAACCTTCTTAAAGCTAAAAGCGAAAAAATTTTTAAAGCGTTTATTTTCTGAAGCTTGCTTCAGTCAAAATATTAAAACAATAAATTTTAAAATATTGGAGATGAAACAATGAGCAAAATCGTAAACGGCGTTCTCACGGCAGTGGGCAAAGGCCGCGGCGGTGTTAAGGTAAAACACAACAAAAACACCGCGGAAATGGCTGTTGAAAGAATGCCAATTCCCGCAAAGGTCGTTTTGCCTATGCAACAACACATCGGCGCTCCCTGCGTTCCTACCGTTAAGGTGGGCGACATTGTCAGTGTTGGCCAGGTTATCGGCGACACCGACAAGTTTGTGTCTGCTCCCATTCACGCCACAATTTCAGGCAAGGTTACCGCTGTTGGCGACATCAAGCTTGCCCACGGAATGATGAGCAAGGCTGTTACTATCGAGTCTGACGGTGAAATGAGACTTTCTGAAGACATCAAGCCCCCGGTTGTTACAAACAAAGCAGAGCTTTGCGCAGCAGTCCGCGCTTCAGGTCTTGTAGGTCTTGGCGGCGCCGGCTTCCCCACCCATGTTAAGCTTAATTTCCCCGACGACAAAAATGTTGACACTCTTATTATCAACGCTGCCGAATGTGAGCCTTATATTACAGTTGACTACCGTTGCTGCGTTGAAGACCCTCAGGATATTCTTGAAGGTGTCTATAGCCTTCAGAAGTATCTTGGCTTTAAGCAGGTTATTATTGCTATTGAAGACAACAAGCCTGAAGCCTTCAAAATTCTCAAGGAAATTGCCGACAAAGACAACGACAGCGGCGATGTTGTTAAGCTTATGACTCTTAAATCAAAATATCCTCAGGGCGCTGAAAAAATGATGGTTCTTTCAGCCACCGGAAGAAAGGTTCCCCCCGGAAAGCTTCCTGCAGACGTTGGCTGTGTTGTTATGAATGTTGCCTCCGTTGCTTTTGTGGGAAGATATCTCAAAACCGGTAAGCCTCTCATCAGCCGTTCAATCACCGTTGACGGAACAGCCATCAAAGAGCCCAAAAACATCAGAGTTCCTATTGGAACAAACCTTCAGGATATTATTGACTACTGCGGCGGCTTCAAATCAGAGCCCAGAAAAATTATTTTCGGCGGTCCTATGATGGGTGTTGCCCTTTGCTCTCTTGATGCACCTCTTTGCAAACAAAACAATGCTCTTCTCTCTTTTGAAGACAGCAAAAACATTACTAAAAAAGAAAGAGACTGCATTCGTTGCGGCAAGTGTGTAAGTGTTTGCCCCATGAGTCTTATGCCCACCAATATTGAAAAATTTGCAAAAATCAAAGATGTTGATTCTCTTAAGAAAAGCGGAATAATGGTTTGTATGGAATGTGGCTCCTGCTCTTTCGCCTGCCCCTCAGGCCGTCCTCTTGTTCAATACATGAGACTTGCAAAACAAATTTTAAGAGAGGAAGGTTAAAAACATGGCAAAAAAACTAACTGTCAGCGCTTCTCCCCATGCGCGCTCAAATGAAACCACAACAGGCATTATGCTTGACGTTTTAATCGCTCTTCTTCCCGCAGTTGTTATGAGCGTTGTTTATTTCGGAACAAGAGCTCTTGTTTTAACCGTTGTTACTACAGCCACTGCGGTCCTTGCAGAATTTATTTCCCGCAAGGTTATGAAAAGAGACAACACCATCGGCGACCTCAGTGCAGCCGTTACTGGTGTTATCCTTGCAATGAACTTTCCTGCTGACCTTCCTTTGTGGATTGCCGCAATCGGCAGCATAGTTGCCATTGTTGTTGTTAAACAGATGTTTGGCGGAATCGGCCAGAACTTTGTTAACCCTGCAATTACCGCAAGAATTATTCTTATGGTGTCTTTCCCCACAGCCATGGCGTTATCTGAATGGGTTCTTCCATTTGAAAACACATGGTCAGCCGATGCTCTCACAAGCGCAACACCTATGGCTGAGCTTGCCAAAGCAGCCGGCGGCGACCTTAGCGCAGCTAATCTCCCCTCAATGATGGATATGCTTCTCGGAAAGCATGGAGGCTCAATGGGCGAGGTTTGTTCTCTTGCTCTTATTATCGGCGGCTTATATCTTATTATAAGAAAAGTTATTTCTCCCGTCATTCCTCTCACATTCATCGGAACAGTTGCCGTTTTCACCCTTATTGCAGGCGGCGGAAATGTTGAATACATGGTTTATCAGCTTTTGGGCGGCGGTCTTATGCTTGGTGCTATCTTTATGGCAACAGACTACACCACCTCACCCATCAACTTCAAAGGAAAAATTATTTTCGGAATCGGTTGCGGTCTTATTACTTCCGTAATCAGAATTTTCGGCTCACTTCCCGAAGGTGTTTCTTTCTCAATTATTCTTATGAACATTCTTGTTCCTCAGATTGAAAAATTCACCGTTGCAAAGCCCTTCGGCTCTGTTAAAGAAAAGAAAGAAAAGGAGGCAAAGGCATGAAAAACATGAAAGCTAAAGACATTATTATTCCTGCTCTTGCACTCTTTCTGATTTGTTTGGTTTCTTCAGCTCTTCTTGCTTTCACAAACAGCATTACAAAAGAGAAAATTGCTCAGAATGCGGTTGAAACCGAAAACGCAAGCCGACAGATTGTTTTAACGGGAGCTGAAAGCTTTGGCGAAGTTTCTCAAAGAGAAAACGGTCTCACCGTTTGCGAAGCCTTCGACGCAGAAGGCAACGTTATCGGTTATGTTTATACCTCTTCAGCCAAGGGCTACGGCGGTTCAATCGGCGTTATGATCGGCTACGACACAGAGGGAACAATTACCGGAATTGAAATTCTTTCTCACGGCGAAACTCCCGGTCTCGGTGCAAACGCAACCGGCGACAAATTCAAGCTTCAATTCTCAGGCAAATCCGGACCCCTCACCGTTAACAAGAACTCAGGTGAAGGCCAGAATATTCAGGCAATTACTGCCGCAACAATTACTTCAAAGGCTGTTACCTCAGCTGTTAACGCGGCAACAGAAGATTTTATGAAAACAATCGGAGGTGGAAACAATGGCTGAAAAGAAATCACTCGGTAAAGAGTTTTCAAAGGGTATTATTGCCGAAAACCCTGTTTTAAGGCTTGTTCTCGGAACCTGTCCCACCCTCGCTGTAACAACATCTGTTTCCAGCGCAATCGGAATGGGTGTTGCAGCTTCAATTGTTCTTATCTGTTCAAACGTTGTAATTTCCGCTTTAAGAAAGGTAATTCCCAACAAGGTCAGAATTCCTGCCTATGTTGTTATCATCGCTTCTTTCGTTACAATTGTTCAGATGATAGTAAAAGCCTTTGTTCCGGCCCTCGACGCAGCTTTAGGCGTTTATCTTCCCCTTATTGTTGTTAACTGCATTATTCTCGGTAGAGCTGAAGCTTTTGCTTCTAAAAACCCTGTTCTCGCTTCAGCTGTTGACGGACTGGGAATGGGTGTTGGCTTCACTGTTGCTCTTTTCCTTATGAGCTCAATTCGTGAAATTTTCGGCGCAGGAACATTCATGGCAGGAATCAAGGACCTTCTTGCCATTTTCGGCGATGTTTCCTTCAACGGATTCAGCGTTCCCTTCCTCAATGAAAATCCCATGCTCATCTTCCTTCTTCCTCCCGGTGGCTTCTTTGTTTTCGGTATCCTTATGGCAACTGTTAATAAATTGGCTGAAAGCAAAGGTAAACCCAGAGCTGAGCTGAGAGGCTGCGAAGCTTGCCCCATGGCTAAAAACTGCAATCTTCATTCATGTGAAAATTCAAGCAAGGAGGTTAACGGATAATGGAAATGACAAAAGGTCTTGTTTCAATTCTTCTTACTGCAATTCTCACTAACAACTATATTCTTGCCAAATTCCTCGGAATTTGCCCCTTCCTCGGTGTTTCTAAAAAGCTCAACACCGCTATGGGTATGAGCGTTGCTGTTATTTTCGTTATGGCTCTTTCAACAGCAGTAACTTATCCCATAAACACACTTCTTGTCAGTCGCGACATGGAATATCTTCAAACAATTGTTTTTATTCTTGTTATTGCGGCTCTCGTTCAGCTTGTTGAAATCATTCTCAAAAAATATATTCCTGCCCTTTACAGTGCTCTCGGAATTTATCTTCCTCTGATTACAACAAACTGCGCCGTTCTCGGTGTTGTTCTTCTCAACATTGACGAAGGCTATGGCTTTGTTGAATCAATGGTAAACAGCGTTGGCGCCGGTTTGGGCTTCATGCTTGCCATGTTTATGTTCTCAGGCGTTCGCGAAAGAATGGAAGCAAACGACATTCCCAAGTTTATGAGAGGCCTTCCCATAACACTTGTTGCCGCTTCTTTGGTTTCTGTTTCTTTCCTTGGCTTTGCAGGCATAATAGAAAACATTTTCAGTTAAGGAGGTAAAACAAATGAGTTCAATTATTTTTGCGGCAGCTCTTGTTGCCGGAATCGGTATTGTTTTAGGTCTCGGCCTTGCAATCGCTTCAGTTGTTTTTGCCGTTCCTGTTGACGAAAAAGAGGTTGCTGTTCGTGAATGTCTTCCCGGTGCAAACTGCGGTGCCTGCGGCTTTTCAGGCTGTGACGGCTATGCCGGTGCTCTTGCCAAAGGCGAAACAACCGAATGTAATCTTTGCACTCCCGGCGGTAACGACGCTGCAAAAGCCATTGCCAAAATCATGGGAATGGAAGCCGGCGCTGTTACTCCCATGGTAGCCGCCGTAATGTGTCAGGGTAACTGTTCAAATGTTGAAGAAAAGCTTGACTACAGCGGTGTTAAATCCTGCAAAATTGCAACACAGCTTTTCGGCGGTCCCAAAAACTGCGTTTATGGCTGTATCGGCTTCGGCGACTGTGTTAACGTTTGCCCTTATGAAGCAATTTTCATCTGCGACGGCGTTGCAAGAATCAACCCCGACAAATGCCGCGCCTGCAAAATGTGTATTAAAACCTGCCCTCGCGGCCTTATTGATCTTTTCCCCCTCGGCACTCCAAAAGCTGCCGTTCTTTGCAACAACCACGACAAAGGTGCTCAGACCAGAAAGCAATGCAAGGCCGGCTGCATCGGCTGCATGAAATGCACCAAGGTTTGTGAAGAAGGAGCTGTCAGCGTTGTTAACTTCTGTGCAAAAGTTGACTATGATAAATGCACAGGCTGCGGAAAATGCCACGAAGCTTGCCCCGTCGGCTGCATAGATCTTTTCACAATAAAGAAGAATTTTTAAGCCTTATTAAAAAACACAAAGGGATGTAAAATCTTGGTTTTTACATCCCTTTATTTAAGGGTTAGAATAAATAGGAAAATGTTTATATACTAAAACACAAAACGCCTTTTAGTTTATAGTTTTAAAGGGTTTCTTTCGGTTTTTAAATTACCAAAAGAAACCCTTTATTTGTTTTTTGCAGTCCGTGATCTATATTTAAAAAATTTACATATATTCTTTTCGGCTCTCAATAACCTTTTCAATAAAGGCGTTGTCAAGCTCAGTCAGCTTATAGCCCTTTCTGTAGATAAGAACGTCGCGATAGATTTTTTTGTTTCCTGCGTAACGCTTTGAAACAAGTCCATATTTTTCCATGTATTCCTCAGGAATCGGCGACATCCACATGAAAGTTGTGTTTATCTTTGAAAGAAGCTCAAACTGACTGCTCCTTTCAAAAACAAAAATTCTTTTGTCAACAAACTCCGAAAGCTCCGCCTTTTTAACATCAATAAGAGGCATTGACGGAACATAGGGGTCTGCATGGGTAATTTCAATATAGTCGGCAAGATCTTCAGCGCAAACAACATCCTTTTGGGCAAGGGGATGATTTTTGCTCATAATCAGGTCATAAGAAAATTCGCTGACCGTTTCGCTGGCAAGCTTTTTTTCAATAAACATCGTTCTGAAATATTTATCAAAGGTTTTCTGATATCTGATTATTCCTAAGTTATACTCCTCTTTTGTAACATTGCTTATTGTTCTCATGGAGTTTGTTTCTTTATAAAAGAACTCAGCCGGATCAGTTGTTGACATCTGCTTGCAAAACTCAGTAAAAGCCTGGGCAATATAGGTCGTTCTGGGAACGCTGACAGAAAACTGCTTTTTCTTTCTTTTTCCGTTTATATAGATGTCTTCAACCTGCTCAACCTGAGCAATGATTCTGTTGGCATATTGAAGGAACTCTTCGCCCTCAGCAGTAACTGTAATTCCCCTTGAGGTGCGGCGAAAAATTGTTATTCCCAAATGCTCTTCCAGCTCTTTGATTGCCCTGCTGAGATTTGGCTGACCCATATATAAATTTTCAGCCGCCTTGCTTATAGACTTTGTTTTTGCAATTTCAACGGCATATTTAAAATGAAGAATATTCAACATCCTCACCCTTTACTGAAAATTTTGCCTTAGTATAACACACAACAAAACATTTTGTCAAAATCAGTCGAAGTCAAATTCATCTTCGTTTTTCAATCTGAAAATTTCAAAAACCTCGTCTAAAACTGTTTCGTCTTTTTCTCTGATATAAATTTCTTTTCCGTTTAAAACCTGAATTCTGAAAATATCAACATAACCGTCGTCTTCAAGAGGACAAACAACAGCATATTGAATTTCGTTTCTCAAAACGATATCAAGAAACTCATATTGATTGGTTTCGCCCTCTGAATCGGTTATAGTAACCGTGAAATCAAGCTCTTCATCGTGAAGCTGGTCAAGAAGCTGACTCATCAGTTTTCCTCCCTTCTTTTCGGGGTATTCCACCTATATATTTCTTCCTTTTCAATATCAATGTTTTTAACTATAATCGGCTGAATTCCCGCATTGGCAGTTATGGTTGTTACCAGAGCCTTTGCATAAGGAAAGAGCTCATTAAAGGTTTCAACATGAATAAATTCTTTTTCTGTCTGAGGATTGACCGAAAAAATTCCGTTAACAACAACCTTGATGTTGAGAATATCCGGCTGCTGATTATCGCAAACCTCAATGGTTAAAATTGCCTCGCAAATTCCGCCTGAAGAAATATGCTTGACATTATGAGAAACCTTGTTTCCGAGTTTGAATTCAACTCTTGACTGAACCTTGTTGTTAAAGGTTATTTCGCTGACTTTATATGCTTTCAGTTGAACATTTCCCATGGTCTTTCTCCTTAAAATTTTATTTTAATGCAGCAGGAAAACAAAAGAATTCTCTTATATAAGCCTGTAGTCTTTTTGTTTTTGGCGTTTTGGCGGCAATAGTCGTTGCCTTAATACCCTTTTTTCTTCCGATATATTCAGCTCTCAAAAGATGAAACTCGCTTGACAAAATAGCAAGTGAAGGCTCTTTTATTCCGCTTTCTTCAATTATTCTTTTTGCATTTATAAAGTTTTCTTCGGTTGTTGTTGACTTGTCTTCAAGAATAATTCTTTCTTCGTTGATTCCGGCAGCAAGAAGACCCTCTTTAATTGCCTGCGCCTCGCTTTTTGTCTGATCTTTATGAACAATTCCGCCGCAGCATATTGCCTTGCAATCAATATTGCTTTTCATGTAGCTTGCCGCAGCTTCAATTCTTGTTTTGAGAATTTCTTCAGGCTCTTCACCTCTGACACGGCAGCCGAGAATAAGAACGAAATCGGGCTGAACAAGGCAATTCCCCTTGCTTGCCTTATATTCCATGGCGGCAAATGCCGAAGCTGCAGCAGCGGCTCCTGCCAGGGCAACACTTAAAATTTTCACAGATTAATCCCCCTTAGGTTTATATCTTTTAATATTGTATCACAAAGTTTTAAATATGAAAACTATTTTATTGTTTTTTGTTTTTATTTGGAGCTTTCAGTGCATAAATATAATAAAAAACAATGAGGTGATTTTCAATGTGCGGAATAATCGGCTACACCGGTAACGAAAACGCTGTTCCCTATCTTCTGAAGGGGCTGGGCAGCCTTGAATACAGAGGCTATGACTCTTGCGGAATATCTGTTTTTCAAAAAGGCAAAATCAAAACCTTAAAATGCTCAGGAAGAATTCAGACCTTAAGCGAAAAGCTTTGCAAAAATAATCTTTCTTCCGAAACCGGAATAGGCCACACACGATGGGCAACTCACGGAAAACCAAACAGCAGAAACGCCCATCCCCACGAAAGCCAAAGCGGTCTTTTTTCAGTTGTTCATAACGGAATAATTGAAAATCATGCTTCGCTGAAAGAAAAGCTTGTTAAAGATGGCTTCGTTTTCAAAAGCGAAACCGACACAGAAGTTATTGCTCAGCTTCTTGAGCAAAACTACAGCGGAAGCGCTCTTTCTTCGCTTTCAAAAACTGTTTCTCAGCTTGAAGGAAGCTTTTCCTTAGGTATTATTTGCCGCGAAGAAGAAGGAAAAATTTTTTGCGTCAGAAAACAAAGTCCACTTGTTGCCGCCAAAGCCGAAAGCGGTTCCTTTGTTGCCTCAGACATAACAGCCCTTCTGCCCTTTTCAAAGGATATTTTCTTTTTTAACGATGATGAGCTTGCTGTTATTGAAAAGGAAAAAATAAGCTTTTTTGATTTATCGGGAAACGAAATTAAAAAAACAGCTGAAACAATTGATTTCTCTGCCTCTCACCAGGAAAAAGAAGGCCATGAGTTTTTTATGCATAAAGAAATTATGCAGCAACCCCATGTGATAAAAGAAACAATAAACGCATATTTTAAAAACGGAAGAATTTCTTTTGAAAATATTAATCTGAATAAAAATGAGCTTCAGAAGACCTCGCGCATTTATCTTGTTGCCTGCGGCTCAGCCTATCATGTTGCTCTTTCAGGAAAATATTTGATTGAAGAAATGGCGAAAATTCCTTGTGAAGCAGATATTGCCTCAGAATTTCGCTATAGAAACCCGCCTTTAAACACCAACACCTTGGTTATAATTATCAGCCAAAGCGGAGAAACTGCCGACTCTCTTGCGGCGCTGAGGCTGGCTAAAAATCAAGGTGCAAAAACCCTGAGTGTTGTCAACGTTCCTTTAAGCACCATCGCGCAGGAAAGCGACAGCGTAATTTTTACCCACGCCGGACCCGAAATTGCTGTTGCAACCACAAAAGCCTATTCCTGTCAGCTGGCTGTTATTTATCTTTTGGCGGCGTATATTTCTTCATGCCTCTTTCTTTTGTCTGAAGAAGAAGAAAAAGACTATGTTTCAAAGCTTTCTTCTCTTGACGAAAAAATAAAACAAGCCCTTGAAACAGAGCCGCTTGCGAAAAAGCTGAGCGAAATTTTAGGTAAAAGCAAAAACATCTTTTTTATTGGAAGAAACACCGACTATCCCGTTGCCATGGAGGGTTCATTGAAGCTGAAAGAAATCAGCTATCTTCAAAGCGAGGCCTACGGCGCAGGCGAACTCAAGCACGGAACAATTTCTCTTATTGAAAAAGGGTCGGTTGTAATAGCCCTTTGCTGTCGGAAAAGTGTTTTTAAAAAAATGCTAAGCAATATCCGCGAGGTCAAAGCAAGAGGAGCTTTTGTTGTTGCTCTTGTCAGTGAAAATCAAAAAGAGCTGGCAGAGGGCGCTGATTTTATTATTTCCCTTCCTGAAACAGAAAACAGATTTTCACCTTCGATTGAAATAATTCCCCTTCAGCTTCTCGGCTATCACACAGCGAAAATTAAAGGTTGCGACATTGATAAGCCCCGAAATCTTGCCAAAAGTGTAACAGTTGAATAGAACAAGTTTTCGTTAACACTTTGTTAATATTTTTGGAATATTTATATATTATTTTTCTTATAAAATTTATATCAGAATAATTATAGGAGAAATAAAAATGATTAAGTGTTGGTTTGATTATAAAACCGTTATTGTAACGGGCGCTTCCAGCGGAATAGGAAAAGGAATTGTTAAAAAGCTTATTCAAGAGCATTGCTGTAATGTTATCGGAATTGCCAGAAATGAAACTAAAATTAAAGCTCTCATTGAAGAGCTTGGAAGCAACAAAGCCAAGTTTTCTTATTATCTTTTTGATGTTTCAAAAAGAGAAAACTGGGAGAACTTCGCTGCCGAAATTGAAAAAAACAACATTCAGCCCGATGTTCTCATAAACAACGCCGGAATTCTTCCGAAGTTTGATAAATTTGCCCACTATTCAATGGAAGACATTGAAAGCGCAATGAACATCAACTTCTATTCCTGCGTCTATTCAATGCGTTGCATGATTCCCATTCTTTTAAAATCAGACAGCGCCGGAATAGTTAACATCGCCAGCTCCGCGGCTCTTTGCTCTCTTGCGGGAACTTCGGTTTATTCCGCTTCAAAAGCTGCACTTAAAAGTCTGACCGGCTCAATCAGAGAAGAATACCGCGGCAGACTTTATATCGGTCTTGTCTGCCCCGGCTTTACCAAAACCGATATTTTCCACAACCAGAAGGGAACTGTTGACAGCAAAGGTGAAAAAGCCCTCAATCTTGTCAGCTCAGACTGCGAAAAAATGGTTGATGCTGTTATTAACGGAATGTGGAAAAAACGCTCCGACATGGTTTTCGGAATCGACGCCCACCTTATGAGCGCCGGAACAAAGATTTTGGGTGTTAATGTTTCAAGAATCAGCAGCAAGGTTTTAAAAATGTCAAAGCTTGATTTGTTTGCCGATGTTTTTACTGAATAAAAAATGAGAGTCAAGGGCGTTTGCCTTTGGCTCTCTTTTAACTCTGACAGCTTTTTCTCTGAAAGAAATTCATTTCAGAAGCGACCTGAGATAATTCATTGCAGAAAGAAGCTCACCGTCTTCTTTAAAATTCTTTCTGTAAACCTCAACAACCGCATCACCCCGATAGCCCAAAGACAGCATTTTGTCAAAAAGCTTTGAAAAATCAAAAAGTCCCTTTTCAGAAGGCGGAAGGCAGTCTTCTTTCTGACTGAATGAACTGAGGTGAAGGTGAATGATGCTGTCTGAAAGGGCATCAATATATTTTTCATAGTCAACGCCGCAGCGACGCGCCTGTTTAACATCAAGAACAGCTTTGAATTCGCTTCCAAGCTGTTTTTTTATTTTCAGAAGAAACTCCGGGTCACTGCTTGCATATAAATTAACGTTCTCATGTGCAACAGTAATTCCGAAGGGTTTTGCAGTCTGAAGAAAGCGGTAGTATCTTTCGCAATATTCTTCATCAGAAATGGCCAACGGCGTTTTTGAACCGTGAAGAACATAAATCTTTGCTCCAAGCTGAGCTGCCGCTTCAAACATGGGCTTATACATTTCAAGGCTGTCTTCAAACCTTCGTTTATATTCTGAAAAAACAAAAAAACCTTCAGCAAAAGACATATAGGGATGAAAAGAAACAATCTTCATTCCGTAATGGCGGCAGATTGCGTTAATTTCGTTTGTAAAGCTTTTTGTCAGCTCTGAAGGTGAATTAAAAAAAGCTTCTGTTGTCTTTACCCCGAGCTCGCCTAACCTGATAAAGCTTTTTTCAATTGCCTCAGGATAGAAGCAGGAAGAAGAAACACCGATATTCATTTTATTGCTCCTGTTAAAATTATTTCCCTTTTATTATACATTATTTCATACCCTCTTTCCATAGTATTTTATATATTTTTTTTAAAACCGATAAAACAAAATTTTTCTGAAAAAAGATTTTAAAATTTGCTTGACAAAGGGTTTTTTAGGGTATATAATAATCGAGGTTAGCAAAGGCTAACCCTCAGATTATTATTCCTGGCAGGTGATAAGCGTGATTCCTCTCAGCTTCAGCAATATCGGCGAAGAAAACGTTATTAAAAAAATCGGCGGAAAGCCCGAGGTCAAAGCCCATCTTGAAAACTTAGGTTTCGTTGTTGGCGGAAGTGTTACGATTATCAACACAATCGGCGGAAATCTTATCGTCAATGTTAAAGATTCCCGAATTGCAATCAGTAAAGAAATGGCGCAAAAAATCATGGTTTGATTTTTGCATCGGTTTTTAATATTAAATCAGGAGGTTTGTTTTATGAAAACTCTCAAAGATTCCAAAGTCGGCGAAACCGTTAAGGTTATTAAGCTTCACGGCGAAGGCGCAGTTAAACGCAGAATTATGGACATGGGCCTTACAAAAGGTGTTGAAGTTTATGTTCGCAAGGTTGCTCCTTTGGGCGATCCCGTTGAAATAACAGTCAGAGGCTATGAGCTTTCACTCAGAAAAGCTGACGCCGAAATGATTGAGGTCGAATAAGACCTATCTTTTTAAGCCTTGAGTTAGCAACCACTAACCAGAAAGAGAGGATTTTTTATGAGTATTAAAATTGCCCTTGCCGGTAACCCAAACTGCGGCAAGACCACCCTTTTCAACGCTTTGACCGGTTCAAACCAATATGTTGGTAACTGGCCCGGCGTTACAGTTGAGAAAAAAGAAGGAAAACTTAAAAAGAACAGCGATGTTATTTTAACCGACCTTCCCGGAATTTATTCCCTTTCTCCTTATACCTTGGAAGAAGTTGTTGCCAGAAACTATCTTATTGATGAGCGCCCCGACGCAATTCTTAACATTGTTGACGGAACAAACCTTGAAAGAAACCTTTATCTGACAACTCAGCTTCTTGAGCTGGGAATTCCCGTTGTTATTGCCATCAATATGATGGATATTGTTAAGAAAAACGGCGACAAAATCAACATCGAAGAACTTTCTCGCGCTCTCGGCTGCAAAATTGTTGATATCTCTGCTCTCAAAGGAACCGGTATCAGTCTTGCAGCAGACGCCGCTGTTGCCGCCGCAAAAGAAGGCAAGACTGTTTGTCAGCATAATTTTTCAGGCTCTGTTGAACACGCAATTGCCCACATTGAAGAGGCAGCAGTACATAGTCTTCCTGAAGAACAGCAGCGTTGGTATGCAGTTAAAATTTTTGAAAGAGACGAAAAGGTTCTTGAAAAGCTTTCACTTTCAAAAGAAACTCTTGAACATATTGAAAAAGACATAAACTTTGTTGAAGAAGAAATGGACGACGACGCTGAATCCATTATTACAAACGAAAGATATATTTATATAGCCGAGCTTATGAAAACCTGCTATAAAAAGAAAAACCTCGGCAAGCTTTCAGTTTCAGATAAAATTGATAAAATCGTAACAAACAGAATTCTTGCTTTACCGATTTTTGTTCTGGCTATGTGGCTGGTTTATTATATCTCCATCGGTTCAATCGGTGATTGGACAGTTGGCTTCATGAACGACACTCTTTTCGGTGAATGGATTATTCCCGGTGTAACAAGCCTTCTTGAAGGCTGGGGAGTTGCCGGTTGGCTCGTTTCTCTTGTTGCTGACGGAATTGTCGGCGGTGTTGGTGCCGTTCTCGGCTTCGTTCCTCAGATGCTTATTCTTTTCCTTCTTCTTTCTATTCTTGAAGATTGCGGCTACATGGCCCGTGTTGCCTTCATAATGGATAGAATTTTCCGCAAGTTCGGCCTTTCAGGCAAATCCTTCATCCCAATGCTTGTTGCAACAGGCTGCGGCGTTCCCGGAATTATGGCCAGCCGAACCATTGAACAAGACAGAGACAGAAAAATGACAATTATAACAACAGGCTTCATTCCCTGCGGCGCAAAAATGCCCATCGTTGGTCTTATTGCCGGTGCTCTCTTCGGCGGAAGCGCATGGATTGCCGTTGCAGCTTATTTTATCGGTGTTGCCGCTGTTATTATTTCAGGAATAATGCTTAAGAAAACAAAGCCCTTCTCAGGAGATCCCGCCCCCTTCGTTATGGAGCTTCCTGCTTATCACGCTCCCGTAGCCGGCAACATTTTCCGCGCAACATGGGAAAGAGGCTGGTCCTTCATCAAGCGAGCAGGTACTGTTATTCTTGCCGCCAGCGTTATAATCTGGGTTCTCAATTCTCTTTCATTCGAAGGCGGCTTCCACTTTATAACAGAAGAAACAGCAGGCGCTTCAATTCTTGAGGTTCTTGGCAACGCTGTTGCCTGGATCTTCACACCCCTCGGCTTCGGCAACTGGCAGGCCGCTGTTGCAACAGTTCTCGGCCTTGTTGCTAAAGAAGAGGTTGTTGGAACCTTTGGTACTCTTTCTTCTATGGCAAACGCTGATCTTGCAATGGAAGGCGACGCTCAGATGTATGCAGTTATCGCAAAAGAATTTTTTGGAAACAACAGCGTTGCCGGTCTTTCATTCATGATCTTCAATCTTCTTTGCGCTCCCTGCTTTGCCGCAATGGGTGCAATCAAAAGAGAAATGAACAACTGGAAATGGTCTGTCGGTGCAATCGCTTATATGTGCGTTTTCGCTTATTCAATTTCTCTTATTGTTTATCAGTTCGGTTCATGGTTCATCGGCTCAGGAAACATCATCGGAACCGCTGCTGCAGTAATCGTTCTCGCTTTCATCGTTTATATGCTTGTCAGAAAAAACAAATATAGCGAAGATAAGCTCACTATTAAATAAGGAGTGATTTATCATGCCGTGGCCCACAATTATCGTTGGCGCTGTTGTTGCAATTATTTTTGTTGCAATTGTTGTCAATGAAATCAAAAAAAGAAAACAGGGCAAAGGCGGATGCTCTTGCGGTTGTAGCGGCTGCGCTTTAAAAGACAGCTGTCACCCACAAAACAAGCCGCCGGAAAGCTAATCAAATATATGAAACGCTCTGCAAAAATGTTCAGACCGCATAAAACCTAAATGTCAAAAGGGTTTCTATAGATTGCAAAATCTGTAGAAACCCTTTTAACTCTTATTCGTCTGAAGCTTTCAGAAAATAAAATATCACGTTTTGTTTATTCTGCGCCTTTTTTTGTTCTGTTTTAGTTAACATATTATTCGGCTCTTTGCACAGAATGGCAATTAAAATAAAAGTTTTATAAAAATTTCAATAAATAAGTGACAAAACTCTTTTTTTGTGATAGAATGTTTAGGATTATATATAGATTTATTTAGGAGATATGAAAATGAGTTTAAATATTGATCTTTTTAAAAGTGTTCTCTCTAATTTTGAGCCTTCTCTTTCTCAGTTTGGTTTTTCAAGCCTTCTTGTTGAAGGAAAAGGTGTTTCTGAAACCGAAAATGAAGCTGTTGCTCTTTATTCAGGCGAACGCGGAACAGTTAAAATTTCTTATGCCGACGAAAAGCTTACCGTTTTCTATAGCGAAGAAAGCGAAAATGCCGAAGGCGGAAAAAGAATTATGCTCTGCCTTTTAAACAGCGACGCTGACAGCAAAGACGTTAACTATGTTACAAAGGAATTTTCAGAAACCTTTAACGAAAAATTCGGCGAAAAATCTGTTACCGCTAAAAAAAGCGGAGCTAAAAAGCCTCAGACTGTTTCAAAAGCTGCAGTTAAAGGCGGCGCAAGCTATGACTCCAACACTCTTGCCAGCCGACTTTGCCATGTTTTTCCCGAGCTTTCAGCCCCCTATAAATCAAACCTTGCAGCCTACGGCGACTTTATGTCTGAAGAATTTTTTGTTGAACACGCAACACCCGTTATTATTTCTGCAATTAAACAAAATCATCCTCAGACAATGAAAAAGCTCTTCCAGATTCTCAACGAAATCTATGAAGACGGAACTAACGACACCCAGAGCCTTATTGCCGTAACTATTCTCGGCGAACTCAACAATGACCAGATTCTTCTTGCTAACTGTGTTGACTACATGAGTCAGACCATGGCACCTCCCGTTATTGAGGTTAATAAATATCTTGCAACAGCAAGCGGAAAAAGAGCAAGAAAGAAGCTTCTTAATCCTCCTGCTTATAAACCTAAAAAACAAAAGAAGCAGGGCTTTATGGACAAAATGATGTCTGCCGGCGCTTCACAAGGCGGAATTAATCAGCAATAAAGAATAGCGATGCGGTGAAAACCGCAATCGGATTATACTCGCCAACCTAAAACAAAGGGTTTCTTCAGAATATACCGAATTCGAAGAAACCCCTTTTTATCGTTTGTTTTTTCAGAAAGGAAGAAAAATGAAAACACTTTTTCAGCTATTCATTGTTTTTGCCAAAATCGGCGGCTTCACCTTTGGCGGAGGCTACGCAATGTTGCCCATGATGCAAAGAGAGCTGGTTGAAAACAAAAAGTGGACAACCAACGATGAAATTATTGACTATTACGCTATCGGTCAATGCACACCGGGAGTTATTGCCGTTAACACAGCAACCTTTGTCGGCTACAAAATCAAGGGCCTTTCAGGCGCAATTTTTGCAACGCTCGGAATGATTACTCCTTCAATAATTATTATTGGAATAATTGCCGCTTTTATCAGCAACTTTCAGGAATATGAAATCGTTCAACACGCCTTCGGTGGAATTCGGGCCGCTGTTGTTGCCCTTGTTCTTTCAGCAGGAATCAAAATTTCGAAAAAGAGCATTGTTGACGCTGTTACTGCCGTAATTTTTGTTGCTGTTGCCCTGTTGTCTGTTTTAACAGATATTTCTCCTGCGGTTTTTGTTGTTATTGCCGGAATTCTCGGAATTCTTATTAAAGGCTGCAAAAAAGACAAGGTTCAAAAAGAAAAAGGAGGAAACGAATAATGGAAACTCTTTTTCTTCTTGCCGAGCTTTTTTCAAGATTTTTTCTCGTTGGCCTTTTTTCTGTGGGCGGCGGTCTTGCTACCCTTCCCTTTCTTCAGGATATGGGTGAAACAACAGGCTGGTTCGGTGCGGCTGAAATTTCAAATATGATTGCAATTTCGGAATCAACCCCCGGTCCTATGGGAATTAACATGGCAAGCTATATAGGCTATCAGATTGCCGGAATTCCCGGAACAATTCTTGCTTCCATAGGTCTTGTTACACCTTCAGTTGTTATTATTATTATAATTTCAAACTTCTTGAAAAAATTCAGAGATTCAAAATATGTAAACAACGCTTTCTATGGTCTTCGCGCCGCTTCAGTCGGTCTTATTGCTGCTGCTTTCTATTCTGTTGCAAGTCTGGCTTTGTTTAACTCTGAAGTCTTTTCTCAAACAGGAAGCTTTTTTTCAGCAATAAACTATAAAAGCCTTATTCTTGCCGCAGCAGTTTTTGTTTGCACGAAGTTTTTCAAAAAGCTTCATCCGATTTTTCTTATTATTCTTTCAGCTGTTATAGGAATCCTCTTAAAGTTTTAATTTTTAAAGCTTTAAAAAACTTCGATTTGGGCGTCACTTCCTTGTGTAGTGCCGCCCTTTTTTCAGTTTCTTTTTTTCTTTTCTTGACATTCTCTTTCGCTGTGATAAAATAAACTCATAAGAATATGCAATAAAAAGCGGCTCTGGAGCATTAGTATGATGAAGGGTTTCTCTCTATCATCAGAAGAAAGGAGAAAGGCTTTCGCTTCAAGGTGAGAGTTAAAAGAAAAATGTTTTCTTCAGCTTCAGTTGCCCATTCTTCTTTTCAAGAAAGAAAGGGAAATGATACTATGCTTTTGTTTTCTGTTTTATCTCAGGAGCGTGTTGAAAACGGAGACCTTGACGAGCTTATTGTTCAGGTTTCTCAGGGAAACACAGCGGCTCTTGAAAAAATTTATGTTGAAACCAAGGCGGCTGTTTATGGTTTTGCTTTGTCTATTTTAAAAAATTCACACCAGGCAGAAGATGTTCTTCAGGATACCTACATAAAAATCATGTCGGCTGCTCACCTTTATAATCAAGGAACAAAGCCTATGTCCTGGATAATGACAATTACAAAAAATCTTGCCTTAATGAAGCTTCGTGAGGCAGGAAGATTTTCAGACCCACCGGAATATTATGAGCCTTCTGTTGAGTCGCACGCAGTCAAATTTGAAAACAAATCGGTTCTTTCTGCAGCGCTCAGAGTTCTTTCTGAGGAAGAAAGCGCCATAGTAATGATGCATTGCGTTTCAGGAATGAAACACAGAGAAATTGCTGATTTTATGGGTATTCCCCTTTCAACAGTTCTTTCAAAATATAATCGCGCTCTTAAAAAAATGAAAAATGAGTTAAAGGAGGGATTTTAATGAGTCAAAACGACGATCTCGGTCGCCGCTTAAAAGCTGAGGTTGAAGCTTCTGTTCCCGAGGTTTTTGATGAAGTTCTCAAGGGCATTGAAAGAGAAAAAGGAAAAACCGCTGTTATTGATTTTTCCTCGGCAACAAAAAAGAAAAAATTCCCCGCTAAAACAATTTTGTCCGTTGCGGCTGCCTTTGCGGTTTTGCTGATTGCCTCTTATTCATGGCTCCTTTCACCCTCAAAAAACACCTTTGATGTTGAAATTGACGTTAACCCCGGAGTTTTGCTTGAGGTTGACAAAAGCGAAAAAGTTACCGATGTTAAAACTCTTAACACCGACGGTGAAATAGTTCTTGACGGAATGGACCTTGAAGGCTCCAAGCTTGATGTTGCAGTTAACGCTCTGATGTTTTCAATAATCAAGCATGGCTATATTGACGAAATGACAAACACCGTTCTCGTTACAGTAACAGACGAAAATCAGGTGGGAACAAAAAATGTTTCAGACAAAATCGCAGAGCAGGTCAGCAGTATTTTCAAGGAAAGCTCCCTTGAAGGAAGTATTCTTGTTCAAAGCGCTTCTTCAGACAATGAAATTAAAAAGCTTTCAGAAAGTCTTTCTATCACCTATGGAAAAGCAGCTCTTATTAACCACCTGGTTAAAAGCGAAAAAACCAATTTCAGCGCAGACCTTCTCTCAAAGCTTTCCATTAATGAACTCAACATTTTAATGAACGAAAAAAACGCCGCCGATGATGTTACCGTTATCGGTCAGGCCAGCCGAAAAGCCTATATCGGTGACGAAGCTGCGAAGGCCATTGCCAGAAACTCCATTGGTGTTTATCAATCAGACATCAGACATATTCAGTCTTCAATTGATATGGACGACGGCATTATTGTTTATGATGTTGAAATTATTGTTTCCGGTGCCGTTTATGAAATTGAAATCAACGCTTTAACCGGAGCAGTTTCAGACATTGAGGTTGACGCAATTTCAGAAAAAGATGATTTTTCTGAAACAACGGTTATTGAAACAACAACCCACCTAAAAACAAAAGAAGAAGTTAAAGAAATCGTTCTTTCTCACAGCGGTCTTTCATCTTCTGACTGCAAGTATTTTGAAATCGAGCTTGACTTTGAGGGTATTGCTCACTATGAGGTTGAGTTCTATGTTGGAAGCACTCAATATGAATACAAGGTAAACGCTGAAAACGGTGAGATTCTTTCGTTTTCAAGCGAAATTGAAAACGGAGAAATCGGTTCAACAGAAATTGCTCACGAACCAACAAACCCTGTTGAAGCTCCGTCGCAAAATGTTTCTGAAGCAGTTAGCGAGCCTTATTCAACCGAAGCAGATTTATCATCAAGCATTGACAAAGACCGCGCCATTGAAATTGCGCTTTCTCACGCCGGACTGACAAAAGACATGGTCAGCGACCTGGAAATTGAATTCAGCTATAACAGCGGCGTTGTTTATGAAGTTGAGTTTGTTTATAATGCAGTTGAATATGAATATGAAATTTCTCTTCTCGGCGGTGAAATATTAGACGTTGAAAAAGACAGCTAAAGTAAAAATTGGGGCTGTAAAAATTTTTTCGACCGCATAAAACAAAAGAAATAAAAGGAGCTGTAAAAAAAGTGCAGACCGCATAAAACAAGATAACTAAAGGTTTTTTTCGGTATTGAACTACCAAAGAAGCCCTTTAAAACTGTAAAAATCAGCAAAAGCAGGCAAAAACAAGGTTTTTGCGTTTTATGCTATAAACAAACCTCGCCCTCGGAGTACCTTTGTACGCCGTCGGGTAAACCAAAATAAAGCTGAACGCTTTATTTTGGCTCG
>JAFUHX010000022.1 GCA_017474045.1 Clostridia bacterium | reverse complement strand
GTCGACCTCTAGCGTGACAGGCTAGCGTTCTAACCAACTGAACTACCGGGCCATTTTGGTGGGAACAACAGGGCTCGAACCTGTGACCCTCTGCTTGTAAGGCAGATGCTCTCCCAGCTGAGCTATGCTCCCACATCAGCGTTGCCGAAACAACGCTCATATAATATATACTATGTTTCTTTTTTTGTCAAGCATTTTTTTGAATTTTTTTAATTTTTTTCTGACCGCTGTTATTTGGTTGCTCTTTTTATAAGTCTTTTGATATCGTCGGGTGTGAAAACATAGTTTGCGTTGCAGAATTGACAACCAACCTCTGTTTTTTCCTGCGTTGCCATATCGTTAAGCTCGGCAAGACCTGTGCTGATAAGGGCACTTTCAACCTTGCTTCTGGAGCAATAGCATTTATAAACAGGATTTGCGCTATCCAGCTCTTCAATTTCAAATTCAGGAAGAACATAGTGACAGATTTCTTCAGGAGTCATTCCTCTTTCAATAAGCTTGGTTACGGGCTCAACAGATTTAATGCAGCGCTCAACCTTTTCAATGGTGTCTTCCATTGCTGTGGGAAGAAGCTGAATAATAAAGCCGCCGGCTGCCTTGATTGAAAGGTCGGGGTTAACAAGAACGCCTAAAGCAACAACAGAAGGAGTTTGCTCGCTGGTTGCGAAATATGCCGTTATGTCTTCGGCGATTTCTCCGGTTATAATGGGTGTCTGACCAATATATGGCTCTTTGAGTCCGAGGTCTTTTATAACGGTGACGAAGCCATCTGTTCCCACGGCACCGGAAACATCAAGCTTTCCTTTTTTGTTAAGGGGAATTTCAACAACATTTTGCTGAACATAGCCTCTGACATTGCCTTGAAAATCTGAAACGGCAAGAACCGTTCCGGCAGGACCTCCACCGTTGATTTTTACGGTTACGCTGTTATCTTTTCCTTTAAGGGCACTTCCCATAAGAGAGGTTGCGGTGAGAAGTCTTCCCAATGCAGCTGAAACAACAGCTGAGGTCTGATGAATGTTTGCCGCCTCATTAACAATATCGGTGGTATCTGCAGCCATTATTGTGAGGGTTCCGTCTGTTGAAATACATCTGATTAATTTTCCCATAGCTATAAAAACGCAAGGGCTGACTGCCCTTTTCGTTGTCCTTTCTATAAATTGTAGTATTATATCAAATAAATTGAGTTCCGTGTTTTTTGCAAACAAAAACAGCTCTTTGAGAGTCTTCTTTAACATCGTTTCTTGTCATTTCTTCAAAAACACCCAAAACCTCAAAGCGAAAATCAGAAAGCCATTGTTTGATTTTTTCAAGAGGGTAGCCTCGCTCGCTGAATTGCTCACTTGTTCTGATATAAACATCTTCTTCGTCTTCGTCAGCTTCAAAAATGTCAAGATTAACCTGTGTCAAGCAGCTTTCTTTGAAAAACGTGTTTTGCCAGACACAATAAACCCGGTCGAAATCATAAACAAAGGTGTTGTCGGCGAGGATTTTTTCGTGTTTATAGGGTGTGTTGACATCAAAAACAAAAACGCCGCCGTCATTCATGAAAAGAGCAACTTTTCTCAAAGCTTCTTTAAAATCTTCTTCGTCGGTTATATGATTCAGGCTGTCTAAAGAACAAATTGCCGCATCTATGGTTCCGAAAAGGTCAAGCTCCTGCATTTTCTGACAAAGGAAAATAACATCAGAGCCATTTTCGGCCTTCTTTTCCTGCGCAACACAAAGCATGTCTTCTGAGGAATCAACGGCAACAACATCATAGCCCTTTTTTTCAAAAAGAAAAGAAAGGCTGCCCGTTCCGCAGGCAAGGTCAAGCAAAATCCCCTCGCCGACACCGTTGTCGGCAAGGAGAGAGTGAAAATATTCACAGCGTTTTTCATATTCAACGTTTTCTGTCAGCTCATCATAAAAATAAGCGAAGCTTCCGTAGCTGTTCATTGAAATCAGTCCTTCATTTTTACCTTTTCAAAAAGCTTGTCATAGCCGCCGCTTCCGAAAGAAAGAAAGCGGTTAACGCGGCTGATTGTTGCTGTGCTTGCGCCTGTTTCTTCAACAATTTTGCTATATACACATTTTTCGCTGAGCATTTTTGCAACAACAGCTCGCTGAGCAATAGACGCCAGCTCTTTTTTTGTGCAAAGATCATCAAAAAGAGCAGCACATTCTTCTTCAGATTCAATAGCAAGAATCAGCTTATATAAATACTCAATGTTTTCCTGGTCGTTTTTCTTAATCATTTTCTTTCTCCATTTCTCGTTTTCGGCGTGTTGCCGATATCAATCCATACCATATTAACATTTTAAACCGTAAAAGTAAAGAGAAAAATATACAAATAAGAAAAATCTTTTTAGGTCAGTGTGACGATTTTTAATGAAGTAATTGAAAAACAGATGTTTTTTGTATATAATGAGTAGCTGTGAAATAAATTTATGTGAAAGGATGTTTAAAATGCTTCAGCTTTTAGCAATTTCTCACGCGGGCAAGGTTGCCCTGACCGCAATTATTATAATAGTTGCCGTAATTCTTCTTCTTTGGTTAGCTCTTGGCTTTGTGTTTTTCTTTATTGCTCTGGGTTCCAAAAAAAGAGAAGACGAAACAGTTCCCTGCAAAGACAGTCTTTTTGAAAGAAACGCCGACAACATAAATCTTATCAACGGCTATAAATGGTATGATCAGAACTATAAACAAGATGTTACCATAAAAAGCCGAAAGGGTATTGATCTTCATGCAACAGAATTTCGAAATCCTTCAAACAGCAATGTCTGGGTTCTTGTTATTCATGGATGGACAAACGTTAAAAGAGAAATGTCAAGCTACGCAATGGAATTTTATAAAAGAGGCTTCAATGTGTTAATTCCCGACCTCAGAGGTCATGACCACAGCGAAAGCAAGTTTGTTTCAATGGGTTGGCTCGACAGACTGGATATGGTGGATTGGATCAACAGCCTCGTTGCTGAAAATCCCAAGGCAAAAATTATAATTCACGGCGTTTCAATGGGTGGCGCAACAACAATGATGACCACCGGTGAAAAGCTTCCTGAAAATGTTGTTCTTGCAATAGAAGATTGCGGCTTTACAAGTGTTCACGACATTTTTGTTGACCAATGCATAAGAAAATACAAGCTTCCGCCGAAGCTTATTATGCCGGTGGCAACTTTTGTCAATAAGCTTATGAACGGCTTTTTCTTCAAAGAGGCTTCAGCCGTTGAACAGCTTAAAAAATCTGTAACACCCACCTTGTTTATTCATGGCGACAAAGACGATTTCGTTCTTCCTGAAAATCTTGATAAGGTATATAAAGCCTGCGCAGCTCCGAAGGAAAAATATGTTGTCAGAGGGGCTGAACACGCCGTTTCTTCCCATTGGTTCCATGAGGAATATTGGGGTGTTATTGACCGCTTCCTTGAAAAATACCTTTAATAAAAGTCTTTTAATTTGAATTTTTATTCATCAGGCATGAAATTTCATACAAAAAAAGGTTGACTTTTATATGTCTCGGTGATAAAATATCTTCACTAAAAATCACATGGAGGATACATATTATGAAAAAATTATTAGCTCTTGCTCTTGCAGCTCTTATGCTTTTTGCTCTTGCTGCTTGCGGCGAAAAAACCCCCGTTCTCACAATGGCAACCAACGCTGAATTCCCTCCCTATGAATATTATGAGGGCGATAAAGTTGTTGGTATCGACGCTGAAGTTGCAGCTCTTATCGCTGAAAAGCTCGGCATGGAACTTGAAATTGTTGACGTTGCTTTCGACTCAATCATTCCCGGTGTTCAGGCCGGCAAATATGATATGGGTATGGCAGGCATGACTGTTACAGAAGACAGACTTACAAAGGTTAGCTTCTCTTCTTCATACGCAACAGGCGTTCAGTCTGTTATCGTTAAAGAAGGTGGCGCTGTTAAATCTCTTGACGACATTTCAGGCAAGAAAATCGGCGTTCAGACCTCAACAACCGGCGACATCTATGCTTCAGATGAATTCGGCGAAGATGCAGTTGTTAAATATGACAACGGTGCAGTAGCTGTTCAGAGTCTTATTTTAGGCAAGGTTGATTGCGTAATCATCGACAACGAACCTGCAAAATCTTATGTTGCAGTAAACGAAGGTCTTGAAATTCTTGACACAGAATATGCAGTTGAAGACTATGCTATCTGCTTCAGCAAGGAAAACACAGAGCTTAAAGACAAGGTTGATGCTGCTCTTAAAGAGCTCATCGCTGACGGCTCAGTTCAAAAGGTTGTTGATAAATATATCAACGCTGACTAATTTAAAGAAAGACGGGGCGGCCTTTTGACCGCCCTTGTTTTTGCCGGATAAATAAAAGATAAAAGAAAGGAGAATGTGGCTTGATTTTCAGAAGATTTATTCAGTGGGTAGTTTCGCTCTATACTGAGTTCGTTTCCGAATTTACTTTTGTTTTTATTGAAGGTAACCGTTATCAACAAATGATAAAGGGCTTTCTCAACACGCTGAAAATCACGGGCGGTGCACTCGTTATGGGTGTTATTATCGGTGTCTTTATTGCCGCTATTCGCTCGTCTTATGACAAAAATTTTGAGTCAATGAGGCTTCGCAAAGGCGTTGGATATTGTGTTCTGACTATTCTCAACGGTCTTTGCAAAATTTATCTTACTGTTATAAGAGGAACTCCTGTTGTAGTTCAGCTTATGATTTCATATTTCCTTATTTTTGTTGACACCAAAGACGGTGTCCCTGTGGGAATTTTTGCTTTCGGTATCAACTCCGGTGCTTATGTTGCAGAAATTTTCCGTGCGGGAATTATGTCTATTGATAACGGTCAGTTTGAGGCAGGAAGAAGCCTTGGCTTCAACTATATTCAGACAATGCGCCATATCATTATTCCTCAGATGTTCAAGGCGGTTCTGCCCACTCTTTGCAACGAATTTATTGCTCTTCTGAAAGAAACCTCTGTTGCCGGTTACCTTGGTGTTGTTGACTTAACAAAGGCCGGAAACATTATTGGCGGAAGCACCTTCTCTTATTATATGCCCCTTCTTAGCGTAGCACTTATCTATCTTGTTATGGTTATGGTGCTCTCAAGGCTTGCGGGTATTCTTGAAAGGAGGCTTCGCAAAAGTGAACGATAGAAGCTGTTTAATAAAAGTAACAGGGCTGAAAAAGCACTATAACAAAGGCGCTGTTAAGGCTCTTGACGGAATTGACTGCGAAATCCAAAAAGGCGAGGTAGCCGTTATTGTCGGCCCTTCCGGAAGCGGAAAATCAACCTTCCTTCGCTCTCTTAACCTTCTTGAAATTCCAACTGAAGGAACAATTCTTTTTGATGGAACAAACATTACTGATCCCAAAACAAACATTAATTATCACAGACAAAAAATGGGAATGGTTTTTCAACATTTCAACCTTTTCCCCAATATGACTGTTTTAAGAAATATGACAATTGCTCCTATGGAGCTTTTGGGAAAATCTAAAGAAGAGGCTGAAAAAAAGGCGATGGAGCTTCTTGAAAGGGTAGGTCTTGCCGACAGAGCTCAGGCTTATCCCAGTCAGCTTTCCGGTGGTCAGAAACAGAGAGTTGCCATTGTTCGCGCTCTTTGCATGGAGCCGGAGGTAATGCTTTTTGATGAGCCGACATCAGCTCTTGATCCTGAAATGGTCGGTGAGGTTCTTGATGTTATGAAAAGCCTTGCCAAAGAAGGAATGACAATGATTGTGGTAACGCACGAAATGGGCTTTGCCAAAGAGGTTGGAACAAGAGTAATTTTCATGGACGAAGGCGTTATTATTGAAGAGGCTGAGCCCAAGGAATTCTTTGATCATCCGAAAAGCGAAAGAGCAATCGATTTCCTTTCAAAAGTTATTAACATGTAAAAAGCTGCTGAAAAGCAGAAAGAGAATACCGGGCGGATTTTTGAAATCTACCCGGCATTTTTATATAATTATATAATGAATAACGCGTTGTTTATTTTTCCTTGTAATAAAGAAGGCAATGGCAATAGCCTTCAAATTCAGGGTCAGCAATCTGCTCTCTGAATTCCTTACACATGCATTTGTTGTCTTCTGTTTTCTGAAGACGGCAAGGGCAGTATCCGCCCTTTTGCTTTAAACCTTCTTTAATTTTTTTAACTACTTCGGGGTTTTCGTTAAGTCTGATTTTTGCCATTTTCAAAACTCCTTTCACCAATTTTCTATATATGGAAGAAACAAGAAAAATTTCCTTCTTTTTTCATGTTTAAAAATAACATTTTCTAATCTTCGTTGTCAATATATTTTTGTCTTAAAACAAAGCTTTTATAAGCTGATTTTTTCTTTTCATTATATATATAATCTTCGTTTTCAACAATTCCCATAAAAAAACTATGAATTTTGACACGGGCTGATATGCCAAAAAATACATAGCAGTATGCTAAAAAGACATATCTAAAAACATTGTCTTCTTGCCGAAATAAGTATAAAATTTATAAGACAAATTATGATGCGATTACTATGTCAGAAACATTTATCTCAGCAGGGTAGTTACATCAAAAAGAAAAGGAGGAGTCCCTTAATCTTGGGCATAAAACTATGACTTACAGTTATTTTCCGGGATGTACTTTAAAAACAAAGGGCAAGGATCTTGATTCCTATGGAAGAAAGGCCGCTGAAAAGCTTGGCGTGGTTCTTGAAGAGCTTGAAGACTGGCAGTGCTGCGGTGCAGTTTATCCTCTTGCAGAAGACGAAATTGCAACAAAGCTTTCTTCTGTCAGAGCGCTTGCTGCCGCAAAGGCAAAGGAGCAGCCTCTTATTACGCTTTGCTCAGCTTGCCACCATGTAATCAAGAGAGTAAACAACGACATGAAAACAAAAGAAGACATTGCTCTTCGCGTTAACAACTACCTCAAGCTTGATGAGGCATATAACGGCGAAACCGATGTTCTTCACTATCTTGAAATGCTTCGCGACAAGGTTGGTTTTGACAACATTAAAAAGATGGTTGTCAATCCCCTTAAAGGAAGAAAAATTGCTGCTTATTATGGCTGTATGCTTCTTCGCCCCAGCAAAGAAATGCAGTTTGATGACAGCGAAAACCCGACCATTATGGAAGATTTTATCAGAGCTATCGGAGCTGAACCCGTAATTTATGCTTTCAGAAACGAATGCTGCGGCGGCTACATGACAGTTAACGACAAGGCTCTTGCTTCAAAAATGGCAAACAAGGTAATTGCCTCTGCAAAGCAAATGGGTGCTGAAGAAATGATAACAGCTTGTCCGCTTTGCCTTTATAATCTTAAAGAAAACGGCGAAGATTGCCTTCCCATCTACTACTTCACCGAGCTTCTTGCCGAAGCTTTAGGTGTTAAATAAAGGGGTGTTAAAAATGCACAAGACAGGAAATGAAATGAGCGAAAACATCATTCGAATCAGCGGAATTAATCCCAGACAGTGTATGAAGTGTGGAAAATGCTCTGCAACCTGCCCGGCTTTTGATGAAATGGATGTTCATCCTCATCAGTTTGCCTCAATGGTGGTTGAAGGCAGAGTAGATGAGCTTCTTGCTTCAGAAACTCTCTGGAAATGCCTTTCATGCTTCGCTTGCGTTGAAAGATGCCCCAGAAGCGTTGAACCGGCAAAGCTTATTGAAGCAGTCAGAGACTGCGTTATCAGGCAAAAGGGCGGCAGCTATCTTTCTCCGGACGATATTCCGGAAAAACTCGACAGCGAGCTTCCTCAGCAGGCACTTATGGCCGCATTCAGAAAGTATAGAAAATAACACAGTAAAGGAGTGTTTAAATTGCAGAGAATCGGAGTTTTTGTGTGTTGGTGCGGAAGCAACATTGCTGCAACGGTTGATGTTGACGCAGTTGTTGAAGCAGTCAAAAACGAACCCGGCGTTTGCTTCGCTAAAAACTACCAATATATGTGTTCAGAAGCCGGTCAGGCTCTCATTAAGGACGCAATAAAAGAGCATAACCTCACAGGAATTGTTGTTTGTTCATGCTCACCCAGAATGCACGAAGCAACCTTCAGAAAAACTGCCGAGCAGGCAGGACTCAATCCCTACATGGTTGAAATTGCAAACATTCGTGAGCATTGCTCATGGATTCATAAAGACATGAAAGAGGCAACCGAAAAGGCTGTTATTCTTGCAAGAGCAGCTATTGCAAAGGTTAACCTCAACGCTCCCCTTCAGGCAGGGGAAAGCGCAGTTACAAAAAGAGCTCTTGTTATCGGCGGAGGTATAGCAGGTCTTCAGTCTGCTATTGACATTGCCGACGCAGGCTATCCCGTTGATATTGTTGAAAAATCACCCACAATCGGCGGAAAAATGGCCCAGCTTGACAAAACCTTCCCCACTCTTGACTGCGCCGCTTGTATTCTTACACCGAAAATGGTTGAAGCAGCTCAGCATCCCAATATTACTCTTTATACCTACAGTGAGGTTGAAGAGGTTAAGGGCTTCGTTGGAAACTTCAACGTTAAAATTAAAAAGAAAGCCCGTTTTGTTGACTCAACAAAATGCACAGGCTGCGCTGTTTGCACAGCAAAATGTCCTTCAAGAAAGGGCGGCAACGAATTCAACTGTAACCTTGACACAAGAGGAGCTGTTTATATTCCTTTTGCTCAGGCTGTTCCCAATGTTGCAACTATCGACACAGAAAGATGTATTCATTTCAAAACAGGAAAATGCGGAATCTGTCAGAAGGTCTGCTCAGCCGGAGCCATTGATTTTGAACAGAAAGATGAATTTATTGAAGAAAAATACGGCGCAATCGTTGTTGCAACCGGCTTTGAGATTTTAGACGTAACAAAGTTTGATGAATTCCAATACACAAAGCATCCTGACGTTGTAACCTCTCTTGAGCTTGAGAGAATTATGAACGCTGCCGGTCCCACAAAGGGAACTCTTCTCAGAATGTCTAACAAAGAGCATCCTCACGACATCGTGTTTATTCAGTGTGTAGGCTCAAGAGGTAACACCTGCAGAGACAAAACCTATTGTTCAAAAATCTGTTGCATGTACACCGCTAAGCACGCAATGCTCATCAGAGAAAAATATCCTGATGTTAATGTTCACGTTTTCTATATTGACGTCAGAACACCCGGAAAGAACTTTGACGAGTTCTACAGAAGAGCTGTTGAACAATATAATGTTGACTATATCAAGGGTATGGTCGGCAAAGTCTGGGAAAAAGAAAACGGAAGACTTGCAGTTCAGGGCGTTGATCTTATTTCAAACAGAAGAATTATGCTTGAAACCGACATGGTTGTTCTTGCAGCAGCAATTCAGCCCTCAAAGGGTGTCAGAAATATTGCAACAATGCTCACCGCAAGTATTGACACAAACGATTTCTTAACCGAGGCTCATCCCAAACTTCGTCCTGTTGAAAGCCCCACAGCCGGTGTTTTCCTTTCAGGTGTTTGCCAGGGCCCCAAGGATATTCCCGAAACAGTTTCTCAGGCAGGAGCCGCCGCTGTTAAGGTTGTCGGCCTTCTTGCCAAGGATAAGCTTGTTACCAATCCTTGCACAGCAACTCCCAATGAGCTCATGTGTAACGGTTGCTCAAGCTGTGCAAGAGTTTGCCCCTACGGTGCAATCGACTATGTTGAAAAAGAAGTCAATGACCACGGAAAGCGCGAAGTTCGCCGTTTGGCAACAGTTAACTCTGCTCTTTGCCAGGGCTGCGGCGCTTGTACCGTTGCTTGTCCTTCAGGCGCAATGGATCTTAAAGGCTTCTCTAACAGACAAATTATGGCGGAGGTGGACGCAATATGCCGATAAACGAAAACAAAGAGTGGAAGCCTCTTATCGTGGCTTTCTGCTGCAATTGGTGCAGCTACGCAGGTGCAGACCTTGCCGGAACAAGCCGTCTTTCCTATCCTGCCGAAGTAAAAATTATCAAAGTTCCCTGTTCATGCCGTGTTAATCCGATGTTTATTCTCAAGGCTTTTGAAAGAGGTGCAGACGGCGTTATTATGTGTGGCTGCCATCCCGGTGACTGCCATTACAGCACAGGTAACTATTACGCAAGAAGAAGAATGACCATGCTCTTCAGTATGCTCGATTATCTTGGAATCGACAGACAAAGAACAAGAGTTGAATGGGTAAGTGCCGCCGAAGGTCAGAAATTTGCAGCCGTTATGAACGACTTTGCAAAAACCATTACCGAGCTCGGCGAGAATGTTAAGTTGGGGGATTTGAGATGCAAAAAACAGCAGGATTAATCAAAAAAAGAGCTTTAGAGCTTCTTGCTGACGGCACCGTAACAAAGGTTCTCGGCTGGGAAGAGGGCGACTTCATTTATGATGTAACTCCCGCCTTCTTTGACAAGGAAACAATTGATTCACTTGTTTTTTCCAGCTTTTGCGGTTCAAACCTCAGCAAATATCTCATCAAAGCTTGCAAAGAACAAACAGAAGGTAAAATTCTTGTTTTCTTAAAGCCCTGTGATACCTTCAGCTTTAACCAGCTTCTCACAGAGCATAGAATTGACAGAGAAAAGGTTTATGTTGTCGGCGTTGAATGCAAAGGAATGCTTGACATTGAAAAAATCAAGGCTCTTGGCATAAACGGCGTAACAAAAGTTATTGACAATGGCGAAAGCCTCAATATTAAAACAATTTATGGCGAAAAAACCTGCGAACGCAGCGAGGTTCTTTTAGAAAAATGCACCACCTGCAAGAGCAAAGAGCTTGTTGTTTTTGATGAAGTTCTCGGCGAAAAGGCTGAAAACGAAAATTCTCAGGACCGCTTTGCTCAGGTTGCTGCTCTTGAAGCAATGACCACTGAAGAAAGATATGCTTTCTGGCAGGGTGAGCTTTCAAAATGTATCCGCTGCAACGCTTGCAGAAATGTTTGCCCCGCTTGCAGCTGCATGAAATGTGTTTTTGATAACATTCAGTCAGGTGTTGCCAGCAAGTCAAACGCAGATACTTTTGAAGAAAAAATGTTCCACATCATCAGAGCTTTCCACGTTGCAGGAAGATGCACAGACTGCGGAGAATGTTCAAGAGTTTGTCCTCAGGGAATTCCTCTTCATCTTCTTAACCGAAAGTTTATTAAAGATATTAATGAGCTTTACGGTGACTATCAGGCAGGCGAAGAAGCAGGTTCAAGAGCTCCTCTTGTTAACTTCACCTTTGATGATGCAGAGCCTTCAGTAATTCATGAGAGGGGGAACAGCTGATGTATTACATTGAAAAAGCAAAGCTTTCAGAGCTTTTCTCAAAAATAGCTGAAAACAGATCCCTTTATCTCCCCGTTAAAAAGAACGGTCAGACAAATTTCGCTCATTGGGAAGAGGGAACAGAATATTGCGACGACCTTAAAACCGTCAAAAGCGCAAAGGACCATTTCTTCCCCCAGACCGAAAGCCTTATGCATTTTAAAACAGAAGGCAAGAAAATTCAGATCAATCAGGATAAAATTCCCGATGAAAAAACAGTTCTCTTCGGCGTAAGAGGCTGCGACGCAAAGAGCTTTAAAATTCTTGACAGCGTTTTCATGTCTGAACCTCAGGATGCTTTCTATACTGCAAGAAGAGAAAACAGCGTTGTTATAACAACAGCCTGCTCTTCTCCAGACGAAGCCTGCTTCTGCGGCGTTTTCGGTGTTGACCCCGCTGACCCCAAGGCAGACAGCGATGTTGTAACCTGGTTTGCAGGAGACAAGCTTTATTGGGAAGCTGTTTCTGAAAAAGGCGAAGCTCTCACAGAAGAAATCAAAGATGTTCTTTCTTCTTCAGACGAAAAAGAAGTTGAGGAAGAAAAGGCAAGAATTTCTGAAATAACAAAGCTTCTTCCCCTCAACAATATGTCTCTTTCCGCTTTCGGTGGTGACAAGACCGATGCCCTCTTCAACGCTCCCCAGTGGGATAAGCTCAGCGAAGCCTGCCTCGGTTGCGGAAGCTGCACCTTTGTCTGCCCCACCTGCCAATGCTACGACGTAAGAGACTATAACGGCGCTAACGGTATTCAACGTTATCGTTGCTGGGACTCATGTATGTTCAGCGATTTCACAATGATGGCTCACGGAACAAACAGACCCACACAGAAACAAAGATTCAGACAGAGATTTATGCATAAGCTTGTGTATTTCCCTGCAAACAACAACGGCGAATTTTCATGTGTCGGCTGCGGAAGATGCGTTGCCCGTTGCCCGATTTCAATGAATATCGCAAAGGTTATAAAATCATTCGGAGGTGACAAATAATGTGTTCTTGCAATCACGATCACGAAAAAGATCATGTTTGTTCTTGCGGCACCGATAAGCTTGTGCCCATTCCTGCAGTTGTCACCGAAATCCGTACTGAAACTCCTGATGTAAAAACCTTCAGAGTTGTTGGTCTTGACGGAAGCAACTGTTTTGACCATAAGCCCGGTCAATGCGCAATGCTCACAATTCCCGGAGTCGGCGAAGCAATGTTTTCAATAACTTCTTCTCCGACAGAAACCGGCTATAAAGATTTCAGCATCAAGCGCTGCGGACATCTTACCGATTGGCTTCACTCAATGGAGGTTGGCCAGGAAATCGGAATCAGAGGACCCTATGGCAATCCCTTCCCCGTTGACACAGAATTCAAAGGTCAGAACCTTCTTTTCATTGCCGGCGGTATCGGTCTTGCCCCTCTTCACTCAGTAATCAACTATGTTCGCGCTAACAGAGAAAACTACGGTACTGTTGATATCCTTTACGGTTCAAGAAGTGCAGACGATCTTGTTGACTATGAAGAAATCAAAAATGTTTGGGAAAAGGAAGACGGAATCAACGTTTACCTGACTATCGACAGAGAGCAGGAAGGCTGGGACGGCCACGTTGGCTTTGTTCCTTCCTATCTTAAAGAGCTCGCTTTTGAAGCCAACAAAACAGCAATCATCTGCGGCCCGCCAATTATGATTAAGTTCGTTCTTCAGGCTCTTCTTGAAATGGGCTTTGAAAAAACTCAGGTTTACACAACCCTTGAACTTAAAATGAAATGCGGAATCGGAAAATGCGGAAGATGCAACGTAGGAAGCAAATATGTTTGCAAAGACGGCCCCGTTTTCCGACTTGACGAGCTTGATGAATTACCGGACGAATATTGATGAAAAGGAGTGTTTAAGATGGAACAAATGGTTAACATTTATATAATGGGTAAAAAATATTCTGTACCCTCAAGTCTTACAATTATGACTGCTACCGAATACGCAGGCTATAAATATGTAAGAGGTTGCGGCTGCCGTAACGGTTTTTGCGGAGCTTGCGCAACAATCTACAGAGTTAAAGGTCAGTTCGATATTAAAACAGGCCTTGCTTGTCAGACTCAGGTTGAAGAAGGAATGTATATTGCTTCTCTTCCTTTCTTCCCCACTAAAAAGGCTGAATACGACATTAACGAGGTTAAACCCACAGAGCAGGTTATGATGTCTCTTTATCCTGAAATCTACAGCTGTATCGGCTGTAACGCCTGCACCAAAGCCTGTCCTCAGAGCCTTAATGTAATGCAGTATATCGCATACGCACAGCGCGGCGAATTTGAAAAATGCGCTGAAGAGTCATTTGACTGTGTAGCTTGCGGAATCTGTACTTCAAGATGCCCCGCAGGAATAACACATCCTCAGGTTGCAGTTCTTGCAAGAAGACTTAACGGAAAATATATTGCCCCTGAAACTCAGCATCTTAACGACAGAGTTGAAGAAATTATCAAGGGCGAACACGAAGAGCTTATTGAAAAGGTTATGCAAAAACCCATTGAAGAACTCAAAGAGCTCTATAACAACAGAGTAAAAGAATAAGGAGGGACGATATAATGCTTACAGAAGAAATGAGAGCTTCCATAAAAAAGGTTGAAGCAACAAGACAGTCAAGAATCGGCGCAGATCTTCGAATGATGACTGCAGACGAAAAATCACAGCTTCTTAAAGAGTATCATCCCGACTATAAAGACAACGGTTTTGAAACTCTTTCAGTCGGCCCCAACAAGGGCAGCAAGGTTCCCACCGAGCTTCGCCACCTTCTTGAAGGTAAAAGCCGTATCCTCGGTGAAAACATTGATTTGAGCAACATCGCTTATGATGTTGATGTTCTTGTAATCGGCGGCGGCGGAGCAGGCGCTTCAGCAGCTATTGAAGCTCACAATGCCGGCGCAAAAACAATGATCGTAACAAAGCTCAGAATCGGTGACGCAAACACCATGATGGCTGAAGGCGGAATTCAGGCTGCAGACAAGCCCAACGATTCACCTGCCACTCACTATCTTGATGCACTTGGCGGCGGTCACTTCTGCAATGTTCCCGAGCTTCTCAAAAAGCTTGTTTGCGACGCTCCCATTGCAATCAAGTGGCTCAACGATCTCGGCGTTATGTTTGACAAAGAAGAAGACGGAACAATGGTTACCACCCACGGCGGCGGAACTTCAAGAAAAAGAATGCACGCTTGCAAAGACTATTCAGGCGCAGAAATCATGCGTGTTCTCAGAGACGAAGTCTGGAACCTTGGAATTGATGTTGTTGACTACACATCAGCTATTGAGCTTATTAAAGATACTGACGGCAAGGTAGCCGGTGCAGTTCTTCTTAACATGGAAACCAACGAAATTCTTGTTGCTAAAGCAAAAACAGTTGTTATTGCAACCGGCGGCGCAGGAAGACTTCACTATCAGGGCTTCCCCACATCAAACCACTATGGCGCAACTGCTGACGGCCTTGTTCTTGGCTACAGAGCAGGAGCAGAGCTTCTTTTCGCAGACACAATTCAGTATCATCCCACCGGCGTTGCATATCCTTCACAGATCTTCGGCGCTCTTGTTACTGAAAAGGTTCGTTCAATCGGTGCTCTTCTTGTTAACGTTGACGGCGAAGCTTTCATGAATCCTCTTGAAACCCGCGACGTAACAGCTTCTTCAATTATCAGAGAATGTTCAACAAGAGGCAAGGGTGTTCCCACTCCCGGCGGCGGATTCGGCGTTTGGCTTGACACTCCCATGATCGAAATGATTCACGGCGAAGGAACAATTGAAAAAAGAATTCCTGCAATGCTTCGTATGTATCTTCAATACGGCATTGACATGAGAAAAGAACCCATCCTTGTTTATCCCACTCTTCACTATCAGAACGGCGGTCTTAAGATCGGCGCAAATGGAATGACCGATGTTGAAAATCTTTTCGTTGCCGGCGAAGCTGTTGGCGGAATTCACGGAAGAAACAGACTTATGGGTAACTCTCTTCTTGACATCATCGTATTCGGAAGAAACGCAGGTCAGAATGCTGCTGCCGCTGCAAAAGAAACAACAGTTGGTGAGCTTACTCTTTCTCATGTTGATTCTTTCCAGAAAGAGCTTGATGATTCAGGAATTGTCAGCGATTGTGTATCTCCCAAGCTTCTTCCTGACTACACAAGAAAAGTTAACTGATTTTTCAGCTGTTAAAAACACATAATAATAATGTCATGACACGGATGCATCTTAATTCATCCGTGTCTCATGGCGAAAAAAACTATTTTTTATGAAAGGAAAGACACGAAAAAAGTGTCAGAGGTGAATAGAAATGAGTTTATTTGCCGGAGTCATATCTATTAAAGGTGTGGCATTTTTAATGTTTTCTCTTTTTGCAATCGTTGCCGTTGGTTATCTTCTCGGAAGAATAACCATTAAGGGAATCAGCCTCGGAACATCAGGTGTTTTCATCATGGCTCTTCTTTACGGTGCAATTTTTGGAGATAAGCTCAGCGCAATCGTTACTCAAACGGTTGACGGTGCTGCAGTTTCAATTTCAGGCAATGCTTTAAAAATTATTGAAACTTTCGGCCTTATTCTTTTTGTAACCTCAGTTGGTTTTATCGCAGGCCCTAACTTCTTTAAAAACTTAAAGAAAAACTTCAAGTCATATATTCTTCTCGGTCTTGTAATTATTCTTGCCGGCGGCGCAACCTGTATTGCTTGCTATTTTGTGGGCAAAGGCTCAGAAGAAAACTCAAAAGAGTTTGTTGCAATGCTTGTTGGTATTCTTTCAGGTTCACTTACCAGTACCCCTGCTTTTGCTGCTGCAAAAGATACTCTTCCTCAATATGAAAATGCAATTACCGTAGGTCACGCTATTGCTTATATCTTCGGCGTTGTAGGTGTTGTTCTTTTTGTTCAGATCATGCCCAAGCTCACAAAAGCAAACATGGCTGAAGAAAGAAAGAAAATTGCCATTGTTGACACAGGCGCTTCAAAAGAAACAAGCAAGAAAAAGCTTATTGATATGGACGAATTTGGTTTCATGCCCTTCGGCTTGGCTGTTATTATCGGTCTTGTTGTCGGCGCAATTAAAATTCCTCTTTCATCAAAAGGTCTTGACGGAACAACATTCTCTCTCACAACAACCGGCGGAACTCTTCTCACAGCCCTTGTTTTCGGTCACTTCGGTCACATCGGACCCATGAGCCTTAAGGTTGAAAAGAAGGTTCTTGAAATCTTCAGAGAATTCGGTCTTATGCTTTTCCTCATCGGTGCAGGTGTTGCAGGCGGTGCAGAATTTGTTAAATATTTCAAGACTATCTATTTTGTATATGGCGTAGTTATGACAATCATTCCCATGATTCTCGGCTATTTATTTGCAAAATATGTTCTTAAACTGAGCCTTCTTAATAGCCTTGGTTCAATCACCGGCGGAATGACAAGCACTCCCGCCCTCGGAACACTTATTACTGTTGCAGGAACCGACGATGTTGCTTCAGCTTATGCTGCAACCTATCCCATTGCACTTATTGCTGTTGTTCTCACATCTCAGCTTATCTGCACTTTCTTTGGATAAAAATCAAACAATGGACAGAAAAATCTGTCCGCATTATAGGAGGTAATTTTCATGGTCAGAGATATCGATGTTAAGCTTTTAACAGACAATATCAAGGAAATGTGTATTGAGGCAACTCACTACCTTTCACCTGATATGTGCGCAGCTCTCAAGGTTGCAACAGAAACAGAAGAATCCCCTCTTGGCAAGCAGGTTCTTGATTCGCTCAGCGAAAACCTTGAGCTTGCAGGAAAAGAAATGATTCCCATTTGTCAGGACACAGGAATGGCAGTTGTTTTCCTTGAAATCGGTCAGGATGTTCATTTCGTTGGCGGCAATGTTATGGATGCTGTTAATGAAGGCGTAAGAAGAGGTTATGTTGACGGCTACCTTCGTAAGTCAGTTGTTGGCGACCCCATTATTCGTGAAAACACAAAAGACAACACTCCCGCAATTCTTCACACAGAAATCGTTCCCGGCGACAAGGTTAAAATAACCGTTTCTCCCAAAGGCTTCGGAAGCGAAAACAAGAGCCGTGTATTCATGCTCACTCCCGCTGACGGAATTGAAGGCGTTAAGCAGGCAATTCTCACAGCAGTTAAAGATGCCGGTCCTAACGCTTGTCCTCCGATGGTAGTTGGTGTAGGCGTTGGCGGAACCTTTGAAAAATGCGCATACATGGCAAAAAAGGCTCTCACAAGAGATATTGACAAACACAGCGAAATTCCTTATGTTGCTGAGCTTGAAAAAGAAATGCTTGAAAAAATCAACAATACCGGAATCGGCCCCGGCGGACTTGGCGGAAGAACAACTGCTCTTGCAGTTAACATTAACACCTATGCAACCCACATTGCCGGTCTTCCCGTTGCAATCAACATTTGCTGCCATGTTAACAGACACGCAGTAAGAGAGATATGAGGTGACTTCAATGAGTAAAAGAATAGTTAGTGTTCCTCTTTCAAAAGAGGACGCCAAAAGCCTTAAGGTTGGCGATTATGTTTATCTCACAGGAACAATTTATTCTGCCCGTGACGCTGCTCACAAAAGAATGATTGAAACTCTCGACAGAGGCGAAGCTCTTCCCATTGAAATGGAAGGCAACGTAATTTATTATATGGGACCCTCCCCCGCAAGAGAGGGCAGACCCATTGGCTCAGCCGGTCCCACAACTTCAGGAAGAATGGACCCCTATGCACCCACACTTCTTGATCTTGGTCTTCGCGGAATGATAGGCAAGGGCAAGAGAACAAAAGAAGTTAAAGACGCTGTTGTCAGAAACGGTGCTGTTTATTTTGCTGCAGTTGGCGGCGCAGGCGCACTTCTTTCACATTGCATTAAAGAAGCTGAAGTTGTTGCTTATCCCGAGCTTGGTCCCGAAGCAATACATAAGCTTGAAGTTGTTGAGCTTCCCGCAATTATTGTTATGGACAGCGAAGGCAATGACCTTTATGAAACAGCAACAAAGCAATATCAGAGAGACTGATTCAGCTTTGAATTTTAAAATCAAGCAACCTGGAGATCCTTCAGGTTGCTTTTTTATTATGTTAAGTTACTGTTGGTTTTGTATAAAGCTTTGAGCGTTATAATCTATCTTGTTTTTCTTTTTCTTATATGATAGAATTAACCGAGATAAAGGATGGGATAATATGCATAATTTTTTTGTTAACGAAAATCAAAAACAAGGCGATTGCTTTTATATCGAAGGTAACGATGTTAACCATATTAAAAATGTTCTTCGAATGAAAAAAGGAGAAACTTTTCTTGTCAGCTGCAACTCGGTGAGCAGTCTTTGTGAAATTGAAAGTCTTGAAGAAACAACAGTTGTTGCAAGAATTCTTGAAGAAAACTATAAAAATACTGACCTGCCAATAAAAATAATGCTCTTTCAGGGTTTGCCCAAAGGCGACAAAATGGAATTTATTATTCAAAAGGCTGTTGAGTTGGGCGTTGACGAAATTATTCCCACAGAAATGAGCCGCTGCGTTGTTAAGTTTGATAACAAAAAGAAAATAAGCAAGGTTGCTCGTTGGCAGGCAATAGCAGAAAGCGCTGCAAAACAAAGCAAACGAAGCTTTGTTCCAAAGGTTTCTGAGGTTCAGAGCTTTTCTCAGATGCTTGAAAAAGCCGGGAAAGCCGATGTTTTTATTCTTCCCTATGAAAACAAAAACACAATGGCGGCAACCAAAGAAGCTCTTTTAAAAATTAAAAAGGGAAGCACGGTGGCAATTCTTATCGGAACAGAAGGTGGCTTTGATGAAAAAGAGGTAAAGCTCGCTGCTGAAAAAGGTGCTCAGGTGGTTTCTTTAGGCAAACGTATTCTCAGAACGGAAACCGCGGCCATGGCGGCGGTTGCCATGTGTATGCTCTATTGCGAAATGGAGGTTGAAGAATGATTGCCTTACCGGAAAAATATTGCGAAAGAATGAAAAAGCTTTTAGGCGAAGAGTTTGAGCTTTATCAGGCAGCTCTCAGTGAGCCGGCAATCAAAGGCTTTCGTGTGAACACCGACAAAATATCTTTAGAAGAATTTGAAAAAATAAATCCCTTTGGAAAAGAAAAAATACCATACACCGAAAACGGTTTTTATCTTGATTTTGAAAAGGCGGGAAATCATCCTTATCACCACGCAGGAATGATCTATATTCAGGAGCCGGGGGCAATGATGCCGGCGGAGTGTGTTGAAGTTCAAAAAGGCTGGAAGGTTCTTGATGTGTGTGCGGCGCCGGGAGGAAAAAGCACGCAGCTGAAAAACAAAATCGGCGAGGAGGGAATTCTTGTTTCTAACGAAATAATTCCCTCCCGTTGCAAGATTTTAACGGGTAACATAGAAAGGCTTGGCTTTCAAAACACTGTAACGACCTGCATGAATGCTGAAAAATTGGCGTCGGTTTTTCCGAAAACCTTCGATCTTGTAATGGTCGATACACCCTGCTCGGGCGAGGGAATGTTCAGAAAAGATGAAGAGGCTGTTTCACAATGGAGCGAAGAAAATGTTAAAAAATGTTCCTTGAGATCGGCTGAAATATTAGAAAGTGCCTCTCGGTGTGTAAAAAGCGGAGGCTACATAATCTACGCAACCTGCACCTTTTCTGTTGAAGAAAACGAAAAGACGGTTGATGACTTTTTAAAAAATCATCCTGAATTTGAAATAGTCCCCGTTAAAAAAGAGGTTATGGAAAACACCTGTGACGGTGTTTCTTTTGAAGGCTGCAACTGCGAAAATATCAGCTTTGCCAGAAGGTTTTACCCTCACAAAAGAAGGGGTGAGGGTCAGTTTGCGGCTGTTTTAAAAAACAAAGAAGCACCTTTTTCAGAAAAAAGGTCAAATCTTTCAAAGAAAGAAAAGGTTGAAAAGATCGTTTTTGATTTTTTAGATGATGTTCTTTCGTCTTATGAAAAAGAAAATGTTATGATGTATAATTCCAAGCCTATTTATTTTTCACCGGAGTTTCCTGTTGAGAAAGGTGTCGCTTTTTCTTGCGGAGTAACAGTTGGTGAAATCAAAAAGAACTATATTGTTCCTCATCATCAGTTTTTTATGGCAATGGGGAATCAATTCAAAAGAAAAATTCAGCTTGAAGCAAACAGCGAAGAAATTAAAAAATATCTTCACGGCGAAGAAATCGAGGTCTCTTGCCAAAACGGATGGGCAGTTGTAATGGTAAACGGCTGTAGCATCGGGGGAGCCAAGGTTTCTTCAGGCAGAGCGAAAAACCACTATCCCAAAGGCTTAAGAACAATGTATTAGACTTTTTGCGGTTTCCTTTGGTTTAACCCTTGACTTAAAAACGGCAATGTGGTAACATTTGGATTGTTAATAAATCGTGAATGAAATATTCAGATTTATTATAAATTTTTGTTTTAGAGTTTGGAGGATTAAACAATGAAAAAGCTTTTGAAAAGAGCTCTTGCTGTTTTAGTAGTTTTTGCGCTGATGTCTTCAGTTGCAGTCTGTTTTGCAGCAGAGCCGAAAGAAAAGAAATATTATGACTACGGAAGCTATGTTCTTTTAGGCGATAGCGTAGCAAGCGGCTGGAGTGACGTTGAAGAAAGAGAAACAAGATTTGTTCGCGTTGAAGGTTCCTATGGCGCTCATGTTGCTGACGATTTAGGCGTTGAATATTTTCCAATGGCATGCATCGGTTTCAGAACTGTTGAAATGCGCTATATTTTTGAAGATGGTTTTGAACCAGACCGTTTCCTTTTTTATTCCATAAGTGACGAAGAAATGGAATGGAGAATTCCTCTTATGAAAAAGGCAGTTGCTGAAGCCGGACTTATTACTCTTAACATCGGCGGAAACGACTGGGGTTCATTCCTTGGCTGGCATGTTTTTGAAGAAATGGATAAGCAGCACGAAAAGAACGAAAAATTTCTTGATGCTGTTGAAAAATATCTTCAGCAGGCAGGTGCAGATGAAAACACTGTTGAAGGTATTATTGACCTTGCCGACGCTTTCGGTGCTCTGCCTGATATTATAAGGGTTTTGCCTCAGGCTCTTAACACCGGTCTTGAAAATTTTTTCACAAACTGGAACTATATGATTGAAGATATTTATGCTCTCAATCCCGATGTAACTCTTCTGGTTATCGGAATGTTTGATAACAGCGTTCAGGACCAAGAAACAGCCGATAGAAACGAAGCGGCTCTTCTTAAACTCAGCGTAAGTCAGGCTATTGTTGATTTTGCAAACAAGCCTATGGTTGAGGGTGCAGAAAAATATGGCTATACTTTCGTTGACACAGCGGGAACAGTCTGTGAGAAGTTCCACCCCAGCGCAGAAGGCCACAGATATATTGCCGACAAGATTCTTGAAGCTCTTCCTGACGCAAGCTTCCCTTATGAAGATGTTGCTGTTTCTTCAAAGAGCTATAAAGCCATTGAATATATGCATCTTAACTCAATTATGAGTGGTGTTTCAGAAACAAAGTTTGCTCCTGAAGAAAAGCTGACAAAGGCTCAGCTTTCAGAGGCAGTTTATAATCTTTGCGAAAAAAGCGATGTTGTTGAGTCATCTGATAGCGCAGTTAAACGCTTTGAAATGGCAATTGCTGCTTTTAAAACAGCAACAGCGCTTCAAAGCGGAGCAATAAATATGCTCAGAAGCCTTTCTCTTGCGTTGAATGTTCTTTTAGACGGTGGAATAACAGCAATCTCAGAAAATATTACAAGAGCTCAGGCGGCTGAAATACTTATGGAAATTGCCAAGCTTTAATTTTCTGAGCAACTTAAAATCAAATAAAAGCGGAGCTGTAAAAACGAGTTTTTTACAGCTCATTTGCTTCATGCTTTCTCTTTGTTGAATAAAATTTTTAAATATGATAGAATATAAAAAAGCTTTTTAAAGGAGCATTACCATGAAAAAAAGAGTAACAGCTTTAATTTCTGTTTTTTTCGTTCTGATTGTTGCCGCAGCCTTAGTGTTTGGAATAAAAGCTTATGTTGATAACAACATTCCTTCTTTTAAAGACACGGATTTAACAGAAAATAAGCTACAGACCATTACCGACGAAAACATTATTAAAATGGATGTTGGTGCAACAAAATTAAAAAAATCAAAAGCGTTGATTTCTCCGCAATATACCTTTTCTTCAGAAAAATTCAGCGGAGTTTCTGAGGTGTATTATAAAGACTGTGTTTCAGAAAACTTTGAAATCAGCCTCAGCGCAATCAGTCACACAAAGGGCAATTTGAAAATTGTTTTGCTTCTTGACGATGAAATAGTTCATGCTTTTAAAATTAACGAATATAGTCAACGCCACAAGCTTGAAAATATCAGCGGAAGAGTTTCTCTGCGAGTGGCAGGAGAGAGTGCAAAATTCAAATTTACCTATGAAGAAAAAACTTAAAAGAAAAAGTGGATGTAAAAATCGTTTTTTTACATCCACTTTTTTGTGTCGTTTTACGCGGTCTGACTTTTTACACCCGTTATCTTTTTATTCAGATGAATCAAACCGAAGCAGCTTCACTTTTCAGAATAAAATATTTTTCTTCCGGTTCTCCATAGTGAGAATAATATTGATTCTGAGCCAAAAGGCTTTCTGCGTTTTTATAGGGCTTTGTTGCTCTGTAATAAACTGATTCAGCCTTAAGAATCTTTTTGATCTGACTTCTCACCTTCAGGCTTTCGACAAAGGTTGAGTTTTCTTTTTCAAGAAACCGAAAAAGAGAAAAACAGAAAAAATTTTAAAAAACCTATTGACAAAACAAAAATAGAGGACTATAATGCAGTTATGCTTTAACAAGCAAAAGCGTTAAAGTGATAAAGCTTTAAAGCGATAAAACTAATGGAGATGAATTGTTATGAAAACAACCAAAAAAATTCTTGCAATTGCTTTAGCCCTTGTTCTTCTTTGCGGCGTTTTTGCAGCTTGCTCAGGAACAAAGGACAACGGAACAAATGAATCAACCGTTGGTGAAACAACCGAAGCCACCGGCAAAAAATTCAAAATCGGCGTTATTCAGCTTATGGAACACGTTGCTCTTGACGCTGCAACAGATGGCTTCAAACAGGCTGTTATTGATGAGCTCGGCAAAGAAAATGTTGAGTTTGATGTTCAGAACGGTCAGGGTGATCCTCAGACCTGCTCAACAATTGCTAACCAGTTCGTTTCAAACAAGGTTGACCTTATTCTTGCTAACGCAACTCCGGCTCTTCAGTCAGCAGCCGCCGCAACAGCAGAAATTCCCATTCTCGGAACATCTGTTACAGAATATGGTGTAGCTCTTGATCTTAAAGACTTCCAGGGAACAGTTGGCGGAAATATTTCAGGAACATCTGACCTTGCTCCTCTTGATAAGCAGGCTGAAATGATTACTGAGTGGTGTCCCGACGCTAAAACAGTTGGTCTTCTTTATTGCTCAAAAGAAGCAAACAGTCAATATCAGGTTGATGTTGTTAAAGCAGAGCTTGAAAAAGCAGGCCTCACAGCAACCCTCTATCCCTTCTCAGATTCAAACGATCTTGCTCAGGTTTGCACAACTGCCGCTGATAACTGCGATGTAATCTATGTTCCAACAGACAACACTGTTGCTGAAAATACAGGAATTATCGACAATATCTGCGAACCCAAAAAGGTTCCCGTTATCGCCGGCGAAGAAGGCATCTGCTCAGGTTGCGGTATTGCCACTCTTTCAATCAGCTATTATGACCTTGGCTACACAACCGGCAAAATGGCTGTGAAGATTCTCAAGGGAGAAGCAGATATTTCAACAATGGAAATCGGCTACGCTGAAACTCAGACACCGAAATATAACAAGCAAAATTGTGATGCTCTCGGCATTACTCCTCTTGAAGGATATGTTGCTATTGAAGCATAATTATTGTTAAAAAATACTTCTTTTTCAAGGGAGAATGGGAATTTCTCCCTTGACTTGTTATAAAACTTCTTTTCAGAGGGTGAATATAATGGAAATTTTACAGCAGCTTCTAAATGCCTTGCCGGGCTCAATTTCTCAGGGCTTGATTTGGGGAATTATGGCAATCGGAGTTTATATTACCTATCGAATTCTCGATGTTGCCGACCTTACAGTTGACGGCTCTTTCGCCACAGGCGGCGTTGTTGCAGTAATGCTTATTCTCAACGGCTGGAATTTGTGGCTTGCCATGCTGATGGCATTTTTAGCCGGACTTCTCACCGGTGCAGTAACCGGACTTTTGCATACTCTCATGGGAATTCCGCCAATTCTTGCAGGAATTCTGACTCAGCTTTCGCTTTATTCAATCAATCTTAAAATCATGAGTAAAGCCAATCAATCGGTTAATGTTAATCAAACAGATCTCTTGATTTCGCTTCGTTGGGTCAAAGAGCTCGCCTTCCATAATCCGTTGATTACTGTTGGAATTGTTTTAGTGGTTTTAATCGGGGTTCTTTATTGGTTCTTCGGAACAGAAATGGGCTGCGCGCTTCGTGCAACCGGTGCAAATTTAAACATGAGTCGCGCTCAGGGAATTAACACAAGCTTCAATAAGGTTCTTGGAATAATGCTTTCAAACGGTCTTGTTGCTTTTGCAGGGGCATTTCTTTGTCAATATCAAGGCTTTGCTGACGTAAAAATGGGTCAGGGAGCAATTGTTATCGGCCTTGCTGCAGTAATTATCGGCGAAGCAATTTTTGGTAAGATTTTCAGAAACTTTGCCTTAAGACTTCTTTCTGTGGCTCTCGGCTCAATAATTTATTACATAGTCGTTCAGGCTGTTATTACCCTTGGCCTTGACGCAAATCTTCTTAAGCTTCTTTCAGCTGTTATTGTTGCAATTTTCCTTGCAATTCCTTATTGGAAGAGACAGTATAAGGCAAAACACATGGTAAGAGCGAAGGGAGGAAAGGTAAATGCTTGAAATTAAAAATGTTGAAAAAACCTTTAATCCGGGAACGATTAACGAAAAAAAGGCTCTTAACGGAATAAATCTTCATCTTAACGAGGGCGACTTTGTAACGGTTATCGGCGGTAACGGTGCAGGTAAATCCACAATGCTCAATATGGTTGCGGGCGTTTATCCTGTTGACTGCGGAAATATTATTATCGACGGCGTTGATGTAACAAGGCTTCCGGAATATAAGCGCGCAAAATATCTCGGCAGAGTTTTTCAGGACCCCATGACAGGAACTGCCGCTGATATGCAGATTGAAGAAAACCTTGCCCTCGCTGCAAGAAGAGGAAAAACAAGGCTTCTTCGCGTGGGAATTACTGCAAAAGAGAGAAAAGAATATAAAGAGCTTCTCAAAATTCTTGATCTTGGCCTTGAAGAGAGACTGACAGCAAAGGTTGGCCTTCTTTCAGGCGGTCAGAGACAGGCGCTGACTCTTCTGATGGCTACTTTAAAAAAGCCGAAGGTTCTTCTTTTAGATGAGCATACGGCTGCTCTTGACCCGAAAACAGCCAAAAAGGTTCTCGACATAACAGAAGAAATCGTTTTGAAAAATAATCTGACAACAATAATGATTACTCATAATATGGCTGACGCAATAAGAGTGGGAAACCGCCTTATTATGATGAATAACGGAAAAATTATTTTCGATGTTTCCGGAGAGGAAAAGAAAAGGCTCACCACCGCCGACCTTCTTGAAAAATTCAAGGTATCGGCAGGTGAAGAGCTCAGCAACGACAGAATTTTGCTTTCTTAATCTCAATGGTATAATAAAAGCGAAGATGAGCTGTAAACATCGGCTCAGCCGATACTCATAAAACTAAATCAAGGGCTTTTTCAGAGTGAAAACTGAAGAAGCCCTTGTTCTTTGTTGAAAGGGATTATTTAAGCGGTTTCAGCCTTTCTTAAGATGTTGATTTTTTGATTGCAAAGAAAAATATATTCTTTTCTCAGCTCTTTATTTTGAACAAGAAGAGGCTTTGCCGTCCAGATGTGAGTAATATTTTTTTGCTTTTCTGAAATATTATCGTAATCAATAAGCATATCAGGCTTGATGTTTTTTGCCTCTGAACACATTCCCAAAATTCTTTGCTCGGCAAAAACCATGCATTTTATTGCGTTGTCAAAGGTGTTTCTTTCATATTGCATGAAGCGAAAAGCCTCTTTTGTGTAGTAATTTTTCAGTTCGCTGTCGGCAATATAAAGAAAAGCGGTGTTCAAAGGCTTTGATTCTTCGCTCCATTCCTTCGGAAAAGAATATCGTTTGCTCATGTCAAAAAAAGAAAACGGCGGATAAACCATTTTTTCAATATATTCAAAATGGGCAACCGTCAGCTTGCTTTCAGAAAGGTTAAGCGGTCTCCAGACAATAAGATCAAGGTCGATTATTGCGCAGGGCGATTCAAAAAGACTGAGAGCTTCAATTTTTCCTGCCGCCCAATATTTTATCGGGTCTATTCCATATTTTTCGTTTTCAAGAAGGGGAAGAATTCCGTCATAGACATATTCAAGGCCTTGACTTTTAAAATATTTTTCTCCCTCTTTGTCGGTAACAAGAAAGATCGGGCCGTTATATCGTTTCCAACAAAGCGCCGAAAGCTCAGCTGTTTTAATTTCAAAATCATGAAGCTTAAAGGGCTTGTTTTTGTTTTCAGGCTTTGCAAAAAACGGCTTGGTGGAAAAAACATGAAAACCTACAACTGAAAAAGAATTTTTTTCAATTTCTGAAAGGTCAGAATACATGTTTTCCATTCCGATAGCTCCGAAAAGTGACGAGTTTTCAAAGAAAAATTTAATATCAGTCATATTTATCACTCTGTTCTAAAAAGAATTTTACAGGAAGCTTTTTGTGTGAACCTTTTTGCTGCCTAACAAGAGAAGAAATATCTTTGAAGCCGTTAGTCACAACGATACGGGCTTTGTTGAAGTTTGTTAAATTGCTGTATTCCAAAAAATAAATTTCGTTGTATGAGCTTATTGCAAAAGCATCTTCATAGAACCTGGGAGAAAAAAAGGCATAATAATCAGTCAATAGGGCGATGTCATCAATTTTTTCAAAGGGTGTTTTAGCGTAACGCCATTGGGTGTTTTGTGAATCAAAATAAAGAAGCTTTCCGTTTTTCAAAAGCGCCAGACAATATATATTATTGTAAATTTGCTTATGAACGATAAGCTTTTTAACATTATTTTTATTAATCTTAAGCTCGCTTGAAAAGGAAAAATATCTCTTTGCAATTTCTCCACGGGCGTTTTCGAGAAAGTCACCGTGCAATAAAACCGGAGTATAAATAATGTTATTTGTCAACTGAATTCTGAAGAATGTTTCAGCCGAAAAATCAGCGTATTTTTCGTTGTGAATATCACTTCTCGCAAGGTTTCTGTAATGCTCAGCTAAACTGGTGAGCTTAAACGGATAGTTTTCTTTGGTAATTTTCATTTCATGAAGGGCTGGGTCGGAGAAAATTATTTTTTCATTGAAGATTTCATAAAAAAGACTGATGTTGCGGCTGCCGTGCTTTTTATGGAAATAGCTTAAAGAATGTTGAAATTCATGGTCAAATATTTCTCTTGCAAGAGTTTTCCATTCAGGCTTCTGACAAAGAGTATGATTAACATAATTAACATCTGAGTGATGATAGGTAGGATGAGCTATAACACAATCAAACAAATAGATGAAATTTTCTTTTGTAAGCTTATCGATTTTTGTTTCAAGAACTGTGCTTGAAAAATGCTTCTGAATTTTTTCTGAAGAGTTATCACCAAAACCATAAATTAGACCGTTGTTATCAACAATATAAAACAGCGAATATTTGGCAGCATAAACTCTTTTAGCTCCTTTGAAGCCCCTGAAGTTGTCGGAAAGCTCACCTCGCCCAACAAGCTTAACCTCACCGTCAGAGGTTACATAAATAGAATAACCGTCGGTTGTGTCAGCGCTGATAACATTTGTTGCCATGAGGTGAGGCTCTTTATAAACTTCAACGTCGTCGTCACTTATTTCTCCGCGATAGTTGCATCCGATTCCGTAAAGGTTGCCATCGTGAAGAATTAACATGTGGTTGTCTGAAGAAAATAATCGTATTTTTGAAAATGCTCTTTCTGAGGGAAGTTGGGGACAGGTTTTTCTGTAATAGAAGGCAAAAAGCTCAAAAAATTTTGTTGCCTTTAGCTCAAGGGGAGTGAAAACAAGCTGATTAAGCCTGAAAAATCTGACAGCTGAAAAACCGTTGAAATCCTGACGGTAGTAGTCGCCATTGCGATAAGAGTAGGTGTTGAAATCAACATCAAAATCAATTTCCCATTCAATATTTGATTCTCCGAATTTTAAAAACAGCTGTTTGCGTTTGAGATAAATTTCACTTGAGCAATAGAAGCCTGAAAGATCAAAATAGTGGTCTTTCCAGTATTGCGCTGAGTCTTCCTCGTTCCAATAATGGCAGTTTTTGTTTCCGTATTCGTCAACCTTTTCAATCCGTGACGGGTGAGCAAAATACGGGTCCCAACAAGCACTGAAGGGGATTCTTTCTTTGCTGAAAACAAGAGTTCTTTTTCTTTCTTCAATTTCTTCGTTTTCGTTGTTTCCGAAAACAAAAATGTTACTGTGAGTAATTACAACAAATTGATTGTTTTCTGTGGCGAAAACCTTCTCTGCTGAATAAAGGCCTGAAAAAAGCTTTCTCAGCTTTCCGTTTCCCTGAATGTGAACATAGCCGTTTTCAGTAATATAAACGGTGTATTCCGTTCCTGCGGCGGCGCTGATAACATTTTTTGCAATAAGCTCGTTTTCCGGGAAAAACACAGATTTGCTGTCGCTTATCTGACCGAATTTATTGCTGCCTTTTCCGAATAGCTCTCCTGAAGAAGAAAGAAACAAAGAAAAGTCTTTCTGATGAATTTCTTCTTTTGGAACAACAGAATTAAACATTTGAATTTCTCCTTTGGTTTGTTTTTAGATTTAAGGGCTGTTTCCGCTTCCCTTTGTTTAATCTGATTGAAATATATCAAAAAAATTTTTCGGAAATAACAGGTTGAAAAGAAAAAAACTGATAAAATTTAACCCTTGGTTCAGGCGGCTCTATAGAAAAAACTCAAATTTTTTCTTTTCAACCGATTTAAAACGAGAAAAAAGAACAGTATAATATGTTCATAAGACAACAGCAAAAGAAACAAAATCAAAAATTTTTGGAGGAAAAATAAATGGAAAAATATTGTGTATTCTCATCGGAAACTTATAAAAAATTTTATAAAAACATTACATCAGACAAAGAGCTTTTTGAAGTTCTGAAGGCAATGCCTGCTGATTATGAAGTCACGGTTGAAGACGCTGAAGCTCTCGCTGAAAAGTTCATGGCAGCAACCGCAAACTATGAATATGTCAGAGACTGCGCCTTAGACGAAAACGCAATGGCCGCTATTGAAGATTGTATTGAAACTCTCAGCCGGAAAACCCAATTTACAAAGACTGAAATTCTTCACAGAATGAATTGCGGTCTCAGTCTTAGCGATGACAGCGAAAAGCTTGGAAGTCTTTGTAGTTCAGAAGAAGTCTTTCAGCAATACATGAAAACACAAGGCAAAACACAAGTTTCTGAAGAGGAGCTTATGGAGCTGCTCAAAGAAAAGCTCTCTCACATCGGTCTTGCTTCTGACCATCTCAGAGACTACGCAAAAAGAATGAATAAAACCAAAGATCCGCTCGCTTCTTCTGTTGTTCTGGGCAAAAATGGCTACAAATTCAGATGTATTGCTGCAATGGATATCTATCTCAGCAACAAAGACCTCAGCGTTGAAGAGGCAGTTTGTATGGCTTCAACTCAGGCTGACCTTCAGGCTGTTGCAAGCGCAGTCAGACATGGCGAAGTCAGCGAAAAATATGCCCAAAAGCTTATTAAGATACTTTTTGCAACTGTCAGAATCGTTTTGAATCTTTTGGCCCTTGTCTTTTCCGGAACACCTCTTTCATTGTGGCTTAAGGGAGTGAGCGCCTTGTTGCAGCTTAATCAACCAAAGGTCAAAACAAAGGCGGTGGGAGCCTATTTTGCAAAAAACAGATATCTCAGCAATGAACGTCAGAAGGTTATTGAAGGTATTGAACAACTTGCAGACTGCTTTGACGAAGAGACTGAAGAAAAAGAAGAAGTAACGAGTAAATTTTTTGTTGATGAAAACATTATTGTTTTAACCAATCCCTTGAATGCTTAATTAGTGTTTTCAAAAGTTTCTCGAAAGCTAAAGGGGGCTGTAAAAAAAGTGCAGACCGCATAAAACAAGATAACTAAAGTTTTTTTCGGTATTGAACTACCAAAGAACCCCTTTAAAACTGTAAAAATCGGCAAAAGCAGGCAAAAACAAGGTTTTTGCGTTTTATGCTATAAACAAACCTCGCCCTCGGAGTACCTTTGTACGCCGTCGGGTAAACCAAAATAAAGCTGAACGCTTTATTTTGGCTCGGTTTGTTCATTCTGCGCATTTT
>JAFUHX010000002.1 GCA_017474045.1 Clostridia bacterium | reverse complement strand
GAACGTCAGCAAGTGTTCTTTTGTTACTTTTCTTCAAAGAAAAGTAATGCCGTCCGCAAGGACAAACGTGCGTTTTATCTCTACGGCAGTTTTTTATGTAGAACAAAAATACAAAGCACAGCCTAAACAACATAGAGGGGGAGATGTCTCTCCCCCTTTGTCTTGAAAGCTAATTGCTTTAAAGACATTTCCCCCAGGGGAATTTTCTTCAAAGAAAAGTAATGCAGTCCGCAAGGACAAACGTGCGGTTACCTCCACGGCAGTTTTTATGTAGAACAAAAAAGAAAAGCACTATCCAAAAACATAGAGGGTGGAGAGCACCTCTCCCACTTTGTATTGAAAGCTAATTGCTTTAAGCCATTTCCCCTAAGGATAAGTCGCAAGGCGACACCAATGGCCGCTTTAAACTGCGGACGAAAATTTTTAGCGTTACCGAGCAACAGCGTTTTTCAAGGTGGACATCAATTTACAGATATAAAAACTTTACGCTTCGAGGGGGCGGCGGTCGCAAGGCGACACCAATGGCCGCCTTAGACTGCGGATAAAAATTTTCAGCGTTGCCGAGCAACAGAGTAAAAGCTTATACTCCTCGTAATAAAACCCGAGAAGGGCGTTGTTCTCATTGTTGAAAAAACCTTCGCAATGGTTGCGAAGGTTTTTTTATTGAATAAGTTTTATTGCATTTTTTCAAGAGCCATAAAGTCAACCTTTTCAAGAGGAGTATGAGGAAGATCCTTAAGGAAGACGATATCGCGAGGAACTGAGAATTTATCAAGATTCTCTTCACAAGCCTTGATGATCTGAGCCTTGTATTCTTCTTCGTTGCCTGCCTGCTTGAGAGAAACATAAAGACGAACAAGGGGCTTGCCTTCAGGAGATGTTCCCTTAACAGCGCAGGATTCTTTGATGAAGGGAATAGTATCCATAAGGTTTTCAATGTCAACGGGATATACGTTGTAGCCTGAGATGATGATGAGTCTCTTTTTACGTCCGGCAAAGAAGAGGAAGCCTTCTTCGTCCTTATAACCAAGGTCGCCGCTTCGTACCCATTCTGTTCCGTTTTCATCAATATAGAGACCAAGCTTTTCAATTCCCTCTTCGTTCCAGTAGCCTGCCATAACGGTTGAACCTGAAATGCAGATTTCGCCAACTTCGCCTGTGGGAACTTCTTTGCAGTTGTCGTCCCAGATCTGAATGTTCATTCCTTCAAGGGGCTTACCGATTGAACCGTCTTTGTTTACCCAGTTGGTGTTTGTGCAGCAAGCTGAGCAAACTTCTGTCAGACCGTAGCCCTGACGAAGACGGGCAGATGTTCCGTTTCTGTCAAGCATGTTGTTGAAGTCGTTGAGGAATGAGGGAGAAAGGTCGTCACCGCCAACAAACATCATTCTTGTGTTGCCAAGGTGGGGACCGTCGAAGCCCTTAGCTCTGTAGAGCTTTTTAAACATGTTGGGAATACCGCCGATTCCGACAACGTTGTTTTTCTTATAAAGCTTAACAACAAGCTTTGCGTCAAACTGCATAAGAGGAATAATTCTTGCAGCGTTACACATAACCATGTGGCCTGCAACGCAAAGACCGAAGCAATGGAAGAAGGGAAGAACGATAATTTCAGCTTCTTCACCGGGAATTTCAACTTTATCAATGTAGCCCATTTTGTAAACGAGCTCGTTAATAGCTTTGCTTGTGAGCATGATTGTTTTGCTCTTGCCGGTTGTTCCGCCGCCGTTGAGGTAGCAAGCGATGTCTGTTCCGTTTTCTGAAAGACCTTCAACCTTCTTGCCTCTGTAGCGCTTCATAATTTTTGAATAGCTGTCAGAGTTTTTGAATTTGGGATAAAGAGTGAGAAGGAAGTTTTCGCCGGCGCTTGTTGCAACTCTCTTTAAGGGAGCAGCGTAGTCAGAGTTATGGCAAACAAGAGCAGGAACACCAACTTCGTTAATCATCTTAATGTGTTTAACTGAAAGAAGGTCAAGAATCATAACACCCTTTGATTTGAACTGAACAAGATATTCCTTAAGCTTTTCAGCGGGAAGAAGAGGGTGAACGAAGTTAACGATAACGCCTAATTTGTTAAGGGCATAAAAGCCAACAAGGCTTTCGATGTCTGAAGGAAGGAAGATTGTGTAAACATCGCCTTTTTTAAGGCCTAATTCTGTTTTGAAATAAGCTGCAAGAGCTTCAACATCGCGAATGAATTCTGAACGGGTAATAATAAGGTCCATGTGCTGAGCCTGTTTGTATTCACCGAACTGTTCTGTTGCTTTTACATAGTACTCATAGCAGTTATAATTTTTGGTTTCAATCATGATTTTTTTCTCCTGTTATTATTTTAGTCTTTGAGGCTTTGTTTAACAAAACTTTAAAAAATTAATAGTTTGTTTAAAGTTTTAAGGCGACACTTTTGTGTCGCCTTGGTTATTAAAGAGATTCAAGTTTTTCTTTGAAATCAGCAATTCTTGCGGGAACATTGTCGATGCCCATTTCGGCTGCAATGTTTTCAACAAAAGGAAGAGCCTGTTCAATTGTGAAGGGACGACCGATTTCAAGAAGGGGATGGTCAATAGCTTCGGGAACAAGTTCAGCAAAAAGAGCGAAAGCTTCGGGATTATCAAGAAGATCGCCTATAGTTGTTGTTGTGAATGAATATTTACCCATTGTTAATTCCTCCGTATAATTCTTTCTTTTTTAAAGTCAGCTGAAATCAGCTTACTCTGTGGCCGTTTTTAATTTTAATCTCTTTGTTTCCGAGGAAGGGAAGCTTAAGAGTGCCTGTCATAGTGTCGCCTTCAAAGGTGACGCAAGCTTCAATTTCCTTGCCGGGAAGAAGAGTAACTTCGCCTTTGCCTTTTATGGTGTTTCCTTCAGCGTGAACATCATAATATTTGATTTCAATATTTTTGAATTTTTCGGGCAATTCGAAGTTGATGTCATATTCGCCGTTGTTGTCTTTGATTTCAACATAAATGTCGCCTTTGAAAACAAGAGTGTTAACGGTTCCTACCCATCTGCCTATTCCAACCATTTGATTTTCCTCCTTATATCAGAATAAAAGTTATTAGTAACATTTTAAATTATTAATCTTCTGTATATGTGAATTTTTTATTAATTAAAGATTAGAATTTTGTAAATGTGTGAGAAATTTTTAAGAAATAGTTTAATTTTTTTGTTTTAATTGCAGTCAGAAGCAAACGAAAGAAAAAAGCGATTGTTCTGCCTTGAAAAAAAGCAGCAAAAGGAGTATTATTTTTTTGCAGATTTTTAAGGATGTGATTTAATGGGACCGAGACCTATGATCAGGGGTTCAGGACGCTGGGATAAAAACGCAAAAGTACCCATGGTCAAAAACATAGTTTTTGCTCTTCGGTTGGTCTGGAAGGCAGACAAAAGGCTTCTTTTGTGTTCGTTTTTTAACCATACTGCCGAAATTGTGTTTTCGCTTTTTGTTCAGAATATTCTTTTTCTCAAGGTCCTTCTGGGCATTATAGATTCAAAAGGGGATTTCAAGGAATATCTGAAAAATCTTTTTTTGTTTCTGGCTCTGGCTGTGGTACTGAAAGGAATAAATTGGTTTTCAAGCTATCTTCGACAGGTTTCCACAAAAAAGGTTCTCAAAGAGCTTAACAACATGGTCTTCAAAAAGGCGATTGAGCTGGATGTTTCCTGCTATGAAGACCCGGCTTTTTATGATAAATATCAAAGAGCGACCCAGATTCTTGCCTGGGGCCTTTTTGACAATGTATGCTCAAATGTTGCTTCAATTTTTGGCGGAGTAGTTGCTCTCTTGCTTGTGGTGGGAACTGTTTCTGCCATTGATCCGGTTTATCTTGTTTTTCTTCTTCCGGTGTCGTTGGTTTTTGCAGTTGAGCTTTTTAAAAGCAAACAGGTTTATAAAAGAGACAAAGAAATGACAACCAACAACCGAATCAAAGCTTATGTTCAGCGAACGGTGTTTCTTAAGGAATATTCCAAAGACATGAGAACTTCAAACATTTTTCTTGTTCTGATGGAAAGATTTAAGGCGGCAATAGAGGCAAATCTTTTAATCTTGAAAAAATACGGCTTGAAGCTTTTTGTTTTCAGCATGATAAGCTCGCTGTTCAGCGATTTTATTCCTCTTATCGGAACCTATGCTTTTGCGGCGTATCAGTTTGTGTTTGAAAAATCAATGACCGTTTCGGGCTTTTCAGTGGTTCTTTCTTCAATCAATTCTGTCAGAGAGTCAACAATGAGAATTGCAGGAAGCTTTGAAATGCTCAGTCAGGAAGCTTTTTATTTTCAGAATCTGAAAGATTTTTTTGATTATGAAACCAAGGTTGAGTCAGGAAGAAAAATATGCGAAAAAATTGAAACTCTTGAATTTAAAAATGTTTCTTTTCGCTATCCTTCGGGAAAAAGCAATGTTCTTGAAAATGTTTCTTTTAAAATTGAAAACGGAGAAACTGTTGCTCTTGTGGGAGTTAACGGAGCAGGAAAAAGCACGATTGTTAAGCTTATGCTAAGATTTTATGATGTAAGCGAAGGCGAAATTCTGATTAACGGAATTAATATTAAAGAATATGACCTGAAAAGTCTCAGAAGCAGCTATGGCGTTGTTTTTCAGGATTATAAAAATTTTGCTGTTTCGGTTTATGAAAATGTTCTTTGCCATGAATGCAGCGACGAAGAAAAGGAAAGGGCAAAGACTGCTCTTATTCAAAGCGGAATCTGGGAAAAAATATCTTCGCTTTCAAAGGGCGGAGATACCGTTTTAACAAAAGAGTTTGAAAGCGACGGAACGGGTCTTTCCGGCGGTGAAAACCAAAAGATTTCTGTTGCCAGACTTTTTGCAAAGGATTTTTCTTTTGCTGTTCTTGATGAACCGTCTTCAGCTCTTGACCCTATCGCAGAATACAAAATGTATGAAAGTCTGATTGAGGTTACAAAGGGGAAAACTGTTCTTTATATTTCTCACCGACTTTCCAGCGCTATTTTGTCAAACAGAATTATTGTTATCGGAAACAAAACCGTTTTGGAAAACGGAAGCCACGCTCAACTTATGGAGTTGGGCGGTGAATACAGTAAAATGTTCAGCCTTCAGGCTTCAAGCTACAGAAAAGAAGAGGGGGAAGAAGAAAATGACTAAAGAAAAGAAAGCTCATTCAATGCCCTCAAATATTTTCTTTTTCGTCAGACTTTTATTTAAGGTTTCGCCTCTTCTTGTAATCGGAGAATTTGTTTGGGGGATTCTTCAGATTCTTCCTTCAAGACTGATTTCGGTAATCGGCGTTAAATATATCATAGATGTTGTTACAAGCGGCGAAAGGCTTGAAAGAATTTTTTCTGCTGTGGGAATAATTGCCGCCGTTTTAGTTCTCAGCACATTAATGTCGTGGCTTTACAGAGAGTTTTTCTGGAACATGGAGAAAGAAAAGGTTCATTACGGGCTGAACAAAACGCTTTATGAAAAAGCGAAGAAGCTTGACCAGGAAAGCTACGACAACCCTGATTTTTACAATAACTTTATTTTGACTGTTGAATCTTCATCTGATAACATTCAAAACCTTTTGGGCTTGGTCAGAAACTACTTCGGGAATCTGATTTCGCTTGTTACCATTTCAGGTGTTCTGATTTCAATTGATCCGGTTTGTCTTTTAATAATTTTAGTTTTTATCAGCGGCTTTTTACCTCTCAGCCGAAAAATCGGAAATCTTCAGATGGGAAGAAGAATTGACAACACAAAATTTCACAGACGAAGCGACTATTTCCAAAGAATTTTTTATCTTCAGGAATATTGCAAAGAGGTAAGAATGAACGATATTTCTCCGCTTCTTGTGGAAAGATATAACGACGCGGCAGATGATGTTATCAGCAATCAAAGAAGATATTGGAAAAAAATCTCTTCTTTATATATGCTTCAGGAATCAGGAATTCAGATTTGCGGCTTTATGTTTGCTTTACCTCTTTACCTTGGCTACTGTGTTCTTGTTAAAGAAAGCATTACCCCCGGCGACTTCGTTGCGGCTTTTAACGGAGCTCACTCAATTGCTGTTTCAATAAATTTTCTGACAGTCTGGGCGGTTGCGGTTTTTTCTGAAAGAGGAAAGATGATTGAAAAATACAGAGAGTTTCTCGCCTGTGATTTTAAAATAAAAGACGGTGAAAAGGTTGCAGAGCCGTCAACTCCGAAAGAAATAAAAATTGAAAATCTTTCTTTCACCTATCCGGGAAACAGCGAGCCCACGCTGAAAAACATAAATCTCACAATAAAGCCCTATGAAAAAATTGCCCTTGTTGGTTTCAACGGAGCCGGAAAAACCACCTTGACAAATCTTCTTCTCAGACTATATGACGCCACCGAGGGAAGAATTCTGATTGACGGCGAAGATATAAGAGATTTTACTCTTGACTCTCACAGAAGCCGTTTTGCTGCTGTTTTTCAGGATTTTCAGATTTTTTCCTGCACGCTGAAAGAAAATGTTTCTCTCGATAAAGAGGCTGTTGACGAAAAAATCAAAAAAGCTCTTGAACACAGCGGCTTTGAAAAAAAACTGAAAAAAGGTCTTGAAACCGAGCTTCTCAGAGAGTTTGACGACGAAGGCGCAATGCTTTCGGGCGGTGAGAGCCAGAAGGTTGCTATTGCCAGGGCTTTTTATAAAAACTGTCCCTATGTTATTCTTGATGAGCCTTCGGCAAACCTTGACCCTGTTGCAGAATATAATCTTAACAAGGCGATGACAGAAGCCTCTGAAAACAAATCAGTAATTTTTATTTCGCACCGCCTTTCAACCACCGTTCACGCCGACAGAATTTATGTTATGGAAAACGGAATGATTACGGAAAGCGGAAGTCATGAAGAACTCATCAGAAAAAACGGAACCTACGCTTATATGTTTAATCTTCAGGCAGAAAAATACAGAAAGGAAGCCTGACGAAAAACACCGCCCAATTAGTTGGCGCACCTGAAAAGACTATGTTTTTCCGTGCCGAACAATTATCTGAAAAAATATCTGAGACTTGTTTTTCGTCGGCACCGGATAAGGCGGTATTTGTTTCTCAAACAAAAATCCCCTTATTTCAGTTCTTAAGAAACTGCGAAGCACTTTAAAATGCAAAAATCACCGATAACGCTGACGCATATCGGTGATTTTTAACGTATAATGTGCTTATTTCACATTTTAAAGAAATATTTCCTTATCAGGTGTCGGCGTTACGCTAATCTCGGTTTTTTAACAGCGCCTTTGTTTGCCAACTTGGAAATATTAAGATTTACTATAGATTTCGTCGATTGTTTCCTTGGCGCAGGCAACAAATTCTTTAACAATCGGCGGAGCATTTTTAACTGATTTCATGCAGATTACCAGCTCTCTGTGTGCCGCAGGGAAAAGGGGAAGGGCAACAACGTTGTTTTTGTTGCCTCTCATAATAAGCTCTGAGAGCATACTGATTCCCATTCCGTGTTCAACCATAAAAATAACTGTCGGGTCATCAACATAGGCAGGCTCGATTTTGGGTTGAACATTGTCGCTTTCAAAAAGATGAACAATGTCTTTTTCGAAGCCATAATAGGGCATGATAAAATCTTTTTCGTCAAATTCTTTCAGCGGAAAACAACTTAGCTTTTTGTTTTCTTCGGTTTCCGGAAGAACCGCCACAAGAGGATCGTCGCGAAGGTGAATAAATTCAAAGCCCTGATAATTCTGCCTGCTGGCGAAAGAAAGGTCAACCTCGCCGTTTTCAACCTTTTCATAGGTTTCTTCAAGAGTGCAAGAGGTCATTTCAATGGCAACATCAGGATATTTTTCGTGAAATTTTCTGACAATAAAGGGAAGCCAATGCATCAGCATGCTTGTGTAGGCGCAAAGTCTGATAGAAGTGTTTTTCTTCTGGCGGATCATGGAGGCTTCTTTTTCAAGCTTGTCGCTGTGAATAAGCATGGCTCTTATGATGGGGATTACTCTTGTTCCTTCCGCGGTGGGAACAACACCGTTTCTGCTTCTGACAAGAAGCGAAAAACCAAGCTCTTTTTCAAGACCGCTTATCATGTGAGTAATTCCCGATTGAGTATAGCCCATGACCTCGGCAACCTTAGTTAAACTGCCTAAATCAACAGCATTAATAAAAACCTCTAACTTTTTTAAATCCATAGCCTCACCTCCGAGAAACATATTATATAAAGTATAGTCATAGAAAAGAATTTGTCAAACCTCTGACTCTGAGAAAAATCAGACAAAAACAGTAATAAGTGAGCTGCTGTGTATGGTAGCTTTTGTTTAGCTGTTACCAAATAAAAGGAATCAGTCGGTATCTGACCTTCTTCTTATACTCACGATAGCCGTCAAGCTCTTTTTCAAGAAGGTCTTCTTCGCCTTTAATTCTTTTTGCAATAAGAAGGGGATATGCAAGAAAAATCAAAAACGAATATATTGACCCCAACACAAGCGGCATTGATAAAAACAAAAGTAATGTTGCGCTATACATTGGGTGTCTGATGATACCGTATAAACCTGAGTCAACAACTTTTTGATTCTTCTGAACCTTAATGGTACGGCTGAGGTATGTGTTTTCTCTGAGAACTTCAGCATAAAGAATGTATGCCGCAAGAAAAACTATTGCAGCTGCAATTACAACTCCTCTTGGCAGAGTGAACCAACCAAAACGAAAATCCAGACCGGCAACGATAAAGCCTGCCAGAAACATAAGTCCGCTTAATTTTATAACAGCACTTTGTTCCTGCTCTTTTTCTTTTGCATCCAGTCTGTTTTTTAACAGATTCGGATTTTTAAACATCATAACAATTCCGGCCAAAAACATGGGGATAAATAAAATTCCCAAAAATAACCAACCGTTAAAGAATGAAAAAGTACCTGCCGGTACAAATATCAACAGTCCGACCAGAACAAAACCAAAAATAAATTTAGTTACTGCCTGAAAAAACAACTTTGTTGTCATTGTGGTTCCTCCTTAAATAATAGCTTTCATTTTTGATTATAACACAAGTCTTTAATTGTTTCAATGAAATCGCGCAAAGCGCGATGAAATCCGAGTAAACTCGGATGAAATCTGCTTCGCAGATGAAATTAAATCCACCCGCCCGCCGTCAAGGCGGATTTCATCATCAATGATGATTTCGCCCACCCGATAGGGTGGATTTAGTTGAAAAGAACCCACACTTGTCGTAGACAAATGTGGGTTCTTTTCTGCGAAAGGGTAACCAAACGGAGCAGAATTGAGGTAAGAAAGCCTAAAAGTAGTGTAGCAATCAAAAATATTGCTTATACTCCGATTCTGCTTTTAATTCATTAAGCAATTCGCCTATATTTTCAAAAACGGATTTTCCGACAATCCCTCTAAACGGTTCCCACATTGCAGGTAGCACATTGTCGTGTGAACAAATATATTTCCATTCGTCTTCATCATACTGATAGATTGCTTCCAGCTGATAAGTGAAAAACTCCTTTTCGTCCTTCAGTACAACATATCTCATCGAGCGATCTTTTGAATAAATCACTTTTACAACTTCATCGGAAAATGCGTCAAGATGTTTGTCGTACATCATTTCAACGACCGTTTCCCAAGAGGGCATTGGCGGTGTTTCTTCCTTTAATTTCTTCTTAAACATTTTTGTAAAGAAGTTCATTTTACATTCTCCTTTGCGGTTCTGCAAGATGCAATCAAAAGCCTGCGGATATTGCCACAAAGTTTCTCTGTGTGTTGATATGTTGCTTTATCTATCCGTTTGGTTTCAAACATAAGTTTTAGCCAATAGCTTGTTTCGTTGGATTCTTTCAAAGCAATTTCCAACTTTGCAACAAAATCTTTTTTGCTTTGTGCGTATTGCGCTTCGTGGATATTCGCGCCAACAGAAGTGCCGGATCTTGCAAGCTGATCGGTCATATAGGAACTTTTGGGTGCAGTTACACCGTCAACAAGATTAACAATCGCAACTGCGAATTCAAAAGACAAGTCAAGTAATTTGTTTTCGGACATAAACACACCTTCTTTCATCAGTATTATATCATAAAATGTTATGTTTTTCAATGATATATCGCTAATGCAATACTATTCTCAATCACACAGAAATATATTTCTTTGCTAAAGGTAAGTTAATGTTGCATTTACAGTATGATTTTGAGAATAGTGACAATTGCAATACCGCAGGAAGTACATTGAGATATTACAGAATTCATAAAGGTTACACAACCCGCGAACTTGCTAACTTGGTTGGCGTTGTCCCTGCTACTATCACTCTCTATGAAAATGATAAAAATCCAATAAAATATAAAACTGCGGTTTTACTTGCAGATATTCTTGAAATAGACCGTCATCTGTTGCTTGATGACTATACCACTTTTGTTGATTATCCATATAATACACTTCTACAAGAAGTTCGGGCTAAACTATCTCTTAACCAATCTCAAATAGCACAAAAAATCGGAGTTGCACCAAATGCTTATTCGGCTTGGGAACGAGCAACACGGACACCACGCAGAAAAGAATATGAAAAAATACTTCCACTTATAAAACAAGCAAATTTTAAAATATAAAATCCACACATTCGACTAACCTCCCGTTATAAGGTAGAATAAAGCTACCAAATAACAGGAGGTCATTTTTATGAGAAGAAAAACAAAAATCAAGTTTACGGATTTTGAGTGCAATTTGCTTATCAACGGTATGAATGAGTTTCGGAATATGCTTTTGGCTGAGGATTTACCCACCGAGGATGTTGACGAGCTGTTACTGAAAATCATTGATAAAAGCGAAAAATAAGGAGGTTATCATTATGTCAAACAAAATTCAATATCGCCGTGTTGGTGACTATTACATTCCTAACCTCATCATACCGCCCGAAGAAGCAAAAATCACTCTCGGTAAATGGGGTATGATGTACAAAACTTATCTTGAAAAACATAAGTCAGCAGTTTTTTGTTCGTTGCTTAGTCAAGGTAAACTATATCAGCACTGTGCCGAGGTTGAAAAGCAGGCAAGAGAGATTTTTGATACTCTTGTTGAG
>JAFUHX010000049.1 GCA_017474045.1 Clostridia bacterium | reverse complement strand
TCTGCGATATTTTGGTGCAAATACTATATGATATTTGCAATTCCATTTTGTATGTGATAAACTATTTATATCATTCAATCCCATTTGAATGACCTCCTTTATATTATTTTGTTGCAGTTGGCAGACCGCAACTTCATTATACTATAAGGAGGATTTTCTGTTCAACTATATAATTTCTCCCGAACCACGCGTCTAACGCGTGGTTTTACATTACAACAAACGCTGACTGAAAAAATCAATCAGCGTTTATAGCAATTAAAGATGTGAAAAAACCAATTTTTCGTCTTCAACATCAACAGCAATAGCAGAAACTATTGAGTCTGAATTATCAATAATAATATTGGCAATTTCGTCTTCAATCTCTTTTCTGATAAGATTGCAAAGATCTCTGGCACCTCTTGAGCCGCCATGGCCTTTTTTGGCAAGATAGCTTGAAACTGCTTCGCTATACTTAAAGGTTATGTCTTTCTCGGCAAGTGAACTAACAAGCTCATCTAAAAGAAGAACTGAAATTTTTTCATAATCTTCAACACTTAAAGAGTTAAAAACAGCAACTTCATCAACTCTTCCGATAAATTCAGGTCTGAGGAACTCAGAAAGCGCTTTCATAACTCTATCTTTTGTTTCAGCATTCTTTTCTTTTCCGAAACCGAGAACTCCGCCTTTTCTTTCGCTACCGGCATTGGATGTCATTACAATTATTGTGTTTTCAAAATTAACCGTTCTGCCCTGAGCATCAGTTATTCTTCCTTCATCAAGAATCTGAAGAAGAATATTCATAACATCGGGGTGAGCTTTTTCAATTTCGTCAAATAAAATTACCGAATACGGCTTCCGACGAACCTTTTCAGTCAACTGCCCTGCCTCATCATAACCAACATATCCCGGAGGTGAACCTATTATTCTTGAAACACTATGCTTTTCCATAAATTCAGACATATCAAGCCTGATAAGTGTTTCAGGAGTGCTGAAAAGCTCAGAAGCAAGCTGCTTGACAAGCTCAGTTTTTCCGACTCCGGTAGGACCGACAAAAATGAAGGAAGCAGGTCTTCTTCTGGGGCTGATCTGAACTCTGTTTCTCTTTATAGCAGAAGCTATTGCTTTAACAGCTTCATCCTGCCCTATTACTTTTGTTTTCAATGTTTCTTCAAGACTTGCAAGCTTTTTGAGATCGCTTTCAATAACCTTACTTGCAGGAATACCCGTCCAAAGCTCAATAACTTTTGCAATATCTTCTTCAGTAACTGCATTATCTGAAGCGCCAACACGAAGAGGTTCAATGTTATTCTCACACTTAACAATTTCAGATTTAATGTTAGCAATCGCCTCATAGTCTGCTTCAGACTCTGAAAGAAGGTCTTCTTCCTCTTCTTTTAAGAAAGCAAGACGCTTCTCTTCAGCTTCAAGATCGCTGATTGCCTTATTTCTGAGATTGGCACAGGTACAAGCTTCATCAAGAAGGTCAATTGCCTTATCAGGAAGAAATCTGTCGTTAATATATCTTTCAGAAAGAACAACAGCTTTTCTGACAAGAGCGTCTGAAATTGTTACTCTGTGGAAAGCCTCATAGTAGCCTTTGATTCCAAGAAGCATCTCTGTGGCGTCTGAAATTGAAGGTTCATCAACTTTAACAGGCTGAAATCTTCTTTCAAGAGCAGCATCTTTTTCAATATGCTTTCTATATTCATTAAAGGTAGTTGCACCAACAACCTGAATTTCACCTCTTGAAAGAGCCGGTTTGAGAATATTTGCGGCATTCATTGAGCCTTCAGCATCTCCGGTTCCAACAAGGTTATGAACCTCATCAATAAAGAGAATGATGTTTCCGTTGGATTTAACCTCTTCAATAAGGTTTTTGATTCGGCTTTCAAACTGACCTCTGAACTGAGTTCCGGCAACCAAAGCAGTTAAATCAAGAAGATGAATTTCTTTGTCAAGAAGCTTTGCAGGAACATTCTGTTCGGCAATCCTCTGTGCAATTCCTTCAGCAATGGCTGTTTTACCAACGCCGGGTTCACCAATAAGGCAAGGGTTATTCTTTGTTCTTCGGCAAAGAATCTGAATAACGCGGCTAACCTCTTTGTCTCTGCCGATAATTTTATCGATTTTTCCGTCGCGTGCCTTCTGAGTAAGATTATTGCAATAAAGATTTAAAAACTTTCTGTTTTTTTCTTTCTTTTGTTTTTTATTTTTTTTAGCTGAATCAGAACTGCTCTGAGTTCCTGAGCCAACATTATTTTCGGCAGGCTTTCCATCATTTGACGCAGGCGGAAAAGAAAGACCGAAACTCTTTTTAAAACTATCAAAAATACTGTTGTTAAAAGGCATTGTGGGAGAACCGCCGACTTCAAAATCGCCGTCTTCTCCTTCGCCGTCACCGATCTGACCCATAATGTCTCCCATTTGTTCGCTAAGCGCCTCGAGATCATCTTCTGTAACACCCATGCTGTCCATAATCTGCTTGATGGGGCCAATATTCATTTCCATGGCGCACTGAATACAAAGACCTTCCGGAACTGTTTTTCCGTCAACAATTTTTGATATAAACACAACTGCAGGACGCTGATTGCACCTACTGCATAATATTTGTTTCATTAATAAGACTCCTAAAAACTATTATTTCTTTTCGGAGGTTTCAGTTTGTTTTTTGCTGAATCTCTCTTTAAACTGTCTGAAGGTTTCAGGCATATAGCTTGCAAAAGCAACAAGAGTGAGAATAGCAGAAATTACAACAAGAATTCCGCAAAGCAAATCGGGCATTACCCAAAGATTTGTTAAAACACCGACTTCAGGACCGAAACCGATTATTGCAATCATAATTGCGTAAAATGCTCCAGTTGCAACCTTTCCGGGAAGCTCAGCAGCTCCGGGCTTGATGTTGAAAAGAAGCATTATAAGACCTCCAACAATCATAACTGCCTCTTTAATCAGGAAAACAAGGAAGACCCAACCAAAAGCATTGATTGTTTCGTTGCTTGAATTTCTGAAAAGAATGAAAAGCATTATTGCAATTGTAATCTGAGTAAGCTTATCAGCTACGGGGTCAAGAATTTTTCCAAGTTCGCTGACCTGATTGAACTTTCTTGCAATCTTTCCGTCGAACAAGTCGGTAAGGCCGGAAACAAAGAGAATTACAAGAGCAACTACCTGATTACCCTCAAGGAACATATAGGCGAAAACAGGAATAAGTATAATTCTGATTACAGAAAGCAAATTAGGGATTGTAAGACTGCCTTTAAATAAACTTTTAATCATAATATTAACCTCTTTTTCCCAATCATGCAGCGTAGCCGCTTATTGAAGCGAGAACACCTTTGACTGAATTTATAATTATTGAACCGTTAACCATATCAACAAAATCCTCAGAGCCGAGGACACTTGCAATCACACCAAGCGCAAGTGAAGAAATTACAACAACAATCAAACCTTTAACAGCACCAAAAAGAGCACCTAAGGTACCGTTAACCTGTTTGATAGCAGGAAGTTTCTTGATTATTCCGTTGAGAAGCTTTATAACGATTTTCAATAATACGATAATAACAATGGCGCAGATTACAAACAAAATTGTTTGAATAACTGCTGTTGCAACCGGCGAAACAATATTGTCCATAAGGCTGTTTATTGCATTTGCACCGGTAAGATTTGCATTTGAAACTTTTTCAATAAGTTCATCTTTATTAACACCGATGAGTTCAATAATTCCGTTAAGCTCAGCCGGAATGGAATTGAGAGCCGTTTGAATCGAAGCACCCACATCAACATTGGCAGCATCGCCAAAACTTTTAGTAAGCTCAGCTTTTATCGGGCTTTCAAGAACAGAACTATAAACACCGGGAGCAACCGTTGCTGAAAGCATTTTTGCAACAGTTATTGAAATAAGATATGAACCAAGCTCAAATATGGTCATAAAAAAACCTTTTTTCGCTGAGATTATTACAGTTATTATAAAAATAACAACCAAAACAATATCAATTATGTATTGCATATACACCCTCCTTACATCAGGCAAAATTATATCATAATGTTTCAAAACACTCAACTGTTTTTTTATTAAAAATACTTTTGTTTCCTATTTGCAATATAACGCACTGTTTGAATAATAATAAATGTTACCTTTAAAAGCACATAGACCGTCTGCTCCGCCGACAGACATTAATACATCGCTTTTTCCGTCGGCAACAAGCAAAACTTCTTTTTTTGTTAAAAGATATGCCTTTCGTGTTTTGCTCTGAATATCAATTACATCATTAGGAACTTCACAGGAATAAACAACAGTGTTTGATGAATTATATACTGTTAAAAGGTTTTTGTCAAACGAACTGTCAAGTTTAGTTATAACAGCTGTAAAACCACTGTCATTTGATCTTAAAAGGACTGAAGAAGAAAAACTGACAGTAACAGGTTCTCCCTCTTTTTTTGCCAAATTAATGGCAGATCGACCGTTATCAAAATTGCAAACAAGCTTTTTTCTTCCTGCAAAGAAGCAATCAATACAAGCACTATTTTTAAATGTATATTCTTTATTTTTCTCAGAATTTTTAATATTAAAATAATATACCTTCGTGTATATATTTCCGTTACTACTTCCTAAAGCTGCGCAAACAATACTCTTTTTATCTGAGGAAATATCGCAAGAAACGATATGCTCATTGGCGCAAAGCCATTGAAACAAAATTTTTCCGCTTCTGTCATAATAAGTTAACGCTGAAGTAGCGTTTTTGATTCTTGAGGCGATCAAGTGATTTCCGTTCTTATCAACATCCGCAGTTATTATGTCTCCTTCATCATGGCTTTTGCTTTTCAAGAAGGTTTTTTTGTTATTCAACAAAATATAAGAGGAGCCTTGTCTGTCAAAAACAAGAGCGTAATTTCCTTCGTTTTTTAAGGTGCTTTCTGAAAAGCTGAAGGCCTCACTGTATTGTTGATAGCCTGACTCCTTCAAAACCGTAAGCATATTTTTTGAAAGAACAAAAATTGAATCATCACCGGAATAAACAGTTTTAATTCCGTTTGAAAAAGAAATCGGGAACCCGCTGAGATTTTTGGAAGGAGTGCTGTTTTCAATGTTTTCTCCTTCTTCAACCGACTGAGCAAAATCTTCGCTTCCCTTTGAGAAATAAGCGGAGATTAAAAATACACCAACAAGAAGAATTGAACAAACGAGAAGCATTAAAACAAAGGATTTTCCTGAACTTTGTTTTTTGCTTTTTTGTGGTTTTTTGCTTTCAGCCATTTAAAATCTCCTCCTCGCTATAATATACTTTGTTAAGATAAAGTCCTTCGGGGCCAACAGTCACACCCGCCGCCTCTCTGTTTTTTGAAGCAATTATTTCAGAAATTTTGTCTTTTTCAATCTTTCCTCGATTAATATCAAGAAGTGTTCCCACAATTATTCTGACCATATTGTATAAAAAGCCGTTTCCTTTTATACTGAAAACAACAGTTTCACCTTCGCGCCAAACACGGCAATCATAAATAGTTCGGACTGTTGAGAGAACACTGCTTCCGCTGGCACAAAACGAAGCAAAATCAAAGGTACCTATGAACTGTCTTGCTTGCAAATCAAGCATTTCGCAATCTATTTCATGGGGGTAGTTCAGAGCATATTTTGTTAAAAACGGATTTCTTTGCTTTCCATTCCATATTTTATAAATATACTCTTTCCCGACACAGCTGTATCTTGCGTGAAAATCTTCAGAAACTTCTTTGCAAGAAAAAACAGAAATTGTTTCAGGCAAAACAGCATTGAGTCCGGTTATTAATTTTTCGCAATCTCTTTGGCTTTCAGTTTTAAAGCTGCAACAAAACATGTTAGCATGAACACCGGCATCAGTCCTGCTGCAAGACTGAAGACGAACGTCTTCACCCAAAATTCGCTTGCAAGCTTTTTTCATTTCCTCTTCAACAGTAATACAATTTGGTTGAAACTGCCAACCGTGAAAAGCACTACCGTCATATCGAAGAGAAAGAATTAAATTTCGTTTCATCGTTATCTCCGATTAAATTATTGGATTAAAATATTTATTAACAAGAACAACTCCAACCGTAAAAACAGCAAAAATCAACAAAGGAACAATATCTTTAAGCGAAAGCTTCATCTGCTTCATTTTTGTTCTTCCGTTGCCGCCTCGATAACACCTGCAGCTCATTGCAAATGCAAGCTCAGAAGCACGCATAAACGCTGAAACAAACAGCGGAATAAGAATTGGAATCATCGCTTTGACTCTTTGCATCAATTTTCCGTTTTCAAGATCAGCTCCCCTCGCCTTCTGGGCGTTTGTTATTCTTTCAATTTCTTCAATTAAAGTGGGAATAAAACGCAAAGCAAGGGTCATCATCATTGCAAAGGTGTGAACTTCAATATGAAACACCTTTAACGGAGACAAAAGCTTTTCAATTGCATCTGTCAGCATAGTCGGAACAGTTGTGTAGGTCAGAAGAGAGCTACACATTATAAGTGTTATTATTCTGACACTCATAAAAAACGCTGTTGCAAGACCTAAATCAGTAATTTTTATAAAGGTGTCCGGAAAAAGAAGATTTCCGTCTTTGATATAAAAAATATTCAGAATTGTTGTAAACAGGATTACGGGAATAATCGGCTTCAGGCTTTTGAAAAAAGTTTTGAAGGGAACTTTTGAAGCCAGAATCGAAAAAACAACAAGAGAAAGCATTAATGCAAGGGAAAGGAAATTTTTACAAAGAAAAATTATTACTATAAACCAAATTGTGAGAATAATTTTAATTCTCGGGTCTAATCTATGAACAAAGGAATCGGCTTTATAATATTGACCGATTGTGATATCACTTAACATCATTTTTCCTCCTTTGAAAAAAGTCTAAGGAGTTCTTTTTTTGCCTCTTCGAGAGTATAGATATTGGTTTTAACATCATAACCTCTGTTCCTCAGATTCAGAAAAAGCTGAGTAATGGATGGAATATTAAGCCCCATTTCTTTAAGCTCGGCTGCATTTGAAAAAACATTATCTACGCTATCGTAATAAGCAAGACGAGATTTATTCATAACAAGAATTTTGCTGGCTATCTTAGAAATATCTTCCATGCTGTGTGAAATCACAACAACAGTACTTCCGGTTTTTTTCTGATAATCAGTAACAAGCTGAAGAATGGTGTTTCTTCCCTTAGGATCAAGGCCTGCGCAGGGTTCATCAAGAATAAGAACTCTCGGCTCCATAGCCATAACGCCGGCAATAGCAACTCTTCTTTTTTCACCGCCGGAAAGATCAAAGGGCGATTTTTCAAGATAATCTTCACTCAGACCGACAAAGCTTATTACCTGTCTGACCTTCTTATCAATTTCCTCAGCTGAAAGACCCATGTTTTTAGGACCGAACGCGATATCCTTATAAACAGTTTCCTCAAAGAGCTGATATTCAGGATACTGAAAACAAAGACCAACTTTAAATCTGACGTTTCTGATTTTTGTTTTATCTTTCCAGATGTCTTCGCCGTCTAACAAAACAGTTCCCGATGAAGGCTTTAAAATTCCGTTAAAATGTTGAATCAGAGTGCTCTTTCCTGAGCCGGTGTGACCAATAATTCCAACCAGCTCGCCTTCTTCAATTGAAAGGTTAATATTTTCAATAGCTGCGATTTCATGCGCAGTCCCTTTAGAATAGGCATGATTCAAATCTTTTGTTTCAAGAATTGCAACGCTCAATTTTTATCCTCCAAAGCTTCAATGAGCTTGTTTGTAAGTTCTTCTATTTCAAGAATATCTTCGGGAAGTTCAATTCCCTCGTTTATAAGCATTTGTGAAAGTTCAGTTGCTTCAGGAACATCCAGACCGACTTTCTTAAGAAGCTCAATATTAACAAAAACTTCTTTCGGCGTTCCGTTTAAAATGATTTTTCCTTCATCCATAACAACAACTCTGTCAGCATTAACCGCTTCGTCCATATAGTGAGTTATGAATATTACTGTTATTCCAAGTTCTTTATTAAGCTTTAAAACCTCACTCATAACTTCAGCTCTGCCTCTTGGGTCAAGCATAGCGGTTGATTCGTCAAAAACAATACACTCAGGCTTCATTGCAATAATTCCAGCAATGGCAACACGCTGCTTTTGTCCGCCTGAAAGCTTATGAGGTTCAAAGAAACGAAAATCATACATACTGACGCATTTCAGTGCTTCATCGACCCTTCTTCTTATTTCAGACGGCTCAACACCAAGGTTTTCCGGTCCGAAAGCAACATCATCTTCAACTATTGTTGCAACAATCTGGTTATCGGGGTTCTGAAGAACAACGCCAACACGCTGTCGGATATCATAAAGTTTATCTTCATCACAGGTATCAATTCCGTCAACATAGATTTTTCCATTAGTAGGAAGTTCGATTGCATTACAAAGCTTGGCAACAGTTGATTTTCCGCAGCCGTTATGTCCTAAAATTGCAAGAAACTCACCCTTTTTAACCTGAAGGTTGAAATCTTTTAAGACTTTTGGTGATTGATTATCTGATTGATAGGTAAAAGAAACATTTTGAAAATCAATATAGTTTTCCATAGGATAGCTCCCGTTTGTTAATTTATTCCGATTTTAACCATATTGCAGATGCACCGCAAGGAAGCACCATTTTGCTCTCAGTAACAGGCAGTCCAATTTCGGAAGAAGAAACCTCTCCGCCGTATTTTGATTTTACCACCGAACCGAGAATATATTCCATTACCGAAGATGAAAGCCCGGTTGTGTATGAATTTATCAGCATCATTAAAGAATCTTCGGAAAGAAGCTGTGAACAAAGCTCAACGAAACCATAAACCTCTTCTTCAAGCTTCCAGACTTCTCCGCCCGGTCCTCTTCCGTATGACGGAGGATCCATGATAATTATATCGTATTTATTTCCGCGCCTGATTTCACGCTGAACAAATTTAATGCAATCATCAACAATCCAACGAACGCTTCTGTCAGCCAAATTACTTGAAACGCTGTTTTCCTTTGCCCATGCTACCATTCCTTTTGAAGCATCAACATGAACAACACTTGCGTTTTCAGCAAGGCAAGCAACAGTAGCGCCGCCTGTATAAGCAAAAAGATTGAGAACCTTAACAGGTCGGCCTGCTTTTTTAATAACTTCACGAGTAAAATCCCAGTTAACAGCCTGCTCAGGAAAAAGCCCTGTATGCTTAAAACCCATGGTTTTTATATTGAAAGTCAGATCACCGTAGTTAATGCTCCAGTAAGCAGGAAGCTTTCCTCTAATTTCCCAGGAGCCTCCACCGGATTTTGAACGATGATAATAGCCATTGGCTTTATACCAAAGAGGATTGTTTTTCGGCGTTTTCCAAATAACCTGAGGGTCAGGTCTGACAAGAATAATATCTCCCCAACGTTCAAGACGCTCTCCGTCAGAACAATCTATCAGTTCATAATCTTTCCAATTATTTGTTTTTCTCATAGGATAAAAATCCTTTCTTATTTTAAATAAGCCTTGTTTTAATTACCTCGGCAATTTCAAGGGCAAGAGTTTCAATTTGTTTGAGATCTTCACCTTCAAGCATTACACGAACCAAAGGCTCTGTTCCGGAAACTCTGACAAGAACCCTGCCTTTATCACCAAGGAGCTTTTCAGCTTGTTTGATTGCCGTTTTCACTTCTTCATCATAAGGGAATCGAGCTTTTCCCATTTTAGAAACCTTAACATTAATCATTGTCTGCGGATAAACAGTCATGCACGAAGCAAGAACAGAAAGAGGTTTTCTTGTTTCAGCCATAATTTGAAGAAGCTGAAGAGCAGTTAACTGTCCGTCACCGGTTGAAGCGTAGTCAAGGAAAATTACATGGCCTGACTGTTCGCCGCCAATGCAATAATCTTCCTTAAGCATTTCCTCAAGAACATATCTGTCACCTACTTTGGTGGCAGAATAGTTTATGTTTCTGCTGTCGCAAAACTTATAAAAGCCCATGTTTGTCATAACAGTAACAACAGCTGTGTTATTTTTTAATCTGCCCTTTTCTTTCAGATATTCAGCGCAAATTGCAATAATTTTGTCGCCATCAACAATTTCTCCGTTTTCATCAACCGCTAACATTCTGTCAGCATCACCGTCAAAAGCAAATCCTACGTCAAGCTTGTTATCAACAACATATTTCTGAAGCTCAGCCATATCAGTTGAACCGCATTTTTTATTGATGTTTGTTCCGTTTGGCTCAGCGTTGATAACATGGCAATCAGCACCTAATGAAGTAAAAAGCTCATTAGCTGATACGCTGGAAGAGCCATTCGCGCAGTCCAAAGCAATGTTGAAGCCATCAAAACAACAGCTGACACTTGCTTTCAGATGTGAAATATAATCGCTGACTGCAGTTTTGCACGAAGAAATTCTTCCCACTTCAGCACCGGTTTTGATTGGAGGTTTTTCAACTTCGTCAAGAATAATTGCTTCGATTTCTTCTTCTATTTCATCGGGCAACTTATAACCGTCTGATTTGAAAATCTTGATTCCGTTATATTCACAAGGATTGTGAGAAGCGGAAATCATAATTGCCGCATCATAACCATAGTGTTTGACTAAAAAAGCAACAGCCGGCGTAGGAACAACACCGAGAAGCATTACATCAGCTCCAACACTGCATAAGCCGCAGGCAATTGCAGCTTCAAGCATATCGCCTGAAATTCGCGGATCTTTTCCGATAAGTACTTTTGGCTTTTCGTTTTTAGATTGGGTTAAAACCATAGCAGTTGCTTTTCCGATATTCATAGCAAGCTCACATGAAATTTCTGAATTTGCAACGCCTCTGGCACCGTCAGTTCCAAATAATCTACCCATAGAAAACAGCCCCTTTAAATTAAAATAATGTTTGCTGATTGTTTGAAGAATTCTTTTTTTCAGAAGGAGAAAGACCTAAATGCTCATAAGCAAGAGCAGTTACCATTCTTCCGCGTGGAGTCCGGCTCAAAAAGCCGATTTGCATAAGATAAGGTTCATAAACATCCTCAATGGTAACAGCTTCTTCACCAATAGCGGCAGCAATTGTGTCTAAGCCTACAGGACCGCCATTATAGTTTTTAATCATTGTTTCAAGAAGAATTCTGTCGATAGAGTCAAGACCGAGATGATCAATTTCCATTCTATCCAATGCAAGATTTGCTGAATCCTCGGTAATAACGCCTTCAGCCATAACCTGAGCAAAATCTCTTGCTCTTTTGAGAAGTCTGTTGGCAATTCGTGGTGTTCCTCTTGAACGAGAAGCAATTTCAAGAGCACCGTATTTATCAATTTCAATTCCTAAAATTCCTGCACTTCTTTTAACAATCTGAGCCAACTCTTCAGGAGTATAAAGTTCAAGACGAAGTATTACTCCGAAGCGGTCTCTGAGTGGTGCAGAAAGCTGACCGGCACGTGTTGTTGCACCAACAAGAGTGAATTTCGGAAGATCAAGCCTGATTGAACGGGCAGAAGGTCCTTTTCCGATGATTATATCAAGAGCGTTATCTTCCATTGCAGGATAAAGGATTTCTTCAACGCTTCGGTTAAGTCTATGAATTTCATCAATAAAAAGAACATCGCCTTCGTTTAAATTAGTCAAAAGAGCTGCAAGATCTCCCTGCTTTTCAATAGCAGGACCGGATGTTACACGAAGGTTGACATTCATTTCGTTTGCAACAATTCCGGCAAGTGTTGTTTTTCCAAGGCCCGGAGGTCCATAAAGTAAAACGTGGTCAAGACTTTCGCCTCTGTTTTTGGCAGCCTGGATATAAATTTCAAGATTTTCTTTGACCTTTTCCTGACCGATATATTCGCTCATTACTCTTGGACGAAGAGACACCTCGATATCGCTGTCGGCTGAAGTTTGCTGAGTTGAAACATACCTTTCTTCATATCCGTTTTCAATCATTTAATCACACCTGCCTTGAAAGAAGCTTTAACGCTTGTTTAATAATATCCTCAACATTGAGAGAAGGATCAATTTTGCTAACAGCAACTGCCGCATCTGTCTGAGTGTAGCCGAGCATTGTCAGCGCAGCTATCGCCTCTGACGTATTGGAAGAATCAGCGGCAAGCTCAACGCTTTCAACTGACACACCGCCGGAATTAACAGCGCCGAGAGTTTTTACTTTATCTTTCAGCTCCAAAATTATTCTCTGAGCAATTTTGGGCCCAACTCCCTGAGCTTTTGTTATTGCCTTGGAATCACCGGCAGAAATCAAAAGAGCCAATCTGTCAGGCAAATACTGAGAAAGAACGGCAAGAGCAGCTTTTGGTCCAACGCCGCTGACGCTTATAAGAAGCTTGAACCATTCAAGCTCATATTCAGTTGAAAAGCCAAAAAGCTCCATTGCATCTTCGCGCACATTGAGATAAGTGTAAAGAGTTACAGTTTCAGAAGGATCAATATCCTGAAGTGTCATATAAGATACCTGACATCTGAAGCCTACTCCGCCACATTCAATAGCAACACTTGACAAATCGGTTTTTAAAACTCTTCCGGTTAAACTATAAAACATATTTTATATCCCCTTTTTAATTTTCGGTGTTCCTACAGCGCAAGAACCGCTTGTGTGTGCATGACAGATTGCCATAGCCAACGCATCGGCAGTATCATCAGGCTTAGGAACTTTTTCAAGGCCGAGAATTCGCCTTGTCATCTCCTGAACTTGTTTTTTTTCGGCTCTTCCATAGCCAACAACTGACTGCTTAACCTGAAGGGGTGTATATTCAAAGGAAGGAACGCCGTTTTTTTCAGCAGCAAGCATAATTACTCCCCTTGCCTGACTGACATCAATAACGGTTTTAGCATTAGTGTTAAAAAACAGTTTTTCAATTGCCATTGCATCAGGCTTATATTTTTCAATCAGAAAAGACATTTCATCAAAAATAACACGTAGTCTTTTGTTAAAAGGCATATCAGCCGGAGTGGTTATCGCACCGAAATTTATAATTCTGAATCGACAGTTTTTGAATTCAATAATTCCAAATCCAACAATTGCGTAACCAGGGTCAATTCCAAGGATGATCATTAATTTACCTACTTTGCATACAATATCGCATTTTAAATCATTTTATTATATCATAGTTTGTTTTTTTGAGCAATACATTTATGTAAAATATTACATTTAAAAACTTCATATTCACAGGTAGATATCAAAAGGGCTGTAAAAAAGAGCAGATCGCATAAAACAAGATAAATATAGGTTTCTTCCGGTTTAAGCCAAAGAAATCCTTTAAAAATATAATCGTTAAAGGAAGACAAAAACGGTGTTATTGTGTTTTGTTCATTCTGCGCAATTTTCCCCAACACTAAAAAGAGGATGTAAAAAACGAGTTTTACATCCCCTTTATCAGTCATATTTTGCATATCTCTAATTTTATTTTTTGCCATCTCTTTCTCTTATAACAAATCTGACCGGAGTTCCTTCAAGACCGAAGATTTCTCTGATCTGATTTTCAAGATAACGCTGATAGCTATAATGAAAAAGTTCAGCATCGTTAACAAAACAAACAAATGTTGGTGGTCTTGTTGATGCCTGAGTCATATAATAAATCTTAAGTCGCTTTCCTTTATCGGTGGGAGGTTGAACTCTTGAAGTCGCCGCCGCAAGAACGTCATTAAGCTTTCCTGTTGAAATTCTCATTGCGTTTTGTTCATCAACAAATTTAATAAGCTCAAAAAGTCTGTCAAGTCGTTGACCGGTTTTTGCAGATATAAAGATTATGGGCGCATAGGACATAAAAGAAAAATCATTCATCAGTTTCTTTCTGTATGCATCCATTGTTTTTCCGTCTTTTTCAATGGCATCCCACTTGTTAACAGCAATAATGCAAGCCTTTCCCATTTCATGAGCAATTCCTGCAACCTTTGAGTCCTGCTCGGTAAAGCCTTCTGTAGCATCAATCATAATTACACAAACACTTGAACGCTCAACAGCCATTTTTGCGCGAATTATGCTATATTTTTCAATCTGATCATCTACCCTGCTTTTTCTTCTTAAGCCGGCAGTATCAATGAAAAGAAATTCACCGAATTCATTCTCAATACGAGTATCAGTTGCATCTCTTGTTGTTCCGGCAATATTAGAAACAATAGTTCTTTCTTCGCCTGAAATAGCGTTTACAAGAGAAGATTTTCCAACATTGGGTTTTCCGATAACAGCAACCTTGATTACCTCGTCTTCATCATCAGTTTCCGAACAATCAGGCAGATGTTCAATAACTGCGTCAAGCAAATCACCCGTTCCATGTCCGTGGACAGCTGATGTAGCAATCGGATCGCCAAGACCGAGATTATAAAATTCATAAAAATCTGCAGGAAGCTCACCGATTGTATCACATTTGTTAACGCACAAAACAATTGGTTTTCCGCTTTTCTGAAGCATCGTTGCAACCTCAGCATCGGAAGCGACAACACCGGACTTCAGGTCAGTTACAAGAATTATTACTGAAGCGCTGTCTATTGCAAGCTGAGCTTGTCTTCTCATCTGCTTGAGAATAATATCGTTTGAATGAGGCTCAATACCTCCGGTATCAATTAATAAAAAGTGTTTTGAGAGCCATTCACAATCGCCGAAAATTCTGTCACGCGTAACGCCGGGCTTATCATCAACAATGGAAAGTCGCTGACCAATAAGCTTATTAAAAAGTGTTGATTTTCCGGTATTGGGTCTTCCCACAATAGCAACAACAGGTTTAGCCATAGCTCTAACCTCCTTAATTTAGAATTTTTTCAAGCAGTTCACAGCCGTCGTTTGAAACAGTAACCACCTGAACATTCAGCTCGTCAGAGAGCTGAGAAAGAGAAACATCATCAAGAAAAACATCACCCTCGCTTCTGAGCATTGAAGAAGGAATAAGGAGAATTTCACTTGTAATTTTTCCTTTAAGCTGTTTAATCAGATCCTGACCGGTAACAAGACCTGAAACGGTTATTTTTTCGCCGAAGAAGCTGTTTTTAATTTCAAAAACATCAACAGATAAGTCCACATATTTCTCTTCAGCCAAAGCACTTAGTTTTTTAATAAGAGGATAAGCTGCAACACCAGTGGCAACTGCAACCTTTCTTTCAGTGCTAAGTTTATATTCACCGCTTTCCAAAGCAGAAACAAACTCAGTTTCAAGACTACGCCATAAGCCAACACCATTTTCAATCTGAGGATAAGACTCATAATATTCATCAGACGGAATTTCTTTTTCGGCTAAAAGATAGAATTCATCAGAACAATAAGCAAGATTAGTTGAATAACGCTTATTGAAGCTTTCAGCAAAGTCTTCCACTATTCTAATAACATCTTCTGCCGTTTCCTTATCATAGTTCTTCAGAGGATATAGTCCGTCTCTGAATTTAGTTAAACCAACAGGAACGCAAGCAATGCTTTCAACAGCAGGATAAAGCTGAGAAAGCTTTTCAAGCGAATAGATAAGCTCATCACCGTCGTTAATACCGGGACAGAGAACAAGTTGGGTATTAAGCTTTATTCCGGCATCGGCAAAGCGCTTTAAGTATTTGAGACTGTCACCGGCAAACTTATTTTTCATCATTTTAATTCTCAGCTCAGGGTTCATTGTGTGAACAGAAACATTGACGGGACTGATATGCATTTTAATTATTCTCTCAGCATCGCTATCACTGAGATTTGTCAGCGTTATATAGTTTCCGAACAAAAAAGAAAGACGGGAATCATCATCTTTAAAATAAAGAGAGTCTCTCATGCCTTTAGGCAGCTGATCAATAAAGCAAAAAACGCAACCGTTTCGGCACCGAGTCTGTTTATCCATTAAATAGGTTTCAAAACAAAGACCGATGTCATCATTCTCGTTTTTTTCAATCAAAACACGCTTAAAGGTTCCATCAGTTGTTTTAAAGTCAACAACGAGACGGCTTTCTTTAATATAAAAGCTATAGTCAAGAAAATCATTGATTTCGTTTGAATTGATTTTTAAAAGCAAAAAGCCGGGCTTTATGCCTTTTTTGTCAGCAGGAGAATGCTTTTCAACATCTGAAACTATAACAGACATAAAAACCCTTCTTTCTTTTAAAAATTTAAAAGGCAGAGAAATCAGACCTGCTTCTCTACCTCTCAGTAATTAAGTTCAAAGGCTTAGTCCTCGTCAACTGCAACAACAGCCTTGCCCTTGTAGTAGCCACAGCTGCCGCATACCTTGTGAGGAACAGTGAACTGACCACAGTTCTTGCATCTTACAAGTGTGGGAGCTTCAAGTTTCCAAACGTTTGAACGTCTCTTGTCTCTTCTTGCCTTTGATACTCTTCTCTTTGGTACTGCCATTACCAGCACCTCCTTATAATGAAATATAAATAATTAACACAAACTCAGTCGAGCAAATCAAGAAGCGCCGCAAGTCTCGGGTCAACCTCTTTTTTACATCCGCAGGACTTTTCGTTAAGATTAGTTCCGCACCTTGAACAAATTCCCTTGCAATCTTCTTTGCAAAGATATTTTGAAGGAAGGAACAAAAAAACGTCTTCCAAGGTCAGATTTAAAATGTCAAGCTCCATATTTTCAACAACAATATAATCATCGTTATCATCGTTATTGAGAGAAGGAACAAGACCATGTTTAACCGGCACATCGAAATGTTTTTTTGTTTCGGCAGCACATCTGTCGCAAGGGGCAGAAAAATCAAAACCCGCAACTGCATCAATTTCAACAAGACCTGCCCTGTTTGTTATTTCGCCCTGAAGCTTAACATCAGTAATGAATGGAAAAACTTCGTTAAACTTTTCAGAAGAAAAATCAAAGGAATAGTCTAAATTGATTTTATCAATTCCGCCGTTAAATAAATTTTCAAGTGCAATAAACATATCTCACCTCATAATAACGAATAACATTATATAGATTATTGAGAGTTTTGTCAATAACCATTTTTCAAAATTATTGAAAAAATCTCAAATCTTGCAAAATGTTTTGTTTTTATTCTCTGACAACAACATCTTTTTCAGAAAAAATGTGTTTACACTCATCAACAAGCGGCTTATTTAGAGATGTTTTTCCAAAAAAGCTGTATTTTTCGTTTTCGCTGTTATAAATATAAACCGGAAAATTACCCTCAAAAATTGAAATCAGAGTTTTGAGCTTCCTTAGCCTTTCGTCAGATTCGTTTTTTACTTTAATAAATATTCCGCTTCTTTTTTTCTTTTCAGTTTTTGTTTCCTGCTCGGTTTCGTTTTGAGAGATAATTTTTTTCGGGTTAGGTTCAATTATTTCTGCTATAACATTAGGAGCTTTATCTTCTCTGAAGCTGAGTCTTCCGCTGAGAACAATTATATTTCCCTCCTGAAGCATAAGTGCTTTTTCAGAATACAGCGAAGAAAAAACAATACATTCAATTGAAGCAGTTAAATCTTCAATTTCAACAAAGCACATTGTTGCACCGCTTTTGGTCACTTTTCTTGTTATTGATGAAATAAGACCATAAAGCTTTACATTGCAAATATCCTTATATTTGCCAAAACCGTCCTGAGACTCAAGAATACTTAAAATATTGTCTGAATGAATAGCTTTTGAAACATGAGAAAACTCATTCATCGGATGACCGGAAAGATACATTCCTGTTATTTCTTTTTCAAATGCAAGAAGCTCATTATAAGCCATTTCCTCCATTTCAGGCGGTGTCGGTTCATTTGCCGAAGCAAACACCGAGCCCTCATCAAAGAAACCGATCTGACCAACAATATTGCGTGATTTATCGCTGTCAAGCTGAGCAATTACCGACGGAAGCATATAAAGCATCTGGCGCCGATTGGTGCCGAGCCCGTCAAGAGCCCCGCATTTTATTAAGCTTTCAACAGCTCTACGGTTAAAATCTTTTCCATAGGTGCGTTTGCAAAAATCATAAAAAGATTTGTATTTTCCCGATGTTTGTCGGCTGTTTATAATTGACGAAATGAAGCCCTTACCAATATTTTTAATGGCGAGAAGACCAAATCTGATAGCGTTACCGCTAACGCTGAAGCCTTCCATGCTTTCATTAACAGAAGGCGGAAGAACAGGTATGTTTATATTATTACATTCAGTGATGTATCTTGTAACCTTTGATGTTTGATCAAGAATACTCGTCAATGTTGCCGCCATTAATTCATGAGGATAGTGACATTTCAGCCAGGCGGTCTGATATGAAACATAGGCGTAAGCTGCGGCATGAGACTTATTGAAAGCATACTTAGCAAAATTAGACATTTCATCAAAGAGCTCATTAGCTGTTTTTTCAGAAACACCGTTTGCAACTGCACCGCAACAAAGCGTATTGCCGTTCTCATCTTTAAGGCCATAAATGAAATTCTGTCGTTCTTTTTCCATAACGTCCAGTTTCTTTTTAGACATCGCTCTTCTGACGAGGTCTGCTCTTCCATAGGAGTAACCGGCAACCTTTCGGCAGATTTCCATAACCTGCTCCTGATAAACCATACATCCATAAGTAACAGAAAGAATATCCTTGACAAGCTCACATTTATATTCAGTTTGTTGAGGGTTGTGGCGGTTTCTGATATAAACATCTATTGAGTCAGCCGGTCCGGGACGATAAAGAGAAATCACAGCAATCAAATCTTCAAGACTTTGGGGCTTCAGTCGGCTCAAAACGCTCCTCATTCCTGCTGATTCAAACTGAAAAACACCGTCGGTTTTTCCCAAGGAAAGCATTTCAAATGTCGCTTTATCTTTAACATCAATTTTATCAAGAGAAAAAGACGAATCTTTAGTCGCTCTTATCATTTTAACGGTATCATCAATAACCGTCAGCGTTCTGAGACCAAGAAAATCCATTTTTAAAAGTCCCAGCTGTTCTAACGTGGTCATAGTATATTGAGTAACCACACTTTCATCATTAACAGCAAGAGGAACATAGGAAGAAACAGGATCTCTTGTTATAACAACACCTGCGGCATGAGTTGAGGCATGGCGCGGCATTCCTTCAACTCTTTTAGCCATATCAATAAGACGTTTTACATCATCATTGCCCTCATAGAGATTTCTTAAATCTTTTGAAGAAGAGAGAGCCTTTTCGATTGTAATGTGTATTTCATTAGGAATTTGTTTAGCAACGCTGTCAACAATCTGATAAGAAATCCCCATTACCCTGCCAACATCTCTGATTGCCGCCCTGGCAGCAAGTGTTCCGAAGGTTACAATCTGAGCAACATGGTCAGCTCCATATTTTTCCGTTACATAATCAATAACTCTCTGACGGTTAACATAGCAAAAGTCAATATCAAAATCAGGCATACTTATTCTTTCAGGATTTAAAAATCTTTCAAAAAGAAGGTTATATTCAATCGGGTCAATACCGGTAATACCAATACAATAAGCAGCGAGGCTACCTGCTCCGGAGCCTCTTCCGGGTCCGACAGGAATTCCCTTTGACTTTGCATATCTTATAAAATCATGAACAATTAAGAAATAGTCAACATAACCCATTTTATTGATTATTTCAAGCTCATAATTCAGTCTGTCTATATAATTCTGAGGCGGATTATCGTTGAATTTCTGACAAAGTCCAAAGAAGCATGAATTTTTAAAATATTCAAAATGATTCATGTTGTTGGGAACTTCAAAATGAGGAAGCTTGGTGTTTCCGAATTCAAACTCCACATTACACATTTCAGCAACAATCTGAGTATTATTAACAGCATCAGGACAAGCTGAAAAAGCGCTGAGCATTTCGTCTTCGCTTTTAAGATAAAACTCCTGAGTTTTAAATTCAAGTCCCGTATCTTCACCTAAAATATGGTTAGTACCAATGCAAATTAGAACCTGTTGAACCTCAGCATCATCTTGCTTAACATAGTGAGCATCATTTGTTGCCACAAGAGGAATATCTGTTTCTTCAGAAAGCTTGATTAAATCAGGAATTATATCAAGCTGTTCTCTCAATCCATGATTCTGAATTTCAAGAAAATAGTTTCCGTGGCCAAAAACGTTATCATACCATAATGCTGTTTTTTTGGCGTATTCATAATCACCCCTGAGAAGAGCCTGAGGAATTTCACCTGCAAGACAGCCTGAAAGCGCAACAATCCCTTCATGATATTTTTCTATCAGTTCGCGGTCAATTCTCGGCTTTGTATAAAAGCCTTCAGTCCATGCGATACTGACCATTTTTGCAAGGTTTTCATAGCCTTTGTTGTTTTTACAAAGCAAAACAAGATGATATCTTTCGCTGTCTAAACCATGAACCTTGTTAAGTCTTGAACGGGGAGCAACATAACACTCACAGCCGATAATCGCCTTAACACCTTCTGCTTTAGCGGCTTTATAAAAATCAACTGCACCATACATAACACCGTGGTCTGTTATTGCAACAGAAGTCTGATTAAGCTCTTTTGCGCGTTTGATTACTTCATTAATTCTGCAAGCACCGTCTAAAAGACTATATTCCGTATGAAGATGAAGATGTGTAAATGCCATATTTATTCCCCTTTCTTTTTATTTTTTAACAAGAAGTTTTTTGCATAAATTTTTATCAGGATTGGTTATTATTGAATAATAACGATGATAAATCACCTTGCCGGGCTTGGATCCGACAGGCTTTTTAAGGTTTTTAACGGGTGTATAATCAACAGCAACAAGAGAAGATTCAGACGCCTTGCTGTGATTAACAGCAATAACCGCCGCTTCTTCTATTGAAAGATCAGAAACCTCACCGTCTTTGTTTTCAATTATAACATGGGAACCGGGAAAAGCCTGTGTATGAAGCCACATATCGTTTTTATTAGCCGTTTTTAAAGATAACTTATCGTTTTGAATGTTATTTCTTCCGACCAAAATGCGATAACCGTCTGATGAGCAATATTCAATCGGCGCAAGCTCTTTGGGTGCTTTTTGTTTTTTAGTGTTTTTATTTTTAAGATATCCGCCGTCACAAAGCTCCGCTCTGATTATTGAAATTTCGCTGTCTGTGTCTGCTCTTGAAATTGCATCAAGAACAGTTTCAAGATAACTGACCTCAGCGGTAGCCTCAACTATAAGCTTTTCAAGCATAACCTCAGCTGTTTTCGCTTTTCTGTATTCTTTGTAAAGCTTATTTGCATTTTCTGTTGGCGTCAGAGCAGGATTACAGCTGATTCTGACGATATTCATATTATCATAATAGTTAGGAACCTCATAAAATAACGAGCCCTTCTTTAAGAGGTGAATATTAGCTGTAATCAACTCACCATAAAGCTTTAAAGTGTCTTTTTCAGCACATTTTTCAAGCTCGGCTTTTTGAATATTAATTTTTTTAGATGTTCTTTCAACAAGATTATTGAGAAGTCTGATAAGCTCCCTTGCTCTATGATTAATTCTGTTGATTCTGTCTCTTTCAAAATAAAAATCATCAAGCAATTCACAGCAGGATTCATATTCTTTTAATATAAGCTGACCGCAATACTGATTGATTTTTAAAAAGGAATAATCCTTCGGTCTTAAATCATTATGACAAAGCATATATACCTTGTCTTTGCAATGAAGCGCATTTCTAAGCTTTTCCAGTTGATAAATCAGTTTGTTAAAATGTTCTTCGTTAAGCTGATTAACCTGTAAATCGTTTTCACAGCAATTATAGGCGATTTCTCTTGCAACAATCGGAGAAACACCCTCTAAGGAGCTTAAAACAGCACCGGAGAGTTTCGCGGAAGAAAAGCTTTTTATTGTTTGAACGATTAATTCTATATTGTCGCTTTCAATGTTACGCTTCATCTGTTGCGGCGGAAGCTCATATTTCAGCCCCGGAAGAAGTTGACGAACAGAAGACGTTGTTATATCAACTCTTTTTGCGCAGTCAATTATTTTTTGATTTTCATCAATCAGAATAAGGTTACTGCACTTCCCCATTATTTCAATAACAAGAGTCAACTTAATTTTGTCTCCGATTTCATTAGTTGCATCAAAATCAACAAACAAAACTCTGTCAAGCCCCAACTGTCTGAAGGAAGAAATTACAGCGCCGCCAAGTCTCTTTCTCAAAAGCATACAAAACATTGGCGGAACAGCAGGGCTATCAATTTTATGAGAAGTGAAATGAATTCTCGGGCTATCTGCTCTGACACAAACTAAAAGCATATAGTTAGCATTTCTTGAGCGAAGATGAAAAACGAATTCATCCTTTGATGGTTGCTGAATTTTATCAACCTTTGTTCCAACAGCGTTTTCGCTGAGTTCATCTTTGATTCGCGATAAAAATATTCCGTCAAGTGCCATTTTATTCTTCCTCTTTAACAAAAATCACAGGCGGACTTTGTTTAAGGAGAATTGCTTCAACTCCCTCAAACTTTGATTCAAGCGATTTCTTTATATTCATCAAAGACGGATTCTCGGTTTCAAAATGTCCTGCAACAAAAACCGTTACTCCTCTTTCTTTCGCTTCAAGCAACATGTGATGTTTAAATTCGCCTGTTAAGTATGCATCTGCACCTGCAGCAACAACATCTTCAAAAAAAGACATTCCAGAGCCGCCGCAAACAGCCAGCTTTTTAATTGGTTTTTTGCAGTCAACCAACTGAACCGTAGCTGAAAGAGCCCTGCTGATTTTCTTGGCAAGTTCAACAGGAGAAATTTCTTCAACATCACCTACTCTTGCCATTGGTACAACACATTCATCATTTTCAACGCCAACAGCATTTTTGATTTCCAACGCCTCGCAAAGAAAATCATTAACTCCGTTTTCAGCGCAATCAAAACACGTGTGAGCAGAAATTATGCTTATATTTCTGACAGTGGCTTCATAAACAAGGTCTCCTGACAAAAAAGTCTTTTTAGGGCTGAAAATTACAGGATGATGGGTAATTATTAAATTGCAGCCGTTTTTTATTGCATCTTCAAGTGTTTCACTTGTTAAATCAAGGCAAATTCCGATTTTTTCAACAACATTTTCTGCGTTTCCGACAAGCAAGCCGCAATTATCCCAATCACACTGTGTTTTATAAGGTGCGATTGAATCTAAATATTCAGAAACTGATTTAATATTAATCATTTATTAAGCTCCTTTTTAATTTCTTCAACAATGGTTTTCATTTCAGAAGCTTCTTGGTTTTTCTGAGCTTTTTCCAAAGCACAGCGTTTAATTTCAAGTCGCTTTAATTGGTTAATTAAAAAAAGCTTTGAGCTTTCATCTTTATTCTTTGGCAATTCACCGTAATACATATAGGAAGGAGAATAACCTTTCTTTTCACCGCAAAATGAGGCAACTATTGCACAATAGCAATGTCTGGAATCTTGGCACGCCGCTTCTTTTTCAATTTTAAAACCGTTATCTGTTAAAAACAAACGAAGGTCTTCGCTGTGAGTCATCGGCTGGGCAATTATTCTGATATTTTTGTTTTTAATCCATTGAACCTGAGAAAGAATTGAAGCAATCAGCTCCCCTCCCATACCGGCAAGTACAATATCATCTGCACAGTTTTCTTCAAGAGACAACAATCCATCAGAGAGAACAGTTTTAATCTTAGTTTCAAGTCCGCAGGCTCTGATTGTTTCCTCAGCATTTTTAAGAGGTCCGACATTAATATCAGCTGCAATTGCACGGCAACAGATTTCGTTTTCAACAAGATATGCAGCAAGATATGCATGATCTGTTCCGATATCTGCAAGACGAGAACCTTTTCTGACGAGGCCCGCAATCATTCCAAGCCTTTTATCAAGCTTTATCATATTTTTAACTCCCAAAAGAAAAAGCCACCCGAAAGGCGACTTTTGATATGTTACCATAGCTGTTGCGCCATGAACTTCTTATTTTGAAGCAAGATATTCGTTAATTCTGGCAATGAGAGCTTCAACATCTACGCCATGAACCATGCAGGCTTCTTCAACAGTTTCGCCTCTTGAAGCAGGACAGCCGAGACAATGCATTCCCATTTCAAAAAAGAAAACTGCAGTTCCGCCATCAGCGTCAAGAATATCTCCGATAACCATATCTTTTGTTATTTCTTTCATCATTTGTCACCTCAATTTTATAATAATAGAATTATTACAAATATAGGGCTGAATATTCAGCCCTATGATTAATTTTAACTAAACATATATTTTTTAGCCAAAACAACACAAACAATTGCCATTTTTACGCAAAGACCTCTCATGAGTGCGTTAAGAATTGCAACTGCTTTTTCTTCATTTCCGGCCTTTTTAGCCTTTTTATAAAGAATTAAGCCGATTAATGCGAAAAGGAATGAGAAAAATCTTGCAGCCTTACCAGCAGCTGAAGGAGTCTTTTCCTTCTTTTTCTTAGCCTTTTTCTTTTTTCCGCCTTCTGCTTCAACAGGGGCAACAGGAGCAGCCTGAAGAGGATCAAATGAAGGGGGAACCTGAGTCTGATAAGCAGGTTGAGCGTTCTGAGCAGCTTCAGCAACAGGAGCTTCAACAGCTGCAGGAGCAACGGGAGCTGCGGGAGCTGCGGGAGCTTCAACAACACCGGGATTATAGACAGCGTTTTCATTTACAGGGGCAAAGGCAGGAGCAACGGGCTCAACCTTCTGGCCACAGATATAGCAAAAATCTGAACCGTCATCAATTTCGCTGCCGCAATATTTACAAATCATGATATTTCCTCCTAAATGTTTTTATAAATTATAGCATTTATTATTTTAATTTACAATAGATTATTTCAAATAATTTTATAAAAATTTCCATTTAACTGAAAAAAGCTGTTAAAAACTTGATAATTTAGGTCGTTTCATGTAAAATGAAAACATTAATTTATACGGAGGAAATATCTGTGGCTCTTTTAAGTGTAAGCAATCTTTCTTTGATGTTTTCAGACAACCATATTTTAAAAAACCTCAGTTTCAATATTGAGCCAAAAGATAAAGTTGGTCTTATCGGTGCAAACGGCGCAGGTAAAACAACTCTTTTCAAGCTTATTACAAAAGAGCTTCAGGCTGATGAAGGAACAATCAGCATCGGCAAAAATACTGTTCTTGGCTATATGCAACAGCATGCCTGCGCTTCTTCTGAAATTACAATGCTTGACGAGCTGATGAGTGTTTTCACTTATCTCTATGACATTGAAGATGAACTTGAAGAAATTGAAAAAACAAATCATCCTGATAACATTGATTTTGAAGAAAAAATTGAAAGGCTGAATTTTCTTCATTTTGAATATGAAAGATTAGGCGGTCTGACCTATAAAAGCAGAGCTCGTTCAGCCCTTCTCGGTCTTGGATTTAAAGAGACTGATTTTTCACTCCCATGCAGTGCTCTCAGCGGTGGACAGAGATCCAAAGTAAGTCTTTGCAAGCTCCTTTTATGCGGTGCTAATCTCCTTCTTCTTGACGAACCTACCAACCATCTTGACATTTCAAGCATCAACTGGCTTGAAGGTTGGCTGAGTGAATTCAACGGCTCTTTTATTGTTATTTCACATGACAGATATTTTCTTGATAAAATCACTAACCGAACCTTTGAAATAGAAAGAACCAAGCTTTATTCAGCCGACAGAAGCTATACGGGATATCTTCAGCTGAAAGAAGAACGCCGCAAAGCCATGGAGCGAGTTTATGACAACACTATGGCTGAAGTCAACCGTATTGAAGGTATTATTGAACAGCAAAAACGCTTCAACAGAGAAAGAAATTATATTACAATTGCTTCAAAGCAAAAATCAATCGACAGACTCCTTGACGGTCTTGAAAAGCCTGACGGAGAGCTTTCATCTATTAAATTCAAATTCAATTCTTCTCTGACAAGCGGAAATGACGTTCTGATTTGTCAGGAGGTTTCAAAAAGCTTTTCTTCTAAGCCGCTTTTTGAAAACGCTTCTATTCACATTAAGCGCGGCGAAAAGGTTTTTCTTGTCGGAGACAACGGTTGCGGAAAATCGACCTTATTAAAGGTTATTCTTGGAAAAATGAGCCGCGACAGCGGAAAAGTTATTTTGGGAAGTGCAGTCAAAATCGGATATTTTGATCAGAGTCTTGCTGAGTTAAGCAGCAATAAAACCGTTCTTGACGAGGTCTGGGACTGTTATAAAATGATGCCCGAAAAAGAAGTTCGCTCAGCTCTTGCAGCCTTTTTATTCAAAGGCGAAGATGTTTTTAAAAACATGAGCTCTCTTTCCGGCGGCGAAAAAGGTCGCGTTGCCCTTCTTAAGCTCATGCTTTCAGGCGCAAATTTTCTTGTTTTAGACGAACCTACAAATCATCTGGACATAAAATCAAAAGAAGCTCTTGAAGCCGCTTTTGATTCTTATGACGGAACTCTTCTATGTGTTTCTCACGACAGATATTTTATAAACAAGCTTTCAACCCGTATTCTTCATTTAAAACAAAATCAAATTGATTCCTACAGCGGAAATTATGATTATTTTTCTGAACAGTCTGCTCTTCATAATTCAGACAGTGAAGCTTTAAAACCTGCTAAACCAAAAGAAAACGAATATAAGCTCAAAAAAGAGAGAGAAAGTGAACTGAGAAAGCTTAAAGGTCGCATTTCCCGTCTGGAAGCGGAAATCGATGAGTTTGATGAAAAAATTTCGCAGACACAGAATGAAATAAATGACCCTTCTAACACATCAGACTATGAAAAGATTTTAAGATTGACTGAGGAACTCAACTCTTTGGTTTCTTCTCAGGAGGAAAGAATGGAGCTTTGGCAAGCTCTTTGTGAAGAACTAGAAGAAAAATCTAAAGCAAATATTTAATATATTCTTTATTTTCTAAATAATTTGTGATAAAATTACTGAAAACGTTTTTTGCAAAAGGAGTGATAGAAATCAAAAGAAATTCGATTATCCGCGTTACTGTTTTTGCGTTTTTAATTAATTTTGTTCTCTTTGCTTTAAAGATGTATATCGGACTTTCTGCAAACAGTATTTCCATTTATTCCGATGGAATAAACAATCTTTTTGACAGTCTTTCAGGTATTCTGAGCGCCCTTTGCTTCTTTTTCTTTTTAAAAAGCAAGGATTTGTCTTCCAAGTCCAGAAGCGAAAAAACAGAGGTTTTTCTCTCGTTTATTCTTTCGGTAATTGTTGTTGCTGCAGGATTTTCTTTTTTATATAACAGCGCTGAAAGGCTGATGTATCCCACACCCGTCTGGTTTGTTCTGAAATACCTATGGATTCTTATCGGAACTGCGGTTATTAAGCTTTTCCTGTTTTTCTTTTTCAAAATCAAAGCTAAAAAACTTAACTCTCCTACTTTAAAGGTTATAACTATAGACAGTCTTCTTGATTTTTTTATCACAACTGTAACAATCATTTCGCTTGCTGTTTCTCACAGAGGAAGCTTTGGTATTGACGCATATTGCGGAATAGTAATAAGCATTATTATTTTAATTTCAGGAATTAAGCTTTCTTTTTCATCCGGCGGAAAGCTTTTGAATTTTGTTAAAACGTCTTCTCGTCTTCGAATTGAAGAAATTTTGTTTCAATTCGGATTTTCAGAAGAAAACTCTGAAATTGAGTTTTCAGCCGGAAGCGAAACAAAAGCATTTTTAAAAAGCGAAATCAAGCTTTCAGAAGATGAATTGACAAGTTTAAAAAACAAGGTTTTTGATGAAACAGGAATTAAACTGTTTTATATTTCATAAACGGAGGTAAATATCATGAAAACTAAAATTGAAAACAAAAACAACACTTCAAAAAAGAGCAAAGGAAAAAAAGCTTTAAAGGTTTTGGGAATTATTCTCGCCGTTATTGTTATTCTTATTGCCGCAACAGCTGTTCTTAACTTTATTTCGACAAACGCAAACATTAAAAAAGCTAATTCTTTTGAAACTGTTTCCATACAAAATCAGCTTGTTCCCGAGAAAGACGAAAACGGCTTCTGGACCTTTACAACTGACAAAGATTTCAAAGTCATTCAATTGACAGACGTTCACATTGGTGGCGGCATTCTTTCGTCAAAGAAAGACTCAATGGCACTCAACGCTGTTGCCGCTATGATTACCGCTGAAAAGCCTGACCTTGTTGTTATAACGGGAGACGTTTCTTATCCTGTACCCTTCCAGGCAGGAACCTTCAACAACCTTTCTTCAGCAAAAATCTTCGCTGCTCTTATGGAAAAGCTTGGTGTTTATTGGACTCTCGGCTTCGGTAATCACGACACAGAGGCATACAGCTATTACGGTCGCGATGAGCTTTCTGAGTTTTATTCAGACGAAAAATTAGAATATTGCCTTTTCCAACCCGGTCCTGATGATGTTGACGGTTTCGGCAATCAGGTTATAAATGTTAAAAACACCGATGGGGTTATTACTCAATCTCTTTTTGTTCTTGACAGCCATTCTTATGTTGACGGTGACTATCTCGGACTTTTATGGAAATACGACAACATTCACGAAAATCAGGTTGAATGGTATAAAAACACGATTAACACTCTCAACGAGCAAAACAACAAGGTCCTTAAAGAGCTTGGAAAGAAAGAAGAATCTCACATTAAATCTGCTGCATTCTTCCATATTCCTCTTACTGAACAAAAAGACGCTTGGTATGAATACGCTGAAAACAACTTTGAAGACACAGAAAATGTTAAATTCCATTACGGTGTTGCAGGTGAAAGCAGTAAGGTTGTTTATTGCGGTATCGGCGATGACGGTATGTTTGAAGCAATGCAGGAGCTTGACTCAACAAAGGCTGTTTTCTGCGGCCATGACCATTACAACAATTTCTCAATCGAATATAAAGGTATCAGACTTACCTACGGTATGAGTGTTGACTACCTTGCCTATCCCGGAATTTACAAAAAGGGTTCACAGCGCGGTTGCACAGCAATTACCTTCTCGCCTGACGGAAGCTTTGACTGCGAAGCGCAGAGTTATTATCAGGATAAATACACCGGACTTTATGAAAAAGAAAATGTTACAATGCAGGAAATTAAAAATATTTCTTATGATGAAATTATAGCCGATTAATTCAAAAAGAAGGTTCGTTTAAAACGAGCCTTCTTTTTTATATCTTTTTATTCATATTGAAACGGGAACAAATTTTCCGTTTTTCAAAATATAAGCTTCTGTATATCCAAAGCTTTTGCAATAACCTTTCATTTCTTCAAAGGCAAAATCCAGGGAAGAAACATCATGAGAATCACCGGTTATTGTGATTTTCATGTTGTTCTCTTTAAGGCGTTTCATAATAAAAGCGGATGGATAAGGAAGTTTTTTGCCGCATCGATACATTGCGCCGGTATTGACTTCAAAAATCACATCAGGATTTTCTTCACAGATTTTATCGAGATATTTTAAAGCTATTGACTGATAAATTTTGCTTTCAGAGTCAAAACAAACAGAGTTTTCGTTAAATTTTTCAATCAAATCATAGTGACCGACAACATCCGGTTTGATTTTTAAAACAAATTCACAAACAGAAGAATAATACTGTTCACTCATTAAATACCAGTCACCGCCAAAATCATTATTAACGCAGTCTGAAAGCTCTTTTTGGGTATAATCTATACTTATGATTTTTTCGCCGCAATGAAGCTGATGAACCGAAGCGATTATATAATCAAAATTACTGATATCAGAGCAGGAAAAATCCGCATCGAGTTCTAAGCCGCAATAAATTTCAATTTTTTCTTTATACTTTTCTTTGAGTTTGGCAATTTCTTCTGAATATTTTTTCAAACCTTCTTCTGTCATTGCCCAATCATTTTCAAAATACATGGGGCTATGACCTGAAAATCCAAGAGAAACAAAACCCTTTTTAATTGCGGCTTCAACCATTTCTTCTGCAGAATTTTTTCCGTCGCAAAGAATTGTATGAGTATGACAATTAGATTTTATCATTTTAAAAACATGAAGAGCAACATTATTGTTGCTCTTCGTCCTTTCAGTGTTTTGATGCGTTATGAGGAGCCTTTGCTTTTCTTTTAAGCTTCTTGTAATTTCTCTTTTCTTTTCTGCTCATCTTATAGTCAAATGTTCTTTTTGAAATTCTGTCATAAAGAGGAGTGTTAAGACGAGAATCGCGGGAGTCGTAAACTTCCGTTGCGGCAAGAATCAGAAGACCGTTATCGTCGGGAAGAGTTATTTCATCAATGTTTTCTGTGTTTATTTCATACATGAAGAAATAGAGCTGAGAAGCAATGTTGTCACAATCTGCACCATGAGTATGCGTACATTCCCAAACAAGCTTATCGGTTTTAATATATGCTGTTTCGGCAAGATCATATAAATCCCATGCGCCGATTCTTTCAGAAATTGACTGAATCTTAATTCCAACCTGCTTTTCACCAAGACCGAAGCTATAAACCTTATCGCCATAAAGACTGGCAGCAACAAAATAAATTTTTGAACCTGAAACCTTGATTTTCTGACCGGCTGAAATAACAGCATTGGCACCGTTTCTCACATCGCAGGTTTTAAATCTGATTCCGCAGCAATCAAGCTTATCGGGGAAAATTTCTTCAGGTATTGAAGCGTTCAATGAATGAATTGTTGTTGAGATTCTGTTTGAATTTGAAGTAATTACATCAGCATTATAAGGCAACTCATAGGGCTTCTGAATAAGCGAGCCGGCAATTTTGCAGGGTGAAAGAGTTAATGCAAAGGTTTTAACCTCATAAGGCTCAAGATCGAAAACAAGCTTTCCGTTTTCAACATTTGCCGGAGCAATTTCTTCTTCAGAAGCATAAACTCTTCTGGCACTGATTATTCCTTTTCCAAAAGAAAGCTCAACGTTTTCTGCCTTTTTATTTGCGCCTTCATTAACTCTGACAATAACTTCATCACTATCTTCAGCCTTCTTAACAGCCCTGATAATTACGTCTTTATTGCTGATTGAGCCGAAAGAATATTCACTACCCAAAGCACCGCTATGATTATTTGCAATAAAAGCAGCCATGGGTTGATTAAAGAAACGGGCATAAAGCTGAGTGTCGTTGCTATAGTCGCCTCTGTGGGAATAAATTGCATAGCCATAGCGATTAAGACCAAAGTCAAGCATGCTTTGCATACTGTCATGACGATAATTATACTTAGGAGAATGAAGAACAGTTAAGCGAAGAGATTTTTCGTCTTTCATTATCCAGCCATATTTTGAATCGCTGAAAACAGACACACCGAAATCACCGCTGCTGTTTGTTATATCAGCCCACTTCTGAGCCGGAACACTATAGAGCTTTTTATTTGCTTTACCTCTTTGGATTGCGCCAAGTCCGAGATCAAAGGTAGCTTTGCTGTTTTTGGCAGTAAGATAGAAACCGTTGTGGAGCGTTCTTTGGAATTCACGCCACTCAATTTCATTGCTGACACTTACCCATTGTCCGCCACAAGCAAGAGAAACAAGATAAGTGAAGGTTGACTTTCCGACATATTGCTTAACCTTGAGAGTTACTCTGGCAGGACCTGATTCGACAACGCTGATTTCGCCTTTTTCGGCAAATTCCCAAGGATATTTATTAACTTCATTATAGCGCATTTCCCAAGCAGCATATTCCTTGGCGCCTTTATATTTATTAAGTTCATATCTGATTGGTTTATCGAGGAGCTCTTTATTGCCAAGAGTTTTATCAATAATTGAAGCAATATCACCGCGCTTATTGATAGAAACAATGTATTTAAAGTTTTCAATAGTGTCAGAGCTGACTCTGAGACCGGTATTAATAGTGCAAGGCTCATAGCTATAGAGAATGTCTATAACCTTATAACCCAGCGCCTTAACATTGGCGCAAACTGTTGCTCTGATAAATCTTTCGTCAGAACTGTTTACCTGAGAAGGAATTTCCCTTCCGTTGCTGTCAAAAGCTCTGATGTATTTGAAGCCTGCGCTGGGAAGAATGAGATCAACGGGAGCCATTCTGTCGTGTTCAACGGTATTACTGATAACAACAGCTATGCCCTTAGTCCATGATGTATCAAGATTACGAATTATTTCCGCGCTTGCACCTTCATAAACCGAGCTGAATTGATTGGCTGACAAAATATAATCATTCCATGAACGATGATAAGCTCTTTGAACAGAGGTTCCGGTAAGGTCATCGTGGAAAGTATGAGCAATAGTGCGTTTCCATGCTCTTTCAAGGGTCTCTGAGGGATAACGATAAGAACAAACATTTGAAGCAATAACGCTGCTTCTTTCAGCCATATCTGCAAGCTCCTCGTTTCGTCTGTTCATGCGTTTGCTGAAAGCTCTTGAAGTATAGGAACCAACACCATGGTCAGTCATAACAAGCTCATTATTCCATCTGGGAAGCCTTCCGATATCTGCGCTGTCAAGCTTTGACAAATCATCGAAAAACTCTGTTGGAGATGAAGCAAGAACCTGAATTTCGTTTGAAGAATTGGAATCAATTTCGCGCTGAACAGTTGCGGCAGACACCTCTTTCGGTGCTCCGCCAACATCGCCTACACCGTGATAGCCAAGAGTCCAGTTGAAACCGTATTTTTTAATATTGTTATTTAATTTTTTGTTTAAATCATCTTTTTCGCGAATTTTTTTATAGGTGGTGCAATATGACCTTGAATCAAGAGAAGCAAAGATGCTTCTTCCGTTAACACCGGTCCAGACGCCGATATCAAAGGGTCTTCCGTAGGCACTGCCCCAGGAAAGCTTTTGAGTTGAAAAGCCCTTGAGGTTGGCGTGTTCGGCAATTGAAGGAAGAGCCCAACCAAAACCAAAGCAATCGGGAAGAAAAATATCGTTGCTCTTCTTTCCGAATTTTTTCATAAAATATCTGTTACCGATAAGGATATTTCTGAAAAGAAGTTCCGGTGACGGAACATTAACGTCACCGTTTTCATAGCAGCTACCGGTAACATTCCATTTTCCTTCTGAAACATATTCTTTTATTTTTTCAAAAGCTTCGGGATAATACTCCTCAAAAAGTTCATATCTGTATGAACCCTCAAAGTTAAAACGATAGTCAGGATACTTTTCAAAAAGAGCAAAATTCTGTTCAATAGTATCTTTAAGACATTTTTCAATAACATGCTCAAAATCCCAATTCCAGATTGTGTCGAGATGGGCAGTTGCTATTGTATAAATTCGCTTTTCATTTTTCATAATTATTACCTCGGTTTCAAAAAAATAGCGGAAATTGAAGAAAAAAGTCAACTTCGAAGTTATTGTCTATAATTTTATAATAACAGCTATGAATTTACAATATTTCTTCATTAAAAAAATCAATTAATTGGTATATAACTGAATAAAACAATGAAAACCAAAGAAGGCAAAACATTTGCAACTCTGATAACCTGTTTATCTGTTAAAAGATTAAGCCCAACGCAGAAAATCAGCATTGAACCGATGAAGCTGATGTTTGTTACAGCAAGGTCATTTAAAAGCGGTTCAATAAGCTTTGCAAAAAGTGTAATTGAGCCCTGAAAAACACCTAAAGGTAAAGCAGAGAAAATAGTTCCCTTCCCTTTTGACGATGCCATAACCATAATTATAACAAAGTCTAAAATAGCTTTGGTAAAAAGCGTTGAAGGATCTCTGTTGAGAGCGTCTTCAATAGGTCCGATAACCGCCATAGCGCCAACGCAAACAGTTAAAGAAGCGTAAACAAAGCCATCAATAAAATCTCTGTCATTACTGCTTCCGGTTTTTTCTTTTAAAAATGCACCGAATTTTTCTGTCAATCCCTGAATATTGATAAGCTCACCAACAAAAGCACCCAAAGCCAAGGCGACAACCATTAAAACAATATGAATTGTCTCGTTTTTATCTGAAGCAAGAGCAAACAATCTTTTAAGAGCACCTGCAGCACCGATAAAAATTACAGCAACACCCATTGCTTTTATCATGGTCTGTTGAAAACGCTCTTTTAATGCTTTTTTAAAAATGAGACCGAATATTCCTCCAAAAACAACGGCAAAGCAGTTGACAACAGTTCCTATTCCAACAAACATTTTAAGCACCCCACTTATTATTAAGTTTAAAAAATCCATAAAAATCAAGAGATGTAAAAACGAGTTTTTACATCTCCTGAAAATCAAACTCTTTATTCAACAACAACCTTATTGAAAACTTTCTTGCCTTTTTTAACAATTACATGGCCTTTTTCAAAGTCAGCGCGCTTAACAGTAACGGTGAAGTCGGCAACCTTAGCGTCATCAACAGAAACACCGCCCTGATCAATAAGTCTTCTGCCCTCACCTTTTGACTTAATGATTCCTGCCTTAAGCATTACATCAATTACTGAAATTTCACCGTTTTCAAAATCATCTTCAGAAAGAACTGTTGTAGGCATATTATCTGTGTTTCCGCCGTTTGAGAAAAGAGCTCTTGCTGCTTCCTGAGCTTTAGCGGCTTCTTCTTCACCGTGAACAAGCTTTGTAAGCTCAAAAGCAAGAATTTCCTTCGCTGTGTTGAGCTGACTGCCCTCCCATGAATCCATTTTTTCAATTTCTTCAAGAGGAAGGAATGTGAGCATTCTTATGCACTTAAGAACATCAGAGTCGGCAACGTTTCTCCAATATTGATAGAACTCATAGGGAGTTGTTTTTTCAGGGTCAAGCCAAACAGCACCTTTCTGAGTCTTACCCATTTTTTTGCCTTCGGAGTTGAGAAGAAGAGTTATTGTCATGGCAAAGGCATCTTTTCCTAACTTCTTTCTGATAAGCTCCGTTCCGCCGAGCATATTACTCCACTGGTCATCGCCGCCAAACTGCATATTGCAGCCATATTCTTTATAGAGATGGAAGAAGTCATAGCTTTGCATTATCATATAGTTAAACTCAAGGAAAGAAAGACCCTTTTCCATTCTCTGTTTGTAACATTCAGCTGAAAGCATTTTGTTAACAGAGAAACAAGCGCCAACATCGCGAAGAACGTCAATATAGTTAAGTCCTAAGAGCCAATCGGCGTTGTTTACCATAATTGCCTTGCCTTCTGAGAAGTCAATAAAACGACTCATCTGTTTTTTGAAGCAATCGCAATTATGCTGAATTTGTTCTTTTGTCATCATTGAACGCATATCTGTTCTTCCGGAGGGGTCACCAATCATTGCGGTACCACCACCGATTAGAGCAACAGGCTTGTTGCCTGCCATCTGAAGTCTTTTCATAAGGCAAAGAGCCATAAAGTGACCAACATGAAGGCTATCTGCTGTGGGGTCAAAGCCAATATAAAAAACAGCCTTTCCGTTATTAACAAGGTCTCTGATTTCTTCTTCATCTGTTACCTGAGCAATAAGTCCTCTGGCAACAAGTTCTTCATATATCTGCATAAGTTAAAAATCCTTTCATTTCAATATTTCTGATATATAATACTTATTAAAAATTTTTTGTCAAGGCGTATTGGCAAAATCTATTAGCTCGCAAGCAGACATCATTGTTGTTTTTGTTATGACGTCACCGCCTATTATTCTGGCAATTTCGCGGATTCTGTCATCATCAATAAGCTTTGTTATTTCAGTTCTGGTTTTTGATTCATCAGAGTGTTTTTCAATGAAGAAATGGTGATCAGCAGCGGCCGCAATCTGAGCCAGATGAGTTACACAAAGCGTCTGTTTTTTCTCTGAAATGCATTTGAGCTTATAGGCAATTTTATGCGCCGCCCTACCGCTGACACCTGAGTCAATTTCGTCAAAGATCATTGTGTCGGCAGGCTCAAGATCGGAAAGAACACATTTTATGGCAAGCATGATTCTTGAAAGTTCACCGCCTGAAGCAATTTTTGAAAGAGACTTGGGTTCCTGACCGGCGTTAGCACTGATTAAAAACTCAACATCATCAATGCCTTTTGATGTAGCTGCTGTTTGTTTGAATTCAACGCGGAAAATAGCAGCAGGCATATCAAGATATGAAAGCTCTTTCATAACATCAATTTCAAAATCGCGCGCAGCCTGTTTTCTTCTTTCTGAAATTTCTTCAGCTAAAGGCAACAGCTTTTCACAAAGCTCATCAATTTCAGTCTCAAGCTCTTCAATTTTTGAATCACCAAGTTCAATGGCTTCATATTCTTCTTTGATCTGAGAAAGATAATTAAGAATTTCTTCTTCGCTGTTTCCGTATTTTCTTGAAAGACGATAGAGAAGATCAAGACGCTCTTCAATAAAATCAATATTGCTTTCTTCACTGTCCAGAGAAGAAATTTCGCTGTTTATCATTGAAGAACATTCTTCAATTTCAAAACGGAAGTTCTCAATGTTCTTTTCAAGCTCCTTGAAATCGCTGTTAAATTCGCTGATTTGTGAAAGAAAAGAGCTCAAAGCAAAAAGACCCTGCGACAAGCCTTGAGTATTTTCATCGCCGTTTATTACGGACGAAGAACCGTAAAGAGCTTTTGCAAGCTTCTCTTTATTCTGAAGCTTCTTTTTATCTTCTGAAAGCCTTTCTTTTTCACCGGGCGAAATATTTGCGCTTTCAATTTCATTAATCTGATATTTCAGAAATTCAAGGCGCTGATCTTTTTCTGTCAGGCTTTTTGATAGCTTAGAAAGTTCTTTTTTCTTTTGAACAATGGCTGAGTAAATTAATTTATATTCGTCTGAAATATCTGAAATATCAGCCATAAAATCAACAAAATCAAGATGAGATTCTTTTTGAAGAAGATGTTGACTGTCATGTTGGCCGCAGATATTAACAAGCTCTCTTCCAAGTAATTTAAGCATTGAGACAGTTACCGGTTGACCATTAACACGACAAGAGCTTCTTCCGTCAGAAGTTATTGTTCTTGAAATCAGAAGTGTATCATCGTTTTCCGTTTCAATTTCAAGCTCATTGAGAATTTTTTGCGCTTTTGGAGAAATATTTTCAAAATATGCCGTTACCTTTGCGCTGTCAGTACCGGTTCTGACAATTTCTCTTGAAGTTCTTTCGCCTAAAACAGCGTTTATTGAGTCAATAACAATAGACTTTCCTGCGCCTGTTTCACCGGTGAGAATATTCAGTCCGTCTTCAAAAGAAATCTGCGCTTTTTCAATTACGGCAACATTTTCAATTTTAAGATCAGATAGCATATCAAGCAGCGGACGAAACAGGGCCTCGTCCTTCCATCCTTTCTTTTAACTAAGGGAAAAATTATTGAGAAACTACAACATATTTTCCCACGTGATTTGTAAAGCTTTCAGCAGAAGCTTCATTTCTGCAGAGAACAAAAACAGTATCATCGCCGGCAAGAGTTCCGACAATATTTTCTGTTACAAGGTTATCAAGGGCTGCTGCAGCAGCCTGAGCCATTCCGGAAAAACATTTTACAACAGCTATATTTCCGGCATAGTCAACACTTGTTACGGAATGAGCAAGAATTGAATGATATTTATCGGAATAATCGTCATTTTCATTTTTAACCGCAGAGTATTTATATTGTCCGCCGGGAACAGGTGTTTTGACGAGCTTCAAGGATTTAATATCTCTTGAAACTGTTGCCTGAGTAACCTTATAGCCCATCTGATTCAGCTTAGTCATAAGCTCTTCCTGAGTGCTTATGTTTTCTTGTTCAATTAAAGCGAGAATCGCATCATGTCTGTTTTTCTTCATTTTATCTTCTCCTGTTATACTCGTTTTTCAATGAGTTTTTTTGACAATACATCTGTGAAACTATCTTTTTTAATTCTGACAATTCTTGAATAGTTTTCAGACTTTTTGATTTTTATAACACTTCCCTCTTCCAGTTCAATTGATGTTTCGCCGTCGCAACTGATAACCGGAAGACAAAGAGCAGCATTTTCAACCTTTAATTCAAGAACAGATTCACTTTTAAAAATAACAGACCTTGAAAAAAGTGAGTGGGGACAAATCGGTGTCAGAATAATACTTTCAATTGCGGGATCAACAATCGGTCCTCCGGCAGAAAGTGAATAAGCAGTTGAACCGGTTGGCGTTGAAATAATAACACCATCACCATAATATTTTTTCATCATTTTTCCGTCGCAGGAAACAGCAACATCACAAAGCCTTAAAGAAAGACCTCTTGCTACAACAACATCGTTTAAGCAATAGTATTTTCCTATCAGAACATCATTTACATAATGCTCACAACAAAGCATCATTCTGTTTTCAATTTCAAAGCTTCCGCTTACAAGATTTTTCAGAAGATGAAGCTCTTGTTTTTCAAGTCCTGCAAGAAAACCAAGCGTTCCTGCGTTTATTCCGAGAATGTTTTTGTTATATTTTGCAGCATCATGGGCGGCATGGATAAAGGTTCCGTCACCGCCGATTGAAATCAACAAATCACAAAGAGCAACAGCCTCATCCTTTTCTTTAAAACAAATATCAAGACCGCTGAAAAACTCAGAGTATTCCTCAAACAAAAAAATTTCTGCACCAAGCCTTTTAAGCTCCTCATAAACCGCCAAGGTTACATCATAGGCGTGTTCACGGGTAATATTAACACAAATTGCAACTTTCAAATTAAACCTCCTGATGAGACCTTGTTACCATTTCTTCAATTTCAGTTTCAATAAAGCTTTGAGGCTCAGATGATTTCTGAATATAAATTAAATATTCAATATTACCTTGAGGGCCTCTGATTGGCGAATAATCAAGATTCAGAACCGAAAAACCATTTTCCAAAACAAAATCATAGATTGATTTAACAACTTCAACATGAGTTGAAAGCTCTCTGACAACGCCTTTTTTTCCAACTTTTTCTTTTCCTGCTTCAAACTGAGGCTTGATCAGACAAACAGCTTTTCCTCCATCCTTCAAAAGCTCATGCATAACAGGAACTATCAGCTTTAAAGAAATGAAAGAAACATCAACACTTGCGAAATCAACTTCTTCGGGAATTTCTTCATGAGTAACATAGCGGAAATTTGTTCTTTCCATGTTAACTACTCTTTCGTCAGTCCGAAGCTTCCAGGCAAGCTGACCATAGCCTACATCGATTGAATAAACTTTTTTTGCCCCATTAATAAGCATGCAATCAGTAAAGCCGCCGGTCGAGGCACCAATATCCATACAGACAGCTCCCTCAAGACGAAGGCCGAACTGTTTAACAGCCTTTTCAAGCTTAAAACCGCCACGGCTGACATAGGGCATTTTTTCGCCCCTGACTTCAAGACAATCTTCTTCTTTTATGTTCAGACCGGCCTTTGTTGATTTAATGTTATTAACATAAACCTGACCTGCCATTATCAATGCTTTGGCTTTTTCGCGGCTTTCAACAAAGCCGCGCTCAAAAAGAGCAACATCAAGTCTGATTTTATTAGCCACGGTGATATTCCTCACTTATAATTTTAATCATAGATTCTGTGTCAAGTCCATATTTCTTAAGTTGGGCTGAAACAGAAGCGTGAGCCACAAATTCATCATTGACAGCAGTTAATTTAAATTTTCCGCAAAAGCCTTTTTCCAAAAGCTTTAAAGCAACCGCTTCACCTACTCCGCCGCTTCTGAAGCCCTCTTCAAAGAAAAAGATTTTTTCACACTGAGAGATATTATTTATTACTTCCTCAGGAATAGGCTTAATCAGATTCATTGACACAAGCCTTGTTGAAATTCCAAGCTTCTCAAGCGCTTTAACTGCATCAATAGCAAAAGAAGTTATTCTTCCGTATGTAACAATAACTGTTTTTGCCTGAGCGTTACCAAAGGTACAATAATCAATACAGTCATAATTAAGCTCTTTTACATTTTCGTTCTGAGAGCCGCGTGGATATCTGACAGCGGCTGAATATTTATCAGCATAAAGAGCGTTATTTATATCAGCACAAAGAGATCTGAAGCAGCAAGGAGAATAAACAACTATGTCGGGAATTGTGTTAAGAAAAGAAACATCCATTATTCCGTTATGGGTTTCTCCGTCTTCACCAACAAAGCCGGCTCTGTCTATTGCAAAAAGAATTTTCAGTTTCTGAAGAGAAACATCGTGAATAAGCTGATCGTAGCAACGCTGCAAGAATGTTGAATAAACTGCAAAAACCGGCTTCATGGAATTTTTTGCAAGTCCGGAAGCAAAGGTTACCGCGTGCTCCTCAGCAATACCCACGTCAAAGAAACGGCGTGGATTTTCTTTTCTGAACTGATCAATGCCGGTACCAATGCCCATTGCGGCAGTTATAGCGCAAAGACTCTCATCTTTTTTTGCGTGTTCACACAAATATTTTCCAAACATTGACGAAAAGCTGTCGCCACTTTGAATCGACTCACCGGTTACAGCATCGAATTTAGAAATTCCGTGGAAAGTACTTGGTGCTTTTTCAGCAAAATCATAGCCCTTTCCTTTTACAGTAAGAACATGAAGCAATACGGGGCCGTTAACCTTTTTGGCAACCTCGAAAGCATTGGTTAAAACATCAATATTATGTCCGTCAACAGGACCGACATAGCGATAGCCCAAGTCTTCAAAAAAGGTACTGTCTTTATAAATCTTATTTTTAATGTCGGTTTTTATATTGTAAAGAGTATCAGCAATTTTTTTACCGATTCCGGGAATAAAGCTGAGACCCTTTTCAGTTGAAGCTTTAAAGCGATAATATTCCGGTCTTGAACGAATGAGCGCCAGATATTTTGCAAAAGCGCCGACATTTTCAGAAATCGACATTTTATTATCATTCAAAACGATAATATGCTTTGTTTCGCTTCTTCCTCCGTTGTTTAAGGCTTCATATACCATACCGCCGGTAAAGGAGCCGTCACCGATTACGGAAACAACATAATTGCTGCTTTTCAAAAGCTTATTAGCCTGAGCAAGACCGAGTCCGGCTGAAACTGAGGTTCCGCTATGACCGCTGAAAAAAATGTCATGCTCACTTTCGGTGGGACGGCAAAAACCTGAAATTCCGTTTTCAGTCCGAAGGGTTGAGAACGCATCAAACCTGCCTGTGAGAAGCTTATGGGTATAGCATTGATGGCCCACATCAAAAACAAACTGATCCTTTGGTGAGTCGAAAACCTTATGCATTGCAATAGTTAGCTCAACAACACCGAGATTAGAAGCAAGATGTCCGCCGTTTTCTGAAACAGTTTCAATAAGCTTTGCTCTGATTTCTTCAGCAAGCTCTTCAAGCTGTTCGCTGTTGAAGCCTTTTATGTCGGCAGGAGATTTGATTTTTTCAAGAATTTTATATTTCATTTTAATCTTCCTATTTATTTCTTTTAGAAAGTACTACAGCAAGATTTTTTAAAAACTCACCGTTCTGAGCAAAAACATCAAGAGAGTTTATTGCTTTTTCAGTAAGACTTTCAACATATTCCTTAGATTTTTCAAGGCCGAGAATTGAAACATAAGTTGATTTATTGCTCTCGCTGTCACTTCCGACGGGTTTTCCGAGAACCTTTTCATCAGCTGTTACATCAAGAATGTCGTCAACTATCTGAAAGGCATGTCCCAAACAAGAGGCAAAGGTTTCAGCCGCTTGTTTTTGCTGAGAATTTCCATTGGCCGCAATTACGCCCATTAAAGCAGATGCCTTTATAAGAGCACCCGTTTTATAAGCATCCATCAGTTCAAGAGTTTCGATGCTTATTGATTTTCCTTCGCTTTTAAGGTCAATAACCTGACCGCCAATCATTCCGTTTGCACCGGAAAGCTTTGAAAGAACTTCAAGCTGAGCAACAGCTCTTTCAGGAAATTTTTTTGCAAAATCACTTGAAGAAATAACATGAAAGGCTTCAGTCAGAAGGCCGTCACCGGCAAGAAGAGCCATATCTTCGCCGAAAGCAATATGACAAGAAGGCTTTCCTCTTCTCATGTCGTCATTATCCATGCAAGGCAAATCGTCATGAATAAGAGAATAGGTATGAATCATTTCAATGGCGCAAGCGGCAGGAATTGCATCTTCAATTTTACCGCCGCATATCCTGCAAAACTCAAGCACCAGCGCCGGTCTGATTCGCTTTCCGGCGTTTTCAATGCTATATTTCATTGCATCACAAACAACGCTCTCGTTATAGTCACAAACAGGAAGAGCGTTTTTTAAAGCGTTATTTATTATTTCAATATATTCTTCCATGGAATAGTTTTTCATAATCTGATAAACACCGATAAATCGGTTTTTCCTTTCTTTGTTTTCAGACGTTTTCAGAAAGCTTTGTTATTCTTTGTTTTGCTTCAATTAAAGATTTGCTGCAAAAATCAATGAGCCTGACACCTTCTTCATAAAGCTTAAGAGAAGAATCAAGATCTTGTTCACCGCTTTCAAGTATGGCGGTGATTTCTTCAAGACGGCTCATCGCAGACTCTATTGTTTGTTTTTTCATATCTTTATTCCTTTCAGAATCTTTGGTTTTATTTGCTTTTTGAAATAACCTTGCATTTCGCTTCACCATCAGTAAGACGAAGTGAAATGTCGTCATTTTCATTTATGTCTTTAATGCTTGTTATTGCCTTTTTTTCACTGCTATAAACAACGGCAAAGCCCTTGGAAATTATATTTATCGGGCTGAGCGCCTCTAAAACAGCAGTTTTGGCTATGAGAACCCCTTCTTTTCTTTCAATTACTGAATTAATTGAAAATTCAAGACGCTTTTTCAGGTTGGAAAGACCCAGAAGCTCAGCTTCAATAATTTTTTCACCGTTATATCGCTGAATGGTTTTTTCTAAAGCTGAAAGCAGAGCAGTTTTTTCCGAAATTTTGTCGCTTACGGCAAAATGGAGTCTTTCACCATAGCCGTCTAAAGTTTCAAGAAGTTCTCTGTAGTCAGGAACAGCTATTTCCGCCGCCGCTGACGGAGTTGCTGCTCTGACATCAGCAACATAGTCGCAAATTGTGTAATCAGTTTCATGTCCGACACCTGAAATAATCGGAATTTCGCTGTTATAAACGGCGAAGGCTACTCTCTCTTCGTTGAAAGCCCACAAATCTTCAATGGATCCGCCGCCTCTTCCGAGTATTATTACATCACAAGCTTTATAAAAATTAAATTTTTCAACAGCTTTGGCAATTTCTTCAGAAGCATTTTCCCCTTGAACAAGAACATCCTCCAAAACGATTTCAGCCAGCGGATATCTTCTTGACAAAACAGTTTTTATATCTTGAACTGCCGCACCTGTTGCAGAAGTAATCACACCGATTTTTTCGGGATAACGCGGGATTTTTTTCTTATTAGTTTCATCAAACAAACCTAAAGAAAAGAGCTTTTTCTTTAGTTGCTCAAAAGCAAGGGTCAACTGACCTATTCCGTCAGGTGCAATATCATCAACATAAAGCTGATAAACACCGTCTCTTTCAAAAACACTGACACTTGCACGAACAATTACTTTCATTCCGTTTTCAATTTCAAAGCGGACTCTTGATGCTGCATTTTTAAACATAACAGCTTTAATGGCTGAGTTTTCGTCTTTAATTGTAAAATAAAAATGTCCGCTTCTGAAATGATTGGTAAAATTCGAAATTTCACCTGAAACATATATATTCTTTAAATTACCATCATAGTCAATAATCGACTTGATATAAGTATTAATCTGAGTAACAGTTAGAACAGCCGCCATTTTAACGCGCAACAACTGCGTCCTTTCTATAATTTTCTTTTCTTATCTTTCAAATAGCCCATTATTGCAACACCTGCGGCGTTGTCGCAGGAAAACTCACTTTTTGCAAAATAGGCACCGTATTTTTCAGAAAGCTTTTTGCTTATTATTGAGTTTGACATAACACCGCCGGCATAAACCAGGGGAAGATTTCCGTATTTTTCAATAATCAGCTCAGTCATTTTTTCAAGAGAGCAACAGATGTATTCAACACAAAAGCGGGCAACATCTTCAGCTTTCTCTTCATTTTCAATCATTTTTTTGCACTTGTTTTCAACGCCGGAAAGAGAAACATCCATGCCTTTGAAAGAGGGCTTAATTTTAAATTGCTTTTCGCTTTTTAAAGAAAGCTTGTCAAGCTCAGCGCCGCAAGGAAATTTCAGTCCAAGCATAAGACCAACACGGTCAACTGCCTGACCTGCTTTAAGGTCAAGCGACCCTGCAACAAGGCTACATTTAAAAACTTCTTTTTCATCGGGTTCAACCAGAAGGGCTTCAGTCGTTCCGCCTGAAAGATGAAACGCAATAAACGGACGGGAGATTAAATCAAGTCTTCTGACACTATAAAGCGCAGCTAAAATATGCCCATGTTGATGTGATGTCTGATAAAGAGGGATTTTAAGTGCACTTGAAACACAGGACGCAGTATTCAAGCCAACTGAAAAACAAGGCATATATGACCCCTCAACGAGCCTTGGAAATGCCGAAGCGCAAATAGCTTTAACTTCACAATCGCTCTGAGAAAAAAGACTGCTGCAGAGGGTATGTAATTGAGCAGTATGGTGAAAAACCGCATCGCTTTGGCGAAGCCCTCTCTCACCCTCTCTAACGGGAAGAAGCTTTTTTTCCTGAACAATCTTGTTATCTTCAGGAAAATAAAGGGCGACTGACGTTGTGTAGTTGCTTGTGTCAAATCCTAAATATGCCATTATTTTCTGACCTGCTTTGCAACGGAAGCAAGAACGCCGTTTATGAAAGATGAATCCTGAGGAGTTGAATATTTCTTGCAAATTTCAACAGCTTCATTAACTGCCGCACCAACAGGAATATCAGTATATTTAATTTCAGCAACAGCAAGACGGAGAACAGCTCTGGAAACCTTTGAAATTCTTCCAATTGACCATTTAACAAGATTTTCTTCAATAAGCAAATCGATTTCTTCAACGTTGTTATAAACTGTCAGAGCAAGATCTTTGGCAAACTTGCTGATCTGATAGTTTTCTCCTTCACCGGCGGCATTTATTATTGTTTCAACATCTGCCTCTTTTTGAAAAAGCATTTCAAAGCAAATAATAAATGCTGTTTCTCTTGATTCATGTCTTGTCATATTAAGTCCTTTCCACACCACTTTGGGTATGTAATTTTATACATATTCAATGTATTATACCACTAAAATTAATTTCAAACAACTATTTTGCCTCAATTATTGTTAAATTTTCTGCAAAAATATTCGCATTTTTTTCAAAAATTTCTGTTATCTGAAGTAAAACGGTATTATCAAGAACTCCCGACGGCAAAATTACCTGTGCAGTTTCTTTGTTTATTATTACGATACACTCACATGACAGTTTGGAAATTATTAAATTTTCAATATCCGTCTGAAGCTTTATGTTAGTTTTGTATTCAGTTAAAAGCTGTTTCAGACTTTCTTTATCTTCGGCTGAAAGAACTTCACTTTCAATAATATCTTCAATTTCATCTTCAATTTTGTCATTAGCCTGCTCTTGTTTAAGTCGTGCGTTAGCAAAATACTCAGTGTCTGATATTGCTGCCTCTGTAACTTCAGTTACTGAATCGGTTGACGCTTCGTTTTCATAAACCTTACCCGCTACATAAAGACTATCTCCGAGATTAAGCTGACTCTCATAAGTCGAAGTTTCATTTTCACCCTGAGAAACATCAACTCCTGAACGGGTGTAATACCAATTAACAGCAACAGCAGCTACAAGAGCAACCATTAAAGTTGCAGTTAAAATCTGTTTCTTTTTCATTATCATAATAATCCTCCTAAAGTCTGACCTAAGCGGCCATTGAGCTGACGCTGATTTTATTTGTGTTAATATCAAACAGCGCCGAAACAGCAGAAACAATTTTGCTTTTGACAACAGCGTTGTTTCCGCCGTCGCAAATTATGGCAACACCTCTTATTTTGGGGTAAATTTTTGTTATTTCAAGACCACCCTCCCCACTTTCTTTTTCTATAATTATATGCTCGTTTTTCAGGTTTATTTCGTTTTTTCCGTCCTGAGTTATGTTCTCTTTTTCTTCGGTGTCTTTGGCGAAAACCTTTTCTTCATCTGTTTCAAAAGTCAACATAACCTCAACCCTTCCTGCGCCTTCAATCTTTTTCAGAAAATCTTCAAGTCTGTCTGCAAGCTCGGTGTCGCTTTCTGATTGTTGCTTGCTTTCTTCTTTTGGCAGCTCACTCTTGCTATCAGAACCGGAAAAGCATATTGCAATCATCAGAAGTATTCCAAAAGCAACCACCAGTAAGGTTTTTCTTTTATCGCTTATATTTTTAAAAGTTGAAAGCAGATTGTTTTTAATTACGCTGAAATCCATTTTTTCACCCCACAACAAAAATTATTTCACATTCTGAACCAAGCAACGAATAAAGCTCTTTTTTAACTTTATCTTTGTTTTCGGGAGCAATTGAGGAAAAAATTGTTATTTTTTCAATAATCAGCTTTTCATTTTTTATTTCGCAAACGGCTGTTACTGATGTAAAACTTATTTTTTGACTTTTGAGGAAATCAGAAACAACCTTTTCAATTCCCTCTTCGCCCGCATTTCTAAGCCCCTTAACTGACTGCTCGCTGAGTTCTTCAGAAATCTCTTCCTTAGATTTATTTACTGCGTCAAATTCACTCAGATAGTCAGTAATGTTTTTTTCAAAAGGAACAATAAAAACACAAATTAAAACAACTGAGCACAAAACTGAAAATGATTTTTTGCAAGCCGATTTGGGAACAACTGCCGAAATAATCGCGCTGATTATTGTTACGACAGACAAAAGCTTTATCCAATCATCTGAAAAGCTCAAAAAATCACCCCTTGAAGCTTATTAAAAGAGCTGTTGAAATTATCATTATGAAAACCTCAAAAACAGCCAATAACAAAAGAAATTTTATTCCGACACAAAAGCCTTTAAGAAGCGAAGCTACCTTTAATAAACTCAGCATTTCAGAAAGAAAGGAAAGAATACTCAGAGCGCAAAATAACACAACACCCTCAACCAACGCCGGAAAGCTGATTATTATTATCGCGATTATTCCGAACGCCGCAACAGAGCCTTTTATAACGCCTATACTTCCAAGCAAAGATGAATATGCTTCACTGATTGCCGAACCGACAACCGGTATCATACTGCTGACAATAAATTTAATTCCTCTTACACCAACAGAATCAATCGAAACCGAAAGAATATTTTTAATTGAGAGCAAAGAAGCAAAAACCGTTGAAAAAAGACCAATTGCTACTGTAGAAAACCTGCTGAACATCGAAACGAACCTATCAAGATTAATTTCTTTATTCATTGAAAAAGAAATCACAAGGCAGAAAAATGAACCGATTATTTTTTCGCCATAGTTCTTAACAAACGCTGATATTCCCTGTGCGAAGCCAAGAACCACAGTATTATATGTAAAAGCGGCAGAAACACTTCCTGAAAAAGCCACAAGTGAAGCAAAAACAGGAATAAAGGCAACCATAAACTTCGCTCCCACGTTGAGCATGGAAATCAAGGTATTAATTGTGTTCTTCATTCCGCTCAGGCTGATAATCACTGAAAGAATTATCAAAAGTATTTCAAACATTTCTGAGTTGCTTTCGCTTTTTATGATAGCTGAAAACGAAGAAGAAACAACCAACAGCGCGCAGGCTGAAAGAAAAAAGCTTAATATAGCTTTAAGCTTGACCGTTAAATCGTCTTTAAAATATTCAGCAAGCGATGAAAGTGAAAAATCAAAAATACCCGCCGGATTAAAAATATCAATTTCAAAATAATCAAGTGCCTGTGCTGTATCATTATCAACGGCATTCCATAAGTCACCATTCATTTTTTCATTAAATTCGCTTTCACCAACGCAATAGACCAAGCTTGAAAAAAGAAAAGAGAGCGAAATTACTGCTAAAATTAATAAAATTAGTTTTTTCATATTATTTTATAAAAGACAAAGCTGTTTCTATAATCATTTCTATAAGCGGAACAGACAAAGTAAATATGATTGCTCTTGAAGCGAAGTCAACCGTTCCGGACAAGGCTGTGTTTCCGCTTTCTTTGCAAATATCGCTGACGAGGCCTGAAATTACGCATATTGCTCCACCTTTGAGAATCACAGATATAATCCGACTCTGAGATGAAACAGCATTAAATTTTTCAAAAAGCTCTGAAAAGGCGGAAAATGAATTTTTGAAAACAAAAAGAGCCACGGAAAAGCTGCTGAAAATCTTGATTATCAATGAAATTTCTTTGTTTTGTTTTTCAATAGCGGCAGTTATCAAAACTGATGCAAGCGCAAAGGCAGAAACTTTTAAAACCAAACTAATAGTCAGTCAACTCCTTTATCGCCTCAAACAAATTCAATATTTCCGGAATTATCATTAAAAGAGCAATAATTATTCCGGCAATCGTTGTAAACATTGCGTATTCACCTTTATCTGCCTTTGTAAGAAACTGATTTAAAAGAGCAATAATTATTCCGATTGCTGCAATTTTAAAAATCAACTCAATTTCCATCTTAACCTCGCCTTAATAACAAACTAAATTATGATAATAAACAATCCAAAGCCCAGTAATGTTCCTGAATAAAGGAAAACTGAAGCATATTTTTCTTCAGCTTTTTTGGACACAAACAGAAAATTATTGAAGTATTCCAGATAAATTTTCATCTTTCTTTTTTGGGTCTGCATATTACTGCTGCCAAGAATTCTTCCTAATTGAAGCATTTTTTCTTTTTCGTTTTTATTAAAAAATTTACTGTTGGAAACCGAATCGGACCATGCATTAGGATACTCTACTCCTTCTTCAATCAAGCTGTTGCAGTTTAAAAGATAGTCAAGGCACTTGAATTCATTTCTTAAGCTGAAGCATTTTATAATTTCATAAAGTGTTTCTGAAGAATATTCGATTTCAAGAATCAAACACTCAATAAGCAAAACAGTTTTTTCAAGATATTCACTTCGCTTTTTAAGAAGCATTGAAATGTAAATCCCCGCAAATGTCAGCGCCATAAATACCGCTGCGGCGCCTATATATTTCATCAAGAACATCACCGGATTCATAAATTTGTTTGATTTTGCAAGGATTAAGGGCGTTTTCAAGAAGCACAACACTATCAAAGGAAAAAGTTTCAAGCAACCTTTCAATCTGAGGCCTTGAAACAAGTTCATCAAAATCAGAAGCGTGAACAGTTGCAATAAATCTGACTCCGGAGTTAACAGCTCGGCTTATTGCGCTTATTTCTTTTTCTGTTGCAATTTCATCGCAGATAATTATTTCAGGTGACAGGGTTTTGATTGCACTTGTTATGGCGTATTCTTTAGGATAACCCTTTAAAACATCGCAGTTTCCGTTAAAATCATTTTTTTGAATAATTTCTTCTCTTTCATCAATTACGGTTGTTTTCATTATTTTGCAAAGTTCTCCGCTTGAAATTTTTTCAGCAAAATCACGAAGCAAGGTTGTTTTACCCGAACCCGGAGGACCTGCAATAAGAAGACTTTTTCTGCTCTCTTTTAAGAAATATTTTAAAAGCTCCTCGCAACATCCGGGAACACTTCTGGCAATTCTGATATTAAGGGATGAAATATTTTTAATGTTAATAATCTCGCCCTCAGGGGAACATACTGCTGTTCCGGCAATACCCACTCGGTGCCCTTCCTTCATGGTGACAAAACCGTTTATAATGTTTGCGTGATGAGTATGAACACTGTAGGAACAGAGACGATTAAATGTGTCTGAAAGCTCTTCTTCTGAAAAAATCAGACTGTCGCTTCTTTTGTTGAAGCTTATTGATGAATCAGAGTTAAAAAATGCTGCGGAATACGAGCCAAAAAGAATAATCGGTCTGTTTTCTCTTAAACGGATTTCGTAAGTTTTATTTTTAATTTCAGGGCTGAGCAAAAGCAGTTTTTTCCTCAGATCAGTTGAAATACATGAAACCGCGCTGTCGAAATTGTCTTTAATTATTTTTTTCATTTTTCCACCCTCTTGCTTTGATATATTAAAGACTATGAGGGCGTGTCCTGACTTAGAACAAAAAGAAAAAGATTTTTAATTTCCAAAACTATTGCAGATTTTTGATAATTAATGTATTATTTAAGAGTATGTGTTTAAATTTATAAAAATCATTTGAAAGAAGGTCAAAAATGATTAATAAAAAAAGTAACTCACTTTTATATTCTAACAGATTTATTTTTCTTTCTTTTCTTGCCACCGCAGGAACAATGCTCATAATTTATCTGATTACTCAGGTTTTTCCTTTTGGTGATCAGACCGTGTTAAGAATGGATCTTTATCATCAGTACGGACCGCTTTTTGCCGAACTTTATGATAAGCTTTTTTCAAAAGACACTTTGAACTATTCCTGGACTTCCGGCCTCGGAAGCTGTTTTCTCGGCAACTATTTTAATTATCTTTCAAGCCCGATTGGCGCAATTATTGTTTTTTTCGGGCATAAAAACATTCCTGAAGCCATTGGTGCAATGGTTCTTATTAAAGCCGCCCTTTCAGCTTCAACCTTCAGCTATTATCTTAAAAAATCACAAAAGAGCCATAGTGCAGCCTCTGTAAGTTTTTCAATGTTTTATGCTTTTTGTTCCTATATGTTAGCTTATTATTGGAACGTTATGTGGCTTGACGCCATGATTCTTCTTCCTGTTATTCTTTTAGGAATCGAAAACATTATTGATCATGGAAAAATCTGGCATTATGTTGCCGGACTTTCACTTTCAATGTTTTCAAACTACTATATGTCATTCATGCTTTGCATGTTTGCTGTTGTTTATTTTTGTTATTACTACATTTCACACTATTCAATGTCTTCTGTTTTAAAAGAAAATTATGAGGACGAAGTTAAGTTTAAAAAGCTGAAAAACTCACGCTTTTTCAGAAGCGGCGTAATTTTTGCCTTGTCTTCTTTTCTTTCAGCGGGCATTATGGCGTTTGCGCTTCTTCCCACCCTTTCAATTCTTTCAAACTGCTCTGCCACATCCGGAACTTTCCCAACTGACTACAAAACTTATTTCGGATTTTTTGATTTCTTTGCCAATCACCTTCCGGGTCTTGAAACAACAATCAGAAGCAGCGGCGATGACGTTTTGCCCAACATTTATTGCGGACTTTTGACAGTTATTCTTGCACCTCTTTATTTCTTTTCAAAAACAATTTCCAAAAAAGAGAAAACCGCAACAATCGGCCTTCTTGGTTTCTTCTTTATTTCTTTTAACTTCAACATTTTTAATTATATCTGGCATGGCTTCCACTATCCCAACGACCTTCCCTACAGATATTCCTTCATGTATTCGTTTATTCTTCTTATCATGGCCTTCAAGGTTTTCAGAAGATTAAATGAATTCACCACAAGGCAAATTGCCGTAGTCGGCGTTAGTGTTATGGCTTTCGCTGTAATTATCAGCAAGGTTGGTTCCAAAAATTTTGATGACGCCTGCACATATATTGTTTTAATTTTTTCAGTTGTTTATATTCTGCTTCTTTCTGTTCTCAAAGACAAACGATATGAAGCGGCTTCTGTTGCCGTTCTTCTGGCTGTTTGTGTTTGCAGTGAGGTTATTATTGCCGACACGCAGAGCTTCCCCAACAACGTTACAAAATCTTCTTATGAATCTGACTATGAAGATTTCAGACTTATTAAAGAGCATATTGATCTCGTTGAGGGTCATGATGATTACAGAATGGAGCTTTCAAGCCTCAGAACAAGAATGGACCCCTCCTGGTTTGGCTATAACGGCGTTTCCGTTTTTTCTTCAATGGCTTACGAAAAGCTTTCAAGGCTTCAAGACCGTTTGGGTCTTATGAGTAACGGAATAAACAGCTACACCTATAATCCGCAAACTCCTGTTTATAACATGATGCATTCACTTGAATATATTGTTAACAACGAAACTCCCTGCGTTTTAAGCGACAGATATTACACCCACATGACAGATGTTAACAACTTTTCAGCTTATAGCTTCAACTATGCCCTTCCCATTGCCTATTGTGTAAACAACGAGATTACTCAATGGTACTATCAGGACGACAAGGATTCCTACAGCATTAATCCCTTTGAGGTTCAGGGTGATTATTTTGATAAAGCTACCGGTGTTGGTAATCCATTTGAAAAAGTTTCGGTTTCCTATGTTACCTATAACAATACCGAGCCTTTTTATAACTCTCTTGACAGCAACTTCTATTCATACAGAAAAATTGACAGCGACGCTCTGGCTTCAGCAATTTTTAATGTTACAATGCAAAAAGAAGGCAATCTCTATATCTATTTCAAAATTGACGGAGCAAGTCAGGAGCATATTTCTGTAACATCAAGCCTCGGTACTTTTACACATGACGCCGGTCAGGACTGCGTTCTTGATCTTGGAAGATATAAAAAAGACGAAACAGTTTCAATAACTCTTCCCTTTGAAAGCGCCAGCGGCAACGCAAGATTTTATATTTACACAATGAATGATGAAATTTTTGAAAAAGGTTATGAAATCTTAAGCGGCAGAGCCCTCAGCGTTGAATCTTTTGAAACTGACGAAATCACAGGCAGATTCACAGCAAAAGAAGACTGCATTCTTTACTCTTCTATCCCCTATGACAAGGGCTGGAAGGTTAACATTGACGGAAAAGAGGTTTCAAAGGAAGACATTGTTGCAATCGGAGATGCGCTTCTTGGAATTAAGGTTCAAAAAGGCAACCACGACATTGTTTTCAAATATGAACCCACAAACCTTAAAGCCGGTACTGTTATTTCAGTTTTCAGCTTAGTTATTTTAGCTTTGTTGATTATTCTGAGTGTTACTAAGAAAAAATTCATAACAAAGAAACTTCCTTCATTCGAAGTCGTTGATTCAAGCTTTGACGAAGAGTTGTTCACTGCTTTTGAAGCTGATGAAATTCAAAATGAAATTAATGTTGATGAAAACAAAGAAGCAATGGCTGAATCGGTTAAAGAGCGTGTTCCGCCATATAAAACAGGAAGAGTTGAGCTTGAAATAATTTATCCAAGAAAAGAAATTAAAGTTATCAGACCGGAGGTTATTTTGCCTCCCCAACGTTTTACCGTTACAGAAAGCGTTTTTGACACGAACGGCGACTCAGAGGAAACATAAAGTTTAAGGCAGCAAAGCTTCGGTTTTGCTGCCTCTTTATTAAAAAACGCCCTTAACCGAAGTTAAGGGTGTTTCTAAGTCTTACATGACTTATAATGTTATTTCATGTTCTTCTCGTAGCTTTCGATCATCTTTTTTACCATCTGACCACCGATTGATCCGGCCTGACGAGATGTGAGATCGCCGTTATAACCCTGCTTAAGATTTACGCCGACTTCAGCTGCTGCTTCCATCTTGAATCTGTCGAGAGCTTCACGAGCTTCGGGTACCATGCCCTTAGAACTACTCTTAGCCATTTGTTAGCACTCCTTTTAATTAAGTTTTGCGTTTGCTCTATTATTTTGATTTTAAAATTCATTTTTATAAATGGTATTTTATTGAAGTTTTAACTTTGTAAAAACAATAAATAAAAACTAATAATAATACAAAAACTGTTGCATATTTTTCCATTATGCTGTATAATTCATAGCAGATTTTGAATATTACTAAGCGAGGAAAAAATGAATACTGAAAACAAGAAGAAAAAAAACTCTTCGAAGAAAAAGAACGTAGCTTTGCAAATTAACAAAAAAACTCTTATAAGTATTACAGTTTTGCTTGTTGGAATCATGCTTTTTGCAGGACTGCTTACGCAAATTATTCCAACCGGTGTTTACAACACCAGAGACGACGGTTCAATTATTGACGGAACCTATCACGAAATTACAAAGGAAGAGGCTGACTACAGCTTTTGGCGCGTTTTTATTGCTCCTATTGAAACTTTTATTTTTTCAACCTCAGACGCTGTTACAGGTCTTGCCATTATTGTTTTTATAATTGTTATCGGCGGAACATTTTTGGTTCTTGACAACAGTGGCGTTTTAAAATACATTATGACAACCATTGTCAGCCGCTATGAAAAGAAAAAATATATTCTTTTGGCTGTTATGATTTTTGCTTGTATGGCTCTTAGTTCGGTTGCCGGTATTCTGGAAGAGTCAGTTACTCTTGTTCCTTTAGCGGCGGCAATTTCCCTTTCGCTTGGCTGGGACTCCTTGGTCGGACTCGGTTTCAGCCTTATCGCTGTTGCTTTCGGCTATTCTGCAGCAACTTTTAATCCCTTTAACATCGGAATTGTTCAGTCAATGGCAAATCTTCAGATGTTTTCCGGTCTGACATTCAGAATTTTTGTTTTTCTCGGAATTTATGCCACCCTTACCGCTTTTCTTATTACTTACGCGAAAAAAATTGAAAAAGACCCGAAAAAATCAATTGTTTATGAAAGTGACCTTGAACTGAGAAAAAGGCTTTTAAATGAAAACGACACAAAAGAAGCTCTCGCTAACCCTAATTTGAGCAAAGCAACCAGGGCCTTTGTTTCAGCCATTATCGGTGTTCTTGTTATTACTGTTGTTTGCTTCATCTCACAAAAGTTTATTAAAAACTCTTCTCTTTCAGACATAATAAGCTATCTACCCATGGTTTCAATGGCAATTTTATTTGCTATCGGCGGTCTTCGCGCAGGTCACATTGCAGGAATCAGAGGCAAGGAATTGGCTAAGGGCTTCAAAGACGGTGCTATGGCTGTTATGCCCTGCGCACCACTTATAATCTTTATAATCAGTATTACATATATTTTAAAGCAGGGAAAAATAATTCACACCATGCTCTATTATATATATAATTTCCTTCAGGATTTCGGTCCCTACACTTCAATTATTCTAATTTTCGCCGTAATTTGTATTTTTGAATTTTTTATTGGAAGCGGAACCGCAAAGGCTTTTCTTCTTATGCCGCTTTTAATTCCCCTTGTTGATATGCTGAACATTGAAAGACAAAGCCTTGTTTTAACATTTTGTTTGAGCGACGGTCTTTGCAATATTCTTTTCCCAACAAGCGGAATTATGATTATCGCCATTGGAATTTTAAACATCCCGTACAGCAAATATATGCGTTTTACATGGAAGCTTTTTGTTTTAGAGTTTTTAGTTTCAATTATTTTAATTCTTCTTGCCATTTTTGTTGGCTACCACTAAAAAGATCGCCCGAGAGACCAAGCGGACTCTCGGGCTGTTTTTTGGCCATATCTGACAGCTTCTTTTGTATAAAAAGATATAAGCATCTTTGATTGAATCAAAAATACTACCCTGAAAGCTCACACCTTCAGGGTAGTAAATTTTAATCTGGAAACTTACAAACTAAAGCTTAAATTAAAGCTTCATTGCAACATCCCATGCTCCCCAGATTACAGTTCTCAGGTTACCAACCTTTTTAGCGTCACCAATTACATGAACCTTCTTTGACTTTTCAGCAAGAGGTGTGGGAACATAGCCAACAGACATAATTACGCTGTCAGAAGGAAGCTTGATTTCTTTTCCGTTTTTATCTTTTGCAATAACACAGTCAGACTTAATTTCGCTGACACCTGTTTCAAGATATACGGGAACTTTGTTTGTTTCAAAGAAATCGCGAAGGAAGCTTGTGTTAGCAAGGCAGATTCCTTTTACGGCAATAAGGTCGTTTTTCATTTCAACAATTACAGGCTTTTTACCTTTGAGATAAAGGTCATAGGCAATTTCACAACCTGTTAAGCCGCCACCTATAATAACAACATTTTCGCCGACTTCTTTTTCACCAAGAAGATATTCACAAGCGTCCATGGCGTATTCTTTTACGCCCGGAACAGGAATTGATCTTGCTTTTGAACCGGTTGCAACAACAACCTCATCAGCATCAAGAGAAGCAATATCTTTAACCTCTGTGTTAAGCTTAACTTCAATGGGAAGCTTAGAAACCTGCTTAATATACCATTCAATCAACTGACGGTCTTTCTCTTTAAATGAAGGAGCAGCAGCGGCAATGAAAATTCCGCCGAGCTTATCGCTCTTTTCATAAATGGTTACCTTGTGTCCGCGAAGAGCAGCAACTCTTGCAACTTCCATTCCGCCTACACCGCCGCCTATAACAGCAATCTTTTTGCTGGTTTTGGCAGGAGTGATTTTATATTTCTTAGTCTGCATTGTCTGAGGATTAAGAGCGCAACGAGCCATGTGCATTGTATCCATAAGGTCGTTATCACAAGCAACGCCGTTATAGGAAGCCATTGTGAAGCAGGCATTATGGCAGCAGATGCAGGGCTGAATTTCGTCTTCTCTTCCCTCCATCATTTTTGTTATCCACTCAGGGTCAACAAGGAACTGACGGGCAACACCCATAGCGTCAATTTTGCCTTCGGCAATAGCCTTAGCACCATCTTCAGCAACCATTCTTCCGGCGCAAACAACAGGAATATCAACAAACTTTTTAATGTGAGCAACATCGTCAAGATTACAGTTAAGAGGCATATAGGCAGGGGGATGAGCCCAATACCAAGCATCATAGGTTCCGTTATCGGCATTAAGCATATCATAACCGGCATCCTGAAGAAGCTTTGCAGCTTTTTCGCTTTCTTCCATGTCTCTTCCGACTTCAACATATTCTTCACCGGGAATTGCACCCTTGCAGAAATCCTTTGTTTTTGAAACAACAGAATAACGAAGAGAAACGGGGAAATCTTTTCCGCAACGATCCTTGATTCTCTGAACGATTTCACAGGGAAGACGATATCTGTTTTCAAAAGAGCCGCCGTATTTATCGGTTCTGAGATTGGTATATTTCATTGTGAACTGGTCAAGAAGATAGCCTTCATGAACGGCATGAATTTCAACACCGTCAACACCGGCATCCATACAAAGCTTTGCTGTTTTAGCAAAAGCTTCAATCATTTCTTCAATTTCATCAAGAGTAAGCTCTCTTGATTTTAAATCTTCTTTCCAACGAAGAGGAAGCTCGCTGGGAGCAGCTGAAAGATAGCCTAAGTCCATAATCGGCTTGGCAATTGCTCTGAGAGCCTTGTTTTTATGAAGCATTACCATGTGGTGTGGAAGAGCAAAAGATCTTCCGAAGCCGGCAGTCAGCTGAACGAAGAGCTTTGCGCCGGTTTTATGAATTTCATCCATAAAGGGCTTAAGTTCTTTAAACATTTTTTTGTTTTGCCAAAGCCATCTTCCGCCGAGAGTGTCTCTCAAGGGAGCAATTCCGGGAATAATTAAACCAACATTATTTTTGGCTCTTTCAAGGAAGAAGTTTGCTGCTTCTTTATCGAAGTGATTAGGCTCCATCCAACCGAAAAGTGAAGTTCCGCCCATGGGACAAAGAACAATTCTGTTTTTGATTTCTACTTTTCCGATTGACCACGGAGTAAACAGTGGTGAATATTTTTCATCCATTTTAATTTTCTCCTTTCAAAATGCAAATCCTTGTTGTGTTACACACACAGATTAATTATAATTATAAAAAAGCCAAAGTCAATTCTTTTTTTATAATTGAATATTCTTTAATTAAAATAAACTAAAATAGACAAGGCACCCCTGAAGGTGCCCTGTCCGGTGGAAAGAATATATGAAGAAGAAATTATTTAGGTTACGATTTAATTGTATCTACTGTAATTAATCAAAAATAAATCAATTATAAAATAAAGATAAATTATATTTCTACAGTAATACTAATATTTTAAATTTTAACTGCAGTTTATAGACAGTATCCTCAGAAAAATATATAATTATTATATATAACATTTTAGGTTGTGATATTCTATGAAACTGCGGCATTTTGTTCCTGAAAAGGTAAAGAACATGACCATTAGCCAGAAACTGAAGCTGGTCAGCACTCTTACACTCCTTATTCCCATGATACTTGCTACTATCAGTATCTGTATTATTTATTTGACTTTTTTCACCAACGAATATCCTAAAATAGTGGGAATGCTTGAAACAATCGATAACACAAACTATGCCTATCAGGCGTATCAATACATCAGTACACAGTTTAAAGATCAGATTATTAACAAAAACAACGACGACATCAGAGAGCTATTTCTTCCGTCTGAAGACCAAGAGCAAGGTATTGTTTATCTTGAAGTCAAGAAAAACAGCGAAACGATTTTTCACACTACATCATCTGAAAAACCGGCAGTTTTTGATGAACTTATTAAAAGCATTGAAAGCGACCAGGATGAAGTTTTTTCAATCATCGACGGACATATTGTTTTCAGAACGAGAATTGTTCACCTGAACAACGAATATGTTGTCAACGGTCACGGAAATGTCAGATCTTTTCATCTTGGAGAAAAAACCACCGGATTTTATGTTGATTTCTTATTAACTAATCTATTGTTTATTCTCATTGCTTTTGTTGCTGTTTTGTTATTATCAAAATTCCTTAACAAAGCTGTTTTTGACAGAGTTGAATATAGTCTTTCGGTTTTATCAAACGGTGTTGAAAAAATCAGCAACGGTGAGCTCGATTACAGAATCAAATACCGAAGGAAAGACGAATTTCAGCCTATTTGTGAAAACTTCAACCAAATGGCTGAAGAGCTTCAGAAATCAGTTCTTCAGTCTCAGAGAGACGAAAAAATGAGAAAAGAGATTATTATGAGTATTACTCACGATATCTGTTCTCCCCTCACCTCTATCAAGGCTTATGTTGAAGGCTTGGAAAGCAACATTGCCACCACCCAAGAAAGCAGAAAGAAATATATTGAAATCATAAACAACAAAATCAATCTTATTGAAAGAATGATCAATGAGATGCTTCTTTTTTCAAAGCTGGAGTTTGATGACCTGAGCTTTGTTAAAGAAAACATTTGTCTAAGCGATTATCTCGACTGCTTTATTAACTCAAAAAAAGATGATTATTCTCATAAAAAAATCAAAGTCAACATTTCTAAAAATGAAAAATGTTATATTAAAGGTGAAAAAGGACTTCTTTTAAGAGTTTTAGAAAACATTTTTGGTAACAGTCGTAAATATTGTGATAAAGAAATTTGTTTAATAGATGTTTCTCTGGAAAACAACGGAGAATTTTGTACTCTGAAAATTTCCGACAACGGTATCGGCGTTACTGAGGATAATCTTGAACATATTTTTGAAATATTCTACAGAAGCGACAGAGCACGACAAACTAACAGCGGTAACGGAATCGGTCTTTCAATTGTTAAAAACATTATTACAAAATTCCACAGCGGTTCTGTTTATGCAGAAAACAATGACCAAGGCGGTCTGACAATAGTTATTAAAATTCCAACAGCAAAGGAGTAAAAAACACATGGAAAAAATTCTGGTTATTGAAGACGACAAAGACATAGCTTATATAGAGCGCGATTTTCTTTTGGTAAACGGCTATGAGGTTGACATCTGCCTTGATGGTTTCGAAGGCTTAAAAGCAGGTTTAAGCGGTAATTATGACCTGATTTTGCTTGATATAATGCTCCCCGGAATCAGCGGTTTTGATATTTGCAGAAAACTCAGAGACAAAATTGATATCCCTATTCTGTTGGTAACAGCCAAACTTGATGATGTTGATAAAATCAGAGGCCTGGGACTTGGTGCTGACGACTACATTGAAAAGCCGTTTTCACCCAGCGTTCTTGTTGCCAGAGTTAAGGCAAATATCGCTCAATATAAGAGAATCAAAAACTCAGGAGATTCAAAAGAAAGACTAATTGAATGCGGAAATATTGCCGTTAACCCTCTCACCCACCGTGTTTATATCAAAGGGGTTGAGGTTGAGCTGAAAAACAAAGAGTATGAGCTTCTTGTTTTTCTCATGAATAATATTGACATTGTTTTCAGCAAAGAAAAGCTTTATGAAAGCATTTGGGGCCTTGATGCACTCGGCGACAATTCAACTGTTGCAGTTCACATTAACCGACTCAGAGAAAAAATTGAAGAAGACCCCGCAAATCCTCAATATATTAAAACAGTATGGGGCGCAGGTTACAGATTTAAGGCTTAATACGAATTTATTGCTTAAAGCATAAAAAATATCAGGCATCAACTGCCTGATATTTTTTATTTCAGATTTTCTTCTTTAATGATGTTTTATTCAACAATCTGTTCTTCAGCCAGGGATTTGAGTCTGAGGCTTCTTCTTTCTTCAAGATCAATCATCATCTCATCTTTAAATTTTCCGTGAATCTTAAAGAAGATAAAAGAAATTCCGGTAAAAAGTCTTGCCGCTGCGGGAATAAGTGAAAAGATTATCCAAAGTCCTCTCTGAACACCGGGATCGGTGTTGGGTATTGCAAGATCGCCATCATAAACAGCTTCATAGTTGATCCAGGAAAGAACCATTACGGAAAGCCAGCTGTTAACAGTATTTCCGAGCTTAAGGAAATAGTTACTGATTGTGTTAACAAGAGCTTCGTTTCTTATTCCCGTTTTCCATTCGGTATAATCATAAAGATCACCGGTGAGTGAAGGAAGGCAAACCTTAATAACACAATTGGGAAGACCACAGATTGTTAAAGCAACAATCATCCAAATCAGGTTGGCAACAACGTTAGAACTGAAATCTTCTCCAAAGGGATGATAGCCGATTAAGAACATTGTTGTATATGCGGCACCGCCGAAAAGACACGCGCAGATTATTGTTGTTCTGGCACCGAATTTATTAATAAGCTTTCCGGTAAGCGGTGTAATTACAAAGTTAGGCATTCCGGTGAAAATACCGGCAATTGATGCGTAGGTATATTTTCCGGTACAGTTAAACCAGAAAAACGCTTCATTTGCGCTTCCGACAGACTTGAAGGAGTTGCAGAAATTAGCAAGAACAAGAGCAAACATCGGCCCGTTTTTGAAAAGTTGTTTAAAGGATTCAATAACGCCGACTTCATTCATTTCTTCTCTCGACTGAAGAGGAATACGCTCACGCATATTCTTAAAGCCGAATATGCAAGCAACAGCAAGAAGAAGACAACAGAAAACAGCAAAGAAACGGAAAACATTGATTTCTGAAATTCCCAAAGCACGAACAAGGTCAAACAGAACGGGAATTAAAGAAACAAGCCACGGACTGAACAGCTTTGCAAATTCAGATGTTGTTATCAGGTTGTTTCGCTCTTTCAGGTTCGGCGTGTTGTTATATAGCATCAGGTACCAAGCGCCAAAATAAGATGTTCCCAAGCCTCGAAGAACAATGGCAATTATAATCCAGACATTGACTCCGCTGTCGCTGACATTAGGAATAAAGAACAGCATCAAGGTTGCAAAAAACCAAAGAGGAAGCGGCAGCAGCAAATAGGGCTTAACTCTTCCCCAACGCGTTCTTGTTCGGTCAATTACAATACCGGAAATCGTGTCGTCAATTGCGTCGTAGGCAGTAGTGAAAAGATTGATATTAGCAAGAGCTTTGGTTTTTTCAGGCTTGTCAAAACCCATAAACTGAATTAAGAAATATGTAAATTTACTGTTTACAAATTCATTATAGGTCTGATTGGCAAAATAAACAAGACAAAAAGCCAAAACCTCTCTCGGTCTTAAATAACGCTTATTTTGGGCTTGAATTTTTTCAAGCGATTGCTCATCCTGAATATCATCTTCAACCAAAATTACAGATTCTTTTTCGTTAGACATTTAATCACTCACTTCGATGAAAAATTCCATTTTGTAGTTTAACATAATTGTTTTTTTATTTCAATAGAAAAAAATAAAACTTATATAAAACAGATGACCTAAACAAATTTTTAGATTATTGTTAATGCTTTTTTCTTGACACGGCTTTTATATTTTAGTAGAATATATTGTAGTTTGGTTTAAGAATTAAAAAATTCCGGAGGTTTATATTATGGCTAAATGTCCTAATTGCCAAAAAAAACTGCATATATGGAATATCAAAGCTGAATGTCCTCATTGCAAGGTTAACATTCCTAACTTTGAGTGGGAAAAAAGACTTGAGGAAGAAGCTTATATACGCGAAGAATCCTATTTCAAGCTCAACTCAAAGCTTAAAAAAATCAGCTTTTCAGCCGTAGGAACCCCCTTAAGAATTGCAAGACTTGCATTTTCTTTCATTCCTATTGTTGCCTATCTTCTTCCCTTAGGTAGTTTTTCAATTACTTCAGGAGAAAGCACCTTCGCTCTCAACGATGTCAGCCTTCTTTCTCTTATTCTTGACCTGATCAAAAACAAGACTCTTGACCTGGGAGGTTTTATTTCATTCTTAACTGCTCAGGCTTCATCAGGAAATTTTGCAGGTATTCTTGCGGTTGTTTTCTATATTCTCAGCCTTGTTATCGGAATTATTGCTTTCTTTTGTGTTCCCTTTGCCTGCAAAAAGCTCAGAACTCCTCTCCATGCAATTTTGCATCTTCTCTCCACCGTTTTATTTGCAGTCTCCCCTGTTCTGTTTTCAAGTTTTTGCTCTGCTCTCCCCGCCGCTTCTGAAGCAGTATGTAGCGGAAAAAACGGAATATATGTTGGTATTGCCCTTTTCGCCCTTGTTTCTGTTTTAGACATTATCATTGCAGCGACTCCTCTTAATGAGAAGGACGGAAAATATATCCCTACCGATGAGCTTCAAAGAGAATATGCTATCTCAATCGGCGCAATTAAAGAAGATGAATATCCTGACAAAAAAGAAAAGAAAGCTAAAAAATAAGCCGGATTTTCACACAACTTATAAGGAGCTGTAAAAACATTCGTTTTACAGCTCCTTAATTTCATGTTTTAAAATTTATGCAACAGGTTCAGTTTCTTCGCTTTCTTCGTCTTTCGGAAGACCGGGAATTTCAATTCCGAGATCTTCAAAAACGCCTAAAATAAGTTCAAAAAGACCTGTTACAAACTTAAAAATATCCATTACTGAATGCATCGTATTTACCTCCGTATTAATTTTGGCTACTGCCTGTTTTTATGTTACACAAAACGGCAGAATATGTCAATATTTTTTCCAAAAAAATAACTTTATTAAAAAACAAAACCTCCGCCGAAGCGAAGGTCCGTTTTAAAAATTAAAGAGCCATATCATCTTCGATGGGCATGGGAACAGCTGCAAGACGATCAAAAACTTCTGCAGGAAGAACAGCTGCAAGAACTTTTGCAAGGAAGTTCCAAACCATTTCGATGAGTGAATTAACATCAAAGTTCATCATTACTACCTCCATGTAAAATTATGGAAAAATCCATTCGTTTAATTCTATCAAGTTTAGAATAAAAAGTCAATAAAAAAATTAAACATTCCATTAAAAATAATAAACGCTTGAAAACAAGCGTTCATTTTTTTAATTAAAGAGCCATATCATCTTCGATGGGCATGGGAACAGCTGCAAGACGATCAAAAACAGCATCGGGAAGAACAGCTGTAAGAATCTGAGTAATAGCAATCCAGAGTTTTTCAAGAATGGCTTCAAAATCAATGCTCATGTCTAACACCTCCAAAATAAATTAAAAAGCCTTCGCTTTTTGATAGTTTTATTTTATCATAATAAATTAAAAAGTCAATAGTTTATGAACAAAAAGTGAATAAAAAAAGGGTCGGCGTACCGACCCTGAGTTTTAAAGCTTATGCTTCAGCACTCTCTTCGTCTTCTACGGGAGCAAATTTTTCCTGAAGAGATTCGATGAAAGCAAGGATTTTTGTGAGAAACTCCATAATTTTGTCGTAAAGTTCAGCCATTAGAATATCCTCCTAAAATAATAATAAGTTAAAGACAATTATGCTTCAGCAGCTTCGCCATCTTCAGCTTCTTCGCCGCCGAAAGCTGTTTTGAATGAATCAAAAACTTTCATAATTGCTTCGATTACCTGTTTGTAAACGTCAAGAATTTTTTGAAGTACGTTGTAAGCTTCGCCCATAGTATTAATCCTCCATAAAAAATAAATATTCAGATAGGTGTTTCCACCTTCTGCTTAAATATTACTACAAAAGATATTCATTGTCAAGACAAATCGTTAATAAAAAGTACATAATTAATAAATATTAATATACAGTTTAAAAAAATAAAAAAATCTGTTTATTTTGTTCTCTGTTAACTAAAAAGTATTTTCTTTTTTATGAAAAGCGTGTATAATAATCTGAGAATAAAAAAATCAGGTGATTATATGTTTGCTAAGGTTAACAGCATTGGTCTTTTCGGAATGAATACATATTCTGTTGGCGTTGAAGCTTCGCTTGAAATGGGACTTGCCAGATTTGACATTGTCGGTCTTCCTGACACAGCAGTCAGCGAATCAAGAGACAGAGTTCGCTCTGCTATGAAAAACAGCAAGTTTGACTACCCCTGCACAAGAATAACCGTCAATCTTTCACCGGCTGACAAAAAGAAGGAAGGACCGGTTTATGACCTTCCCATTCTTGTTGCTTTAATGCTTGCAACGAACCAACTGACAGCCGACGTTTCTTCCTGCGCTTTTATTGGTGAACTTTCTTTAAGCGGCAAAATCAAGAAGATTAACGGCGCTCTTCCCATGGTAATTCACGCAAAGGAAGCAGGAATTGAAAAAATCTTTGTTCCCGTTGAAAACGCCAGCGAATGCTGTGTTGTCAGCGGAATCAGCGTTTATCCTGTTAAAGACGTTAAAACTTTAATTAGTCATCTTCAGGGTAAAACAAAAATCAGTCCTGTTGATAGAAGCTATTACGGAGAATATGAATATCCATCTGAATTGATGTTTGATTTTGCAGATGTTAAAGGTCAGTTTCAGGTAAAAAGAGCATTGGAAATCGCTGCTGCCGGAGGACACAACACATTGATGATCGGACCACCGGGTTCAGGTAAAAGCATGCTTGCAAAAAGAATTCCTTCAATTCTTCCTGATATGACCTTTGAAGAAAGCCTTGAAACAACGAAAATATTTTCAATAGCAGGAGTTTTGGACGACAATATTTCACTAATAAAGTCCCGACCTTTCCGTTCGCCGCACCACACGATTTCAGCTGCAGGTCTTTCAGGAGGCGGAAGAATTCCGAGACCGGGTGAGCTGAGCCTTTCTCATCATGGAGTTTTGTTTCTTGATGAGCTTCCGGAATTTCCAAGAGTTTCCATGGAGGTTTTGCGCCAACCTCTTGAAGACGGAAAAATTACCATTTCAAGAGTTTCAGGGACACTTACATATCCCTGCGATGTTATGCTCGTCTGCGCAATGAACCCCTGCCCTTGCGGATATTACGGACATCCAACAAAGAAATGCACCTGCCCCGGAAAAGCACCGTCAAAATATCTTGCCAAGGTCAGCGGCCCTCTTCTTGACAGATTAGACATTCACATTGAGGTTCCGCAGGTTGATTTTAAAAAGCTTTCTGACGATGAACCCGCCGAAAGCTCTGCTGAGATAAAAAAGAGAGTTGACAAAGCCAGAAAAATTCAGCAAAAGCGACTTGAAGGAACAGGAATTACCTGCAATGGCAAAATGACACCTGCCCTCACCCGCCGTTTTTGCAAGCTTGATCAGAAATCTAAAGAAATGCTTGAAAGAAGCTTTGAGGTTCTTGGTCTTTCGGCAAGAGCTTATGACAAAATTTTAAGAGTTGCCAGAACGATCGCTGATCTTGAAGGCAGCGAAAATATTCTGTTTGAACACGTTTCTGAGGCTGTTCAATACAGAAGCCTTGACCGAAAATTCTGGAATGAATAAATCATACATAAAAAAACCTATGCAGTCTAAAGCTACATAGGTTTTATTTTATTCACAGTGGTCATACCAATATTCGCGCTTCTTCTTTTTAATGGTTGAATAAACAGCGCCAATTAAGATAACAGCTCCGATAACACCAAAAGAAACATATATATGAGTAATACTGTTTCCGGCAACCTTGATGTCGTTCCAAAGCTGCGACAGCATCAAAAGCGACTCCTGAGGTAAGTTGTGGAAATACTCAGTATCCGGCATGTTTTCTTCAGAGGGATACAGATATTGATTTGAAGCAAAATCACTGTATTCTTCCATTTCAAGAACTGCCGTGTTAGGTGTAGCATAACCGATATATAAAGCATTGCTGAGAGCAACCTGAGGATCTAAAAGGAAGTTAATATATTTTAAAGCAGCATCAACATTCTGAGCTGTTTTTGGTATGCAAACAGCATCAACAAAGATATTAACGCCTTCTTTCGGATATACGAAAGCAAGGTCAGGGTTAACTTCTTTCATAATTATGTAGTCACCCACATAATACGGAGCCATCGCTGCCTCTCCTGATTCCATTTTATCGAAGATCTCATCCATAACATAAGACTGCAAAAGAGGCTTCTGATCAATGAGGAGCTGAGCAACGTCGCCCATTTCCTTTTCATCAGTTGAATTGAGAGAATAGCCGAGAAGCTTCTGAGCAATTCCGAAGGCATCTCGCGGATTATCAATCATAAGAATTTTTCCGCTATATTTTTCATCCCACATAATCTTCCAGCTTGTCGGCTCTTCCTTAACAAGTTTAGTATTATAAATAAGACCGACCATTCCCACATTATAGGGAACAGAAAAGCTGTTATTCTCATCATAATACATATTCTTATATTTCTCAGAAATGTATTTATAATTAGGAAGCGTTTCGGGATCAAAAGAAATAAGAAGATCTTCGCTGATCATTCTTTCAATCATATAATCTGAAGGAATGATTATATCATAGCTTGCGCCGCCGTTTTTTATTTTGGCATACATATCTTCATTGCTTTCAAAGGTAACATAATTAACCTTGATTCCGGTGAGTTTTTCAAACTCCTTATTGACATCTAAAAGTCCGTCTTCATAGGTATCGCTGATATATTCACCCCAATTAAAAACATTAATAACCTCACCTTTTTCGGCACCGCTATAGAATTCTTCGTTCTCATAGGCAAGACCGTTTACAGCAAAAAGAGAACACAAAATGAAAACAACAGCTAAAAACAAAATCGGTTTTTTCATTGTTTTGCCCCCTTATCAAGCTTATTTTTCAGCCTTTTCTCGCCTCTGACCTGAGAAACATTGAGCAAAATAAGAAGAAAGAGAATTGCAACAAAAATCAGAGTTGAAAGAGCATACATATCAGGGGTTACTCGTTTTTTTGTCATCGAAAAAATTCTGATGGGCAAAGTTTCAAAGGTTGGTCCCTGTGTAAAATAGCTGATTACAAAGTCATCAAGAGACAAGGTGAAAGACATCATCATTCCCGAAACAATTCCAGTTGAAATTGAAGGGATTGTAACTTTGAAAAAAGCCTGAAGAGGAGTGCAACCCAAATCCATTGCTGCCTCAGGCAAATGGGGATCCATCTGGCGAAGCTTGGGAAGAACAGACAAAATTACATAAGGAAGGTTAAAGGTTATATGGGCAATAAGCATTGTCCAGAAACCAAGAGCATCTGTTACTCCAACAAGCTTTGCAACGGAAACAAACAAAAGCATCATTGAAATACCTGTTACAATTTCAGGATTCATCATTGGAATGTTTGTTACACTCATTGTGGTTTTTCTGACCCATTTTTTTCTGAATGAATTAATTCCAACAGCGGCAGCAGTTCCCATTACTGTTGCAGAAAGAGAAGAAGTAACCGCCAAAATCAGCGTGTTATAAAGCGACTGAATCGTTGCTGAATCATTTAAAAGCGATTTATACCAACGAAGAGAAACCCCTCTCATTACGCTGGTGCTTGCGCTGTCGTTGAAAGAAAAAACGATCATTACAATTATTGGCGCATAAAGAAACAAAAATATCAGAGCAACATATAGCTTCGACATGGGAGACATTTTTCTTTTCATATTAAAACACCTCCATCGTCATCGTCACCTGTAAAGCGATTCATTACTGCCATGCAGATTATTATCATAAACATTAAAACAAGAGACAGCGCAGAACCGAGATTATAGTTATTTGAGGCTTTGAACTGCATTTCAATAACGTCACCAATAAGTGAAAAAGCATTTCCGCCAAGCTTTTTTGAAATGTAGAAGGTTGAAACCGAAGGAACAAACACCATTGTAAAGCCTGAAGCGATTCCGGGAAGACTCAAGGGGAAAATTACCTTGCTGATTACCTTGAGCTTATTTGCACCCAGATCTTCGGCAGCCTCAATAAGACCATGATCAATTTTTGCCATTATTGAATAGAGAGGCAAAAGCATATAAGGAATATAGTTATAAACCATTCCGAGAACAACAGCACCCTGAGTGTTAATCATGTGAACATTCGGAAGCTTCAGAAACGAAAGAACGCTGTTGATTATTCCCGTATCCTGAAGAAGAATCATTAAGGAATAGGTTCTTATTAAAAGATTCATCCACATTGGGAGCATGACAAGAATCATCATTGTTCTTTGAACATTAGCTGAGCTTCGCGCCATGATATAAGCCAGAGGATAGGATATTACAAGGCTGATTACCGTCGCAATAAAGCCAAGCCAGATTGAGTTGAGCATTATGTCTTTATATTTAACAATGTCAAGAATATGTTCAAAGGTAAAATTTCCGTTTGCGTCTGTTACAGAATAATAAAGAACAAAAAACAGCGGAACAACAATGAAAACTATTGCCCAGACCAAGTATGGCGAAGCAACAAACTGTTTAGATATTTTTTTCATTTATCACTCCTCCTCAACCTCAATATCGGAAAGATGTTCAAGCTCATCGCTGAAGGAGCTGTAGTCTCCGTAAAGACCGGAATATTTTGATTTTTTCATTACATGAATTGAGTCTGGATCAATTTTTATTCCGATTTTTGTTCCCACAGGATAATAATCGGTTGTTTCAATCATCCATTTGAAATTCTGAATGTCAACAATCATTTCAAAATGAACGCCTTTAAAGGTGTTTGAGGTGATAACTCCGCTGATCATTCCTTCTTCAACGGGAACCACATCAACATCTTCGGGACGAATAACAATATCAACGCTCTCTTTGGCTTTGAAGCCTTTATCAAGACATTGAAAAACTGCGCCTGAAAATTTGGCTTTAAAGTCATCGAGCATTATTCCGTCAAGAATATTGCTTTCACCGATAAAATCGGCTACAAAAGCATTTTTAGGCTCATTATAGATATCAATCGGTGAACCGATTTGCTGAATTTTTCCCTCATTCATAACAACAACGGTGTCAGACATAGAAAGAGCTTCCTGCTGATCGTGAGTTACAAAAATAAAGGTTATTCCCAAGCGTTTCTGAATGTTTTTAAGCTCAACCTGCATATCTTTTCTAAGCTTAAGGTCAAGAGCAGCAAGGGGTTCATCAAGGAGAAGAACTCTCGGCTCAACAGCAAGAGCTCTCGCAATGGCAACGCGTTGCTGCTGTCCACCGGAAAGAAGAGCAGTATCTCTTCTTTCAAAACCGTTAAGGTTAACAAGAGCAAGCATTTCTTTAACCTTTTTGCTGATTTCTTTTTCTTTGAGCTTCTTTCCGTTAACCTTTTTATTGCGAAGTCCGAAAGCAATGTTTTCATAAACATTCAGATGGGGAAAAAGCTGATATCTTTGAAAAATAGTATTGACCTGCCTTTTATGAGGGGGCAGACTGTTGATATCTTTCCCTTCAAAAAGAACCTGTCCGCTGTCGGCTTCAAGAAAGCCGGCAATTATTCTCAGCGTTGTTGTTTTTCCGCAACCAGACGGACCTAAGAAGGTTATAAATTCGCCGTCTTTTATATTAAGGCTGATGTTATCCAAAATAACATCGTCATCAAATTTTTTAGAAATATCTTTCAGCTGAATAATATATTTTTCTTCCATTAATAATCCCCTTCCCTGCGTGAAGGACACGCACGCTGATTATTACAGACCTTACCCAAAGAAAAAAACCGACCAAAAGAACCTCCGCCTCTTCGGACGTGTTCCCTCGTCGGTTACCACGGGTATATCTATAGTAAAAATATAGAGGAAAAACGCACAAATGTCAACAGTTTTTTTGCATTTTTTCATGAAAATTCAAGAGAATTTCACCGTAAAATTTAGAAATCTTGAATTTTCTTTGTTTTACTTTAAATTACTCGTTTTTTCTCAAAAAAAGTTTTTCAAAAAAAGCATGAGCGACTGCTCCTTAAACAGAAGCAGCCGCATAAGCTTATTTAATTTTCACGCTCTTGACTGAGCTCCAGGAAGAATAAACCGTACCGCTTGCGGTTTTCTTATAGGCTCTGACCTTGAAATAATAGGTCTTTCCGCTTTTCAGCTTGCTCTTTGAGCCTTTGGTAACATTTGTTTTATAAGATGCAACCTTCTTGAAGCCGCTGCTCTTCTTGGTTGAGTAATATACCTGATAG
>JAFUHX010000048.1 GCA_017474045.1 Clostridia bacterium | reverse complement strand
TTACGGCTTCAGTGTTATTTTATTCGCATAAAACTGTCCGAAGGACAATAACACTGTGCGAAGCACAATAAAACTGCGAAGCAATATCACTCGCCGTATGGCGAATAAAACTGCCGAGTGTCCTTACGAACACTCGGCATAATACATCTGTTTTTTAGTGTTTCATATAGTTTTAAAGGGTTTCCTTGGCGTAGCCAAAGAAACCCTTTGTTCGTTTTGTTTTATCAGGACTGCGTTTTTTTCAGCCCGAAATATTTTCAGCTGTTGATTAGTCTGCTGAATAGGGGAGAAGAGCTACCTGACGAGCGCGCTTGATAGCGGTTGTGAGCTCTCTCTGGTGCTTTGCGCAAGTTCCTGTTACTCTGCGGGGAAGAATCTTAGCTCTGTCTGAAGTGAACTTACGAAGCTTAGCAACATCTTTGTAGTCGATTGTTTCAGCCTTTTCAACGCAGAAAGCGCAAACCTTTTTGCGTGACTTTCTGTTGGGACGGGCTGCACCCTTTTCGTATGCCATGAGTCATACCTCCTATATTAGTTTTTCAGTTAAATTAAAACGGTAAATCTTCGTCGTCGGTAATTTCTTCAAAATCACCGGGGTTTGCTGATTGATATGCGGGGGGAACAGAACCCTGACCTGCGGGAGCATAAGAAGCTCCGCCTGTGGTTCCGGTTTCAGCCCTTGAGCCGCAGAAACTAACTTCTCTTGCAACAACCTCAACAGCGGTTCTTTTTGCGCCGGATTTGTCTTCATACTGACGGGTCTGAATTGAACCCTGAACAGCAATCATTGAACCCTTGGCGAAATATCTGCAAACGAAGTTTGCTGTCTGTTCCCAGGCAACAACTGAAATGAAATCAGCTGTTCTTTCGCCGGCGTTTTTAGAGTACCCTCTGTCAACCGCAATTCGAAAAGATGCAACACTTTTGCCAGTTGTAGTTGTTCGAAGTTCGGGGTCCGCAACAAGACGGCCCATAAGAACTACATGATTAAGCATTTTGGTTGCCTCCTCTTATTTCTTGATGATAATTGAACGAAGAACGCCTTCTGTGATCTTGAGAACACGGTCAAGCTCAGCAGGGAATTCGGGCTCACTTGTGAAGTTAACGAGAACATAGCGGCCTTCGGTTTCGTAGTTGATGGGATAAGCAAGTCTGTGCTTTTCGCCACCCCATACTTCAGCACTTTCTACAGTACCGTTAGCTGCGATGAGAGCTGTGAACTTCTCTGTGAGAGCATTTGCAAGTTCGTCGCCTTTAGCAACTGAAAAAACTAACATTGCCTCGTAGCTGTTTGCCATAGTACATATACCTCCTTTTGGTCTCTGGCCCCAATCTGATATTTTGGAGCAAGGATGTTAAGCCGCACCGAAGCACAGCTCAAACTCCCAAGATTATATCATGCAGAAATTAACTTGTCAAGCCCTCTGAAAAGATTTTCAGTTTTGAGGCTTAAAATCAAATAGTGGACATTTCTGAAAAAAAGGTGTATAATAGCTTCAATTATAAAAAGGACTGTTTATTCTATGATGAAAAAAAGATTTTTATTTGTTGCGGCAGCTGTTTGTCTGGTCTTTCTCTTTTCCTCCTGCTCCAAGGGTAACAGCGCTCCCGTAACTGTTGAAAACGAAAGCATTTCTTCAGGTGTCTTTGCCTATTATCTTGATAAAATCATGTCTTATCCTGAAGACTATGACGCCGACCTCAAAAATACTCAGCAGCTTTTTGAAAAAGCCGCCACGCTTTGTTCTTATCATGCTGCGGCAAACAGCATTATGAAAGAAGAAAAAATTTCTCTTTCTCACTCAGGCAAGGCAGATATTGCCGCTGAAACTGAAAGCGAATGGAGCCTTTTCGGTGAATATTATAAATCCATTGGAATTTCAAAGCCCGACCTGACGGAAATTAACACCTTCGAAGAAAAGAAAGAGCAGCTTGTTGAATATTATTATGGCGCGGACGGGAAAAACGCAGTTTCAGACGATGACCTGAAACAAAAATTTGTTGAAATGTATATCGGCTTCAAGGCTTTTGAAGGCAGCTTCACTAAAACAAACATAAAGGGCGAAACCGTTCCCATGACAGAAAAAGAAAAAGAAGCTCTGATTGCCGATTTCAGAAAAATGGCAGACAAAATTAACGAAGGCGCTTCAATTGACTCTGTTTATGAAGACTATTGTGTTTCTCAGGGTCTTATTGCAATCAGCTCTCCGGAGGTTATTCTGATGAAAGACAAAGACCCCATGTATGCTGACGATTTCTTTAAAAAGGTTTCAACCATTTCTCACTCAAAGGCTGCCCCTGTTACCTCGGGGTCGAGCGTTTATGTTGTTCAGCGAGTTACCATTGCAACCTCAGACGAAGACGCTTTCGAGCAATATCGCTCAACTGTTCTTCAGGAGATGAAAATGCCTGCGGTTGAAAAAAAGATTTCTTCCGTTGCTAAAAAATCAAAGGTTGAAACAAACGAAAAAATTCTTTCTGAAATTTATGACTCAGTTTCAACTAAGCACTCAAATCAAGAAAAATAAAACAGCAAGAACCATTGTATCAGCTGAAAAAACAGGCTTCTGCAATGGTTCTTTTTATATTGATTTTTCTATTTTAAAGGTTCTGTAACACTTTTAATTTTTTACAGTTCTGTTTTTATTTGTAGTTAAGGCGGAGGTTTTTATGTTTGCTTCATTTCCTACAAAAAAATTGTTTCTTTTTTGATTGATTTTTTTCTTTTTATGTGTTATTATCTGAATATAAACAGCAGTTGTTGTTTTTCGTTCATTTGTTTGAAAACAAAAAGATGTTTAAAAACAGAAGGCTGTTTAAAAATGCAATGAAAAGGAGAAAACCAATGCCTGATTTTTTTGATCTTATCAATGCCGGCGAAGACAGACGAGTCAGAAAAACTAAAAAAGCTCTCAGAAACAGCCTCTTTTCTCTTCTGGAAACAAAAAGCGTCAATCAGATTACCGTTACTGAGCTTTCTGAAATGGCTGACATTAATCGCTCAACTTTTTATATTTATTACACCGATGTTTTCGACATGGTTGAAAAAATTCAAGAAGAAATCTACAGCGTTTTTCTCGTCTCAATTGTTCTTTTCAAAGGCAACATTAACGACATTGACGATTTCATAAAGTATTGCACCCGCTTTCTTGATTTTTGCAAAGACAACTTTGAGCTTTGCCGTTTTGTTACAAGAAACGACTGCAACAATCAGCTTGCTGAAAGAATTAAAAAGGCGGTCAGAGACGTTGTTCCTGACTCTGAAAAGGTTTTTAACCCCAATGACCCACGCTATTATCTGACAACCTTTGCCCTTTCAGGAATGCTTTCAACAATTCTTCAATGGATGGACGACGGAATGTTGATTCCCTCAGAAGACATGGCAAAGTTTCTTGTTACTACCTATGTTTTAGGTGCCTACAACCAGAAAGAAAGCGACTATTATAAAAACTACAGCTTTTTCAAATAAAACAACAAACGGCTTGACCGTTTGGCAGATCACTTAACAAAAAAGAAAGAGAAGACTCGTGATTGATAAACGAAGCTTCTCTTTTTTGTTATTGGGTCCGGATAGCCGTTAACTGCATTTGTTTCTACATTTGCAATATCGGTTCTTGAAGAGTTTCATCTTCTCATTTAGAATAACACCTGTTAAAATGTTTTTGAACTTTTAATTAAACCTTGAAAATGGTCAAACTCTTGAATTTTTCTCCGGCTTTAAAGGTGCATTGGGGGAAAGAGGGCTGGTTGGGTGTGTCGGGATAATATTGAGTTTCAAGGCAGAAACCGTAATGCTGAGAAAGAGGAATCTGATCTTTGCCCATTTCGCCGTTCATAAAGTTACCTGTATAAAGCTGAACGCCGGGAAGGTCACTGGAAACCTCGAGCTTTCTTCCGCTTTTTTCGTCGGTCACTCTGGCAACAAGACGAAGCTTGCCTGCCTCACCGTTTACACAGAAGTTGTGGTCATAACCCTTGCATTGAGTGAGCTGAATATCGTCAGCATGAATGTCTCTTCCGATTTTCTTCGGAGTTCTGAAGTCAAAAGCAGTTCCTTCAACGCTTCTGATTTCTCCTGTTGGAATGCTTTTTTCGTCGGTGGGAGTGAAATAGTCGCAGTTAAGCATAAGCTCATGGTCAAGAATATCTCCGCCGGCGGTAGTTCCAAGGTTAAAATAGGCGTGGTTTGTCAAATTTATTATTGTATCTTTGTCGCTGACTGCTTCATAATGAATTTCAAGCTCGTTGTGGTCAGTTAAAACATAGGTTACCTTTACCTCAACATTTCCGGGGAAGCCGTTTTCGCCGTCGGGGCTCACATAGGAAAATTCAACAGCGTCGTCATCAACAATAATTGCCTTCCAGAGAGCGCTGTTATATTCGCCGCCGCCGTGAAGGCAGGTTATTTCGTTTTCGTTTTTTGTAACGTTATATTCCTTTCCTCCGATAGTGAATTTTCCTCCGGCAAGACGGTTGGCATATTGCCCGATTATGTTACCTGTATATGTACCGGAAGCGATGTGGCCGGCAACATTATCAAATCCGCAGATGATGTTGCCCGGTTTTCCGTCTTTATCGGGGCAGACAAAGCTGTCGATTGTGGCGCCTCTTGTAATAATTCCCGCCTTAACGCCGTTGTTGTTTTCAATGGTATAAAGATAAACCTCTCTTCCGTCGGGCATGGTATCAAAAAGTGTTTTTATAATACTCATAAAGCTGAAGCCTCACACAGAAAGCTGTGTTGTTCCTTTCTTTAGTTATTTTTTCTTGTTGCAATTTTATCATAAATATTATATCTTGTAAAGAGCAAAACAGAGTGATATAATTATATTAAAAATAAAACAAGAGGGTGTTTGAATGGATAAATATGAGAAACTGAAAGACATTATTAAAGGCAGCAAAAACATTTGTGTTTTCACCGGCGCAGGAATAAGCTGTCCTTCGGGAATTCCTGATTTCCGTTCAGCTGACGGACTCTATAACAGGGAAGAAAAAAGCGTATATTCTCCCGAAGAAATTATTTCTCACAGCTTTTTTATGATAAAAACAAAAATGTTTTTTGATTTTTATAAGTCCTCAATGCTCTATCCCGAGGCTCAGCCAAACGAAGCTCACAGGTTTTTTGCCGCCCTGGAGGAAGAAGGAAAAAATGTTACGGTTGTTACCCAGAATATTGACGGTCTTCATCAGGCAGCAGGCAGCAGTAACGTTATTGAGCTTCACGGAAGCGTTCACAGAAACTATTGCTTAAAATGCAAAAAAGCTTTTTCTCTTGATTATATTGTAAAAAGCGAAGGTGTTCCCCTTTGCAGCGATTGCGGAGCTATAATAAAGCCCGACGTTGTTCTTTATGAAGAGCCTCTTCCGGAGGACAGCGTTTTCAGAGCATTGAAGGCCATTGAAGAAGCCGACACAATGTTTGTTGTCGGAACCTCGCTGGTGGTTTATCCTGCTGCAAGCTACATCAGATATTTCAAAGGCGAAAACCTTGTTCTGATAAACAAAGGCTCAACAAGATTTGATTCTGTTGCCAACTTAATCTTTAACGAAGATGTTATTCGTGTTGTCAGAAAAATCAAGGAATAAAAAGGTTTTTATAAAATTTAAAAAAAATCAATTTTTTTCTTTTCAACCGATTAAAAACGAGAAAAAAGAACTGTATAATTTGGCCATAGGCTACAGCAAAAGAAGCAAAGCCTGATAAAAAATTTTATTTTTGGAGGAACAAACCTATGAAGTTCAGTTCACTTTTCTCATCAGAAACCTATAAGAAATTTTACAACAGCGTTACATCAGACGAAGACCTTTTTGAAACCCTGAAGGCAATGCCTGCCGAATATGAGATGGAGGTTGAAGACGCCGAAGCTCTTGCCAAAGAATTCATGGACACAACAGCAAGCTATGAATACATCAGAGATTGTGCCTTAGACGAAAACGCAATGGCAGCCATTGAAGACTGCGTTGGAACTCTCAGCCGAAACACCCCCTTCACCAAAACCGAAATTCTTCACAGAATGAACTGCGGTCTCGGCCTTACCGCCGACAGAGAAAAGCTTGAAAGCCTTAATGAATCAAGCTTAAAAGAAATTTTTGAAAACTATGTTAAAACCGAAAGCAAAAAGGATACCTCTGAAGAAGAGCTTATGAAAAGTATTTTTGAAAAGCTTTCCCACAGTCCTCTTTCCTCTAACCATCTCAGAGACTATGCAAAAAGATTAAATGAAACAGGCGATCCCCTTTATTCTTCTGTTGCACTTGGTAAAAACGGCTACAAATTCAGATGTGTTGCCGCAATGGACCTCTATCTTAAAAGCGAAAACCTCAGCGTTGAAGAAGCTGTTTGCAGGGCCGCAACTCAGGTTGACATTCAGGCTGTTGCAAGCGCAGTCAGACACGGCGAAGTTTGCCAGAAATACGCTGACAGGCTTGTTGATATCTTCAAGTTTGTTGCTGATTTCACTGTCTTCATTGTTGTTTGCAGTTCTCTTTTACTTCTTTTCCCCGGAATTCCCGTTGTTATTCCTTATATTATTGGTCTGATTTCCGGTTTTGCTTTTGATTATTTAGTAACTGTTAACACAAAAGCTATTGGTGCATATTTTGCTAAAAACAGATATTTGAGCTATAATCGCGAAGTTGTTATTGAAGGTCTTGAAGTAATTGCAGACAGCATTGATGAAGAGGCTGAAGAAGTTGAAGAGGTTGCAAGCGCAACCGTTACTGAAGAAAACCTTGTTGTTTTATCAAACCCCTTAAATTCATAAAGGTTGATGTTAAAAATCATCAAAGATTTAAAATATTAATAACAAACAAAGCCATCGGGTTAGCCGAGTGTTCGAAAGGACACTCGGCGGTTTTTTTCGCTATGCAACTTTCCATTAGGGGAAAGGGGGAGAGTCCCCTCTCCCCTCTATGCTGTTTTGGATAGTGCTTTGTATTTTTGTTCTACATAAAAAACTGCCGTAGAGGTAACCGCACGTTTGTCCTTGCGGACAGTATGAATTTTCCCTTGGGGGAAACGGCTTGAAGGGCTTTAGCCTTTCAAGACAAAGGGGAGGGTCCCCCTCTCCACCCTCTATGTTTTTGGGTAGTGCTTTTCTTTTTTGTTCTACATAAAAAACTGCCGCAGAGGTAATCGCATGTCTGTCCTTGCGGACTGCATTACTTTTCTTTGAAGAAAAGTAACAAAAAAACTTTTTCTGACGTTCACAAAAAAATCAAACCTTCGTCAAAAGCGCAGACAAAGTCTGCGTTGACTACGGGTGATTTTTTTGCTCTAAAAACCGTGGTGAAAACGGAAAGGTTCTTCCTTTTTCGTCTTCCG
>JAFUHX010000047.1 GCA_017474045.1 Clostridia bacterium | reverse complement strand
GTTTATAAAAAACTACAATTCACAAAGCAGACCAAAAGTAACAGAACTATTGAAAAGATATTCTCACAAAGATATTTACATATTTTCAAATCGCATCCAAGCAGAAGAATTTCTAAATAAAATATAACGACAAATTCCAATTTATCGAATAGATAATCTTTTTTGAAAAAAATAATAAAAATCGTAAATTTTAGCTCTTTTTTTCAAAAAACAAAGTGGCATCTAAATGGTTCGGAACAGCCAAAAAATAGACTTGCAAAAGCAAGTCTATTTTTTTATCCATTGCGAAAGCAATGGTATATCATCAACACGGCATTGCCGTGTTGTATTTCATCAGTCCGTCAGGACTGCATATCATCACCAAAGTTGTATTCTCCTTCGGTGTCTTCCTCTTCTTTCAGCGCAGTAGCCAGTCTTCCCAGTTCAATCACAATCCAGACACACATAACGACCTGAAAAACAGCGCTGATAATTGCCGCCTGACTGATTTCAGGAAAGGCAAGCAAAATAGCCGTCAGCGTATGAATAATTACCGTTGCGCTTCTAAGACTGAGAAGTCGCTTCTTTCTTGAAGCCTCCATAGGTAATGCGGCAATATTGGTAATAAGCTGAAAATTCAAATAGATGCTTAAAATGCTGATTGTCACATTTATTATATAAACATTAATGCTCATTCCCATAATCGCTGAAATCCACACTACAAGCTTCCATAAAGCAAGAATTATTCCTAAAGGCTTCAGAAGCATTGCCGACTTTTCTTTTTCAGCCAAAAACGGTAAGGCTGAAACGATTAAAAGATAGCCTGCCCAATCAGGCAAAATATCAATCGTTCCCAAATTTATGTGGAAATAAATTAAAACATAACCTAAAACAATGCTTTTTATTACAGATGAAAGTGGCTTGTTATTCATCGGTTCTGACCTCCAAAATAAATTCATCCTTAAGCTCACCGTCAACATAAAGCGCATATTTCAGGTCTCTTTCGTAACCTTCCATCAACGCTTCGGGCTCAATATTGCTGTTATAGGAAGAGTCAAAAATTGTTTTGTCCCATGGCTCATATCCATTAACGCTATATGCTCTTTTTCCGCTTCCGTCAGTATAAGACGAGGCAAGGTTGGAGCCTAACTCTGAAAAAATTTCAGAAAACTCATGGCTCTTTTCTTCAGAGTATTCAATTCCAACATGCTTAACGCTTTCAGAATCCTTCCCTTCATAGCTATAAACAATATTGGCTTCTGCTATGCAGCTGCTGAATTCTCCGTTTCTGTAAACTGAGTTGTCAAAGCCCCTTTCGCCTTCAAAAAAAATATTGTTGGAGGGGTTCTGATCATATAAAACTCTGAAGGTTGTTATCAGGCTATACTCCAAATTCCCGTTTTTACCTTTTTGATTAATATAAACAAGCGGCGAAAGCTCATCTGTCAGATTATGAACCTGATTATAGGATGATTTATCAAGATAGGCTCCTGAGTGTTTTCTTTTCCCCGTTTCAACAACTACCCAGCCGTTATTTTCTTTAAAAACCTCTATGGGAATAATCAGGGAATCACCTTCGATTTTATTTTCATTGGTCTTTTCTTTATTCTCTTCGGCAATGCTGAAAACCAACAGGGCTGAATACTTTTCTTTTTCGGTTTTAATAAGGTTAAAAATTGCAAAGGGCATTGTATCGCTTGATTGATAGGGCTCAAATCCGCTTTCAATATTATAGCTTTCGCTAAGCTGATCTATCAGCTCTTTATGTTTTTCTGTCGGAGAAGCAGTCAGAAGCATGACTGCATTTTCGTTAATAAGTCCCTTAGCGTAGGTATCAATCGCTCCGGCAACCGTTGTGCATCGGAAGATTTTTGAGCAAGCAACTGCCTTTTGAAGCTGAATGCTGTTATGTGGATAATAAACAGCTTCGTCGCAGTTACTCTTTGCGCTGACAAAAAGGCAAGGAAGCGCAAGAACAATAACAATGCAAACGCTGACAAGAGCCATTCCTTTAGGATATTTTTTGAAGCGAACAATTGCCTCAATCCGTTTGGAAATATTTTTTCCGCCATTTGAAACAGAGGTTGTTGCAGGCATTCGGGAATATTTTTCGTTCACTTCATTTAAAAGCAAAGCGCCGTAGTCTCTTCTTTCTTCGCCTTTCAGCTTTTCAAGCACTCTCTGGTCGCAAAGGCTCTCCATGTCGTTGGCAATGCAATTGAAAACATAATGCATTAAAGGATTGCACCAATTAAGGCAACGAAGGAAACACCAAAAAACTGTTTGAAAAGAGTCAAGATGTTTAAGGTGCATTATTTCATGCAAAAGGATTTTTTCGTCTGTTTTTCTGTCTTCCGGAAGGACAAGAACCGGCTTAAAAACGCCGCAGATGAAGGCACTTTTAATTCCATTTACCTTTATAATTCTCACAAATCGAACCTTGTTTTCTTCAAAAACAGTTTTAACAAAAGCCTTCTCTTCGTCCGAGGGTTCAATTCCTCTTCTGAGAGCGAACCGAAGCCTTATGTATGAAACAAAATAAAAACACAACGTCAAAACGAAGCCTGAAACATAAATTATAAAAAGAAAATCTGTAATGCTTTCAGGCCTGCCGCTGATGAAAGGAATAGCGAAGCTCGGCTCAGTTACGGAAATAGGATTGGTGAAGGCAGAAGAAAGCCTTGTTTCAACAAAAGCTTTCATTGCCTCCAGATATATTGAAAAAGGCAACAGAACAAATCTGTCTGCTTTAACAGGTAACAGAATTCTGAGCGCCAAAACACTCCAGACTCCATATTGCCAACGGGGTGAAAGCTTATCTTTAAAAACCGCTTTTATAATCAGAAGAAAAGAGGCAACAAGGCTGACGGAAATATTTTGCAACAAAAATTCCCAAATATTTTTCATTTGTTAAACCTCCATTTCATCAAGAAGCTTTCTGAGCCTTTCAACCTCTTTTTTTGAAATCGGTGTTTCTTTTAAAAATGCTGAAATCAGGTCTGATGTCGCACCTGAATAAACCTTTGTCAAAAGCTCATCTCTTTCGGCTTTAGCGCATTTTTCGCGGCTGACCGCCGCTGAATAAGGGGTGCGGCTCCCCTTTTCAATTTTAACAAGACCCTTAGCTTCCATTCGGTTAAGGTAGGTATAAACTGTGTTTTTGCTCCAGCCGGTGATTTCTTTCAAGGCTTCAGCAATATTTTTAAGAGCAAAGCTTTCGCCTTTCCATAATACTTCTAAAACGTACCATTCACCCTCAGATATTTTCATAATATTCCTCCTTTCGTTTCCTACATTTGTAGGATAATATTATACTACACCTGTAGGATGTTTTTGTCAATAGAAAACGGACTAAAATATAAAAAAAGGTTTCTTCAGCTTTTCACTCTGAAGAAACCTTTATATTGTTTAGGTTAATTAGGTCTGAACTTTTTCAGACGATAAAAATTTATGCGTATTTTGCAATCATTTGCTTTCTGTCAATTTTTCCGTTGAAGGTTCTGATTATTTCATCAATTACTTCAATCTTTTTAGGAAGCTTATAGGGCTCAAGATTTTCAGTAATGATATTTCTGATTGCCGCGTCATCAAGCTCTTTTCCCTCTTTGAGAACAACAAGAAGCTTTAAAGAGGTGTTGCTTCCCTTTACGCAGGGAATAAGCAAACACTCATCAACGCAGTCAACTCTCATAACAACTTCTTCAACCTCAACGGGAGCAATTTTAAGTCCGCCGAGATTAATTGTGTCGTTGCTTCTTCCAACAAGAATAAGCTCGCCGTTTGGAGCAAAATAGCAAATATCGCTCATTACAAGCATTCCGTTTTTAATTGCCTGAGCAGTAAGCTCCGGCTCATTCCAATAGCCTTGCATAACAGATTTGCTTCTGATTGCGCAAAGACCTGTTTTTTCGGCTGAGGAATCCTTGATTTCGTTTCCGTCTTCATCAAGAATAACAATTTCGCTGTAGGAATTCGGTTTTCCAACGCTTCCTGAATACTCTGAACCGCCCGAAACGCAGAATTCATCAGTACAAACAACGCCGGCTTCAGAACAGCCGAAGCAGTTATACATATAAACATCAGGAAGAAGCTTTCGCATTTTTTCCTTGTCGGTTTCAGGGTAAGCGGTTGAGCTTGAATAAATAAATCTAAGCTGACCGTTAAGAGCCGCCAGATTTTTTGAAGCAAAAGCCAGAAGAAGATGAATTGCTGAAGGGGGAAGATAGAGCGAGGTTACGCCGTAATCTTCAATAGTCTGAAAATATTGCTTATAGTTTCTGAAGCCCTCAAGCAAAACGCTTGTGCTTCCCACAGCCATTGCAATATGAACCTTTCTCAAGCCTGCGGCATGGTTCATGGGAGTGGGAATAAGCCAGACGTTATCTTGCTTGATGTTTGTGGTTTCAATACCTGCCAGAGCAATATTGACCTGGTTTAAATAAGAAACCATAACACCCTTTGATTTTCCCGTTGTTCCGGTCGTAAAAAGAATTTCCGAAAGGCTCTTTTCGTTTGGTTCAACACCTTCAAAGGAGTCATCGAGAAGCTCAATTTCAGGAATTACTTTTTCCAAAGACCAGGCTGAAGGAAAATCTTCTCTGTTGCTGACTGTTACGCAAACAGAGGCATCAAGCTCTTTGGCAATTTCAACAATTCTTTTGTTGGGAGTATTTTTTTCAACGGGAACAAAGGTTGCGCCAAGAAGCTGAATTCCGTACCAGAAATAAATATAATCTAAAGTATGGTCAGCTTCAACAACAACTCTGTCGCCCTCTTTAATTCCTTTGTTCTTTAAATAAAGAGCTGCCTTTCGGTTCCACTGTGCCAGCTGCTTATAGCTGCATTTTTCGCCTCCGGCAATAACGGCAATCTGATCGGGTGTTTCTTTTGCAAATTTCTGAATTATTAAAGCAATTGATTTAAGCATTGTTTCCCTCCGGATTAAAAAGCGTTAGAAGTTTCCGTAAATAAATGAAGTTGCGTCATATCCGGGACCCCAGGTTCCGAAAATAACTATTGCGGCAATGAGAAGAATTAACATAAGCCAGCGGAAAGGAAGATTCTGTTTATCTAAGCTCTGGCGAATTTTAACTCCGTTTTCCTGAAGAATAGCCACAACAAGAAGAACCATTATTGAGAAGAAAAGAATTGTGAGGTCTTTCTCGCTGACACCGAATTCAAAAACCTTTTCGTTAACTCCCGAAATAAAGGCAAAGTCAATATCGGTAAACATTGCTTTAATCATTTTAAGTGCATCGGGAATAGTTGGAGCGCGAACTATTATTCGGGAAATGCAAAGAAGAAGGAAGGTTCTTGCCATCTGGAAAAGGCGGAAGCTGAAAGCTTCGGTATTAACCTTCAAAGCCTTCGTCATTTTTTCAAAAACGGGAGTCATTGCAACACTGCCTGAAATCAACAAAGCGTTATATAAGCCGTTGATTATGTAGTTCCATGAAAGCCCGTGCCAGATACCGATCAGGAAAAACACCACCATGGGAGCTGCAACAGAGGGAACGAGCTTGCCGTAATATGTTCCGTATTTTTTTCTGAGCTTTTTGCTCAGATTTGAAACAGGCTTGCAAAGCATTACCGGATAGAAAACATATTCTCTCATCCAGGCACCCAATGACATATGCCATCTGCGCCAGAAATCTGCCATAGATGTTGCAAAAAACGGTCTTTCAAAGTTCATGGGAAGCTCAATATCCATCATCTGAGCTGCGCCTCGGGTAATATCAATACCGCCTGAGAAGTCGCAATAAATATAGAAGGAATAAGCCAAAACGCCGAAGAACACTTCTGAGCCGCTGTAGTCAACAAAACTTTTTGAAAAAACTGTTCCTGAGATTGCAGAAATTCTGTCTGCAATAACCATTTTCTTGAAAAGACCCCACAAAATAAGCTCAGCACCATGTTTAAGGTTGTCAAACTTAAACTCATGTTCTTTCTGAAGCTGAAGTCCGACATCGCCATAGCGCATTAACGGTCCCTGAACGATTGAAGGGAAGAAAGAGGTGAAAAGAGCAAACTTTCCGAAGTTCTTTTCAGCCTTCAGCTTTCCTCTTCCTACGTCAATAAGATAGCCGATTGAGTTAAAGGTATAATAAGAAAGACCAAGGGGAGCAAGAACATTAACATAGGGAATAGCAACATCCCACTTAAAAACAGAAAAAATATCGTTAACATTTCCGATAAAGAAGTTAAGATATTTAAAATAAGCCAGAACTCCCAGATTGATTATAACCGTGAGGAACTGAATACGGCGAATTTTCTTTGCTGTTTCTTTTTTCAGCGCCATCTTTTCGTCTTTAGAAAGCTCATCTCCGGCGTTTTTAATCTGCTCTTGCTGTTTATCACGGATTCTTTGCATCCAATGGCTTGCAAGATAAGAAAAAAGAGTTGTTCCTATAATATAAAGAACATTATCAAGTCCGCTTGAAAGATAAAATCCGTAGCTGGCAACAAGAAGAACCACCCACTGAATTTTTTTCGGAACAAGATAAAAAACAGTTATAACACCTGCAAGAAATATTAAAAAAATTATAGAATCAAGAGTCATTATTTTTCTCTCTTTCCGTTTTTTCATTTAGTCAGGGCAGCTTGTTACCACTGCCCTGCGATTTTTTGTTAATTACATTTCGTCTTGAAGGCGTTCAACAAGAGCAAGCATAGCCTTAGCGCTGTTGAAGTTTTCAGGCTCCATTTCGTCAACAGTAATGGTGATATCATAAGCGTCGCAAAGCTCGCCAACGATTGAAACGATATCAAAACTGTCGAGAATATTGTCATCGATTAATTTTTCTTCATTTTCAAAATCTACGTCATCGCGAATTGAGGTAAGAATTTCTAAAAGTTTTTCCATAGTTAATACTCCTTTGTTTTTAATTATATCTATCTGCTGCTGCAGATTATTGAACGGGTGTGGTCTGAGGCTGAAGAAGGGGCGTTGTGTGTGTATCAAAGCAGCGAGTGTCAATTACTCTCTGACGCTCCTGGTTGTAAACAACAACGTTTATTCCTCGTTTATTGGGTGAAAACTCTTTGCCAAAAATTTCAACAGAAGAAATTTTTCCTGCTGTGCCTGCAACACTCTTAAGATATACGCCTTCGATATCTGTGTTAACAACAATTTTGTTCTTTGCTCTTTTTTCAAAAACAATCTCATCGCCGCGGATGCAGGAAATATATGAATTTCCTTCTTTAAGCTTTGAAAGCTGAACAAGGCCCAGAGCCTCAAACTGTTGTCTGTCGTAATCTGTCAGAAGAGTTGAAGCCTCTCTGCATACTGAAAGATAAATAACGTTGTTTTCATCCTTCATATATTCCTCAAGGAAACCTAAAAGATTGTTTTTACCTACCTTTTGTTCCAAAAGAGTGGCAACTCTCAGGTCGCTGACTCTTTCGTTGTATTCAACAATCTGACCTTCGATTGTAATGGGGTCATAGGTTTTATCAAGAGCACCGTCTTCCACAAGAAGATAGGTATTGTTAAGACCGTAAACACTTCTGTTGCAAGACTGAAATGTGTCAAAGTTAGTTGAATTAATAACGCATCCAAGATCGTTGCTGTAAACCACAATGTTCAAGCCGCGCTTTGCGTTTTTCTCTGAAAGAACTGCTTCGCCGTTGATTTTGATTTCTGCGGTGTTGCCGTTATTTGTTCCGGCGCATTTAATGTCACAGCTGACGCTTCCGTCACCCACGGTTCCGCGGTAGGTCACAGGTTCTTTTGTAGCTCCGTTAAGGCTGATTCCTTCAGCAACAACCTTTCCGTTATTAATAACGCCATAATATGAATCACGATAGGCAATGGTTGAAAGCTTGTCAAGCTTCAGCTTAGAAAAACAATCGAGTTCTCTTTGTTCAATAGCAGCTGAAGCTTCGCCTTTTGAAGCAATAAGAACGGTGTTATTGCCCGATGCGGCAATTTCAAGATATTCAACAAGAGACTGGGCTGATAAAAGCTTGGCCTGCTGAAGAATTCTTGCTGAATATTCGTCATATTGCTTTTCCATAAAAGCATATTTTTCAAGGCCGCGAACATCAGTCAGGTCAAAATTCTGAACAAGATAGTTACCCATCCACTTTGTAAACTTTGTGGCGCCGTAATAATTCAGGTGGTTTCCGTCTCTGTTGTCAAAAGCGTGAATATGACCATAAACATCATAAAGAGGATCAAAGTTAAAATCTAAAAACTCAATTCCATAGCTGTCGGCAACTTCGGCAACAGCATTATGAAGCTCTGACGACCATTTTTTTGAAATGGTTTTCATCAGAACAAAATCGAGACCTTTTTCTTCACAGAATTTAACCATCTTATCAAAATAATAAAGTGAATCTTCCAGAAGAAGGCCTTCCTCGTTTGCAGTTTTATCAAGAACAGGGTTAAAAACCATTGTTTCTTCAAAGCCGACCTTGTCAGCATAAATATTTTCAATGTAATAGTAACCTCTGGTTCCGATGTCTGCATCATAAGAATACTTTTCAAAGTCTGAAACCTCAAGATCACTCCAACGATCGTGATAAGCAGCAAGAGGAATTCCGAAGGTTATCATATCATAAATGCTACCGTCAGTATAGTCATGGATGGCTCTGAGCTTAACATCAGAAAACTTCATTGAGTCAAGCGCCTTATGATAAAAGCCTTCTTTTGAGCCGCTTCTTAAACCTGAAGCATCTAAAATAACAGTTTTAAGACTATCACCATGAAGACGATAGGCCTCTTCAAGCCAATAATAAGAAGCAAGCATAGGCTGCTGCTCAGTACCGATATTATAAGCGCATATTCCGTAATCGTCATACAGCTCCATAGGCGTTATGCTGCTGAGAACGATACTTGCGCCAACGAATAACGCTTCAATGGTGTTTTCCGGTTCTTCATAAAAACCGTGGGTCGTGTAGTAATTATTCCACTTAGCCCACACCGGCTGAAAGAAGCCGTTTAACCCAACGAGCATTAATATAACAACCATAAAAAATGAAACAACTCTTAAAAAATTCTTTCGCCCTTCTTTCACGCGAACAAGTCCTCCATTCAGGTATTTTTCAACTCATAAATGGTATCATATTATAGAGAAAATGTCAATAAAATGTCGAATGGTTAAGGGAAAGTGTAAAAATAATTAAAATTTTCAAACATTTCACAAAAAAAGAAAAACAGACCATTATCATGGCCTGAAAATAAAAAATCCACTCTTAAGAGTGGAAGATCTCTGCACACTCAAAACTGAACAAAGGGAAAGCAAATGAAAGGGAATGTAGTATCGAACCAAGAAAACATGGTCAAGCCCTCGACCTATTAGTATTGCCTAGCTGAACGTGTCACCACGCTTACACATGCAACCTATCAACCTCATAGTCTTTGAGGGGTCTTACTAGCTTACGCTATGGGATATCTTATCTTGGAGACGGCTTCACGCTTAGATGCTTTCAGCGTTTATCCGATCCGCACTTAGTTGCCCAGCTGTACCATTGGCATGATAACTGGTGCGCCAGCGGTGCGTCC
>JAFUHX010000046.1 GCA_017474045.1 Clostridia bacterium | reverse complement strand
TGCTTTTTTCTTGCTTCTTGTGTTATCATATTCATGAGAAGTACTTCTTTCTTACGGTAAATGTTTTGTAGCAGATTCATTATACCATATTTTGAAGTTACTTCTCTTTTTTATTGGGTCACATCATTTTAGCACATACAATTTCAAAAATTAAATTAAAAAAACCAATTTTAAGAGCAGGTATCAAAGCTTCATATTCATAAATGTTAAAAGGGTTTCTATAGACTACAATATCTATAGAAACCCTTTGTCATTTCAGTTTTATGCGGTCTGAGCTTTTTTACAGCCCGTAAAATTTGGCTTTTTATTAACCGAAAACTCAGCCACCAAAAGAAACCTCACCTCTGAAAACTCTTCCGAGGAAGTTAAAGAGTGCTGTGAAAAATCTGATGAAAGCAAGGAATCTGTTTTCATTTGAGCCGGGCTGGGGAGTAGGCTCATCGAGACCTTCAACAACAGAATAGTTTACATCGTCAATATGCATAAGATATTGCGGGAAGGCTTCGTCAGTGAAAACGGTCATTGCGCCCTTGGATCTGATGAACTTCAGAGAGAGAACATCATAGTATGTTGTAAACTCAGCATGCTGACAATTTTTCGCAAACCATGTTGTGTCAGGGAAAAGACAGGTTGAAGCGTCAACCTTGTGGTCAGGTGAAAGATATTTTGTGTCTTCAAGAGAAGAAATATAGCTATCAGGAAGAACCTTGTTTATATCAGCCGCTGTTGCGCCTAAAGATGTTTCATAAACACCGGTGAAAAGGTCGCCGCTTTCGTTTGATTCTTCATAAAGCGGGAATGAAGGAAGGTTATATTTTGAAAGAATACAGAAATTAACGCCCTTCGCTTTAAGATTTTTCATTGTTTCTTCAATCTTGAGCTGACAGTTATAATAGTAATCGTCGGTTTTGGCAATAAGACCGGCATATTCATCTTCAATTCCCTTGAAGATATAATCTCTGGCTTCGATATATTTTTCAGGTGTTACCATTGCCCAATATGACGGGAAGTTTGCATAGCAAGCAAGAGCGAGCTTTGAAACGCAATCATCTTTAACGTCATCAACAATAGACTGCAACGTATCTGTTCCGATTCCGAGAAGCTTGGCTTCACTCATGAATGAAACAAAGGCACTGATAAGATTTGCCATTTCTGCGTCTTCCATTATGCCCTTGTTTTTAAGCCAATAATCTGCAAAGCGGTCAAGACCGTCTTCATTGATAACAATATTTCCTGAGAAAATTCCGCTGAGGAACTTGATTCCGATTGTTGAAGTGCTGATAAGAACAACTGACTCAATATTAGAAGCAGCGTGGTTTTCATATTTTGCAAGATAAGCAGAAATAATGTTTCCGCCGAGGCATCTTCCCACAAGGGCAACCTTATCAGACTTGGTTGCAGCCTTTACTCTTTCAATAAAGAGCATAAGCTCATCAGCATGAGCCATGGGAGAAAGTCTCCAGTCATATTTGAATCTGTATGCTTTGTAAACACCGCTGTAGTTTTTGATAATAAAGGGCTTCAGAAGCATATCATCTCCGTCGCCGCTTCCGTCGGAAGCTTCGCCGTTTTTATCAAGAAGAATGTCTTCATAAACAGGAGCAAGAGCGTTATAAAGCTCATCGGAATACTTACTGTAATCCTTGGTTATGTAACCAATTGCAAGCTCTTCAAGGCAAGGCATTAAAGCTTCGGAAATTATTCCGCCGACATCGGCACCTGTGGGATAAATTTGATTTTCATCTGTGGGATTCTTATCATCTTTATAAAGATTTCCGCCATATCCTTCAAGATAGATGATGGGAATATCTTTTTCTGCAGCGCTTGCAGCCGGTGCCATTACGCTGAGAAGCAAAATTGCAGTTAACAAAAGAGAAAGAATTCGTTTAAAATTTTTCATTTTACACTCCTCCAAAAAAATGTTAACAAAATAATAACATTTTATTACTGTTTTTTCAATAGGTTTTTAATCTTTTTTATTACAAAACTGTATAAAACAAAACAGCCTGAGAAGACACTTCGGAAAGCATAAATTCTTTCGCAAAGTGTCTCTCAGGAAGCTTTACTTATAAAGCTATTTAAAAAAGGAGCTTAATTTAATTTACACGCCTTATCAAAAGAGGGATTGAAGGCATAGAAGTTTTTCTCGTTAAGCCTATCGGTTGCAATTCTCAAGGCTTCACCGAAGCGCTGATAGTGAACAATTTCTCTGGCTCTGAGGAATTTTATTGCGTCGCAGACATCAGGGTCATCAACAAGTCTGAGAATATTATCATAGGTTTTTCTTGCCTTTTGTTCTGCAGCAAGGTTTTCATGAAGGTCAGCAAAAAGATCTCCTGTTGACTGAATATATGCCGCCGTAAAGGGTACTCCGGCAGCTGAAGCGGGATAAACGCCTGTTGTGTGGTCAACAAAATAGGCGTCAAAGCCTGCTTTTTTAATTTCTTCGGGAGAAAGATTTCTCGTCAGCTGATAGATTATTGAGCCAACCATTTCAAGATGCCCCAGCTCTTCAGTACCGATGTCAGTCAGAATTCCCTGAAGCTCGGGATAAGGCATTGAAAAGCGCTGACTTAAATAGCGAAGAGAAGCACCCAATTCGCCGTCAGGGCCGCCATACTGACTTGCAATTATCTGGGCGAATTTTGCGTTGGGGGTTTTTATTTTAACAGGATATTGCAAAAGTTTCTGATATTCCCACATCAGCAATCACCTACCATTTGCCAGGGCCACGGTGCCTTTGTCCATTCTTCGCCGCTTCCTGAAGAAGGAGTCAACGGACCGAACCGGCTTTCATATTCAGCTGTTAAAACTGCATTTTTCTCTTTATATTTTTCAAGAAGCTCCATTGCCGTTTTGTCGCAAGGATGTGAGTCAAGATATAAATGCAGGTCCCAGACAGAAAAACGAACAGCCATAATTTTTTCCATCATTGTGTTCTGATTTGCAGTCATCTGCAGCACCCCGCAAGAAAAGGCTTATCAAGAACGGGAAAAATTGTTCCCCTGACTAAAGCCTTTTCGCAAGAATAAACATCGTTGCTTTCCTGAAAGGGAACATAGGCCATGGCAACTGAAACAACCTCGGGAAGAGAAGAGATCGCTTTGCAGGAAGCAGGCGTAATGCACCTTTCATAAGAATTTTGCTGCGGATAACCATAAGTTCTGTAGCTATTCAACGGTATCTCCACCTTTTTTTGTTTTTTGGGATATCCCGTTTCATTCTATGTTTCTTCTTCTCTTTTGGTTACAGCTTGAACCAAAACGAATAAAGTTAAATCGAATAAAAATAAAAAATTTTTGATTTTCGATTATTTTTTATTGACAAACGATAAATTTCGACTATAATGAAGCTACAATCATATTTATACACGGAGGTTGTTTTATGAAATACACTTCTCTTTCTTCAGCAAAGCTCACTCTGGCAATAACCTATTTTTTCTGTGGTCTTCTGATTTTTCTTCTGGTGTTTGCCAAGCCCTTGGTGGATTGGTTTTTCGGTCTGAACAGACCCGAGCACTCGTTAACAGTTCTTGTTTCTTTTTATATCTGCAGTGCTTCGGCTGTTCTGGCGCTTTTAAATATAATCAAGCTTTTGAAAAACATTATTAAAGGAGAAATTTTTTCAGAGAAAAATGTTTCTTCTTTGAGAATCCTCTCATGGTGCTGTATGTTTGTTTCATTTGTTTGTTTTGTTTCAGGTTTCTTCTATGTTCCCATGTGGATTTTTTCTCTGGGCGCCGCTTTCATGATGCTTATTTTAAGAGTTCTTAAAAATGTTATGGCTAAGGCAACCGAAATCAAAAACGAAAACGAACTGACAATATAAGGAGGGCGTTTTATGGCAATTATTGTTAATCTGGATGTTATGCTTGCCAAAAGAAAAATGTCTTCCGGTGAGCTGGCCGAAAAAATCGGAATTACTCAGGCTAACCTTTCAATCTTGAAAACGGGTAAAGCTAAGGCTGTTCGTTTTTCAACCCTTGAAAGCATTTGCAAGATTCTCAACTGTCAGCCCGGCGACATTCTCGAATTCAGAGACGATTCATAAGGAGGTTTTGTTATGAAAGAAAACAAAATCAAACAGCTTTCTGCTTTTGATGTTATTGCAGCACCGATTACCTTTATTCTTACCCACGCTTTTTTCACAAAGCTCTTCGTGTGGAATTATGAATGGGAATTCGGCATTTGTTATCTTTTAATTTTTATTTTTGCAACAATTTATATTTCTTCAAAAACAGGCTTTAAAAAGACGGCTGTTTTTCCGGCAGCTGTTGCAATCTTAATTACTCTCAGCGTTTTCCTTCACGGAATGAGTGAGCTTTTCTTTCTCGCCCTTGTTTTTCTGATTTTTGTTTCAGGCTATTATTGCCTTTGTTTAACGGGCTGCGCGAAAAACTCATCTGGAAGCTATTTTTTCCTTCTCGATATTTTCAGAAGTGAGGTTTCAGTTCCGTGGCTGAATATTTTCCTTCCCCTTTTCAGCTTGAAAACCTTGAAAAAAGACACAAATAAAAACAAAAGGCTCCTTGACAAAAAAACATTGAGCATAGCTCTCGGTATGCTTTGCGCCATACCGGTTCTTTTGGTTGTGGTTCCTCTTCTTCTTGATTCCGACGCAGCTTTTGAAAGTGTTATGGGAACAGCCTTTTCCAAGATCAGAGAGCTTCTTGAAAAGTTTTTTGAAAATAATATTTCATCCTTCTGGAACGATTTTCTTTTCAATTTTCTTTTCATTTTTCCCTTCTCGCTGATTTTTGCACCCTATATCTTTTCTGTTATGTTTTCTTTCAGACACGGAGTTTATCGCGACGATTATAAAAACACAGCACCCTCCTTTTCTTCCCTAAGAAAAGTTTCTGTCAGCGTTTTTTGCGGCTTTCTGGGTGTTATCAGCATAGTTTATCTTGTTTATCTTTTTTCACAGACTGCTTATTTTTTCTCTGCTTTTTCAGGTCAGCTTCCTAACGGAATGAAAATTACCGTTACGGAATACGCAAGACGCGGCTTTTTTGAAATGGCAAAAATTGCAGGAGTTAATCTTTGTCTGATTGCAGTTTCTGTTTTGTTTTCAAAAAGAAACGGTGCAAAGCTTCACCGCGCTGTCAGATATCTTTGTTTGTTCCTTTCTGTTTTTACTGTTATCCTCATTTCAACCTCAGTTTCAAAAATTATTCTTTATATGGCACAGATGGGTCTTACGGAAAAAAGAATCTATGTTTTTCTTTTTGACATTGTTTTGATTGTTACCTTTGTTGCGGTTATAATCAGGCTCTTCAGGGAAAGCTTTCCATATATGAAGGTTATTCTTTCTTTTGCCTGCATTGTTTTTACTCTTCTCAACCTTGTCAATGTCAGAGGAATAATTGCTTCATATAACACCCAAATGTTTTTGGAAGGAAAAATTGAAGCTGAGTTCGCGAGCGATATTTACAACTATTGGTTCAACGAAATTGAGCATCTCGACAAGCTTGCCCAATGCGACAACAAAATTATAAGCACTCAGGCAAAATACAAAATCGGCTCAGACATGGTGGGAATGTTTGAAAAAGGAAAAATTGTTTTCAACGAAGGCGATATAACAGCAGTCGAGTGTTTCGATCAATACAAGGCAATGATATATTGCAAAGAAAACGAAAAACGCTTTTTTGAATATTATAAAATTTACAAAGAAAGTGAAGAAGATTTATATAATAATCTTACGGATTTAACCGATATTGAAAATATTGAGGTACAGAAATGAAAAAGCTTTTTAAAGCCTTAAAAAAGGCTTGTTGTGTTCTTCTTTGTCTTGGCTTTGTTTCTTTTTTTGCCGCAGGAAACTTTATTTTCAGCTTTACCCTATTAAGAGAATCTGTTTTTTCGAGAGAAAATGTTATTTCTCTTTTTAATAACGGCAAGAAAGAGACCTCTCCCACCGGTCAGACTTGGCTTGAAAAAAACAGCAAAAACCTCTATCTTGTTTCAGACGATTCTGTTAAGCTTCACGCTCTTTTTTCTGAAAACAACGGCAGTAAAAAATATGCCGTTTTCTGTCACGGTTACACCGGCAGCGCCGCCAACAGCTCAAAATATGCCCGCAGATTTTTTGAAATGGGCTATAATGTTCTTGCTGTTGATGCCCGTGCTCACGGCGAAAGCGGCGGAAACATCAGGGGTATGGGCTACCTTGAAAGGCGCGACATTATTCTTTGGGTCAAAGAAATTCAAAAGCTTGAGCCCTCAGCTCAGGTTGTTCTTTTCGGTGTATCTATGGGCGGCGCAACCGTTCTGTTTTCAAGCGGCGAAGGCGACCTTCCCTCATGCGTTAAGGCTGTTATTTCCGACTGCGCCTTTACAAGCGTTTATGACGCTGTTGCCGTTCAGTTTACGGCAATTTCCGGTCTTCCGCCTTTTCCGCTGGTTGATTGCGCTTCAGTTGTTTGCGAAATCAGGGGAAACTATTCTTTTTCCGACGCTTCATGTGTTGAAGCTGTTAAAAAAAGCAGGACCCCCACCCTTTTCATTCACGGAACCGAAGACAAAACCGTTCCGTTTTATATGCTCGATGAAATCTTTGTCGCGGCTGAATGTGAAAAAGAAAAGTTGGTTGTTGAAGGCGCAGGCCACGGTCAAAGCGAAAGCAAAAAACAAAAGCTTTATTGGGAAACCGTTGAAGCTTTTTTAAGAAAACATTTAGATTAAAAACCAAAAAGGGTTTCTTCAGATAAGCTTGAAGAAACCCTTTTTATGTAGGCTGATTTATTCGTTATTTATTTTTTCAGTTTTCATAGCCAAAGTATATATCTTCGCTATAGAAATTGTTTTCATCTTTCTCATGATGAGCATACCAGACCTGAGCAAAGAAGGGATTGCTTTTTGCAATTTCATCATAGTTCCAGGGAAGAGGAAGACATTCAGGGCACCAATGACCGCCCTTGAGAGCAAGGTTTGGAGACATTTCAAATTCATGACCACAAGCGCATTTCCACTTAATCGGAGTAAACATATCTTTTCCAAGCTTTTTGGAAACGCAGGAGCCTCCTCTGAATTCAGCCGCCTTTTGCATATCTTTAATAGTGAGAGTTTCAAAGGGCTTTGTTTCGTCATAGCCGTGGTCAAGATAGGTCATTGCATCGTCGGTTTTTTCCGGAATAATTACTTCAAATTTCTTCCAGTCGCCAATGGATTTATATTTTTCAATAGAACCGTAGAAGGCTGTTATTCTGTCTTTCATGTTGTTGTCAATCCAGGTCTGAGTGCCATACATTGCCGAACGGGCAATGGGCTTCATCATCGCCTCTTTGAGAATACTCTTGGGTGCGATTCCTGATAATTTAAAATAAAGCGGTGCCTTTTTGGAAAGCTTTTTGAAATATTCCTCCAGAGGAACGTTATATCTGAAATGAAGATAGTTTTCAAGCTCGTCAGCGTCGGTAAACCATTGACCGTGGAAATTCTGAAGAATAAACCAATCGGCGTCAAAAATCTTTTTAACGTTGTCTTTTCCCTTCATTCCGATGGCATTGAGAAGATGCTCTTCAAATTCATAGTTTGTCAGGCGATATTCAGGACCGGAGCTGATGTTATAAAATCTTCTCCAGAATTCTTCAGGAACATTATCGTTGCAGACCTTTGCGCAAAGTCTTCCGCTGTCTTCAACTGTTGCCCACTCAAGAACGCCGTTAATGGGAACATGAAACATTATCGGATCCATGTTGTTGAGTATGTCGGGATACAGAATTCCGGTCTGTCGAAGAGAAACCCAATATCTGAGCCCTGAATCAGCAAGCAGACCCTCAGCAATAGTCTTGCTTACTGCATAGTGGTCATAAACGCTGATCTGAATGGGGTCGCCTGTTCTTCCCCAATGAACAGGAGCGTTTCTATCGCCGGTCTGAGCAACAGTTCCGATATAAACCACCTTAACGCTGTCGGGATCGCTTTGAGCCTTAACAGCTTTAATAATATTTTTCATTGCGTTAACATTTGTTTTGAGGGTTTTCTTCGGAAAATAGTCAGCTGCCGGAGAAACAAGTCCGCCCACATGCAAAACATAGTCGGCGCCGTTAACACATTCAAGAATATCTTCATAATTAAGAAGATCGCCCCAGACGAGCTTTACCGATCTGTCGTATTCATACTTTTTGAAAAGATTTTTGTTTTTTTCGCTTCCTCTGTTAAGAAGAACAATGTTATACATGTCTTTTCTTGCATAAAGCTCTTTAAAAGCGGCAAACCCCATCGTTCCTGAAGAGCCGGTTAAAAAAACAGTTTTTTTCTTCATATAATCAAAACCCTTCCGCTTAATATTAAAAATGTTTAAACCAGATATTAATCATCAGTTTAAAAATTATTATATATCATAATTTCGCAATATTTGTTAACTTTTTATTAATATCTGCGTAAAACAGGTTACAAAATCAACAAAAGTGAGCATTTTGCTTCTCTTTTGTTGCAAAATGCTCACTTTTTAATCTGATTTCCTATTTATACATTGAAATTATTTCTTCAGCCTTTTCTTTAACGCTTTCTCTGAGATTTTCGGGCTGAATTATTTCAATCTTTTTTCCATATTGAAAAAGCCAGGCAATAAGTCCTTCGCTGACAGCGACCTTAACAGAAACCTTGAATTTATCTTTTCTTTCGCTTTTTGAAAAAGCAAGATTTTTTCCGAAGCGGTCAAGAATTTCTTCAAGAATAGAGTTTTCACATTCAAGCTCAATTTCCTGAAGCTCACCGCTGAACATATTAAAAAGCCTGAGAGAATAATCGGCGGCGTCAAACTTCTTTTTGTAGTCGCAGACCTCGCTGAAGGGTCTTGATTTTTCTTCGGTCAGAGTAACCTTTTTCATTCTGTCTATTCTGACGTGCATAAGGTTATCGTATTTACTGTTGTTACCAACAAGATAATAGTGGTCATCAGACCAGATCATTGCGTAAGGGCTGACAGTAAATTTCTTTTGAGAATTGGTAACTTCGCCTGTTTCGCTGTTAACCTTCCGACGAAGATAGTTAAAAACAATTTGTTTTTCTTCTTCAATGGCGCGACTTATTACGTCAATATTATAATAAATTTCTTCGTTGTCACATTTAATGTTGCTGTTTATATAAACCTGACTTGTGATTTTATCGAGCTGACCTTCGCTGCAGAGTGTTCCGATTTTGGTCATCAGATCTTTTGACTTTCTGTTTGTTATAAAATCTGCCGCAAGAACAGCGTCTGTCAGAAGTCTGACCTCGGGAAGCTCAAACTCTCTTGAGCCGATATAATAGCCGTTTTTGGGAACTCTGACACGAAAAATATCGGTACCATAGTCTCTCAGCGCCTGAACATCGCTGTAGATTGATTTTCTTTCACATTCAATTCCCTTTTTTAAAAGCATTTCAAGAAGCTCGTCAGCGCTGACCGGATTATTTTCGTCACTATATTTTTCAAGATAGTCTTTTATATATAAAAGCTTTAGCTTTGTTTTGGCTGCCAAAAAAATCACCTCACGGTTTTATTCAGATATAAGACATTAAAAATTATTTTAACAAAAGACAGAAGAATTTAATTATTTTAAAAAAATTCACACCTTAATGTTTAAAGGGTTTCTTCGGTTTTTGAATCCTGAAGAAACCCTTTATTTATCTCAGTTTATGAGGTCTGAACCTTTTTACAGTCGCTTTCTGAAGGTCAGAAGTTTTTTTCAGTATTTTAATATTTAAGCTTAGAGTTAATATCCTTAAGCATTTCTTCATCAAGCTTGAGGATTTCTCTGTCATAAGTGAGAATTCCGTTAACTTCAAACTCAACGTCAGAAACCTGAGTGTAAACAGTTGCTGAAAGGCCCTTCTTAATCGCGGGAATAATCTGATGCTCATGAAGCTTTCTGTAGGCTTCTGTGAGGCTTTCTTTTGATTTATACATCTGATAGCCAAAGCTCTTTGCCTTGTTCCAAACATGGCCGTCAAGAATCTGGCTGTATCCGCCGTATTCACTGATAACAATGGGTCTTCCGTCATATTTGGGAGCAACGAAGGGAAGAATATAGCGGTGAATACTCTTGAAGTCACAGCCCTTCTGGTCATACCAGCCGCTTGCGTGGTCAACAAAGCGAGTGGGATCATAAGCCTTAACGGCGTCGCCGATTCTCTTGGCATCAAACTGACCCCAGCCTTCATTGAAGGGAACCCAACAACCAATACAAGGATAGTTATAAAGAGCGTCAATCATTTCAAAAAGCTCTTCTTCAAACTGAGTTCTCCACTCAATTTTTTCTCTTGAGAAGGTTTTATAAGCGTTATCCTTTTTGGTCAGGTCAATAACGGGGCTGAGGAAAGTATAGATATTGGGAAGAACGCCAACATAGAAATTGTTGAGGAACTGACCGCCGCTGACCATGTCTTGCCAAACAATCATTCCCAGTCTGTCGCAATGATAATACCAACGGGCAGGCTCAACCTTAATGTGTTTTCTGAGCATATTGTAGCCGAGGCGTTTCATTGTTTCAATATCATAAATCATAGCTTCGTCGGTGGGAGGAGTGAGCTGACCGTCGCTCCAATAGCCCTGATCGAGAAGACCTCTCTGGAAATAGGGCTCGTTATTGAGGAAGAGGCGGTTGTAGCCTTCATATTCGCCGATTGAGAATTTTCTCATTGCGAAATAGCCCTTAACACTGTCAACGGTTTCGCCGTTTTCAAGAGTGAGAACAAAATCATAAAGGAAGGGATTTTCAGGACTCCAGAGCTTAAGCTCAGGAATAGAAACCTCAGCCTTTTTGTCAATAGCTTCTTCTGCAACAACATTTTCGCCATCTAAAACCTTGATTTTAAGACTGCCCTCGCCCTGAACATCGGTTTCAATTGCCAAAACACCCTTGTCGATATCGGGAGTGAGCTTATATTTTTTAATGTAGTTTTCGCTGACTGCTTCCATCCACACAGTCTGCCAGATACCTGAGGTTGAGGTGTACCAGAAGCCGTGGGAATAGCTTGCCTGCTTGCCTCTGTTTTGCCAGGCTTCATCAGTGGGGTCATAAACCCAAACAACAAGCTCATTTTCACCTTCAACAAGACTGTCTGTTATATCAAAAGAGAAGGGACAATAGCCGCCAACATGTGAGCCGACTAAGGTTTTGTTGATATAGATTTTACATTCCCAGTCAACAGCACCGAAATGAAGAATAGTTCTTTTTCCTTTGAATGATTCAGGAAGAGAAAAGCTTTTTCTGTACCACAATCTGTCGTTTTTGGAAATTCTTTTGCAAACACCTGAAAGACAACTTTCAATAGCAAAGGGAACTCTGATTTCGCCGTCAAATTTTTCACACCATTGGGTGTTTTCGTCTGTTACGGCGTATTCATACATTCCGTTAAGATTGACCCAATTATCGCGCACCATCTGAGGACGGGGATATTCGGGAAGGGGATTATTACACATTGCCTCTTTTGCCCAACGGGTAGTTAAAGTCATCATAAAAAATGCCTCCTGAAAAATAATAATTGTTGAAAGTATTTAAAGAAAAATGATTAAATACTGATATACACTTTATTTTAACCTATATATCAAATAATGTCCATAGTTTTTTTGCATGAAAACCGAGCCATTAAAACAGCAAAAGCTACAAAAAAGCTTCTTTGTTGACAATATTGAAAATTTTATCAGTTGACAATACCCTTTCTGAAATGCTAAAGTTTAAACAGAGAATAAGAAAGGTTGTTGAAAATGAAAAAGCTCCTGATATTATTAATTTCTGTTTGTTTTTCTTTTTTATTTCTGATTTCAGCTAACGCCGCAAATGAAACAAAAGAAATAACCGTTTCAGACAGTTCGGGAAAGGTTGTTGCTTCCTTCAGCATTGAAACAGAAAACTCTTCTCAGAATGCAAGAACAAACATTCAAAATGCCTTGAATTATTGCCGAGACAATGCAACTTCTCAAAATATTCACACAGTTTCTCTGCCCACCGGAAAATATTATATCAGCTCCACCCTCAACCTTTTCAGCAACACTGTTTTAGACCTTTCTTCTTCTGTTCTTTACAGACAAAAAAATTGCGGCTCAATGGTGCGTTTCGGAAAAGGCACCGATGTCAGCTATGGCTACGAAGGCTATTCAAACATTACAGTTAAAAACGGTACCTTTGACGGAAACGAAACGGGAACCTCTTCCCTTTTTCATTTTGCTCACGCTTCTGACGTTACTTTGGAAGCTCTGTCATTCAGAAACACAAAAAACGTCCGCCACCTTTTAACCTTTGCCGCAAGCAAAAATGTTAACATCTTAAACTGCTCTTTTTCAGACATGAAAATTTCTGACTCCTTAAGCAGTTCAAACTGCGAGGCAATTCAGATTGACATTCTTAAAGAAAAATATTTTGTCTATCCTGCCTATGACGGAACAATTACCAAGAATGTTACGATTTCCGGGTGTAATTTTGAAAATGTTCACCGCGGAATCGGAACCCACTCAGGAATTGCCGGTTATTATTTTAAAAATATTTCAATCAAAAACAACACCTTTTCAAACATTGAAAACTACGCTATAAGAGCCGTTAACTATTTAAACAGCGAAATTTCAGGTAACACAATTTCTTCCTGCGGAAGCGGAATCAGCTGCTCAACCGTTACAAATGAAGCTCTTTCAAACTATTATGCTCCCATTGGAACGAGCGAAAAGCCGACAGGAAAGCTTAATGTTAAAATTTCAGACAACAAAATTTCTGTCTGCGACACCGACAACGACTCAACAGCATACGCTATAAGAGTTTTTGGAAAAAATGTTTCTTCCTTTAAAGATAAAGACGGAAAAACTTTCTCTGCTGACCTGCGGATTTCTGATGTTTCAATTGAAAACAACACCATTTCTTCTTCTGTTTCGAAAAAACATTTTTATGCCATTCATATTTATGGAGCCAAGGGTTCAGAATATTCTGAAAAATCTGACCTTTGTGTCAAAGGAAACAAAATTACCCTTTCTTGCTCTTCAAAACACAAGGCAACAATTTACGCCATAAGAATTGAAGACAGCGAAAATGTTTTCATTAAATCAAACAAAATTTATGACAGCAAAAAGCATCTTCACACAGCTGTTTCAGCCGAACACAGCAAAACTGTTATGCTTTATTCAAACACTATTACTTCTTCAGGCGGTTTCGGAATCAAGCTTACTGATGTCAACAGAGCCAAAATTTCTAAAAATACTGTTTTGAAAACAAAAAGCAACGGAATTTATGTTACAGCAAAAAGCAAATCGGTTTATATTTCTTCAAACAAGGTGTCAGCTGTTTCAGGCTACGGAATTGCAGTAACAGACTCTGCTGCAGGCAACATTAAATCAAACAGAGTTTATAACTGCTCAAAGGCAGGAATTTATATTACCAAAAACGCTTCAGCTGAAACAATTTCTTCAAACTATGTCTGCAACAGCAAAGGTAACGGAATTTATTTAAACAGCAACGGCTCTGCAACCACCGTTTCAAAGAACCGGATTGATCTGACATCAGACTCAATAGACGCAATTTCCGTTAACGACAAAGCCAAGGTAACAAACATAACAAGCAACAAAATAAACTGCAAGGAAGACAAAAGCAGCAAAGACCTTAAGGTCAAAAGCCGCTACGGTATCAGAATAAACAGCTCCTCTTGCAAAATTAAAAAGATTTCAGGAAACACCGTTAAGTCCTGCAAAAACAGTGCAATATATATATCAAAGCTACACTCCAAAGCAAAGGTAACAATTGAGAAAAACAAAATTTACAGTTGCAAATATGGTGTTTGTTACCTCAAAGGCAAGGCAAGCGTTAAAAACAATACCTTTAAAAAATGCTCCTCGGCGAAAACAAAAATTATTAAGTAAACAGATACACAAGAAAGCCACTGCAAACATTCATTTGCAGTGGCTTGTTTGTTGGTTTTTGAGGGAGTCTCTTCCCTTGTTTCATGAAGATTTTATACCGGCTCCATACAATCACAGCAGGCGAATTCCATTTCACCGTCATGCATAAGGTTATTAAGCATTGTGTTTAACCAACGAACGATGAAGGAAATGAAGTTGCCCTGGTGACAAATGCAGGTGCAAAGTCTGTTTCCGCAAACCTCACATTTGCCGTCGCCGTTATGATCCTGATGTTCAAGGCGGGGAATTGAAACTCTTTCAACATAGTCGCAGCCTTCATTGCTGCAATACTGATGTCCTGTTCCTGCGGCAGTGCAGGTTGCAACCTCAACATCAGGAAGAACATAGAAGCTATGGCCTAAAGCAGCAGTAATTTTCGGAGCTACGCCGTCTTTCCAGATGTGGCAATATAAACATTTCCATGCGCCTGTTTTGCCCATTTTTTCGCAGGTTGCAGGCTTTTCAGCAACTTCAACCCAGGTGTGTTCAAGTGCAGGACCGTATCTGAGTTTATGAGCGCCGCAAGAAAGGCAGATTACCTCGCTTTTTGATTGTCTTGAGCAGGTTGCCTCTTCAATAACTGTGGGCTCGCTGAAGAAAGGATGACTGCAATCTGAGGTGAGAGCAGGCATTGTTTCAGTAATTATTGCGTCGCATTCCTCATCCGCGCAGTAACACCATCTTTCTCCGTCAGATTCCGTTGTGGGATAAACAGTAACATTCCAGTCGCTGTTGTTTGAAGGAAGAACATGGTCAGTTGCGGGAATTGCTTCATAGGTATCTTCCTTAACATCGCCGCAAAAAACGCATTTTTCGCCCTTGGCTCCGGTTGAATGACAGGTGGGTTCAACAACAACCTGAAGCTCATATTGGTGAGCGCAATCAGCCGCTGAAGAAGGGAAAGCGAAAAGTCCGACAACAAAAAGGATTGAAAGCAAAACGCTTATGGCTTTTTTCATAAAAATCTCCTCCCGGAAAATTAAATTCATTTATTATAATACAACAAAAGGTGAAAAATGGCAATAGAAAAAAATTAAGATTTATTTTTAATTTCCATTTGTTAAAACAGTGTAACCTTAATAGGTTTTTGCAATCCGTGCATAGCGGAAATCATCATATTCAATGGCAACCCCGCTTCTGTAAATGCTGAGAATCAGTCCGACTGCAATATACAGACAAACAGTTGAGGTTCCGCCGGCGCTGATAAAGGGAAGCGTAATTCCGATTACGGGAAGAAGCATGCTACACATTCCGATGTTAACAAACACCTGAGAAATAATCATAAATACTACTCCGTAGCAGATCATTGAGGCGGCATAATTATTAGCTCTTTTTCCGATATAAATTATTCTCAAGGAAAGAAGAACAAAAAGGGCAATGAGCAAAACTGCACCAACAAAACCGATTTCTTCGCATATTACCGAAAATATCATGTCGTTTTCACATTCGGGAATGCTTCCGCTTTGAGTAAAAGGTCCTTTAAAAAGACCTGTTCCCCTGAAACCGCCCTCTTTCATAGCGTTAAGAGCCTGCTGCTGCTGATAAATTTCGCCGGGATAATCATCGGGATTAAAAAGGGCAAGAATTCTGTTTCTCTGAATGTCGTCAAAAACCTTATACCACACAATCGGCGAAACAGCTGCTATCGCCAACGCTCCGGCAGGGAAATAGAGCCAATGAACGCCTGCTATAAACATCATTGCTATAAACATTAAAACAAAAATCAAAGCTGAACCCATGTCACCGGTCAGAACAACAAGCGCAATGGGAATGAAGGCGTGAACACACAAAAGAAAAACATTTTTCAGGCTTGAAATATCATTTTTAACCTTGTTTATGTGAATGGAAAAAGTTATTATGAAAGCAATTTTCAAAATTTCCGAAGGCTGAAGATAGAGACTTGATGTAAGCTTTATCCATGACCTTGCATCTGAACGCCCCTCGGGAGCAACACCCAAAGGAGTCAGCAAAAGAAACATCAGAAACAGCGAACCGACAGCTATCACCGGCCATAGCTTCAAAATCAGGTCATAATCGATAAAAGAAATTATCATACACATAACCGTTCCGAGAATAACGGCAAAAATCATAACACGGGCATCTCTTGAAATCAATGCGTTACCGTCAATATTTCTTTTAGTTGCGCTGGCAACCATTAAGCTTCCGAAAGAAGTAAGAAGTAAGCAAAGAAGCAAAAAAAGCTTATCGGTTTCTCGAAAGCCCTTTTTCAGTCCCTTGGAAAAGGTCTTTATATCCAAAATTTAACACCGTCCGATCAAAAAAGGCATTATATACATCAACATTTTTAATTATCCTTTTGTTTTTTTATTATATATTTTCTCCCGTAATATTTCAAGTGATTTGTTGACTTCTTTATAAATTATGATACAATAAGAAGTTGAAAAACAGTTTAAACCAAAATTTCTGCTTTCATTTTATCTGAAGGAGAGTGACCGATGTTTACCGTTGAAACCCACAGCGTTGAAGAAACCATAGCCTTCGCTGAAAAAATGGGAAAGCTTTTGAAGGGTCCCGTTGTTGTTGCTTTTTTCGGCGGGCTCGGAATGGGAAAAACAGCTTTCACAAAGGGTCTTGCCAAAGGGCTGGGTATTTCAGGCGACGTAACAAGCCCCACCTTTGCCCTCGTTAATGAATACCGGGGAAAAACCAATCTCTATCATTTTGATATGTATCGAGTTGAAACTTGGGACGACCTTTATTCTTCCGGCTTTTTTGATTACTATGAAACCGGAGGAATTCTTGCTTGCGAATGGAGCGAAAACATTGAAAACGCTCTCCCCTCAAATACCATCAGAATTACCATTAAAAGAGGCGGAGAAAACCACAGAATTTTTGAAATTGAAGGAGAGGGTGACTATGAAAATTTTGTCTGTTGACACAAGCGCTGTTTGCGCAAGCGTTGCCATTACCGAAAACGGAAAGGTAATCAGTCTTTGCAACACCAATGCCGGACTCACCCACTCACGAACCCTTCTTCCCATGATTGATTCAGCGCTTAAAAACAGCGAAACCGACCTTTCTTCAATTGATTTTTTTGCCTGCAGCGCAGGTCCCGGCTCTTTCACAGGTATTCGCATCGGAATTGCAGCAATAAAAGGTCTCGCCGACGGAACAGGCAAAAAATGCTTTTCGGTTTCAACCCTTGAAGCTCTTGCCTGTAATCTTCTCGGTCAGGATATTATTGCCTGCAGCGTTATGGACGCCAGATGTCAGCAGGTGTATTCGGCAATTTTTGAAATCAACGGCGAAAAAATTGAAAGGCTCAGCGAAGACGAGGCAATCAAAATTGAAGACCTTGGAAAAAAACTTGAGAACTTCAATAAAAAAATTGTTTTTGTTGGTGACGGTGCCGAACTTTGCCACAAAGCTCTTGGCTACAGCATTGCCCCCTCGGTCATCAGGTTTCAGAACGCAGCAAGCGTTGGATTTGTTGCTGAGAAAAACTTCAGTGAGGAAAAGCTGATTGAAGCCAAAGACCTTCTCCCCGTATATTTAAGACTTCCCCAGGCAGAAAGAGAACTTCGGGCGATAAAAAAAGCGCAGAACGCATAAACCTTAATAACATAAAGAGCTTTTTCGGAGTGATTAAACCTGAAGAAGCTTTTTTAATATTTATGAGTCCAAAACATTAATAAAGTAAAAAAATCAGCGGTTCATGCTATAAGCCAACTTCGCCTCTCGGCGTACCTTTGTACGCCTTCGGGCAGCCAAAAACGAAGCAAAGCTTCGCTTTTGCTTAGTTTGCTCATTCTGCATCTTTTTTTCTTCGCCCGGGCGACAAAAAAAGCGCAGAACGCATAAACCTAAACAACATAAAGAGCTTTTTCGGAGTAGTAAAACCTGAAGAAGCTTTTTTAATATTTATGAGTCCAAAACTTTCAGAAAGCAAAAAAACAGGGTTCATGCTATAAACAAACTTTGGCTTCATCTTTACAAAGCAAGGGTTTTATGTTATCATTATTTCATAAAAATAAGCTACAAAAGGAGATAATTAAAAATGATTGCATTAGGCGCAGACCACGGCGGATTCGCACTTAAAGAAGAAATTAAAAAACATCTTGAAGAAAAAGGAATTGAATATAAAGACTTCGGAACCTATTCTCCGGAATCTATTGACTATGCCGCAATCGCATTCAAAACCTGCAAGAGCGTTGTTTCAGGTGAATGCGAAAAAGCCATTCTTTGCTGCGGAACAGGAATCGGTATTTCAATGGCAGCAAACAAAGTTAAGGGCATCAGAGCCGCTTGCTGCAGCGATTATTTCAGCGCAAAATTCACAAGACTTCATAACGATGCAAATGCCCTCTGTTTAGGCGGAAGAGTTGTTGGTGCAGGTCTTGCTCTTGAAATGGTTGATGTTTTTTTAACAACAGAGTTTGAAGGCGGAAGACACCAAAGAAGAGTCGATCAGATTATGGCAATTCAGGACGGAACTTTTGATTTGGCTTGACAAAGTCCGTTTCAGGTGATAAAATATTTTCGAAAAATTTAATCCCTTCATAAAGCGATGACGGAGAAGGCGTTTTAACCGGTGTTTTTCTCAGAGAGGCCTGTATTTTGCTGAAAGCAGGCTGTTAAACCTCAAAGCGCTACCACTCCCGAGCGCGAGCCGAAAAAGTTTTTACGCAAGGCTCGCCGTAGGACTGCGTTAAAGTCAGAAGAGTGCCGCGTTTCAATGCGCGGAATACGGGTGGAACCGTGGAACTGATTTTCAGCTTCATCCCAATGCGTTTTTGCTGTTGGGATGATTTTTTATTTTTAAATTAAACAGAAAGGATGATTTCAATGATCAAAATTACTCTCAAAGACGGCGTTGTTCGCGAATATGAAAACGGCGTCAGCGTTCTCGAAATTGCCAAAAGCCTCGGCGCAGGACTTTATAAGGCTGCCTGTCTCGCTGAAGTTAACGGCGAAAAATGTGATTTAAGAACCGTTTTAAACGAAGATTCTTCCGTTTCAATTCTCACCTTTGATGACGAAGACGGAAAAAGAGCTTTCAACCACACCTGCTCTCACGTTCTTGCCCAGGCTGTTAAACGCCTTTTCCCCGAAGTAAAGCTCGCTATCGGTCCCAGCGTTGACGGTGGATTTTATTATGATTTTGACAGCGAGGTTGCTTTCACTCCCGAAATTCTTGTTAAAATCGAAGGCGAAATGAAAAAAATTGTTAAGGAAAATCTTTTCCTTGAAAAAGTTGAGCTTGAACCCGAAGAAGCAATCAGTCTTATGGAAGAAAAAGGCGAAACCTATAAGGTTGAGCTTATTAAAGAACACGCCGACAAGGGAGAGAAAATATCTTTCTATCGTCAGGGCGAATTTTTCGAGCTTTGCGCCGGCCCTCATATTCCTGACACATCAAGATTAAAAGCCTTTAAGCTGACTTCTTGCACAGGCGCATATTGGCGCGGCGACAGCAAAAACAAAATGCTTCAGAGAATTTATGGAACAGCCTTTACAAAGGCAAGTGACCTTGAAGCTCACCTTCTTCAGCTTGAAGAAGCCAAGAAGCGCGACCACAACAAATTAGGCCGTGAGCTTGAAATTTTCACAACTGTTGACTACATCGGCCAAGGTCTTCCTATTCTTCTTCCCAAGGGAACACACATTGTTCAGACTCTTCAGCGTTTTGTTGAAGACGAAGAAAAGAAGCGCGGCTGGCTGAGAACAAAAACTCCCCTTATGGCAAAAAGCGACCTTTATAAAATCTCCGGCCATTGGGATCACTATCAGGACGGTATGTTTGTTTTAGGCGACGAAGAAAAAGACGACGAAGTTTTTGCCCTTCGCCCCATGACCTGCCCCTTCCAATATCAAGCCTATCTTAACAGAGCCCGTTCCTATCGCGATCTTCCCATGCGCCTTGGCGAAACCTCAACTCTTTTCAGAAATGAGGCATCAGGAGAAATGCACGGTCTTATCCGTGTTCGTCAGTTTACCATTTCCGAAGGACATCTTATGTGCACTCCCGAGCAGCTCGCTGATGAATTTAGAAACTGTCTTGAGCTGACAACCTTCATACTCAAAACTCTTGGTCTCTATGAAGACGTTTCCTACCGTTTCTCTCAGTGGGATCCTGACGACAAGGATAAATACATCGGAACTGCAGAGCAATGGGCAGAGGCTCAGGGCGTTATGAAAAAAATTCTCGACGACCTTAATGTTAACTATAAAATCGGAATTGGTGAAGCTGCCTTCTACGGCCCCAAGCTGGACATTCAGATTAAAAATGTTCACGGAAAAGAAGACACTCTTATCACCATTCAGATTGACCAGATGCTCGCTGAAAAATTCGGAATGGAATATGTTGACAAAGACGGAACAAAGAAAAACCCATATATCATTCACAGAACATCAATCGGTTGCTACGAGAGAACGCTTGCTCTTCTTATTGAAAAATATGCAGGAGCCTTCCCCGTCTGGCTTGCACCCGAGAAGGTCAGAATCACACCCATTGCCGACAGACATCATGACGCCGCCTATGAAATCAAAAATGCTCTCATGCAAGCCGGCATAGATGATGTTTCTGTTGACACAAGAAGCGAAAAGCTCGGCTATAAGCTTCGTGAAGCTCAGCTTGAAAAGGTTCCCTATGTTCTTGTTATCGGCGACAAAGAAGCCGAAGAAAAAACAGTTTCTGTCAGAAAAAGAAGTATGGGCGACCAAGGCTCAATGGCAATTTCAGATTTTATTGAGCTTATTAAAAACGACATTGAAACAAAAGTAATCTGGTAAAAACAAAAAGCATCTTCTTCAAGCGCCGACTTTGGCAAAAAGAAGATGCTTTTTTTAATTGACTTTATTTTTTCGGCAAGGTATAATATTTACACAGTATTTGTCAACCTGAAAAAGAGAGGTTAAAACATGGATAAGCTTGAAATTTTCTGCGACTGCAACCATATTCACAGCGAAACAGTTGAAGAAACAAAAAAAATAATGCTTCTTGACGGCGAATTCTCTTCCCTTGCAGATTTCTATAAAGTTTTTGGCGACAAAACAAGGCTTAAAATTCTTTGGGCGCTTCATGAGAACGAGCTTTGCGTCTGCGACATTGCCGTTGTTTTAAACATGACCAAATCTGCCGTTTCACATCAGCTTAAAACGCTCAGGCAGGCAAATCTGGTTAAAAACAGAAAAGAAGGAAAAATTGTTTATTACTCTCTTTCCGATGACCATGTCAAAGGAATTCTCGACATTGCAAGAGAACACCTTGATGAATAAAACAAAATCTTAACTGAAAACAAAAACAACACACCTTTAAGCAAAGCAAATTGCTCTCAGGTGTGTTTTTATTATTCAGCTATAATTTTTGAAAATTAATACATTCCTCCGCCTTGCTGCATTGCGGCTGCAGCTGCTGCGGCATCACGGGCAGGGTCAGGGATTTCAGAAACAAGCGACTCTGTTGTGAGAACCATTGCGGCAACAGAAGCAGCGTTCTGAAGGGCAGATCTTGTTACCTTTGTGGGATCAAGAATTCCTGCCTCAGCCATATCAACATAAGTCTCTGTTGCAAAGTTGAAGCCATAGCCGATTTTGCCTGAAGAAACAATTTCATTAATAATAACTGAGCCTTCAAGACCGGCGTTAGCGGCAATCTGACGAACCGGCTCTTCAATTGCCTTAAGAACGATTCTGATTCCTGTTTTTTCGTCGGGATCTTCTGTTTTTTCAAGAAGAGCCTTAACAGCGGGAATTGCGTTAAGAAGGGCAACACCGCCACCGGCAACGCTTCCTTCTTCAACAGCAGCTTTAGTTGCAGCAAGAGCGTCTTCAATTCGAAGCTTCTTTTCCTGCATTTCGGTTTCTGTTGCAGCGCCAACCTTGATAACAGCTACACCGCCTGCAATTTTAGCAAGTCTTTCCTGAAGCTTTTCTTTGTCAAACTCGCTGGTGCAGTTTTCAATCTGACTTCTGAGCTGTTGAACTCTTGCTTTAATTTCATCCTTGTTTCCTGCGCCGTCAACAATTGTTGTTGATTCTTTAGTAATTTTAACCTGTCTTGCGCGGCCGAGCATTTCAAAGCCCGCATCCTTAAGCTCAAGACCCAAATCAGAGGTAATTACCTGACCGCCGGTGAGAATTGCCATATCCTGAAGCATTTCTTTTCTTCTGTCGCCATATCCGGGAGCCTTGACTGCAACGCAGGTGAAGGTTCCTCTGAGCTTGTTAACAAGAAGGGTTGCAAGAGCTTCGCCCTCAACATCTTCAGCAACGATAACAAGCTTCTTTCCTGCCTGAAGCATCTGCTCAAGAAGAGGAAGAACGTCTTGAATGGCTGAAATCTTCTTGTCGGTTATAAGGATATATGCATCATCAATAACAGCTTCCATTTTTTCTGTGTCTGTTACCATATAGGGTGAAATATAGCCGTGGTCAAACTGCATTCCTTCAACAACTTCTTTTCCGGTTTCAGCTGTTTTTGACTCTTCAATTGTAATAACACCATCTGTGGTAACAACTTCCATTGCCTCGGCAATGAGCTGACCCACAGCCTCGTCGGCTGAAGAAACAGTTGCAATTCTTGCAATATCATCAAAGGTTGTTACGGGGTTTGAATTGCTCTTAACAGCCTCAACAACAGCGTCAACTGCAGCCTTGATTCCCTTTTTAACAACCATGGGGTTTGCACCGGCGGCAACATTTTTCATTCCTTCGCGAACAAGAGCCTGGGCAAGAAGAGTTGCAGTTGTTGTTCCGTCGCCGGCAACATCATTTGTTTTGGTTGCAACCTCTTTAATAAGCTGAGCGCCCATGTTTTCAAATGCATCTTCAAGTTCAATTTCTTTGGCAATGGTAACACCGTCGTTTGTTATAAGAGGAGCGCCGTATTGGCGACCGATTACAACATTTCTGCCCTTGGGTCCCAATGTTATTTTTACGGTATCTGCAAGCTTGTCAATACCATTCTGAAGGGCCTTTCTTGCCTCTTCGCCATAAATAATCTGTTTTGCCATAATAAGTACCTCCAAAAATTACTCAACGATTGCAAGAATATCGCTTTGCTTAACAATAGTATATTCTTCGTTATCAATCTTAACCTCGGTTCCTGCGTATTTTGCAGTAATAACCTTGTCGCCCTCTTTAACAATCATTTCAATCTGATTGCCGTCAACAAGACCGCCGGGGCCAACAGCCACAACGATTGAAAACTGGGGCTTTTCCTGAGAAGCGCTTGTTATAATAAAGCCGCTTTTTGTGGTTTCTTCAATTTCTGTTGCTTTAAGAACAACTCTGTCTGCAAGGGGTTTAATTTTCATTGCTGGATCCTCCTGAAATATGTCAGTTCGACAGAAATTTGCTGTCTCGCTGTTTTATTGCTAATTTTTAGCACTCTTTGTCTCCGAGTGCTAATCTTATTTTAGCCTCTTTTTTCATAAAAATCAAGTCTTTTTTAAAACTTTATATAAATTATTGGATTTTTTTCTAATTTTTTCTTTTGTATGCTTATTAAGTTAAAGCAGAAAATATTCTCAGGTGATTTTATGAAAAACAGACTTGTTACCGTTTCTGTTGCAGTCACAACTCTTTTTCTTTTATTGATGATGAAAATTATAAACATAAATATGAGCATGATTTCTCAGGCTGCTCGGTCGCAACAAACAAAAACCGTTGAAATCGGTTCATCACGGGGAAAAATATATGACAGAAACTTAAGGCTTATTACTGACCGGGAAAACAGGCTTATTGCCGCCGTTACTCCCTCTCCGTCTGCCGCTGAGTTGCCCGCTGTTTCTCTTTCAAAAGAAGAGCTCCTTGAAAAAATCGAATCAGGAAAGCCCTTTTCTCTTGAGCTGAAGGAAGAGGTCAACACGGAGCTTGTCAGGACCTTTTCTGTTCCCGTTCGCTACAGCGGAAGCTTTGCCTGCCATATAACAGGATATCTTGACAAGGCTGAGACAAACGGTCTTTCAGGTGTTGAAAAAGCATATAACACCTATCTGAAGGAAAACGGCGGAAAGCTCAGCGTTAAATTTGAGGTTGACGCCCACGGAAGAGCTTTAGCGGGGCTTGATAAAACAGTTGTTGACAATAACTTTTCTTCAAAGGCGGGCGTTGTTTTAACAATAGACAGCGTTATTCAGGAAATTACTGAAGCCGCCCTTGAAAAAAGCAAGATAAGAAGCGGAGCCGCCATTGTTATGCATATTGACACCGGTGAAATTTATTCTCTGGCAAGTATTCCTGTTTTTAACAGAAACGATGTTTCTGAAAATCTTTCTGAAGACAACTCGCCTCTCGTTAATAAAGCACTTCAAAGCTATAGCGTGGGGTCAGTTTTTAAACCGCTTGTTGCCGCCTGCGCTCTTGAAAACGCAATTTCTGAAAGTCTGGTTTATAATTGCAAAGGAAAAATCAAAGTCGGCGACACAGTTTTTCGCTGTTTTGAAGGAACCGCACACAAAAAAATTAACATGACCGAAGCTCTTGAAAAAAGCTGCAACTGTTATTTTATAAATCTTATGGAAAAAATCGACAGAGATTATCTGCTTTATATCTGTCGTCTTTTGGGCATAGAAAGCGAGACAGAAATTGCTGAAAACATCTGCGGCACCAAGGGTGTTCTTCCCTCTAACGATAATCTTGCCTCAGCAGGAGAAAGAGCTAACCTTTCCTTCGGTCAGGGAAGGCTTCTTATGTCTCCGCTTCATGTTTTGTCTGTCTATCATGCCCTAGCTACAGGAAACGCTGTTACCCCAACTATTTTTTATGGCTACGCCAACTCAAACGGTCTTGTTAAAACAAAAGAAAATGCGGTGGCAACCAAGGTTTTTTCTGACAACACCGTTCTTAAAATGAGAAAAATGCTCTCTTCTGTTGTGGAAAACGGAAACGCATCAAACGCTAAAAGTGAAATTCTTTCTCTTGCCGGAAAAACAGGAACAGCTCAATCAGGAATTTTTGAAAAAGGAAAAGAAATTTGCCGAACATGGTTTGCCGGCTTTTATCCTTCTGATAATCCTCATTATATCGTTGTTGTTCTTTGTGAAAACGGAAGTGGCGGAAACACCGACTGCGCAGGAGTATTCAGAGAAATCTGCGAAGAAATTGCACTGAAAAAATAAAAGCACTATGAACACGCGGTCAAAAAAACAAATCATTAGCTTTATAAATGTTAAAAGGGTTTCTTTGGTAGTTGAACCGGAAGAAACCCTTTGTTTTTCTTGTTTTATGCGGTCTGAAATTTTTTACAGACCGATTACTTTATTTTTCAAATGAATATTTTTCTCCGTCAAAATCATCAGCTGAGGGAATAAGATGATATTTTTCTTTGGGGAGAGGTTCTTTTTTCTTGTAAGCTTCTCTTGCTTCCTCTGTCATGGCTGTTTTAAGAATTTTTTCGGTTGCGTGACCGTCGCAGGAAGACATAAACCTTTCTCTGAACTTAACAACCTGAGATTTGTCGAAGCCCTTTTCTTCAATTTCTTTAATATAGCTGAGAATTTCACAAGTGTTTTTCACAACAGGACCGGGAGCGAGCTCAAAATAGTCATAATAAAAGCCTCTCCAATCAAAGAAGGTTTCAAGGTCGTGAGCGAGGAAAATCAGCGGTCTTTCAAAAAGTGAATATTCAAAAACAAGAGATGAATAGTCTGAAATGCAGATATCGCTGACGCAAAGAAGCTCTTCTATTGAAAGGTCGGTTGTCATATCCTGAGCAAAATCAATGCAGTTTTCGGGAATATTAGGAAGCTTTCTGACAAGAGGATGATGTTTTGTAACAAGAACATATTCATCTCCCAAAGCATATTTCAAAAGCTCAATGTTAAGTCTTTTGGGAGAAGTGGCCTTGGCAACTCTTCCGCGGAATGTGGGTGCATATAAAATCACCTTTTTACCCTTAGCCTGAGGCATGAGCTCATAGAAGTTGCTATATGCTTCTTCAATGAAATCTTTATCATAAAAAATGTCGGTTCTGCTGCTTCCCAAAGCTTTGACTACTCCGCTTTCATGGGTGTAGTTCATGGCTTCTTCATAAGCCCAGATAACTTCGGGGCTGCTGACAGTAACATGGGTATAGTTTCTGTTGAAGGGGAATTTTATCATCTGTTCGCGGGTAGCACCGAAAATAGCGTCAGCTGTACTGAACCCGAATTTTTTGAAAGCACCGCAGCCATGCCACAGCTGAGTTATAACCGTTTCCTCACGGGTAACAAACTTGCCCATTATGTTTGTGGCTTCATCCATAAACACATATTTGGCTGTTGCAATATCTTTAATAAAAGCTTCGCAGCGCTTTCTGTATTCTTTTCTTGAAACAAAGGTGTTGCGGAGAAAATGGCAGTGAATGTCGAAATCATAGTTTCTGTATAGCTCATCATAAATGACTTTATAGCTGTTTGTTAATTTTGGCAGTCTGATTTCAACAAAAACAACCTTTTTTTCGTCAACGGGCAATTTTGAATACTTTTTGTAAATTGCAGGATATTTTGTCTTCAGAAGATAGCGATTATATCTTGGGTTAATCTGGTTTCTGATCAGTTTTTTTGTTTTTCTGAAATACTTGACAAAAAGAAGATATATTCTGTAAAACAATGTTCTCTGCAGAAGCATTTTTATTTTTTTCATAAGAAGCCCCTTTCTGAAATTACTCAACATTACCCTTCACAAAAAAAGGTGAAGGGTAATTAAAATTTTATTTTTCCCATTTCATAACGGTTTTACCGAAAGACTTTTGGGTGTCAAGATCAAAAGCTTCCATCATGTCTTTAATATTTCTGACAGGCTTGACATAGCTGACCATTCTTGAAAGATGCTCAACAATTTCGGGATGCTTTTTATACATTTCAACCGTTTTGGCAAAGTCTTCTCTTCCGCTTCGGCTGCTTCCGAACATTCTCAGTCCCTTTTCAAGAATCATTCTTGTATTAATGGGAACAGGATATTCGCTAACGCCGAGAATAGAGATGGTTCCTTCAGGATTGATATAGTCAATAATCTGGTTAATGGCAACCTGAGAAGCATTTCCGCCAACACATTCAAACGCATGGTCAAGCTTTAAATCTTCGGGAATTTCAGTTGTCAGGAAGGTTTCATCAACGAAAGTGAAATCGGCAAGCTTTCTCGGAACAATTCCGAAAACATAAACCTTGCTTTCAGGGAAGAATTTTTTAAGAAAAAGGCTGGTCATATAGCTGAGATTACCGTCGCCCCAAACGCCGATTATATTTCTTCTTGAATGAGCAATTTTATCAAAACGGGTGATTGCATGAACGCTGACTGAAACAATTTCGGTAAATGAAGCAACCTCGGGGTTGATTTCATCAGGAAGAAGAACGAGTCTGTCGGGTGAGCACTGAACGTATTCCTGCATAAAACCGTCAAAGCCGCTGGCACGGAACTTACTTGAACGGCGATAGTTTTCAGCAACGATTTCATCATCTTCTGTGGGAGTATTCGGAATCATAACAACCTTATCTCCGGGCTTGAAGGAACCGTCAGGAGAATAAACAACCTCGCCCACAGCTTCATGAATAAGAGCCATCGGCAACTTTTGGGCAAGAACCTTTGCGTCGCGGTTGCCTTGAAAATATCTTTGGTCTGCGTTGCAGATTGAAAGATATGTTGGTCTTACAATAACATCAGAGCTGAAAATATCGATTTCAGAAAATTCGATTTCAATTTTTCTCGGCTGAGTTAATCTGTAAACTGTATTAAGCATTGAACAAACTCCTTATTTAATTTCTTCGTCAAGCAAAGCCTTGGCAACACGAAGGTCATAGGGATATGTGATTTTGATATTATGAACCTCGCCGTCAATCATGTGAACGTCATAGCCCTTCATGCTGAAAATCTTGCAAGCATCGGTCAGAATATCTTTTTCTTCTTCTGTTAAGCTATAATAAAGGTCTTTAAGAAGCTTTGCCTTAAATGCCTGAGGAGTCTGACCCTGATAGAGCTTGCTTCTGTCGGGAATTGAGCTTATAACCTTGCCGTTCTGACTTTCAACAATTGTGTCTGTTGCGGGAACAACGGTGTCTGTTGCGCCATACTTGAGGGCAGCTTCAATGTTTTCTTCAATAATTCTTGCCGAAACGAAGGGACGGACTGCGTCATGAGTAACAATTACGGTTTCATCGTCGAGACCGTCGGTTTCTTCAATATATTTAATTGAATTCATAATTGTTTCGTTTCGGGTGCTTCCGCCCTTGAGAACAATTACCTTGTCGTTTTCAGGAAGATATTTTGCAAGAACTTCTTTGGTGTAGTTTACCCATTGATCAGGGCAAAGAATAATCACCTTTTTAAAGCAGGCATTAACATAAAACTTCTCAACCGTATGAACGATTATGGGCTTGTTTTTAATTTTAAGATATTGCTTGGGTTTTTCCATGTTTCCCATTCTGCTTCCGATTCCGCCGGCAGCAATTACAGCATAAATCATATATTTCACCTCATTAAAAATTAAATGATTTTTTTCATTTTCATTCAACTATGTATTATACATCAACACTTATTATTTGTCAAATAGAAGGAGTTCACTCAACAGGAAAATATTAGTCTAAGATATTAAAACCGACCTTAGAAAAAAAGGTCGGTTTCTGAAAAAAATTAAAAAACATAATTATACATTGCAAAAAAATGAACCGCACTTCCCGCAAGAACAAAAAGATGAAAAATCACATGAAGAAAAGGTCTTTTTATTCCCATGGCGCAAAGCATTGCTCCGAGAAGATAAAAAGCGCAGCCTATCAGAAGGCAGTTGAAGCCTTCTTTAGTAATCATATCAAGAATCGGAACAACACTCAGAATCATCAGAGCTCCCAAAGCTATGTAAACAGCAACGGTAATATTTTTCAGCTTTTCAAAGAAAAACAGCTTTGAAAGAACGCCGAAAATATAACAAATCCAGGCGCAGACCATAACAAGAACACAATGAAAAGAGCTGATTTCAAAAAGCGTTATCATTGCGCACGGAGTTGCAGTTCCCGCAATAAGAAGAGGAACAGTTGTGTGGTCAAGAAGTCTTGCCTTTCGCTTTGCCTCGCTCACAGGCAGACCGTGATAGAAGGCCGAAACAAAATAAACGGCAAAAATTGAAAAGCAATAAACCGAGCAAGCAAGAATTTCTCTTAGTCCCTCAGCCTTCTGAAGAAGAAAAACAAATCCCGGAACAGCCAAAAGAGCCCCGACAGCATGAGTCAGACTGTTTAAAAAATCAATTTTTCCTGAATATTCAATTATTTCAACATCTTTTGTCAGCATTGTTTTTTCCCGTATCTTTTATTTTTTTAAGCATTCAAAGCAGACCCAGCCTTTTTCGGCGTGTCTTGCAATAACTTCAAAACCATATTTTTCAAAAGCAGCCAAAACATCGTTTTCTCTTGTGTCAATAATTCCCGACGTTATAAAAACTGCACCGTCTTTCATAAAGTTGCCCACATCTTTGCAGAACATAATGATAATATCGGCAACAATGTTTGCAACAACAATATCAAACTTTCCTTCAACCTTATCTGTCAGGTTGCCCTGAAAGACCTTGAATTTTGTTTCATCAAAGCCGTTTGTCTTGGCGTTTTCTCTGGCGTTGGCAACAGCAAGAGCGTCAATATCAACTCCCACCGCGCTTTTAGCTCCCAGAAGAAGACCGGCAACAGACAAAATTCCGCTTCCGCAACCGATATCAAGAAGCTCCTTGCTTTCATCAACATGATTTTCCAGCGCAGCAAGGCAGAGCCTTGTTGTTTCATGAGAGCCCGAACCGAAGGCAAGACCCGGCTCAATATCAAGAACAACTCTTCCCTGAGAATCATAGTCTTCTTCCCATGTGGGATGGATAAGAAGCTTTTTACCAACAGGAATTGAGTGAAAATATTGCTTCCAGTTGTTTTCCCAGTCTTCGTTTTTGCAAGCCGATAAATCAATTTCGTTTTCTATTCCCTCGGCTGTGTAGCGCTCGCGAAGAAAAGCAACAGCTTCAAGGGGATTTTCCTGAGGCGCAATATAAACATGAACAAAGGCCTTGCTTCTGTCTTTTTTAAGAAGGTCTTCGTCAATCAGGTCAATGTGAGCAATGTCCCATGCCTGCTGTTCAAGGTCGCGGTAATCTTCAATATAAATTCCGTAAGGAACAACCATCATGGCAATATCTGCCGCCCTGTCAACATCTTTGGCGTCAACGGAAATTTTTACTTCTGTCCAGTCACTCATTTTATTTCTCCTTTTTAATAATTGCCGCTTCAAGAGCGCCTAATCTGATTTTGGTTCCTTCATTTTCTCCGCCCAGAATTGACGGACAATTATGCCAGCTTTCAGGAAGATAATAATCTATTTCATGCTCGTTTCTGTTAATGATTACCATAATTTCGTCTTCCTCAGAATATCTGACAAAAGCGAGGCAGCCAAGCATTTCAGAAACGGTTGAAAAGCCGCCTTCCTTCAGACACAAACAGCTTTTTCTGATTTTTCCCAATGCCTTATACCATGAAAGAAGCTCAGCATTTTCTTTTCCCCAGGGATAACAAACTCTGTTGAAGGGATCTTTATAGCCCTCCATTCCTGCTTCATCGCCGTAATAAAGAGAAGGTACGCCGGGAAGAGTATATTGAACAGCAGCCGCCAGCTTAAGAAGCTTTATTCCCTTTTCATATTGAGAAGCAGAAAGCTTTTTTTCGCTTTGCCACAGTCTGTCTCTCATTTCACAGCTTTCACCTGCAAGATGAGTAATTGCCCTCATTGTGTCGTGGGTTCCGATATGGTTCATCAGAACATCGGTAACACACTTCGGATAGTTTTCAAGAACCGTCATTATTTTGTTGCTGAACCCTTCCACCTTGCCGCTTCTGATAAAATATATTATCGCATCGGCAAAAGGATAGTTCATAACACTATCAAGCTGTTTGCCCTGAAGATAGCGCCTTCTGGCTCCATAGCTGAATTTGTTTGAAGCGTCTTCCCAGACTTCACCTAAAATAACAGCTTCGCTGTTTTCTTTTTTAACCGCTTTTCTGAATTCATCAAGGAATTTATCGGGCAGCTCATCGGCAACATCAAGCCTCCAGCCCTTTATTCCCTTTTTCAGCCATTTTCTTGCAATTCCCTTTTCTCCGGCAATAAACTCAATAAATTCAGGGGATTCCTCCGTTACCTCGGGAAGAATATCAATTCCCCACCAGGATCGATATTTCTCAGGCCATGAGGTGAATTTATACCATTTATAATAGGGAGAATTTTTGCTCTGAAAGGCGCCCTGACCCTCATAGCGCGAATATTTGTTGAAATATATGCTATCGTCACCCGTATGGCTGAAAACACCGTCTAAAATAATGGAAATCCCCTTTTCTCCGGCCTTTTCGCAAAGGCTTTCAAGGTCGCTTTCTGTTCCGAGAATACTGTCTATCCGGCTGTAGTCTGCTGTGTCATAGCGATGATTGCTCTGGGCTTCAAAAATCGGGTTAAGATAAATACAGCTGACACCTAAAGAAGAAAGATATTCAAGCTTTTCTTCGATTCCTTTAAGATCGCCGCCAAAATAATCGTTATTCAGAACCTTGCCTTCTTTTGTGGGCTTCCAATATGGTTCGCCGCCCCAATCTTTTCTTAAAATTCTGTCTTTTGGAACGCCGCTTTTCTCTTTTCCTGAAAAATAAAACCTGTCGGGAAAAATCTGATAAATCAAACCGCCCTTAAGCCATGAAGGTGTTGAAAACTCTTTTTCATAAACGGTAAGCTGCCACGAAGAATCGCCGCCGTTCAGCTTTCCGAGGCAATTACCGCTATGCAAAATTTTTGACCTGCCCCAAGGAGTGTCATATTCAAAATGATAGAAATAAAGACCTGTTTCTTCAGCGATATAATCAAGGCACCACCATTCTTCGTCTGTTCCCTGCATGGAAAGCCAGAACAAATCAAATCTTCTGGTTTCTCCTCCGTCTTTTTGAATAACAAGAAGAACCTTACTGCACATAAGGTTTCGCGGAAGAACCACCTTGAAGGTGATTCTTTCTTTTTCTTTAACACAGCCGAAGGGAGTTTTGTGAATGTCGCTTCGGGAGTTATAGGGTATGTAATGCATTTTTGCCACTCTTTCTTTCTCTGTCATACATTATTATATTTTGCATATATATTATTAAGCCTTCCAAGGAGGAAAAAATATGTTTGTTATTTCTGTTAAATCTTCAAAACTGAAAAATGCCGCGTTTATTTCTCTGATTTTTGTTTTTGTTACCATAGGAGCTGTTTATCTTGTTGGAAAAACAGCAAGTGCGCCTGCCGCAAAGGTGGGCGGAGTTATTATGAAAGCCGAAACCGCTGAGGATAGGATTGCGTTTTTTTCTCAGTTTGGCTGGGAGGTTTCCCAGGACCCCTGCGAAGTCAAAGAGGTAATTATTCCCACCGAGTTTGACGAGGTTTATTCAAGCTACAATGAGCTTCAGAAGTCGCAAGGCCTCGACCTTGAAAAATTCAAGGGGGCAAGAGTTAAAATGTGGTCCTATGAAATTCTCAATTATCCCGGATATGAAGACTCGGCCGGCGTTATCAGAGGTAACCTTCTGATTTATAACTCAGTGGTTATTGCCTGCGACATTTCAAGCACAGAGCTGGATGGCTTCATGGAAGGAATAATGTAAAAAGATTATATCAAAAACTTTCTTTTAAAGCCATAGGGATTTGAAACATTTTGCAGTTTTATAATAAAATACATACTTTCAAAACAAACTGAAAGAAATTATAACACAAAAAGGTCAACTAAGCAACCAAAGAAAACTTTTTGAAAAGACTGCAACGCCGTCATGCACCATTGCAGTCTTTTCTTCTTTTAAAAAATCTGAGAGAAACAGCCGCTTAAACTGTTTCTCTCAAAATCTTATTTCTGGAGTTTTATGTATTTTTCCCTGGTAGCTATTCCGCCCCTCAGGTGCCGTTGAGCCTTGTTTTCATCAAGAACAGCCCTGACCCTTTCATAAACTTCACCGTCAATTTTTTCAAGCCTTTTTGAAACATCGGTGTGAACCGTCGATTTGCTTATTCCGAAATGTTTGGCAGTCTGTCTGACGGTGCTTTTTGTTTCAGCAATATATTTTCCCAACTCCAATGCCCTTGACACATAAATCTTATTCACACGCTTCACCTCAATAAATAACGGTGACAGAGTGGGGTTCTCCGTCACCTAATTGTATGAAGCTTTTTCAGAAAATATTCTTTTAAACAAGAGCAAAATCTTTCAGAACATTTTTAAGATAGTTTTCCATGTCAAACTCATCAAGAGAACTGTCTTTTTTTAAGTAGAGAGGATGATGGGGATGTCCTTTTTTGGAAATCGGACCGGCTCTGAACCAATCGGCTGAATATTTTTTTGAAATTTTCACCATGTCGCTGAGACATTTTTTAAGATAAGGCCTCATTTCAACAATATTTCCCCAGGCAGCCCAAACCGCAGGCTTTTCGCCCTCATAAACGGAAAGAGCATAGTCAAACGCCTTCATGTTTTCTTTGTGAAGCGCTTCATTAAGCTCTTTATCCATATCTTCCGGTCTGGTTGCCCTTTGCGCATAAACATTGAACATTATGAAGCTGTCGTAGCCGTTTTTCAAGGCAATTCTTTCAACCGATTTCAATGTGTTATCAAGCTGATTGGGCTTCGCCGTTGAAGGATTGATTCCGATACAGATAAGAGGTCGCTTGCCCGTTGTTCCGAGAATATAACGATATTCGCTGTAGTAATTGGGAACATACAGCCAGTCTCTGACGTCATATTCAATATGAGACTGAATTTTTGACCTTTCAAGAGCCTCATAGAAGCCTTCAATTTCTATGAGGCTGCTTTCACTTTTAGGAATATGCATTATTCAATTCCCGTAACTGCGTAGCCCTGAGCTTCAACAGCAGCCTTGAGGGCTTCTTCTGAAACATTTTCAGAAAGAGTTACAACGGCTGTTCCGCTTTCATGACTGACCTCTGCAGACACAACTGCTGAAAGCTCTTCAAGAACCTTCTTTACTCTTCCTGAACAATGAGGACACATCATGCCTTCAATTTTCATTGTTTTTTTCATGGTTACATTCTCCTTTTCAGATTGTTTTATTTTATAGTGCCTTATTTTATGAACATCAAACAAGTTCAGTCTTAAAGCATTACTTACAACACAAAAGCTTGAAAGACTCATTGCCGCCGCGCCGAACATCGGATTAAGCTCCCAGCCGAAAAGCGAAATAAACGCTCCGGCAGCAAGCGGTATTCCCAGTGTGTTATAGATGAACGCCCAAAAAAGATTTTCATGAATATTTTTAAGTGTTGCCTTACTGAGTCTTATGGCTGCCGGAACATCTGTTAATCGGCTCTTCATTAAAATAACATCAGCTGCGTCAATGGCAATGTCGGTTCCCGCGCCTACGGCAACGCCCATATCAGCGGCAGTTAAGGCGGGAGCGTCGTTTATTCCGTCGCCGACCATAAGAACCTTGCCTTGTTTTTTCAGTTCAGCAATAACCTTTTCTTTTCCGTCAGGAAGAACATCTGAAATAACCTCGTCAATACCGGCCGAGGCTGCAATAGCTTTCGCTGTGTTGGCATTATCCCCCGTCAGCATTACAACGCGAAGACCCATTTTTCTCATCTGTTCAATTGCCTCTTTGCTCTCTTCTCTGATAACATCCGCAACGGCAATAATGCCCAGAAATTTCTTTCCCCAAGCAAAGAGCAAGGGTGTTTTTCCCTGACCTGCAAGAGCGCTGACCGTTTCTTTTGTTTCTTGCGAAAGAGAAATTCTTTCCTCCATAAACTTCAAATTACCGGCAAAAAGAAGTTCATTTTTATGTTGAGCTTCTAAGCCGCTTCCTGAAAGAACCCTGAAGCTCTCAACCTCTCCGCACTTAATTGATGCCTCTTCAGCGCGCTTTTTAACAGCTTTTGAAAGAGGATGCTCGCTTTTGTTTTCAAGGGTATAGGCAAGAAAGAGAAGCTCTTCTTCGCTGACTTCTTTTTCGGGAATAATATCTGTTACATCGGGCTGACCCTTTGTTACGGTTCCTGTTTTGTCGAGAACCACAATCTGTGTTTTTCCGGTTTGCTCAATGGAAACCGCATTTTTGAAAAGAATTCCGTTTTTTGCGCCGACACCGCTTCCCACCATTATAGCAACCGGTGTTGCAAGACCCAAAGCGCAAGGGCAGCTGATTACCAGAACTGAAATTCCTCTTGCCAAAGCAAAGGCAAAGCCTTTGTCTGAAAACAGCCATAAAGCAACAGTCACAATTGCAATGCATATTACTGCAGGAACAAAAATTCCTGAAACCTTGTCTGCCACCTTGGCAATGGGCGCCTTTGTTGCTGCAGCATCGCTGACCATTTTTATAATCTGAGAAAGAGTTGTGTTTTCGCCCACTCGCTCCGCCTTACATTTTATAAAGCCTGTTTTGTTAATTGTTGCGGCAAAGACTTCGTCACCCTCTTTTTTATCAACGGGAATACTCTCGCCTGTCAACGATGACTCATCAACGCTGCATGAACCTTCAACAATAACTCCGTCAACAGCAACGCTCTGACCGGGGCGGACAACGAAAATATCGCCCACTCTGACCTTTTCAATTTCAACTTCAACTTCTTTTCCGTCTTTTATAATCACGGCGGTTTTCGCTTTAAGCTTCATCAGACCTTTAATGGCATCGGTTGTTTTTCCCTTTGCCCTGCTTTCAAGCATTTTTCCGACGGTTATTAAGGTCAGAATCATTGCCGCCGCTTCATACCATAAGCCGTGAAGAAGCTCATGAAGAGCATGAAAATCAGAAGCCTTCTCCGTCATCTGAAAAACAAGAATACTGCTCCAAACAAACGCCGCCGAGCTTCCCATTGCAACAAGAGTATCCATATTCGGTGCTCTTTTTAAAAGCCCCTTGAAGCCGTTTATAAAAAATTTCTGGTTAATTACCATAACTGCAACAGACAATAGCATTTCTGAAAGAGCAATGGCAAGTGGATTGGAGGAAAGGGCCTCAGGCAAGGGAAAGCCCCACATAACGTGGCCCATTGAAATATACATCAGCACAGCAAGAAAACCAACAGAAGAAAAAAGTCTGGTTTTCAGTTTTGAAAGCTCTTTGTTTTCGCTGTTTGTTTCGCTTTTTTCAGGGCCTTTTGAACCCTTTTCTTTGGCACCGTAGCCCGCATTCTCAACAGCGGCTATAATATCCAGAACATTTCCGCCTTCAACATTCATTGAGTTGGTTAAAAGATTAACACTGCATTGGGTTACTCCTTCAACAGAGTTGACTGCTTTTTCAACTCTGGCGCTGCAAGCGGCGCAGCTCATTCCCGTAACATCAAATTGTTTCATTCAGTCACCTCATTTCATAATCTTAGAAAGAGTTGCAATAAGCTCCTCAATCGTTTCGTCTTCGCCGTTTTTAATATCATTGGCAACACACGACCTGATATGCTCATTTAAAAGCTCTTTGTTAAAAGATTTAAGCGCCGCACAGACAGCCTCAACCTGAAGCATTATATCAGGGCAATAGGCATTTTTTTCAACCATACCCTTAATTCCTCTGACCTGACCTTCAATTCGGCTCAGGCGGTTTATCAGGCGCTTATATTCGTCTTCAGAACGCTCTTTTGTTTTTTGGCAACAACAAAAATCCTCTTTCATCTTTTACCTCACAATTGTTTTTCTGGTTTTTATTATATACTCCCCCAGGGTATATGTCAATAGACATTAAGCAAGAATTTTTCCGTCTTATCGAAAAAAAGGAGCTGTAAAAAACTCATTTTTACAGCTCCTGAAAAATTCAGAATTATAAGTCTTTAAGGTGCTTGCTTCTTGAAGGATGGCGAAGCTTTCTCAGCGCCTTGGCTTCAATCTGGCGAATACGCTCTCTTGTTACGCCGAAAGCGTTTCCAACTTCTTCCAAAGTCTGAACAGAACCGTCTTTAAGACCGAAACGCAGTCTGAGAACCTCAGCTTCTCTTGGAGTGAGGGTTTCAAGAACCTCATTCACTCTTTCGCGAAGGAAGGTCATTGCCGCTGCGTCAGCAGGAGACGGAGCATCGTCGTCGGGAATGAAATCGCCAAGATGGCTGTCTTCTTCTTCACCGATGGGCGTTTCAAGAGAAACGGGCTCCTGAGAAATTCTGAGAATTTCTCTGACCTTGTCGGCGGTCATTCCAAGCTCTTTGGCAATTTCTTCAGCTGAAGGATCTTTTCCGTTTCTGTGAAGAAGCATGCTGCTTGTTTTCTTAACTTTATTGATGGTTTCAACCATGTGAACAGGAATTCTGATTGTTCTTCCCTGGTCAGCGATAGCTCTTGTAATAGCCTGTCTTATCCACCATGTTGCATAGGTTGAAAACTTGAAGCCTTTTGTGTAGTCAAACTTATCAACAGCCTTAATAAGACCAAGGTTACCCTCTTGAATAAGGTCAAGGAACATCATTCCTCTTCCGGTATATTTTTTGGCAATGCTGACAACGAGTCTGAGGTTTGCTTTAGTCAAGCGGTCTTTTGCATCCTGATCGTCCTGAGCGATTCTGATTGCAAGCTCAATTTCTTCTTCAGGAGTTAAAAGAGGAACTCTGCCGATATCCTTAAGATAAACTTTAACGGGGTCATCAACTGAAGTGCTTTTTGTTTCGGTTGAAGCCATATCTTCGCTGTATTCCTTTGACTCACCGCCGTCTTCGGGAATATTTGAAAAAATATCGGTGTCAAGAGTTTCAATGATTTCAACATTCATGCTTTCCAAAGTTGAATAAAGCTTTTCAATGTCTTCAACCTCAAGGTCTGCCTCAACTGTGAGGGCGTCAATTTCGGTTGAATCGATTTTTCCTGCTGCTACACCTCTGTCGATAAGAGCCTTCATCAATGATTTTTTCTCGTTTGCTTCCATAAAAACTTCCTTGCCTTTCTTTTTTATCTATGGTAAACATCACAAAAGCCGCCGCTAAGTTCTGAAGAGCCGCTTTGAAAATGTTTTTTAACAGGTTGTTTCAGAAAAATCAGATTGTTTCTGATTTTCAGGTGTTTTTCTTTTTGAAAAGACTGAGAAAATCTTCTCCGTCGAGACTTGAAGGATCAATGCTCCGACGCTTCTTTTCAGCCTTTTCTTCTTCGAGGACCCCAACACAATCAATAAACTCTTTTTTTGTTGCGGGAAGCTCCTCGTTCTTTTTGCAAAGTCCCACAAGAGCGCTCATTTCGTCAGGGGTAAGTTCTCCTGCCATTGCGCTGTATTCAAGACTTTCTCCGGCTTCAATTTTTCTTTTTAAAACCTCAAAAAGACGGGCACAATGAGAAACGGTAAAATCTTCAATTCCCAGCCTTCCCTGAGTCAGAGAAAGAAAATCGGGATTTCTCATCAGAGAAGCAATTATTCTTTTCTGAGCCTTAACCGCTTTTAGTGAGGTTCCGCTTTGAACGGTTTCCTTTGTTTGAATTGAAACAGCTTCTCTTTGAATATTTTTAAATTTATTTTGTCTTTGATTAAAAGAAATTCTCTTTTTTAAAACCTCAATTCTTGAAAGAATTGTTTGTTTTTCAACCCCAAGCTCTTCAGCAAGCCTTGAAGCATAAATATCCTGAGCAATGGAATCTTCGCAGTTAGCAAGAATTTCAGCTGCTCTTGTTAAATATTTCAGCTTTCCGTCTGAAGTTTCAAGGTCATAGTTTTGTCTTTCTCTCAAAAGGTCATATTCAATATCGTTAGCTGCACCGTCAATCAAATCTCTGAATCGCTGAGGGCCAAATTTTTTCAAAATTTCATCAGGGTCTTTTCCACCGCTGAGTCTGATGACCTTCATTTTCATTCCTATTGAAGAAAAAACGCCAATTGCTCTCTGAGTAGCCTTCTGACCCGCTTCGTCAGCATCATAGCAAAGAATAATCTCTTTGCAATATCTCGAAAGAAGGTGTGCCATTTCACCGGTCAACGCCGTTCCAAGACAGGCAATTGCATTATCAAAGCCCGCCTGATGAAGAGAAATTGCATCCATATAGCCTTCAACAAGAATAAGGCTTTCTTCTTTTGTATTTTTGGCAAAATTCAAGCCGAAAACACCAAGGCTTTTTTTGTAAACCAGCGTGTCTGAGGTGTTGATATATTTCGGCTTGCTGTCGTCAAGAACTCTTCCGCCGAAAGCAACAACATTGCCTCTTGCGTCAATTATGGGAACCATTACGCGATTTCGGAAGCTGTCGTAATAATTAACCTTTCCGTTTTTTTCGCTTTTATTAGCAAGATTGGCAGCATAGAGCTCTTCATAAGAATAACCCTTGCTTCTCATATAGGTAATCAACTGACGCCAATCGTCAGGTGCATAGCCCATTCCGAAGCGGACAAGTGTTTTTTTTGTGTATCCGCGGCTTTTGAAATATTCAAGCCCTTTTTCGCCTTGAGGAGAAAAAAGATAGCTGTTAAAAAATCTTGCGGCTTCTTTGTTTATTTCATAAATTCTTTTTCGCCTTTCTGCCATACTGTTATCATAATTCTCCTGAGGCATGGCAAGTCCGGCTTTGTCGCAGAGAAAACGAACAGCTTCAACATAATCAAGGTTTTCCGCCCGCCTGATGAAGTTTATTGCTTCTCCGCCAACACCGCAACCAAAGCAGAAAAAGCTCTGGCTTTCGGGATATACGGTAAAGGACGGAGTTTTTTCGTTATGAAACGGGCAAAGACCAACAAGATTTTTGCCTCTTCGCTTAAGCTGAACATAGGAAGAGATTATTTGTTCAATATCACATCTTGCGTGAAGCTCTGAGAGAAATTCATCGCTGAATCTTGCCATTTTTTCACCGTCCTTTCAGGATTATTCAAAATTTTTCGGTTTATTTATACCAACCGCTTGGAATAAAATATTTTGAGAAGGTTTTCAGCGCATAGCCGTCTGTCATTCCGGCAATATAGTCGCAAACTGCCCTTTCTGTTCCCTCGCGCCAGGCAATACTTATATATTCATTTGGAAGCTCGTCCGGATGCTGAACAAAAAATTCATAAAGAGACTGAATCATGGATATTGCCTTGGTTTCTTCGCTTTTGCAAACAGGATTGGTATATACCCTTTCAAACATAAATTCATGAAGAATATCAAAAGCGCCCTGAACCTCATTGCTGAAGCAGACCTCGTCTTTAGTGTTTTCAATTACCGAACACACAAGAGTATTTATTCTTTTGCTTTTGCTGTCGCCTAAAATGCAAACTGCTTCACGGGGAAGATTTCTTTCGCTGATAACCTGTCCTCTGACAGCGTCATCAATATCATGATTGATATAAGCTATTTTATCGGCAAGCTTAACAATTCTTCCTTCAAGAGTGTCGGCCTCTTTTCCTCTTGTGTGGCATGCAATACCGTCTCTGACCTCATAGGTCAGGTTAAGACCCTTTCCTTCGTTTTCGATAACATCAACAACACGGAGGCTTTGCTGATAGTGTTTGAATCCACCGGGATATACCGCGTCAAGCGCTCTTTCTCCTGCATGGCCGAAGGGAGTGTGTCCCAGGTCATGACCGAGAGCAATTGCCTCAGTTAAATCTTCATTAAGTGAAAGTCCGCAGGCTATTGTCCGGGCAATCTGAGAAACCTCAAGGGTATGGGTCAGACGGGTTCTGTAGTGGTCGCTGTCGGGAGAGAGAAAAACCTGAGTTTTGTGTTTCAGTCTTCTGAAAGAGCTGGAATGAATAATTCGGTCACGGTCACGCTGATATGCCGTTCTGATTAAACACTCTTCTTCAAAGCGTTGCCTTCCCTTTGTTTCAGCGCATAACATTCCGTATTCTGAAATCGTTTTTCTTTCGTTTTCAAGGCTGCGAAGTCTGATTTTATCCATATTTTCACCTTCTATACCTAACTTATACAAAAAAATCTGAAATTCTCCCCTGAATTATATTTCACAATATTTTTCGTCAAAAGCTTCTGCTTTATATTTTCCGTTGCTTGAGTCAAAAATCTGGGCATTAAGCCTTTCAAAATCATTCTCGGGAATTCTGAAAACCACCTTCACGCTGTCGGAAAATTCCGTGTCTTCAACAATTCCTCCGAATTGACAAATCAGCGGTGTCAACCTTCCGTAATAGGTATAGTCGCAGGAAACGGCGGCAATTTTGCAAAGTGACATTGTTATAATTTTTCCGCTGTCAACAGCAATTTTTGCCGTGTGGGAATATGCCCTGACAAGTCCGCCGGCTCCAAGCATTATTCCGCCGAAATAGCGCGTTGCCACAACAACACAGTCGGTTACACCCTCTTTTAAAAGAACATCAAGAACGGGAATTCCCGCAGTTCCCTGCGGCTCGCCGTCGTCGCTGTAGCGTCTGATTTGCCCCTCTCTTAAAACATAGGCATAAACATTGTGGGTTGCGTCCCAATGCTTGCTTTTTATTTCATTAATAAAATCAACAGCCTCCTGCTGAGTTGTAACCGGCTTGACATAGCCGATAAAACGAGACTTTTTAACAACAAATTCATCGCTGTTTTCGTTTTTTATTGTTTTATATTCACTCACAGCTTCACCGCCTCATTATTATTCAGAAAAAAACAAGACGGAACAACCTCGAAGAATTGTGCCGTCTTAGAAATGGTTTTCTTACTTAAATAATTATTTATTCTTAGCAAGATTGAAACGCTTGTTGAATCTGTCAACACGTCCGCCTGTGTCAACAAGCTTCTGCTTACCTGTGAAATACGGATGGCAGTTTGAGCAAATGTCAACACGCAAGCCCTGCTTTGTTGAACCTGTTTCAATTACTGCGCCGCAAGCACATTTTACTGTTGTCTGTTCATATTTAGGATGGATTCCCTCTTTCATTCCTGTCACCTCATTTCAGATATCAGACATAGTTCGTCTGGACATTAGCAGGAAGTATTGTATCACAACCAAAAATAAAAATCAACACTTTTTTTGATTTTTTCAAAGAAACTGACAGACTTTTTTTAAGAAGCTGAAAATTTTCTTTTTTTAAGAAAATTAAAAACTCAACTTTTCTTATTTTAAAAGCTCCTCAATTGAAAAGCTATATTTAACAGCGAGTCTGATTGCGTCTTCAAAGGTCGGAACATTTGGTGAGCTGAGCGCACTCCAACTGTTAACCTTATAGGGCGTATAGCCGAAATCTCTTATTATGTCTTTATTCTTAAATCCATGGGTTTTATAAATAGTTGAAAGATTGATGGTAATATTCTTTCTGTTCATTGAATTATATCTTTCAATTAAGCCGAGAATTTCCTTTTCACTATATTTCATTTTTGTCCTCCTGTGATTTTGTTTTAAAAAAACAATTTCCACTCTAACGAATAAATTATATTTTATTATATTTCTTAAATCAATTATTACATTGTTAACGAATAATTAAAAATCATTATAAAACCGGTCTTGTTGACTTTAGAATTTTTTTGTGTTAACCTAAGGTAACAGAATTCAAACTAAAGCAAAAATCACAGAGGTGTTTTTATGGGAAAGCCCTTCAGCGAAATTTTTCAAAGCTATGTTAACAAAAGCTACGGCGAGCTTCTTGACAAAGGAAAGAGCAAGCTTTCAATTTTTGAAGCTGAGGCTGAAAAATATTTCGAAGGCTCTCAGGTAAATGTTTCGCTTTTTATTCTGACTTTTATTTCTCAGGCAATTGCCGCTGACGGAAAATTCACTTTTCTTGAACAGAAGTTCATTTCAGACCTTCTTTCAACAGAGCCTGAAAATCTTCTTTCTCTTTTAAAAAGCGAAGCAGTTACAAGCGAAGAAAACATTGAGCTGAGCAACAAAGCTATTTCTTCTTTTTCAAAAGAAGGAAGGTCTGCCGCCTGTATTCTCGCTCTTATCGTTGCCGCGGTTGACGAAACGATTACAAGAGAAGAAAGTGATTTTCTCAAAGATTTGGCAAAATAACCTTTCAATAATATATATGGAGCTGTAAAAACTCGTTTTTTACAGCTCCTTTTTTGATTTCCCCCATTTTTTGTTTCAATTTTTATGTCTTACGATATAGTCACGATGAAAAACAAAACATCAATCAGCAAAGGAGAAATCTTATGAATTTTCATCTTAGTCCACCCTGATATTCAGAATGAACACCTCATCAGAAAAAATCAAATTAAAAAAGGAGAAATCTTATGTCCCGTAGTAAATTTTTATTAAAAGCAGTTTCGTTAATTCTCGTTCTGACAACGGTTTTCGGAATATTCACCCTTTCTGCAAGTGCAGCTTCATATTCCTGCGGAACCTATGTTATCGCCGGCAACAACGGCTCAAACGTCAGAAAGCAACCCTCTTCAAACAGCTCACGCGTAGGTGCGGCAACAAAAGGTACAACCTTCGAAGTCACCAGAACAAGTGGCGAATGGGGTTATACATCTAGCATTAAATGTACCAATGGCTACAGAAGCGGTTGGGTTTCACTCAGATATTGCACCAAAAAAGCCCCCTCAGTTCAGTATTTCAATCTTTATTATAACTCGAATGGCGGTAGTGGCGCTCCCTCTTCAGTAAGAGTTGCCAAAAATGCAGCCTTTAACCTCAGTCAGACAATGCCCTACCGTTCAGGCTATTCTTTCCTCGGTTGGCACCATGACCGCAACGCTTCCACAGCCGCATACGCTCCCGGTCAGTCTGTTTCAATCAGCGCAAACACCACAATTTATGCCATCTGGGCACGCGGCAGCGTTAAAACATCATATTCTTCTCCCCTTTCAAACGCAAAAGCTTATTACATAAGCCCCGCCTGTGCACCGGGCAGTGTTATTGACGTCAGCGGCGGAAACACCTCTGCAGACACCAACATTCATCTCTGGCAAAAGGCAAACGTTAAAAACCAGCAATGGAAAGCCTATTATTATGGCTCAGGCTATTACTATTTCATTGACTCCAACAGCGGTCTTGCTCTCGATGTTCACACAGGTCTCGCCCTCAACGGCAAAAACATTTCTTTGTGGCCGCTTAACAAGTCAAACGCTCAGCTTTTCAGACTGATTCCTGCCGGCAACGGATACTACTACATTCAGTCAAAGCTTAACCCTGCTTATTATATCGATATCAACGGCGCACATTCCTCAAACGGTACCAATGTTCAGCTTTATCAGGGCAACTTCTCTTCAGCTCAGAAATTCAGCTTTACCGCTGTTTCAGGCGCAGTAATTAATCCCACAAGCGTAAGCCTCAACACTTCTTCAGTTTCTTTGAACGCAGGTTCAACAAAAACTCTCAGCGCAACGGTTTATCCCTCCAACGCAACAAACAAAAGCGTTTCATGGTCTTCAAGCAACACCTCTGTTGCCTCTGTGAGCAGCAGCGGAACAATAACAGCTAAAAACGCAGGTACTGCAACAATCACCGTCAGAACCTCTAACGGCAAAACAGCAACCTGCAAGGTAACTGTTAAAGCAGTCAGCAGGTATTCAACCGGCTACTATGCAATAAACACCGGAAGCGGACTTTATGTAAGAAAAGGTCCCTCATCAAACTATTCTTCAGTCGGAGCTGCGACTAAAGGAACAACCTTCTATATTAGTCAAGTCAATGGTTCATGGGGTTTTTCAAGCTCTATCCGTTGCACAAACGGCACTCGTTCAGGTTGGGTCTGCCTTGACTATTGCTACAAGACTTCAAAGCCCAATAACAACACTAAAATCAACCTCAATGTTCCCCTTTTCAAGCAGGGAGACAGCCGCTGGAAAAATGTTTATATCGGAACCAAAACAATCGGTGCAATCGGTTGCACAACAACCTGCATTTCAATGGTATATTCATATAACACCGGCAAAACGGTTTATCCCAACGAAGTTATGAAGAAGCTTAGCTACAGCAACAACGACCTTTACTGGAGCTCCATTTCAAACGTTGGTCTGACCTCTAAAGCTTATAACTGCCGTGTTTCAAACAGCATGCTTTCCACAATTTATTCAAAGCTTAAGTCAGGAAGACCCGTTATCATCGGCGCAACAACATCTTCAGGCGGTTCACAGCACTGGGTTGTTATTAAAGGCTATAACGGAACAAGCACAACAAGCTTTTCAACCTCCGACTTCATAATCAACGATCCCGGCGGACAAAACTGCACAACTCTCAGCGCATTCCTTGCTAACGGAAGCAAAACCGACAGAACGGTTATCAAGCGAATCATGTATTAATTAAACTGAATAAAAAGGAAGGGGCTGTAAAAAAAGTGCAGACCGCATAAAGCAAGACAACTAAAGGGTTTCTTTCGATATTGAACTACCAAAGAAACCCTTTAAAACTGTAAAAATCAGCAAAAGCAGGCAAAAACAAGGTTTTTGCGTTTTATGCTATAAACAAACCTCGCCCTCGGAGTACCTTTGTACG
>JAFUHX010000045.1 GCA_017474045.1 Clostridia bacterium | reverse complement strand
CTTACGGCTTCAGTGTTATTTTATTCGCCGAAAACTGCCGAAGGCAATATCACTTGTCGCAAGACAAATATCACTGCGAAGCAATAAAACTCGCCGAAAGGCGAATAAAACTGCGGAGTGTCCTTACGAACACTCCGCTAAAGGCAGGGTTTTTAAGTATGAGAGAAAAAATAATCGTTTTTACTTGCTTTTTGGCGGCTTTGTTGATACAATATACCTTAAGTGAAAACATTAAATGTTAAAAAAGGAGCGTGAAGTTTACGAGTATCCTTAATTCAGTTTTTCATAAAGCAACTTTTGATAATATTCCGGAAGAAAAAAGAATAAAGATTTTAACGGTAGCGGTTGCGGAATTTGCCAACAAAGGCTTTGAAAACGCAAACATAAACACTATTGCCAAAAATGCTGAAGTCAGCGTAGGTTCGCTTTATAAATATTTTAACACTAAAGTTGAGCTTTTTTTAACAAGCGTTGATTATGGCGTTGGTTGCCTTGAAGGAATTCTGGGCGAGGTTGTTATGTCTGATGAAGATGTTATGAGCAAACTTGAGAATCTTATCAGAAAAGCCATTGCTTTTTCAAGGGAACACGCTGTTATGATCAGACTCTACAACGAGTTCACAACAGAAAGCAACAGCGAGCTTGGAAGAGAGCTTGCAGACAGAATGGAAAGAATAACCGCTGAGGCATATAAAGAAGCGATTATCAGAGGACAGGCCGACGGAGAAATAAGAAGTGATATTGATCCTTCAATGGCGGCGTTTATGATTGATAATATGCTTATGAACATTCAGTTTGCCTATGCCTGCGATTATTACAGCAACAGATATAAAATATATGCCGGAGAAGACATTTTTGAAAAAGATGAATTTGCGGTTGAAAACTTTTTAAGATTTGCCAAAGCGGCATTAAAACCCGACAAAAGCTTTTGAATCGGTTAAATAAATTTAAAGGAGAGTTATTATGAATTACGCATTAGCCTATGATATAGGAACAACAGGGGTTAAAACCTGTCTTTTTGAAATTGATGATGAAATCAGACTTGTTGCCAACGCTTCTGAGGGCTATGAGCTTTATGTTTTCCCCGACGGAGGCGCAGAGCAGGACCCTGATGAATGGTGGTCAGCAATGATCAACACCACCAAAAAGGTAATTAAAAAATCAAAAATCGATGTTTCCAAAATTGACGGAATTTCTTTCTGCTCTCAGATGCAGGGCCTTGTTCTTGTTGATAAAGAGGGAAGACACGTCAGAAGAGCAATGAGCTATATGGATCAGAGAGCCAGAAAAGAGCTTAAAGAAAACATGGCTCACGGAATTCAGATTGCCGGGGGAAACATTGTTAAAGTTCTGAAATCACTTATGATAACAGGTGCCGCTTCTCTGAGCGTTAAAGACCCTGTTTATAAATATTTGTGGGTTAAGGGTAATGAACCCGAAAACTTCCGCCATGTTCACAAATGGCTTGATGTAAAAGAGTCTCTTATTGCCAGAATGACAGGCGAGTTTATTATGACTGAAGACTCCGCTTTTGCAACTCTTCTTTATGATATCAAAAATAAATGCTGGAGCCGCGAAATCTGCAAGATGTTGGGCGTTGATATGAATCATCTTCCCAATATAATAAAATGTACCGATAAAGTTGGAGGCCTGACAGAAAAAGCTGCTTCTGAACTCGGACTCAAAGCCGGAACAATGGTATTCGGCGGCGGCGGAGACGCTTCTCTTATTGGTGTTGGTGCCGGCTCGGTTAAGCTTCATGACACCCATGTTTACGTTGGAACTTCAGGTTGGGTTTCAACTGTTGTTGATAAAAGTATTGCTGACACAAGCGCTATGATTGCTGCAACTGTTGGTGCTTGTCCCGGATTCTATAACTATTTTGCCGAGCTCGAAACAGCAGGTAAGTGTGTTGAATGGGTGAAAGACCATCTTGCCCTTGATGAAATCGGAATCTATCTTAAAAAGACTCATGTTGCTGAAGACATGGAAAGCCAATATACCAATCTCTATCAGTATATGTCTGAGGTAACAAGCTCAGTTCCTGCCGGCTCAGGCGGTGTAATTTTCGCTCCTTGGCTTCACGGTAACCGTTGCCCCTTTGAAGACCCCAACTCAAGAGGAATGTTTTTCAACATCAGTCTTGAAACCGGAAAAAGTGAGCTTATCCGTTCTGTTGCTGAGGGTGTTTGTCTCCATTTGAGATGGTTCCTTGAAACAGTAGAAAAGAAAACAGAAACCTCTCAGATTATCCGTTTTGTCGGTGGCGGTGCTCTTGCTGATTCAACAAGCCAGATTCTTGCTGACTGTACAGGAAGAATTGTTGAAACAGTACCCAGTCCTCAGAATGTTGGTGCAGTGGGTGCAGCTGTTGTAGTTGCAGCAGGTTTGGGTCTTATTGCAGGTGTTGAAGAAGCCGGAAAATTAATCAAGGCAGACAAAGTCTTTAAACCCAACAAAGAAAACAAGGCTGTTTATGACAGAAACTTTGCAGCCTATAAAGAGCTTTATAAATCAAACAAAGCAATTTTCAAAATCCTTAACGGTTAAGAATCTTCTTGAAGCCATCGCAGTTGCGGTGGCTTTTTTTGTAATGTAAAACCACGCGTTAGACGCGTGGTTCGGGAGAAATTATATAGTTGAACAGAAAATCCTCCTTATATTATAATGAAGTTGCGGTCTGCCAACTGCAACAAAATAATATAAAGGAGGTCATTCAAATGGG
>JAFUHX010000021.1 GCA_017474045.1 Clostridia bacterium | reverse complement strand
TCCGGAAGGCACTATTCCCCCTTTGTCCAAAAAAGCTAACAGCTTTTTTGGACATTTCCCCCAAGGGAAATTAAGCAACCAAAGCAACCACCTGAACATCCAAAGCAAAAACCGCAACCACAGGGCAACGGCTGTTACACTTAGAACGGCTGATGAAAAGTAGGACTATGCCTAAATAGCTTTATAAACAGAAGTCTCTGCGGCAGTTGCCCCCAACGGAAGATGAAAAAGAAGAACCTTACTATTTCCACCACGGTTTTTAGAGCAAAAAAATCACCCGTAGTCAACGCAGACTTTGTCTGCGCTTTTGACGAAGGTTTGTTTTTTTTGTGAACGTCAGCAAAAGTTCTTTTGTTACTTTTCTTCAAAGAAAAGTAATGCCGTCCGCAAGGACAAACGTGCGGTTACCTCCACGGCAGTTTTTATGTAAAGCAAAAAGACAAAGCGCTACCCAAACAACATAGAGGGGAGAGGGGGCTCTCTCCCCTTTGTCCAAAAAAGCTAACAGCTTTTTTGGACATTTCCCCCAGGGGAATTTTCTCCAAAGAAAAGTAATGCCGTCCGCAAGGACAAACGTGCGATTGCCTCTACGGCAGTTTTTTATGTAAAGCAAAAAGATAAAGCACTATCCAAAACAACATAGAGGTGAGGGGTCTCTCCCCCTTTTGTCTTGAAAGCTTATCGCTTTCAAGACGTTTTCCCCCAGGGGAATCTTCTTCAAAGAAAAGTAATGCCGGTGGCATAGCCACACTACTCCCGCTTTAGACTGCGAACAAAAATTTTTAGTGTTGCCAAGCCGCAATGTGAAAGCTACACCGCAAGCAAGGAAAAACACGCGGTTGCCTCTACGGCAGTCTTTTATGTAAAGCAAAAAAGGTGCCGTCGGGCACCTTTTTGCTTTTTATTTCATCAATGCATTTTTAATAAGAGTAATAGGCTTTAAAAGAAATCTGATTATAACTCTGAAGAAATCTTCAAAAATAAATGTTTCTCTGAAGTGAAACATTTTATACATCGGAACAAGGCGCTCCTTGTCGGTTTTTGAAACCTCAAGGAACTGAGGGTGGCTTTCGCTTGAAAAAACATCAAGATCTTCATAAGCAACGGCGTTTATGAGCTTGAAATAATCTTCGTTTTTGCCACCGTGAGCAAGCCCTTTAATATACCATGTGTTGAAAGGCAGCGCACCGGTTGAAGCGTCAACACAGCCGTCGGTGGAAATCATGTTGTATTCGGGAAAAAGAGCCTGAGTGTAGCCCTCGGGAAGCTTTTCGTTGTGCATTCCTGTTGTTGCGCCAAAGCTTGAAACAGGGAGCTCAACGATTCCGTCACCTGCAAAATTTCCGTCTTCACTGGCAGGAACGGGAGCGTTTCCGTATTTGCAGATGATGTTCATTTTAATTGAGCTTTCTTCAGCCTCTTTTAAAATGTCATAGCGGGGAACCATAACTGTGTTGTGGTAATAAATAACCTGCTTGATAAGACCGGCATATTCGTGGTCGGGTGAGGCATAGTCTTCACCGAAAATGTTGACAAGAGAAGAAACAAAGCGGTCTTCCTGAACGCAGGTCCATGCGGCCGGAAGAGTGGCGATAACGTCTTTAATAATCTGCATAAGAGCGTCATAAATTGAAGCGCGCAAGGCAGGAATTGCAAAGCATTCAATAATAACCTCTAAAAGACCGCATTTATCAAGCATTTCAAGATATGCGCCGGTAACGTCCATTCCCAGCTTGTCTTCAAGGAAGTTATAGAGGGCTTTCGGGTCAATGTTGAGCTCTCCGCTGAAAATTTCGCCAAAGAAGTTTATTCCGCCCACAGAGGGAACGCAAAGAACAACTGAGTCAATATATTCTTCGCAGTTTTCATATTCATTGAGATAGGCCATAACAACCGTTGTTCCATAGCTTGAGCCAACAAGCTCAATTTTTTCTTTGCCTGAATCTTCAAGTACCCAGCCGATGTATTCGTCTAACATTCCGGCAACATAAACAGGGTCAAGGCGGCTGTCGTAGTCAAAGGCATATTCGCCGTTTCCGTTATATTTAAGTGTCAGCTCGTCAACGGCAACCTCATCAGACATGGTGAAGCCGTCGCCTTCAAGGGCAAGCATTCCGAAGCTGTCCCAGAGCCATGAATAAACGCAGTCATAAAGAAGCTGAGGATCTTCCTTTTTCAGCGACTGTTTAATGTAGTCACCTGAATTAATCAGGTTTCCCAGAACTCTTGAAAAGTCAATGGGATAAAAAAGCGAATTTTTTTCAGGGTCATCTTTATAATAGATTGAGCCGCAGCCTAAACCACCAACATAAACTTGGGGAAGGTGGTCGTAGCTTTCTTTTTCTTCCTCAGCGGCAACAGCAGCTGTAAAGCAGGAAAAAAGAGTTAATAAACAAAGAAAAAGTGCAAGAGCTTTTTTAAGATTTTTCATGTTTTCTTTCCCTCCGATAAGTTATTGCTTTCATTTTATCATTAAAGAATAATTTTTTCCACAGGTTTTCTATTAAAAATACTTATGAACCCATGATTTTTTTAGAAAAAAGCTATTTTGCAGATTGTTTTTTTAAAAACGAAGTGCTAAAATAAAAAAACGAAGAAAGAAGGAGGAGAAATTTATGAAAAAACTTCTGAAGAAAACACTTTCCCTTTCCCTTGCAATAATAATGGCATTAAGCTGCTTTTCTGCAGTAACTGCTTTTGCGGCAGACAGTCCTGAAGCCGCTTCTGAAAAATGCGATTGCGGTCATTGTCCGTCAATCGTTATTCCCGGCCTTTTTCAGTCAAAGGTAAGATATCTTGACGAAAACGGAAACGAAAAGCTCAGAGCAGACGGCGAGCCTTATTCAGCTCCGTTTTTTATGGAAAGCACCGACGAAATTGTTATGAAGGCTCTTGAAGAGGCTCTTATTCCTCTTGCAAGTCTTCTTATTAAACAAGAGGACCTTGAAAACCGTTGCGCTGAAGCTGTTTCAGAGGTTCTCGGCGAAGCCCTGATGGGAAATCTTGCTCTTGATGAATACGGAAGACCCATTAAAAACATTCAGGCTGATAAATACACAACAAGCCTTGCCAATCTCACCGCTGAACAAAGAAACTTTGCCTTAAACGCAGTTCCCTTGAATTCATACGCTGAAATTGCAGGTCTTGACCATCTTTATTTCCTTTCATATCTTCACACAGGAAATCTTATTGACACAGCCACTGAGCTTTATGAGCTTATTCAGACAGCTAAAAGAGAAACAGGCCACAGCAAAGTTAACCTCGTTCCCATCAGTCAGGGCGGATCAGTTGAAAACGCTCTCATGCAGCTTTATATTGATAAAGGGCTTGAGTTTTCAGATGATGTTAACAGAGTTTGCTATGTTGTTCCCGCCGCTGACGGCGCTGTTGTTCTGGGCGACATTTATCGAAACGGCTTCATTGATGATCCCGACGCTCTTTATGGCTATATGATTCCCTCTCTTCTCGGTGAAGATCAGCAATATCTTGCCTATCTTATCAACCTTCTTTTAAGAATTTTCCCCAACGCTGATATAAATAATATTCTTGATATTGCCGCAGGAAACCTTATTGAAGATTACCTTGAAAATTCAACTTGTCTCTGGGGTCTCGTTCCTTCAAAGGATTATTCTGCCTGCAGAGAGCTTTATCTCACCGACGAAGAAGATATCTACATCAGAACTCAGACCGATTGGTTCTATAACGCTCAGCTTAATTCAAGAAGCTATATTCTTGACGCAAAATCAAAGGGCGTTGAATTTTTCGATATTGTTGACTACAACTATTCAATGTATAAAATCTTTGATTCATGGAACAAAGTCAACGGCGACGGAATTATTCATGTTGATTCCGAATCCTTCGGAGCAACAAGCGTTGCAGTGGGTGTTTCTCTTGACGAAGCCTATACTCAGAAAAATACCTATTGCTCAGATCCTTCTCATAACCACATTGACGAAGACCGCCTTGTTGACGCTTCAACGGGAATTCTTTGTGAAACAACCTTCTATTTTAAAAATCAGAACCATGAAGCAACAGCAAGAAACGACGTAATAATGCGTCTGGCTATCAGAATTCTCACCGACGAAAGCTTTGAAAATGTTTATTCAGACCCTCTCTTCCCTCAGTTCAACTACGCCCGCGATTCAAGAGGAATAATCAGCGTATATAATATCTGGAAAAATTATGACACCTCTTCTCTCAGCGCAGAGGACGCAGCAGAGTTCAACTCAGCCAAAAAAGAGCTGGGCGAGGCTATTGAATCAACCTATATGCCCACAGAAGAGTTTGAAGCTGCCGCTGAAAGATTTGAAAAAATAACAAACAAAATTTCAGGCGGAGACGAAGAAGAGCAGAAAAGCGAAGAAAACAAAAAAGAAAATTTCTTCATGAGAATCTTAACTAAAATTCTGAAATTTGTCAGCGATCTTATGCTCAGACTTTTCGGTGGAAAAGGATTTTCAGATATTCTTAAATAAAACCAACATACCCGGGCAGAGCTTTTTCTGTCCGGGAGATTTTTAATTTGAAAAAGCTTCGTTTTTTCTCTGAAAATCTGATGAAAAATTTTTTTGAATTTTTTTAAAAAGGGGCTTGACAAATAAGAAATCATGTAATATAATAGGCAAGCGTTGTGACGCGCAGAGTAAACGGCGGTATAGCTCAGCTGGCTAGAGCATTCGGTTCATACCCGGAGTGTCGTAGGTTCAAATCCCACTGCCGCTACCATTTTTGTAAAATACCGAGCTCCGGCAAATGCCGTCTCGTTAAATATATATGGCCCGGTGGTCAAGCGGTTAAGACACCGCCCTTTCACGGCGGTAACACGAGTTCGATTCTCGTCCGGGTCACCATACAAAACCTCTTTTGGAATCAGCCAAAAGAGGTTTTTTCATACTACTTATGTTTGAAATTTGAAATAACAGCCCTTCGCTGTTTCTAAAAATTTTACATTTCAAAATTTTCATATTTGTTGTATATTGAAATTTATTGTGTTAAACTGAAAAAAGAAAGATATTTAAGAGACGATTATCTCAGGACGGTTGAAAACATGGAAAGAAAAAACAAATTAAATTTTTTGAGCCTTGCGGCTTTTTTAACAGCGGTGATTTCTTTTTCGCTGTTCTTCAGCGTTCAGGGCTCTGCCAAAGAAATTCAAAGAGAGGTTTATAACGTTTCTTCGATTTCCGAAAGCGGCTATGCACCTTTGAATTTTCGGTTGAATTTTTCTGATAAAACCTCAACCGGAAGCTCAAAATCAAGCCTGCCCTCAGCCTATGACTCAAGAGAAAAAAAGGTAATAACCTCTGTTAAGGATCAGGGTGCCCACGGTGCCTGCTGGGCTTTTGCGGCGGTTTCTGCTTCTGAAACCTCGCTTATCAAAGAGTTCGAAGGCTATAACACCAAAAACACCGACCTTTCAGAAGTTCACCTTTCCTATTTTGCCTTTGCCGAAGCAACAGACCCTCTGGGGCTGACAAAGGGCGACTACTCGGAAATTAAAAAAGGAAATTTTCTTGATAACGGCGGAAATTCCTATTTTGCAACCTTCACTCTTGCCCGTTGGTTCGGTATAGCCGATGAAAAGGTTGCCCCTTATAAAAAAGCAACGTCAAAAACAAAGCTTTCAAAGTCTCTGGCATACAGCAAAAACAAGGCACTTTTAGAAAACTGCTATTGGGTTTCAATGGAAGACCCCGACAGCGTTAAATCAATGATTATGAAATACGGCTCCTGCGCCGCTTCATATTATCATGATGACATCAATCTCAATACTGATACCGGAGCATATTATCAATGGCGAAACATTCTCGGTAACCATGCCATAACCATTGTTGGCTGGGACGACAACTATTCAACCGATAATTTCGGCGGACTTTTCGGTCTTTCCTTCAAGCCGAAAAGCAACGGTGCCTGGCTTGTTAAAAACAGCTATGGAAAATCAGTTGGAAAAGACGGCTACCTCTGGATATCTTATGAAGATAAATCCATAGTTACCGACTGCGCCGCGTTTTTTGATTTCATGCCTTCAGACACCTATGAAAACAACTATCAATATGACGGTTCGTGTACCTTTTCAACCTACTACAACAAAAACAGCATTTATATGTCAAATGTTTTTCAGACGGTCGGAAAAGAAAAGCTTGAAGCTTTTTCGTTTTTCACCTCAGACGAAGACATAAAATGTAAATATCAGATTTACAGAAATGTTAAGGGAAAAACAAATCCGCGAAACGGAAAACCCGTTTATGAAGAATTTGTTGATTGCTCTCAGGATTACGCGGGCTACCACACGGTGAAGCTGAAAAAAGCCATAACGCTTAATGAGGGCGAAAGATTTTCTGTTGTAATCAAGCTTTCCCAAAAAGGCGAAATGGTTCACGCTATCTGTGACTACGCCGGCTATCTTGACACAGCCAAATCAATTTATAACCACACAAGCTCAAAAAAAGGTCAGAGCTTCATTTCTGACAACGGAAAGAAATGGGATGACCTTTATGAAAACAAAGAGGGCGAAAACCTGAGAATAAAGGCTTTTACAAATTCGGCTGTTGTCTTACCGAAAAAGGCTGTTGCGGCAGAAAAAGAAATCAGCCTTGAAAAAGGAAAAACAAAAGAAATTATCCTGAAGGTTTCACCCTCAGACGCCGACAAAAGCTTTAAGTGGAGCTCTTCAGACAAAAAAATTGCAACGGTTTCTTCAGACGGAAAGATAAAAGGCGGAGCCTGCGGAGTGGCAACAATAACCTATCAGAGCCTTAAAAACAAAAAGGTTAAAGGCAGTGTTAAGGTCACCGTTGTTCCAAAAAAGGTTTCAGGCTTCTCTCAGAAAGAGGAAACAACCACATCTTGCAGCGTAACATGGAAAAAACAAAGCGGAATCAAAGGTTATATTGTTTATATTGAAAACGCTGAGGGTAAAAAAGAAAGAGTTGCAAAGCTCAACGAAAACAGCTATACCTTCAAAAAGCTGAAAAGCGGAAAAAATTACAAAATCTTTGTTGTTTCCTATAAACAGATAAAAGACGAAAACGAAAAGAAAATAACCGTCAAATCGCCATATTCCGCCTTTGAAATCACCGCCGAGCCGGGAAAGGTCAGCCTTTCGCTGAAATCGGCAGGAAAAATAACCGTCAACCTGAAGTGGAAGGCGGTCAGAGGCGCCGACAAATACAGAATATATATGTTCGACAACAAAAAAGGAGAGTTTGTTTCAGTTTTGACCACCGATAAAACAAGCTGCAAAATCTCTTCACTCAAAAAGAATACCGAATATGTTTTCATTGCCAAGGCGATTGCCAAAACACCCGAAAAAAATTGCTTTTCAAAAGCCTCTGAAGAGCTGAAGGTAAAAACCAAAGGCTAAACCAAGATTTTTTCATTTTTTTCCTTTCTTTTTTATGTCCGACCGGTCTTTGCACCGGTCGGACGCTTTTTTGCTTTGGTGATTCTGATTTTACCGCCAATTTGCATTGACGGTATTAATTGAAAATTTTTTTGTCATCAGATTTTCACAAATTGTCTTAAAATATGCATTTTGCACTAAAAAATAATAGATGTTTTTAACAGTATTTCTTGAGTCAAGCATTGACAGTCCCCTGAGATTTTGGTAAAATAATTGTGACTATGTAGGCGCAAAAGGGCTGTTTGCCCTCAGCGCTCAAATATAAGGAGGATTTAATTATGACAGATGCAAAAACCTTAGCGTATATTAACCTTTACGGTATTTTAGGCGCTTTGGAAAATCTTTGCGAGCTCGACGAAGAAGCAAGCAAACTGGCTCAGGTAAAAAAGCCCGTTTCAATCGGTTTCAGCGTTAAGGGCGGCCCCAGCGCAACACTCACATTTAAAAACGGTCGTTGCAGAATGGAACAGGGAACAGAGAACTGCAAGGTTCTTCTTCCTTTCTCATCTTGCGAAAAGTTTAACGGAATGATTGACGGAACAGTTACCCCGATTCCCGTAAAAGGCTTCAGCAAAATTGGTTTTCTTCTCAACAACTTTATGAAGCTGACCGATATTTTAACAAAATATCTCAGAGCTTCTGAAGAAGACCTTAAAGACGAAGTTTTCTTTGAAAAGAGCACAAAGCTGATGTTCTATCTCATCACCGTTGCTATCGCTCAGATCGGTAATAACGACGAAATCGGAAAATACAGCGCAAGCTTCATTCCCGACGGAATTGTTGAAATGAGCATCAAAGACAGCGTTTCAGCAACAATCAGAGTTAAGGACCATCACCTTGTAACAATCAAGCAGGCTCCTGCTTCCTTCCGTTCAAAAATGGAATTTGGCTCAATCAAAATTGCAAGAGACCTCTTCGACGGAAAAATCAACGCTATTGCTGCTATCGGCGACGGCTCTGTTACCATGCAAGGCCTTGTTCTTATGCTTGATAACGTTAACAGAATTCTCGACAGAGTTGCACTCTACTTATTATAATATTTGAAAAGGAGGAAGAAAAATGAGTTTTCCTGTTTATAATTTCGATAAAAGCAGAGAGCTTTATGCAAAAGCTACTAAAGTAGTTCCTTCAGGTATCTATGGTCACCTCGGCCCCGCTGAAGGTCAGTTCATTCCCGTAACAAAATGGCCCTTCTTTGCTGAAAAGGCAAAAGGCTCATATATCTGGGACGTTGACGGAAACAAGTTCCTCGACTATATGTGTGCATACGGTCCCAACGTTCTCGGCTATTGCGATCCCGACGTTGACGCTGCAGCCAAAAAGCAGCTTGAAAAAGGTAACTGCACAACCACACCCCTCAGCGTAATGGTTGACTGCGCCGACCTTCTTGTTGACACTGTTAACACAGCTGACTGGGCTTTCTTTGCAAAGAACGGTAACGACGCAACTCAGGGCGCAATCATGTGTGCCCGTGCATATACCCACAGAAAGAAAATCATCATGTTCCAGGGCTATTATCACGGTGTTTCTCCCTGGTGCCAGAAAAAAGACTATCCCGGCGTTCTTGAAGAAGATGTTGCCAACAACATTCTTATTCCCTGGAACGACATTCCTGCTCTTGAAAAAACAATTGAAGAAAACAAGAACGAAATTGCTGCTCTTATTGCTCAGCCCTATGACCACGGAAACTTCCATGATAACAGCTTCCCCGCTGAAGGCTTCTGGCAGAAGGTCAGAGAAATCTGCACCAAGAACGACATCGTTTTAATCGTTGACGACGTTCGCGCAGGCTTCCGTCTTGACCTTGCAGGTTCAGACCACTTCTTCGGCTTTGAAGCAGACCTTATCTGCTTCTGTAAAGCTCTTGCCAACGGCTACAATATGTCTGCCATTTGCGGAAAAGAATTCCTCAAGAGCGCAATGAGCGGTCTTTCCTACACAGGCTCATATTGGCTTTCAGCTGTTCCCTTTGCTGCTTGTATCGCTAACGTTGAAAAAATGAAAAAGCTTGATACACCCAAGCTCTTCAAAGAATTGGGAACAAAGCTTACCGACGGCCTTATTGCAACCGGTGCAAAACACGGATTTGACCTTGTTGCTTCCGGCGCACCTTCTCTTTTCTATTTAAGAATAGCAAACGACGACAGCCTCGTTCTTCACCAGGAATGGATTGCTGAAATGGTTTCAAGAGGAATTTTCTTAACAAGCCACCACAACCACTTTATCAACGCTTCCTTAACAAACAAAGATATCAAGCTCACTCTTGATGTTGCTGACGAAGCTTTTGCTGCTGTTGCCAAAAATCACCCTGAGCTTTTCTGATTAAGGACTAAAGGCGGGAGAAATCCCGCCTGATTATAAAAAGAATATATTATATTGGAGGAAAACATTATGCCACTTTCAAAACAAGAATGGCTCGCTCTTGAAAAAAAGGCGTTTGAATTAAGAAAGCTTACTATTCAGACAACTGTATGGGCAGGCAGCGGCCATCTCGGCGGCGGTTTGAGCGTTATGGATTTGCTCACCGTACTTTACCACAAATATCTCAACATCAAGGTTGAAGAACCCAAATGGGAAGACAGAGACCGCTTTATTCTTTCAAAGGGTCACGCAGCTATCGCTTATGCACCTGTTCTTTGCGACAAGGGCTTCAACGATGCAGAAATGCTCAAATCTTTCAACCTTTCAGGTTCAAAGATGGGTATGCACCTTGACTCAAACAAGGTTGTTGGTGTTGACGCTTCAACAGGTTCTCTCGGTCATGGCCCCTCCATCGCAGCAGGTACTGCTCTTGCAGCAAGACTTCTCGGTAAAGATTATCTTACATACGTAGTTACCGGTGACGGTGAGCTTGGCGAAGGCTCATGCTGGGAAGGCTTTATGACAATTAACCACTATAACCTTTCAAACTGCATCGTATTCATCGACAGAAACCACAACATGATTGACGGTAACACAGAAGACGTTATGAAGCTTGAACCTCTTGCTGACAAAATGACAGCTTTCGGCTTCAACACAATCGTTGTTGACGGCAACAACATCGGCGAGCTTTGCAACGCTATTGATCAGGCTATTGAAAGATCAAAAGAACCCTGCGCTCCCACATGTATTCTTATGGATACAAAGAAGGGTGCCGGCGTTAAATCAATCGAAGGCGATTACACATGGCACTATGGCGCAATCGACGATGCACGCTTTGAACAGTTCAACAAAGAACTTGAAGAAGACTATAAGGCTCGCTGCGCAAGAGCAGAAAAGGAGGGCAAATAATTATGGCAGGCGGATTTGTTTATACAGCAGTTGACCAGACAGAAATTTCTACAGCGGAAATTTACGGCAAGGCTCTTGCTGACATTATTTTAAAAGACCCCAAGGTTGTTGCTATCACAGCTGACCTTGCAAAATCAACAAAACTCGGCGACGTTCTTAAGGTTTGCCCCGAAAGAGTTATTAACGTAGGTATTGCAGAGCAGGATATGTTCGGTGTTGCTGCAGGTATGGCAAGAGCCGGTATGGTTCCCTTCCTTTCAGGCTTCTCAGCTTTCACATCAATGAGAGCCTGCGACCAGCTTCACACAGACATCTGCTATCAGAATGTTAACGCAAAGATTATTGCTACTCACTCAGGCACTTCATTCGGTCAGGCAGGTTCAACACACCACGCTATTACTGACCTTGCAATCACAAGAGCAATGCCCAACCTCACAGTTATCGTTCCTGCTGACGGTTTTGAAACAGCAAACGCTGTTAACGCAGCTTATGAAAACTTCGGACCTTACTATATCCGTATTAACCGCGGTTTTGACCGTGTACTTTATGAAAACCAGGACTACGGCTTTGAAGTAGGCAAGGCTGTTGAAGTTCACGAAGGAACAGACATCACTGTTATCGCTTGCGGTTCTTGTGTATTCCAGGCTCGTGAAGCAGCAAAGTTCCTCAAGAACTCAGACGGACTTTCAGTTCGCGTTCTTAATATGCACACAATCAGCCCCATTGACGTTGAGGCTATTCAGAAAGCAATTTCTGACACAAGAAGAATCATCACAGTTGAAGACCACCTTGTTACCGGCGGTTTAGGCTCAGCAGTTGCTGAAGTTATGGCTCAGTACGGTAAGGGCTGCGCATTCAAGATGCTCGGTCACAAGAGCTTTGCTATGATCGGTCTTCAGGAAGACATTATGTCTGACGCAGGTATCGATTCCAACGGTATTATTGCTGCTGTTCGTGAAGCAATGAATGCAGACTTCGAAGAAGACGACAACTGGGACGACGAATTCTAATAAAATTACAAGGAGGCAAACGATATGGCTCATACACAGGAAGCCTTATATTCAAACAAAATCTTTCTTAATGCTGCTTTGCCGCTTGTAAAGGTTATCGCTAACGATGTACCCTCACTTAAAAAGAAGTTTGAACACGCTCATGCAGTAATTCAGGTCAGCTGTCTCGACCCCGACGTTGAAGGCGGCAAGCAGGGTATGCACTTTGTAGTAAACAGCGGTGAATGGCTTGTTCACACCTGTTTGACCAAAGATCCCCACATTGAACTTGAATTTAAGTCTGTTGAAAATCTCAACGATTTCTTCAAGGGCAAGATCACTCCTGCAGGAATTCCCAAAATCAAGGGAATCAAACACGCAGGAACACTTGTTTCATTCGTAATGGTTCTTCTTAAAATGGCTAACCTTTTAGGTGCAACTGAACCTCCCAAGGACGAAGAAACAAAAGAACTTCTGGTTAAGTGCTATTTCTATCTTCTTTCAAGCGGAATCAGCCAGCTTAACAAAATGGGACACAAAGAAATCAAAGACTGGACTTCAAAGAGTCCTGACCGTGTTTATGCATTTGCAGTTGACGGTTATCCTCAGGTTTCTGCTTTCCTCAGAATTAAAGCCGGAAAATCCCGTGCAGGCAGAGGCGAATATAAGAGAGCAATGCCTTTCTTCACCCTTCGCTTCAACAGTCTTGATAGCGCCCTCGGTATTCTCATGAGCATTGACGATATGCTCGAAGCTACCAAAGCAGGCCGTCTTATTATGGATGGCGGTCCTGAATTCGGTGCACAGCTTGGTGCATTCATGCTTGAAATCGGCGGTCTTGCAAAATAAAAAACAGACAAAACGGCGCTGTGTTCATCACGAACACAGCGCCGCTTTGAATTGCAGATAAAAATTTACAGCTCTATCGAACAACAGCATTTCGCAAAGCGGACAAAAATTTTCAGCATTTCCGAGACAAAACATTTTGTTCTGTACTAAAACGGCAACTTATAATCCTTATGCCTTATAGCAAAACAGTATTTTTACAAGGTCATATATAGGGCGTTTATTTTTGAGAGGGTGAATAAAGCCAATGGAATAAATGAAAGCCGCGGTATTCATTGTTGCTTTTGGGTTCCAGACTTTTTCTGTTGAAATATCGCCGTAGTCACATTGCTCCGAATCGGCAATATATTTCAGGTGTTTGTTAATTTCTTCAGTCTGAGGATCGCTGTTATGATTTCTTAAAGATACAATTGCAATGCGGCATTTTTTGTTTTGCGACTTGATGTATCCAATAAGTTCACGATATTTATTGTCAAACTCACAAGAGGATTCTGCAAAGAAATCTTTATCTTTTTCTCCGATATGTAAGAGAATTATTTCGGGAGAAAGAGTATATACAGCTTCTTTATATACATTCAAAGCATCTTTTACGGAAATACTTTCAAAACTGCGGTTATATACCTTTGGCTCCACGGCAAAAGCCTGACGTAGTTCACAAGTGGGAATGTTTTTATCCTCACCGCAACCGAAAATTACGATTCCGCCCTGATCGGCAAGTTCATTGAGCTTTGTGTAGTTTTTAATTTCTGCTTTTCTCATTGTTATACCTCCATTCCTTTTAAACGCTTTTTATCCAATGAAATGTTGCGGAAATACACGATTACATTTAAGAGCACGATTGCCAGATTCAGAATATATGCTATCAGAACATAATTGATCTGACCCGAAATCAGCTTTGCAGAAATACCTGCTATGTAACCGATGATGATAAGCAAAATAAACGGCAGACTCGTTCCTTTTGCTGTTTTTGCTCTGTATGCTTTCATAACATTCAATGGCCATGAAAATCCGAAGCATATAAGCATGACTGTTTCTAAAATTGATCCCATAAACATATCTCCTTTGCGTTTTTTGATTTCGCAGATAGGATAGCACCGAGAAATGTAAAAGACAATTTTTTGAAAAATAGAAACATAAAAACTCTGATTTACTCGCTTTTTTTACTTTCAAAAGTCCTTTTGAAAGGTTAAGAAATTGAAAAACACCTCCAAATATGTTAAAATTATTAAAATAAAACACACAGGAAAGAAACTTATGAACGCAAAAAAGAATAAAAACGCTTCCAAAAGAGTGTCGCTGAAAGGTATTCAGAATCTGTTCTTTCGAACACAGCTCATTTTGATTATCTCCCTGGCACTTATTTTGGGTATCGCAGGAACACTTATCAATATTCAATTTGAAACAGAAAAGCGTGACCAAAACCTTCAAAATGTGGCGGAGACGATTGCAAATTCTCCAATGCTGACCGAAAAAGGTCTGAGCGAAGAAGAGAATCAAGTTGTTTTCTCTGAGTATCTTGATACCTTAAAAGACACGCTTGACGATATTGATGTTATCTCTGTAGTTAACAAAGACGGAATTAGAATTTATCATTCCAATAACGCCTTAATAGGTACAAGGTACGACGGTAATATGCCCGACTTTGAGAGTAACACAGACAGATATTACGCTGCTGATGAAACCGGTCCTTCGGGAAGTCAGCGTCGCGCTTATGCCGCCGTGTATAACGAAGACGGAGAGTACATTGGCGTAGTTATGGCGATTATGCTGATGAAAAATATCCAGACTGAAACTGCACAGATGCTCCTCATTTTCCTCATTATTACTGTTGTGGCGATTTTGATTGAGCTGATTATTGCGGGTGAGCTTTCGGGAAAGGTGAAAAAGAGCCTTATGGGCTATGAGCCGGATGTGTTTACGGCAATGTATAAAATGCGTGATAATATCCTTGAAACCTTGGCGGAAGGAATTCTTGCTTTTGATACAAACGGAATGATTCAGTTTGCCAATGAATCTGCAATTCGTATGCTTTGCGATAATTCGCTGAATAACCTTGTTGGACAAAGTGTGGATGTTATTGGGGATGATATTCTTTCCCGTAACATAAAAAGCGGCGACAAGGAAAGAAATATCAATCTCACAAAAGCAGATATTATTCTTGACTGTGTTCCCATTAAAGAAGAGGGAATCACCATAGGAACGGTTGCTATTCTTCACAACCGAGCTGAATACACGAAACTGATGGAAGAGCTTTCGGGAACACGCTATCTCGTTGATTCAATGAGAGCAAATAATCACGACTTCACCAATAAGCTTCACGTTATACTTGGTCTTATTCAGATGGAAATGTATGATGATGCAAGCGCCTATATCCAAAATATCACAATGGTACAGCGCGAAAACATCAGTAAGGTTATGCACGTTGTCAGCGAGCCGGCAGTTGCGGCACTTCTTATCGGTAAAATTGCAAGAGCATCTGAATTGAATGTTAATTTTGTATTCAGAGAGGGTTGCTGTTTTTCCGCAACAGATATGAACTTGCCTTCCGAAATGTTGATAACTGTTATAGGCAACCTTCTTGACAATGCCTTTGATGCAATGAATGAAAGCGCCCACTGCAATAAACATAAAGAGCTGATGTTTGGTATCTACTCCAAGCCCGGAGCTGTTTTGATTACTGTTGACGACACAGGAAGTGGTATTAAACCGGAGAATATTAACTTAATATTTGAAAATGGATTTTCAACCAAAGGAGAAGGCAGAGGTACCGGACTCTATCAGGTAAAATCAATGGTGGAAAATTTTGACGGAAAGATTACCGTGGAGTCGCAAGAAGGTGTGGGAACCTCATTTTCGGTAAGCTTTACGAAGGAGAACAAGAATGTATAAGGTTTTAATTGTTGAAGACGATCCTATGGTCGCAATGATAAATGAACAATATGTAAGGAGAAACAAGAATTTTGAAATTGTCGGCAAGTGCAGTGACGGTCTGAGTGCCCTTAGTTTTCTTGAAAATAACGCCGTTGATCTTCTGATATTGGATGTGTTTATGCCTAAAATGGATGGCTTTGAAACACTCAGAAAAATCCGCAACAAGCAAATCACAGTGGATGCTATTATGGTTACTGCGGCAAACGAGCGTGAATCTCTGGAAGAAGCTTTGCATCTCGGTATCGTGGATTACCTTGTAAAACCGTTTACCTTTGACCGCTTTCAAATGGCGCTTGAGAAATATATTGCTCAAAACAATGCGCTCAGATATATTGATACATTGAGTCAAAAAAGCATTGACCATATTATTGATAACTCCCGGAAAAACAGCGATGTTCTTTATCCGAAAGGAATTCAGGAAAAGACATTACAGTTAATTATGGAATATCTTAAAACCAACAACAGCGAGTGGTTTACCGGTGATGAGATTGCCGAAAAGGTGGGACTTACGGGTGTAACGGTCAGACGATATATGAACTATCTTGCTGAATCGGGCAGAGTCATCGGTGAAATGGATTACGAAACAGGCGGCAGACCATGCATGCGATATAAGGTTGAGTTGAAGACAACATAACCTTTGCAAAGTCGCAAGGTGACACTACTCCCGCTTCAAGCTGCGGGCGAAAATTTTCAGAGTTGATGAGCAACAGCGAAGAACTCAAACCGCAAGCAAGGATAAACGTATAGTTTATCTCCACGGTAGCTTTTTATGTAAAGCAAAAAGACAAAGCTCTACCAAAACAACATAGAGGGAGAGGGTCTCTCCCCTTTGGAGCTGTAAAAAACTAAAAGTGTTACAAAGCCATTAAAACAGGCAAATCAATATAAAAAGAACCATTGTAAAAGCCGGGTTTTTCAGCTGATACAATGGTTTTTGCTGTTTTATGTTTTTATTTTTAGTAGGGACACGGCTTGCCGTGTCCGTTGCATCGAGAAAAAATTTGCTTTTTTTACATTCCCCTTTATGTTTTATCTTGCTTTTTCTTTTGCAGTATTGATAGATGATATGAGCATTCTGCGTATAGAACCACATTTATATAAAATGTTTTTTGCTACATCGTCAGAAATCAATCCGGATTTTTGTGCAATTTCAATCCAATATTCAGTTTCATAGCATTCCTTCAAAGCAATCTGTAGTTTTGCAATGAAATCCGGACGGCTGTGGGCGTATTTTGCTTCACGGATATTCGTGCCAATAGAAGTACCACTTTGTTCAAGTTGATTAGATAGGGAATAGCGACCCTTTATACCTTCAGTTAACTTTAAAATTTGAATTGCAAAATCTGTTGAAATATCAACAAGTTTATTTTCGGACATTTAAATCACCGCTTTTATAAAATGTACCATAGATATTTGTGATTTTCAATGAAATCGCGCAAAGCGCGATGAAATCCTCGCACTGCTCGGATGAAATCTGTTTCGCAGATGAAATTAAATCCGTCCTCTCTTCCGACGAAGTCGGATTTCATCACAAAGTGATTTCATCCCAGATAGTGGGATTTCACCCGTCCGTAAGGACGGATTTAGTTGAAAAGAAACCATCTTTCGTCTATCAGACAAAAAATGGTTTCTTTCCTATGGCGCGCTGCAAGGGACTTACCGTGTGCGTATGCACACGAAGGCTTGAGCATAGCTCTGCGCCTTTTGCTCCTAAAAACAGTCCACCGGACTGTTTTCTTAACGTCGCAACCCTTTCGGGTTCGAGTCCCTAAAGGGTTGGATATAAAGAAAAAAAACAGATAACCGAAGTTATCTGCTTTTCTATGCGAAAGAGCAATATAACGGTGCGTAAAGCAGAGTAAGAAAAGCGATTAGGTGCGTAACTGCGCTGTTCGACAAATTGGAATTTATTTGTTAGATTTTTTGCTTCATTAAACCGTGTTTGTTACAATAGATATACAGAAAACCACTGCCACGAAAATTTAGTCTTGTTTCTGCATTGCCTTCGGGATAGAATTTTACAAACTGCACTCTATCAGAGGTTAAATAAG
>JAFUHX010000020.1 GCA_017474045.1 Clostridia bacterium | reverse complement strand
TTTGCCGCTTTACCCGAAACGGTTCCTACAGGCATTACTACATATCTCTATGGCGCTGTGCAGTCAACTCATATTTCAATAAATTGCGCTCGCTTTCTTCAAAAAAGGTCGTGGCGGTTTGTTCCGTTCGGACGGTCATTCACTTGTCTGTGAGAAGAAAGTTTTTTCTCCTCATAGATACCCCGACACGAGAAAGCAAAAATTTTCCTGATTTTTGAAAAAAGTTTTAAATTTTTTCAGACATAAAAAAAGGCCCTCGAAGATTTACCTTCGAAGGTCATAAGAATATTAAGTTTTAATAGATATATTCTGTAAAAAGTTGCTTGATTTTTGCTAACCGTTTTGAAATAGCACTTGAGTTTTTAAATCCAAGCTTTTCAGCAATTTCATTCTGTGTGTAGCCTTGCTTTTTCAGCAAATATATTTTTTTGTCAGTTTCATTGAGCTTTTCAAGCACTTTTCTATCAAAGTCAATGAGTTCAATTTCTTCCGCTACATTGTTTACCGGCTCAACCGGAATGGCATCCTGAAAAGCATCAATCAAACCCTCAAGAGAAAGAGCTGCACCTGCCTCACTTCTTGAATGAGTCCACTTTCTGTCAAAATCAATCTTTGAAAAATTCTGCACTACAGATTCATTGAAATCCTCGTGGGTAGCCATTGATTTTTGCAGCTCAACCAATTCAGGCACACTTTGTGTTTGAAGAAAAAGACTCATCATTTTACCGAGAAATTCATCAACAACACCATTAAATATCGTTTCAAGCTCCTCTTCGGTCATGTCATACGGATCTTTGCCAGTTTCTTCGGCATATTTTGCTATTTCTTCAATACAACGTTCTTCCGTTATTCTGCAGTAACTATCAAAGATTCTGTCAAGTGCTTCCTCATCTTCACGAAGCTCCATTACAATCCCTGACACAAGGGTTTCATCAGTTTTTTCAAGACTTACTAACGGTGAATCATCCGAAAAGTTAATAAGTGATGAAAGCCCGGTAAGTTCACCCATTTTATCGTTCCAGCTCTGCTGAAAAATAGTTTTGGCTCTGCCATATAAAAACAGCTCACCTTCACTTGCTTTTTTCGGGTTGAACTTTGATTTCATAGTTGTGAAATCATTTTCTTTGAAATTAGCTTTCAGGTCGTCAATGGTAATGGGACCTTCTTTTTCGAGTAGTGAAGATTTTTTCATTCTGTGTACCTCTGAATTATTACATCCTTGTTTTTGAAGATATTATATTGGATGTTAAGTGTGAAAATAAGAGAAAGGTGTCGAAAGGAATAAGCATATTGTTAGCAAATATTTTATGTGGATATCTTATAATTAATATTTAAGCAATTACTGTAAATATTCTTCAGGACTAATCTCGGTGTTAATAGACAGGTTTTTTATTATATTATCAGCAGTTTTATAGCCTTTTGTTGTCACTCTAAATATTTCCCCCTTATTGCTTACATCAGAAATAAGAGATAGCTTTACAAGTTCAATAATTGCATCCTGCCAGCGAGATTCTTCTCTTGCACCACCATTATATTTAACGAAATTCCATTTTCCTCCTTTAACAGTCAATCCACTCATTGTTCTCAACACAATAATTTCGCCATTCGAACTATTAGCACTATAAACTAATAATATCTTCGCATCTTTAGAAATTTGTATCGACGAACTTCTATTTGACAGATTCTCATCGTTTTTTTCGTTAAAATCATTATCAATTTCTTTAATTGTTTTGACAAATTGATTCCTGAGCCTTTCCCATTTTGATACTGAAATTGAATTAAGACTAAACTGTTCAATCAAAGCATCTTTCAATTCATTTAACCTATGGTTTAGTTCTTCTATTTCATTATCAAGCTTTATCCCAATTCTATTGGGGTTTATTGCCCCTTTTATTTGAACAAAATCAAATTGTGGCAATAAAATTGAATAATACTCTTGTTTTAATACCCACGCAGCTCCCATCTCATTTAAGCAAGCAACACTTTTATAATAATTATTTGAAAGCATAAATATTACATGTAATTTATACTTTTGAAATTGCATTGATAACCAATCGTAAATATCCTCTCCTAACGGAATACCATACCCGGTTACAGATGAGCACACTATTGCATCTTCGGGGACACCTATATCTTCCAATAGGTTTACAAATGCCTTAACATATTCGACATCTTTAGATGAGTGACTAATAAAAAGTTTATTCTTTTGATTAGTATGTAATTTAGTATTTTCGGAATTCATTTTCGTTTTTACTCCTTTATATTATGTATCATTTTTTATCAATATTTTCTACTAAAACTTATAAATTTATGTACCTACAAGTATATTACTTGATAAGACAAATGTTTAATGTCAACTTTGATAATTGTTAGTGAAAAAATCTAAAAGTCACATAAACCTACAATAACTCGTAATTATTGTAGGTTTTTTGATTATACATTAACAAAATTTAAGGAGACAATAAAATGACGATTGAAGAATTTAAAGAAATGCAAAACTCTATTAAAGGAAAAACTATTGCTATCGTATATATTTTCGAAGGAGAAACCAGCAAAGGTTTTGAGCATTATGATATTTGGCAAAGTGATGTTATAAGCGAATGGTTATTAGCAATTCAAGAAAACGCTTGCCATCCGCTCATCTTGGATGTTCGCACTTTTATACAAAAAGCAATGGATAAGTCTTTGCCACATATTGACTTTGTTATTAATTTAAATGCGGGAAATAAAATTTTATCAACACTTGGACTGGTACCATCTGTATGTAGTTTTTTGGATATTCCTTGCATACCTTGCAATACGGTTTCTATTATTTCAGGGGAGCATAAAGGAATTGCTAATTGTATAGCAAATTCTATGAATTTAAACTTGCCTAACAACAATCCGCCAGCAGATAAAAGCATATTTAGACCATATAATTTTGGTAGTAGTCGTGGTGTTGTAAAGGGAATATCAAAATATTCAAATAAATCAGGTGTATATCAAGAATTTATAAAAGGATATGACATCACAACGCCATTATTATACAACCCCATTTCAGGAAAATTAGAAGCATTGCCTACAGTTATGTATTACCCTGAAAATAAGGACATTAATTGGTTCTTTAACGAAGATGTGAAAGAAAAACGCGGAGGGTATAAAAAGAAGATTGTTGAAATTGACCCAAAAATTGAAGCAGAATACATAAAATTAGCTAATAACCTTGGCATCAATTGTTACTGCAGAATTGATGCTAGAATAAAATGTGATTCATCAAACGAATGGGAACAAATTGTTAAATCTCCTATTCCTGCGTCGAAGATATTTTTCATTGAAATCAATCCGATGCCAACATTAAAGAAAAATATTAATTTTCACAACTCTATTGATTCCATAAATGAAAATAGCAATTTCTTTGAATTGTATAATCAGTATAGAATCGATCATGTTAGCAATACGCAAACAGGATTTATTTTGTTGTGTTCTATTATTGCTAACATTAAAGCCAAGTATTGAAGAAGAACGGATTAAACCCATAATTTTGAATAAATTCAAATCGAATACCAGATATAGGTGTTCGCTTTATTGGTAATCTTAACCTTTCCAACATATCAAAATTTTTATGGCACTTTGATAAAACCTCTATCTGACAAATCATAGATCCGGTACCCATAATATTAGTGTCAAATGCAGATTGTACCAAGTCAACGATTTGAAATCGCTCCAATAAAATTTTTGCGATATTAGGATTAACAAAATAAGCACTTGCAATAGTATTAAGAGCAAATTGTGCCGTTAAAAAGGGCATTCTTTTTAACCCTAAAGAGTTAACACCAAAAATTGTTCTTAAAATGTTTTTTGCTTCATTTTCGTTAAATTCGCAACAATATAATGCTTTGGCGATTAAAATATTGCTTTTTAAAGCAAGTTCTTGAATATGGTTGTTTTTAGAGTACTTGAGACCTTCTTCTAAAATATCAATTGCATCCTCAAAATAATGTTCAAATAGTTTCGCTACACCGACATTATTAAAAATGTGTGCCATTAATGCAAGTCCCGGAGTATTGTTTTCTGCATCTTCTTTCAGTGAATTAAAGTCATATATGCTTATTTTATCCATTGAAAATTGATGAATTAATCTGTTGTTTCTACAATAAATAGCATGATCAGCTATATTATGCCTTTCAAAGATGTTTTCTGCTTTTTTTAACAGTTCTTGCTTCTCAATACGGCTACAATTAAAGAAATGAGAATACCTATATACATGCGCTTCCAGTATTTCGTTATCCAATTCTTTGGCTAGAGCAAGAGCTTCATTTAATTCTGTATTGCTACTATCATTACAATATACTCTGAAAAGTTTATTCATACAATCAAAACTGTTTTTCAAAATCAATTCAGAATTATTTTTCGGTTTGTATAATTTTAATTCGTCATCTAACCATTGAATTTTTGAGCGAGCCTCTAATTTGTGTTCTTTTATAAAAGTGGATCTTATTTGAAATATTGTAGGACTAAACTGGCTTATTATTGACTCGTTTTTCCAATCAGAAGACGTTAAAACACTATGTTCTGTACGGCTACAAGTGCTGAAACATTGACGTGAGAAAGCATCTAAAAAGCCAGAAACATCATCTGTACCGGTATTTATCACTTTATAAAAAATTGATGTACCATTACTTCTAACGATTTTAACATTTATCCCGTTAGGGCAATTTGAAAGAAGTTCCTCAACTCTATAGAAGTTATCGTCTTTTAAAAGTATAATAATTGTTGGCGTGAATTTACATTTTTCATATAAACTAATATATTGAGTCAAATTCCTTTTCGATACATTTTCTTCTTCAATTATAATTGGATTTATATCGTCGGGATTAGCCGCAACATGCTCGCTAGTAGCAAAAAGTTTGCTTAACGCAACAATAACATCTAGGATGCTTAGTTTGCTGCAAGAATTTGTAGCTTCAACAACACATTTTACCAGTTCTGAAATATGTGGAGTTTTTTGCTGTATCAAATTCAGAGTTTTTTTTATTTTTCTTTCTATATTTTTATCAGACGCAATCCAGTTTTCTTTATTATAATACTGCTGAAGTTGATTTTTCCCTTTTCCGTTAAGGTATTCTTGCCCTATTACAAATACGGTAAATTCTCTTCCGGTATTTTTAAAATCATCCAATGTAGTTATGTTACACATTTTAATCACCCTTTATGTTTTCGGAGGTATATATGTTTAACTTTGAAAAAATTTTTTCAACTGAAAAGCCGGTCATAGCTATGTGTCATTTGCTTGCTCTTCCCGGAGATCCCCAATATAACGGAATAGCAGGAATTGAACACATAATAAATTATGCTAAAAATGAAATAGAGATTTTGCAAAGCAATGGAGTGGATGGACTACTAATATCCAATGAATTCAGTTACCCATATTCACAAAACATCTCTAAATTAACAGTTGCTACGATGGCAAGAGTTATAGGAGAACTTAAGAATTTTATAAAAATTCCTTTTGGAGTAGACTGTATGTATGATGCATTTTCAACCATAGATTTAGCTGTTGCTACAGATGCAAAGTTTTATAGAATAACATTAAATCCGTCAGATACATATAATTATGAATTAGGCAAATCACCATTAGGAGACTATTTACGATACGAAAATGCAAACAATTCCACATGCTTTATAAATATTGAGCCATCTGTAAGACCCTCTTTAAAATCAAAAAATATAGAGCGTTTGTTTAACGCTATTCTAGTTCAAGCAAATCCAAAGGTGTTGTGTATATCCTCAGAATCTATGGCGTATCTTACCGATAAAAAAATAGAATTATATAATCAAATCAAAGATAGAACAAAAATCATCTGTGATGGTGGATGCAACAAGAACAATGTTCAAAAAATATTTAAGCATACTGATGGCATCATTATTGGAACTGCATTAAAAAAAGATGGCAATTTACAAAATTCAATTGAAGCGTCACGTGTAAGTGATTTTATAGATTACATACATCACATATAAATCAAAAAACCTACAATAATTACGAGTTATTGCCAGTTACTACTCTAATCTCCTCGAAATCTGATAAAATGTATTTTGCGAACCCATTTTCAAAATTCCGAGGAGAGTGATCAAATGAAATGCATAAAACTAAAGAGCGATGAGTTTCTGCAAGTCATCCAATCAACAAAAAATTTATCCGATAAAACGGTATTAGCCTACCGTTCGGACCTAAATGATTTTCAGGCGTTTCTTCAAGGCAATGAGCTTGACGAAACGGTTATCCTGAAATACGTTATGATGTTATCCAAAGAGCGTGGACTCAAAGATAACACAGTTTGCAGAAAGCTGATAACACTAAAAATGTTTTTCAGTTTTCTTTATGAGCAAGGTTATACTGATGTCAACTACTACCAAAATCACCATTTCCGCTATAAGAAAGAGCGAAGACTTCCCAAGACTTTAGCGGTGAAAGAGACATCAAAACTACTTACTTATCTTGCTGACTGTGCCGCAAAAGAGACAACAGAGTTTGAAAAGTGGAAGAACATCCGAAACCTTGCTTTAATTGATGTGCTTATAAGTACCGGGATAAGAATAGCCGAGGCTTCAAACATTTCTTTAGGTGATATTATCCACTCAGAACGAACAATTCTCATTCACGGCAAAGGGCGAAAGCAAAGGCTTATTTATATATCCTGTAATGAAACCTGGAATAACCTTACACGATGGTTAAAAGTCCGGAAGAACAGACCGACCAACACAGATAAAATCTTTGTAAACCGCTTTGGTGAGCAATTAAGCATTCACGGCATTGAGTACATATATAACTCCGCTAAAACCGCCTGCGGCATAAATGAGAAATCAACACCTCACTATTTAAGACACACCTTTGCGACTAACCTGCTAGCAAACGGAGCTGATTTAAGGTCGGTGCAGGAAATTTTAGGACACAGCAGTGTGGCAACTACAGAAATCTACACCGAGGTGACAACCAAGCGTAAAAAACAGGTTTTGAATAGGTATAATTACAGAAACAAGCTATAATTATTATCCCTTTATTTATATAGTCTCTAAAACGACAAAAAGTAACACAATTTTTTGATTTTTCAAAAAAAGTTTTTACGACGCACCCCTGCCAAGAAAAAGTGTAGGCAACAGCACACATTGCTGTTGCCTACACTTAATTACTTTTTAAATACAATAGACAATGATTAATAAAAATTTAAAGATATCAAATGCATAGTAATCATCATTCAACAAAACACACAATATTGGCAATTATGATTAAATGTTTTTTTATTGCGAAATTAAAAACAAAAAATCAAATCCCTATCATTAAACATCTCTATATAAAGAAACACGCGTCTTAATTTCTCCTGTTCCACTCGACGAATCTTTAAACTTTGCATAAACAGTAAAATTGTTGCCTGTCCTTATTGTAATTGTTTTTGGAGTACCGTTTTCCTCTAAATTAAAAACAGTTATGTTATCCTCATCATTTAAAAATAAATGTTCAACTACTTTAAATTTAACTATACGCCCAGGACCATCTGTATCGGCCAAATATTCAATCTTTATTTTATTTGACCTTGCATAATTTCCTGATTTTTCAACTTTTGTATACGAAGATGAATTAATTTCCGTATATATTGTGTGTACATATGAGTTTGGTAATATAGTATCTTCGTTCCCTATCATCGCAGCTTCAGCATAAAGTGTTGGAAATGAATAAAAATTAAAAACAAGTAATAACACTAAAAAGAATGAAGTTGTTTTTTTCATCATTATAATACCTCTTTTCTATATTAAAATGCTTGCAATATTGATCTTATCAAAAAAAATGTAAAAACAACAAAACTAATATTTAAAACATGAGTTACTACAAATAAAATTCTATTGTTTGAAGTTTTTTTCTTTATTAAATTTATTACTCCATTTATATTGAAAATAAATATAACAATTATAGTTATATATGTTAGATATATGTACCATGTAAATAATTCAGTTTCGGCAAAACTAAAAAAGAATAGAATTGAAAATATTACCCAAAAAATATCAATTAAACTTAATGCAATATTCTTTTTCATCGATATTCTCCTTTAATCGAATTAATTATTAAGCAATTCAAGTTCCGCCTTTGTTAAATTTTTTGTTGCTACATATTCTTTGCCCTGATTATCTGTTACTTTAATATCTTTTGAGTCAGAGGAGGTTGTCGTTATTCTTGACGAAGTGTTAATGTTGTTAAACGTAGCAGATTTTGTATAATATCCACTATCACTATACTCAATTTTTACTGTGATATTTTTTGTTGATATTTTATCTACATCTACAATATATTCATCATCATAAAGTACAAACTGGAAAGAGTCTTGACCTAATGACCAGATACTTCCCACTTCAATCTTTTTTTCTCCCTCGTTGTAATAAACTGTGTTTCCATCGATAAGCAACTTTTCATCTTTTGAATTATAAATATCTACAAGGCTTCCGTTATATATCATAATATTGGTTCGCTTGTTATTTTCCCCAATAATCCAACCTTTTTCATTTACATTTATACTGGATGTACCATTTGAAAAAGAAGAAGCCGTAGTAGTTCCGTTTATTATAGATTTAACTTTATTTATAACCCCAGTGTCCTTTATGAGTTCTAAATGCTTTGCATTAAATCCATATACTTTACTTCCATTGGCACCAAGCGTATTTGTTGCACTCTGTATACACACGGTACCATCACCAGTATTCACAACTGATATGCTTATTGTTCCATCTGATGCATATATTATCCTTGAAATCGTATCCTCACCTTTACCATATATTTTATATGTATCCACAAGACCTCCATTTGCTACATGAGTCCCATTTACCAATAATGAATTATGAAATGATGTCGCATTGCTGAACATTGTTTTGGAGCTTCCGTTGGATTTTTTACCCCACTCTCGTGCTTTCATAAAATTCCAACTATCAGTATGATTAGAAAGTAAAGTTGTGCCTGTTTTTATATATCCGGTATTATTTGTAAAATATCTGCTTGTAGGCAACAACTCATATATTGCCGAAAAATTGCAAACTAACGATTTAATTGTATTTTTATATGGCGAAATATTAATAACAGGTATTTTAATAAACTCACCAGTTTCCATCATATGCAAAGCTTTTGCTGATCCAGTATATGGAGTCCCAATAGAAATAAATTTACTCACTTTGTTTCTATTCGAATTTGAGGTAGCTAAATATTTTGAAGCAACCAATCCGCCCATACTGTGAGCTACTATTATAACTTCATTATAAGAACTCAATTTAGTAGATAATAAAGAAGCCGCAGCAGAACAACTCATTCTCCAATCATATGAAAAGAAAATTATATCATATGAATTACTATATGCACTTTCCAATGCATCATATAATTCTTTGCCAGTATTTAAAACACCATCTGTATCATTTGAAATTGTTGAGATCGAATTAACGCTTGCACCATTTTCATTACATTCTAATTGTGTCATTCGTCCAGGGTTAGCTGTACTTAACCAAACAACTTGAGATGACGAATTTTGCAATTTTGACCCTGCAATGCCCGGAATAATTACGATAGCCTTTGATTTTGTTGCCCTCGTATCGTTATTTTCTGCACCAACAGAGAAAATAGCGGTTGAAAAAATCATCATAAAAGAAATTATTACACTTACAAATCGTTTCATATTTATCCTCCTTTTAAATCTAATTTTAAAATTATTATAGTTACTTCTTTTACCACATCGGAATCACCATACACCTCTCCATTTTAATTTGACTTTATATTGTTTAATAATATAGTCTTTATAGAATCATATTCTTACAAAGTAAAAATCACCAAATTTTTTATTGCTAAATTATTTAATGTGCTATATCATATAAAAAAGTCCCGTACCATTCCAACTTGAACAGCACGAGACTTTTATTTTTGATATTATTAATATTTAAAACACTAATGAAGATGTTTCGTTATAACTTGTTTCTTTATCCTTTAAAATTAACAATTTCGTTTTTTCAGCATAATGCTCACAAATCACACGGTATGTATATCCCGTAGGAGCAGAAATACTTTTTGAAAATGTTTTTGTTGTTGATTCAGCATACTGGTCATAATAACAGTAGGTAGTGTAATCAGTCCAAGTACCGTTAATTAATCTTTGTAATTTTATATAAGTAAAACCACATTTTTCAACATCTGATGCACAAGAAGTTTTTGCTGTTATAACCAATTTATCTGATGTTTTTGATAATTTTAAACTCTTACTTGTTATTAATCCGGTTGCTCTTGTGTTCTGAACAGTGTCATTTTCTGTATTGTACAAACCATATACCTCTTCAATTATGCCGGATTTGATAATAAGTGTTTGTTCAGACGATATATCTTTCGCAAAAGCATTAACAGAAAACATACTAAACACTGATAAGATAACTAAAAACATTGATATAACTTTCTTCATAATAATAAACACTCCTTATTTAATAGTTTTAGCAAATTCTACAGCATCGTTTAACTCAAGTGGAATTTGAATTGTGTACAAAGACAAACCATCTCTGTAATTTATAGATGCCTCTTTGTTTTGCATAAAGCAAAATACTGTTATGTTGTCTATTTCAATTTTTTCAATTTCACTTGTTACATTTAGAAACTCAACATCCGGCACTATTTCCTCCATATCATATTTACTAATATAGATACTTACTGGTTTATCTTTGAATTTAATTTGAATGTTAGTTGAACTTATAAATTCTACTCTCTCATATTCAACACTTGTTATTGCATATTCTCCGTTGAAAAGAGCCTCAGGCAAAAGAATCTCATCAAAGCCATTTTTTGCAAGTTCCTTTGCAAGCTCTGTGTCAATGAGTTCATAACTTTCAGAATTATCATCGGTTTTATCAAAATTAATTCTAATATAGTCATTGTAAAGTTCAACAATACCATCAAATAAATTTACTTCAAAAACCAATGCAGAAGCTGACAATGTTCCGACCAAAAAAACAGCAATAATGGCAGCGATAGCAATAATCTTTTTAATTTTGATCTTTACGCGTTTATCATTGGAATCACCGTTACCTTTCTTTTCTTCTGTATCATGCGTCGTTACTTCAAGTTCGTTTAATTTGTCTAAACAATACTCAATTAATTCTGTGTCCATTTCCTCTTCAGACTTTTCTAATTCTTCATCAATTATTCTACTAAGATTTTCTTCTAATGAACCATCTAGAGTCTTGTCGTTGATGAAGGCTAAAAACTCTTTATCATCAATCATTATTTATCTAACCTCCAATTATAAAGTCCTTAAAAATTTTGTTTCTTACAAAAGTTTTTATGTTTTTTATAATCATATTTCATTTAAAACCTTTTTTACTATCATTTTAGTTTTTTCTCTTAATCTAAATAGTTTTTGATATATATTATTTTCTGTCGTATTATGTTCTTCAGCAATCTGCGCAATGCTCTTACCTTTAGTGTATCTATCCTGTAATAATTGCCGGTCTTTTTCATCAAGCATATTTATTATTCTATCTTTTAAAAATGCTATTTGTTCGTCTCCAACTGAAAAAGGCTCGTCGTATACTACTCCATAGTGTGTTGCATCAAGATTTTGAGCTTCAAACGCAACAAGTTTTTCATTTTCTTTTTTTGCTAGAGTATAAATATCTTTAATCTTATTATTTGCAACTTTTGTTAACCAAGCTTTTGGATATTCGATTTGTTTCCCGGAATTCAAAGCATCCGACAAATCCAAGAAAACATCCTGAATACAATCATCTATATAATACGGTAAACTTTTCAATTTAAAGTTACATAGTTTACGAATGTACGGCTCATATTCTTGCCATATTTTTTCAACCAACTTTTTATTTTTGTCTTCATTCATTTTATGTATCTACTTTCTGGTATAATAAAGCAAGGTGCAAAATTTGAAAAATACACTTATGCTATAAAGATAGCACAAATCAAACAAATATTCAACAAAATACACCTTTATTATATAGTGCCGAAAAATGCAAAAAGTAACATTTTTATTTTCATAAATTAAGAACAGGCTAAATGTATCCTATACATTTTCATTATCATTTTTACAACTTAAGCGTATATATTATTATAAAGTTTGGTTTTATCCGACATTGAGAATGGTTGCATTCTTTCATGATATTGGACACTTTCCATACTGCATATGAAAATTAGATTTTTTTACGCTGATAAAATAGATTATTTTGTTAGAGACTGTTATAGTTTGGCTATTGCACATGAATTTGCTCATTATTGCATATAATGATTATTAGCAAAAAGTGTCGTAATATCTAACAATTTCGTCACTTTTACTAAAATTCTATAATTTTGTTTGTTTTGGTGTTACTTTTCTCAATTCCACTATATGAAAATTATATCGAAAATAGTAAGATATAGTATTATTTTTCTACATTTTTCGTAGTGTTTTTCAAATCGACTTTATTCGACACTTTTTTCTTTGAATTTTACTTCAAATTATCTATTGACAGCAACATAACATTTGTGTATAATAAAAGTAACAAATCTTGCAAAAGAGGTTGAAAAATATCTGAAAAATTAGTAATTATAAATGTATGATATTTAAAGACCCATAAAAGAAAGGATGATTTATTATGTTTGTTTCAAACAAAGAACTTTTATTCAGTAATATTTCTACACTAACCAAAAGACACAATAAAAAGATAGGTGATGTTGAAAAAGAAGCCGGTGTTAGTGCAGGATACTTCTCAAGAGTTGCAAAGAATAAATATAAAGCCTCGCTGAGCATAGAATCGTTAATAAAAGTAGCTAATTTATTCGATATATCCGTTGACGCTCTATTATTTACAAAACTCAATAATTCTAATTCCAGTGAAGCTTACATATTGAACTTTATTTGTAACTTAATCCGCCTCACAGAAGGAGGAGAAATAAACTGGCAAACATTGGTAACTGATACTTTTATTAACCCTAAATGCAAAGCATCAGAGCAGTACAAAAGCAATCCGCTTTTTCAGTTTGACCATGATGCATATGAAACATATGACCTTATCGATAAAAACGAAATTGTATATCCTTCGAAGTTTCATAAAGATTGCATAGCCGTTCCCCATGATTATGTATTTACAGCTATGATAGAAGATGTGGGTGAAATTTGTTATATGCATAACAGAATTTTCCGACAAGAGGCTGCAAAAGCTTGCGAGATTGACTATGAGTTATATATAATTGACCGTCAGAAACAAACAGTAACACCAATTTGCTGTACTTTGCTTGAAGATGCATCTAACGAGGAAAAATCTCGTAACCTCGATTTAGAAGTATACATGTATAGACTTTTCGATGTTGTTGAAAAGAAAACCAAGACACCAAATATGGACAGCGACCTTTATAGTTTTATAAATAAGTTTAATAATAAATTTTCCAAATAAAAGGAGGAAGTCTTATGAATTATGGAAACACAGCAAAAACAATCTCCCCCAGTAAACTATCAGAAGACATTGTCATAATGTCTAAAATTCGTGAGATAGTTGCCAGGGGCAACAATGCAGAAATCAAAATAAGGAAAGACGGCACCCTTACTGTTATGGAAGTAAAGAAACAGATAATTAAATAACCATCAGTAAATCGGTATTGATGAAGGACCAATCGGGGTCAGTAGCAGTTCAGAAATGAGCTGTTATTGACCCCGTTTTTTCTTAATAACCCCAAATCTAAAGAAAGGAGGAATTGCCTATGATTGAAGTTCGTAACCTTAAAAACAAGCGGGTCTGTGATCTGAGTGAAGACCACAAAGTTGTGGAAATTGTAATCAAAGGATGCAAGACCCGAATTACAGCTAATCCCGACGGCACACTTAACATTGAGAACACGCTAATAACCCCTGCAGCTTAAAAACATAATAACAAGAGTTACCCCGCCAGAACGCAATCAATAGACGGCAGTGCGATGACATATTGCTACCGATTAAAAGTATTAGTATGTCACACTCTGCCGTCTTTTTCTGTTTGATGTACACCACTGACTGCTTAGCGGATACAGGAATTTCAAAGAGAAATTTTACTACAATCAGTTTAATTGCCACAATATAAAAAATCACAAGGAGGTTCTTTAAATATGAACGATAAACAAAAATTAATTTACGCTTTTTTCATCACATCGTTTTGGCTGATTCTTCCCGCTGAAGAAGCTACTTTTGCATCGATTATATTCTCCATATCTGCTATGATTTTACATAGCATTGATACCTTTACAGTGTTTCTATCATTTTTGCTAAAAACAATAATTGGATCTCTTATTATTTATCTATTGTTTTACGCACCCGAAAAACATGAAAGTATAAAGGGTATCATCTCCTCTACACTTGCTTCGATTTTGAACTAATTATAACTTTAAAGGGTTCCAAAGTTGTTAACGTTCTTTAAATCCTAATAACTAAAAAGAAGGAAGAGAGAAACTTGAATTTCATCATGTTTCTCTCTTTTTGTGCTTAGCTGTGTTTAATTGATTTTTAGATGCTTTCTATCGAAAGCTCTTCGCCATTATCGTTTTTCACACCATCCTAAAATGCCTCAACGCATCCATAATAGCTTCTTCTTTTTCTTTAGGACACTGCGGCACTCTACTCTTTCCTTCACCCTTGTTATAACACTCTCTTTCAATGATACCACACTTAGCCTTAACCTGTGATATGTAAAGAGTTGACACTTTAAGACCGTGTTTTTCAAGCACATAATCCTTGATCTCCTGATATGTCGCCTTTGTTTCAGCGGCAGTAACATCAACCTCTGAAAGGTCAAGCTTTATGTCGATATGTGCGTCCGGTCTGCGTTGGGACAAAAGAACAACCGTCTCACAATGGGTTGTTCGGGGAAACATATCAACAGCGGTGGCATTAACGGTTTTGTAGCCCTTTGAGGCAAAAATTTTGCAGTCGCGGGCAAGCGTTGCACTGTCGCAGGAAACATAAACCACTCTTTCAGGATTCATTTCAACAACAGCATCAATAACGTCGCCGCTGCAGCCCTTTCTGGGAGGGTCAAGAATAATAACATCGGGCTTCAGTCCCTCGCAGGCGAAGCGCTTTGCAGCTCCGCTTGCATCATCACAGAAGAAACGGGCATTTTCAATGTTATTAAGTCTTGCATTTTCTTTGGCGTTTTCAACAGCCTGAGGAATAATTTCAACGCCGATTATTTCTTTTGCGCTGTCTGCCATGGAAAGACCGATAGTACCGGCACCGCAATATAAATCCAAAACAGTTTTTGTTTTGTCAATTTCAGCATATTGCTTCGCCCTTGAATAAAGCAACTGTGTTCCTGCAGGATTGACCTGATAGAACGAAAGGGGCGATATTCTGAACTTCAGTCCGCAAAGAATATCTTCAATATAATCTTTTCCGAAAACAGTTTCGCATTCTTCGCCAAGAATTACATTTGTGTCTTTTTTGTTTATATTGAGTATTACAGAAACGATTGTTTCGTCAGCTTCCAGAAGCATTTTTGTAAGAAGCTCTTTTTTAGCCACAGTTTCAGAATTTATAACAAGACAAACCATTGTTTCTTTGGTGGCAAAAGCTTTTCTCAGATATATGTGGCGAAGAATACCCTTTTTATTTTCATCGCTGTATATACTGACTCCGGCAATAGCAGACCAGCGTTCAACAGTTTTTAAAATTGCCTCAAACTCAGCCGGCGCAAGTGCGCAGTTTCGGCAATCAACAATTCTGTGGCTTCTTTTGGCATAAAATCCGATAAGTGTCTGACCAAGGCTATTCATCCCCACAGGATATTGCCCTTTATTACGGTAGTTATTTATTTTTTCAATTGAAAGAATTTCTTCAACCTCAACATCAAGACCGCCGATTCTTTGAAGGGCATCCTGAACACCTTGTTTTTTGATTTCAAGCTCATGAGAGTAGCTTATATGGCGATAGGAACAGCCTCCACACTTTTCAGAAACAACGCAATCAGAAGGTATTCTGTGTTTTGACGGCTTTATTATTTTATTAATTATTCCAACAGCATAGCTGCTTTTTACTTTTATTATATGAACTGACAGCTTGTCGCCGATTACAGCTCCTTCAACAAAAACTGCCATTTTTTCAAAATGTCCGACTCCGCTGCCCATTGAAGTCAGTCCTGTTATTTCAAGAACTATATCATCGTTTTTTTTCAGCAATTTTATCTCTCCTGTCAGTCTTAAAAAAGGGCTGTAAAAACTGAGTTTTTTACAGCTCCTTTTTCTGACGTGTTTAAACTTTTATTTTTCCATATAAAGAGGTGTCTCCCCGGCATATACAATATCGTGAAGATATTGAACCTCACTTTCCCAATCAAGAAGAAGAACTTCAAAACCGTCTCTGAGGCTGAGAGAAGTATGCTTATAGGGAATTACATATTGGCTGACTGTTCCTGAAAGATAAGAGGGAACATATCTCAGCTGACCGAGAATTTCGCTCTTTTTCAGGTCAGTTGTTATATATGGAAGAACAGCGTTCAGCATATTGTTAAGCTCTAAAACGCTAAGGTTCACCATTTTGTTTGCAATGGCAACAAGAACATTTCTCTGGCGCTGAGTACGGGCTCTGTCGGTATCGATTTTTCTCAGCCTGACATATTCCAGAGCAAGCGTTCCGTTAAGCTTATAGCTTCCTTCACCTTTATATTCAAGTCCGTTTTGTTTGATTTTTGATTTTAGCGCAACAGCCTCTTTTTTTGTCAGCTTGATTGTTATTCCGCCGATTGCATCAATGGCTTTAACAAACGTACTGAAATTAGTGCTGACATAGTTATCAATTCTGATTTTATAGTTTCTTTCAATAGTGTCAATAGCGAGGGCGGGACCGCCGTAGCCGTGAGCATGGCTTAAACGGGTATTACTGTAGCCTTTGATTTTTACATAAGCTGCTCTTGAAAGAGAAATCATGTTTACCTTTTTTGTTTTCTGGTTAACAGAAATCAGAATCATTGCGTCTGACCTTCCGTAAGGATAGGTTTTTGAGCCGTTATCAACACCGAAGAGCATTATATTTTTAACATTTTCATTAAACCAGATTTTTGAATCATTAAAGTTTCTTTCAATCTTTTTGTCGTTTTCTTCAATAGCATCTTTCAGCGTCGGATCTTTTTTCGCCTGTTCAAGAGCCAGAGCCTCCTGGTCTTCAACATTCCATTCACCGTCTGCTGAATATTTTGGTGAAACAAGACTTGTTGGCTTTGCCACAACCTTTCCGTCTTTACTGATGGTAAATGCAGTTATATGAGATTTTTCTCCGCTGGGGAAAGAAGCATATCCCTCTTTGTCAACGGTGATTTTGGTATTTCTTATGCAGTCTCCGTCTTGAAAAACAACCGTTGAATCGGTGTAAATTGTTGTTCCGTCGCTGAGAACAGCAATTCCGTCTGAGCGAAGATATGAGCCGTCATAAAAAACAATGCTTCCGTCAAGATTCCAGATTGTTCCGTCGGAGTCAATTCGTCTTCCGTCTGAAAGAGTATAGGTTCCGTCGGAGTTTTTTATAAGGCCGCTGACATCAATAGTTTCACCGGTTGAAAGAGTTAAAAGAGTTCTCGTTTCAGCCGATTGATAGGTGTTGGTTGCGTTTTCGGCGGGAACATAGTTTATTTTGCTCAAATAATGGTTTCCCACAACCACAACTGTGGAAATCAAAACGACCAAAACAGCCAATACAATGGTTATTATCTTATGTCTGGAAATAAAATGGGCAAAGCGCGAAAAAACTTCGGTAAGCTTTTCCGCAAAAGAAAGGTTTCCCAGACTTTCATTTTGATTTTGATTCTCGTTTTCAAAAATCTGATTTTCCAAAATTATCCCCCATTCAAGCTACTGTGAAAAAGTTATTTGAAAATTGTTTAATTAAATTATTTTAAGTTCAATGCAAATTTCAAGACCACCCAACGAAGAAGCAGAAGCTGAAATATTGCCGCCGTGTTTTTCAATTATTTCGCGGCAGATTGCAAGACCCAAGCCCGCAACCTTCCTTCCCTTATCGGAAGTATAAAGAGGCTCAAAAATCAGCTTGAGCTTGTCTTTTTCAACGCCTTCTCCGCTGTCTGAAATTCTGATTTTCAGAACCTTATCTTCCTGCGTAAGCTCAACGCTTATAATTTTAACCTCAGAGTTGAAGTGTTTGACGCTGTTGCTTATGATGTTGGCAAAAACTCTCTTGAATTTTTGCATATCAATTAAACAGCTGACATTTTTAGCTGAGTTGATTATTTCAAAAGTTATTTCTGAAGCCTCCAGCTCTTCGGCGTATTCATTTTTGATAAATTCACAAATTTCTTCCGTTTGAGTTTTTTCAGTTTTAAAATCCTGCTCCAGCTCAAAGCTGAGGTATTCATCAAACTCATCAACTAACTGACGGATTTCAGCCGATTTGTTATAAACCGTTTCAAGATAGCGCAGTCTTCTTTCTTCTGGAATTCCGTCTTTTTTCAGCCTTTCAGCATAGCCCATTATTGAAGTTAAGGGCGTTTTAATGTCGTGAGAAATTGAAGCAATAATCTGCCTTTGACTTTTTTGTTGCCTTTCAAGATTTTCTGTCATTTCGGCAAAGCGCTCATAAACCCTTCCTATGTATCCTTTAAAATTATTTTTTCTCAGAACACCTGTTTTTTCATATTCCTCAATGGAAACATAAAACGCCTTATAGGGTCTTAGCATAATAGTATAAATAATCAGGAACAGGAAGAACAAAAAGAAAATGAAGATCATAAACTCAATGAAAACAAACTTCAGAATCTCGCTGCTGTCGGAAATATAGTTTTTCAGAATAAAAACCGAGCTTGTGAGAATATATGCCCTTCCCTTGAATTCAAAAACATTTTGAACCTTAACATCAAAAGAGGAGCTGTTTTCTTTTTGTTTTGTTTCGGCAACCGTTTCGTTTTCGCTGTTTTCAATGATTACAACAATGTCTTCATATCGGTCAACAACATCCTGCCATTGCTCCTCGCTTTCACATTGAGCAAGAGAACTTATTATTTCGATATTATAGTTATGAAGAATTTCTCTGTTGCTTATTGCCGCATTCTCAAGAGCCATGCTGACAGATGTATTATAGGAAAAAGCAAAAACCGCAACTATGAGAAGCAAAACCAACATAACTATGAAATTTGTTTTCCTGATGCTTCCCATAAATTAACGCCCCTTATTTTGCTTTTATGAATTTATACCCTACGCCCCAGACAGTTTTTATATAGTCATTATTCCGGTCAAGCTTGTCTCTGATACTTTTGATGTTAACGGCAACCGTTCCGATATCACCAAATTCAGTATCCCAGACATGACTGAAAATCTGTTCTCTTGTTAAGACCTTTCCTGCGTTTTCCATGAGGTATTGAAGAAGCTGAAACTCTCTTGTTGAAAGAGAAACGCTTTCTCCTCCTTTGAAAACTTCAAAGGAGCTTGTGTTGATTTCAATGTCTCCGACTTTGATTATTTCAGAATCGGATAAACCGGTTGTCCTTTGCTCTCTTCGAAGATGAGCCTTAACTCTGGCAACCAGCTCTTCAACAACAAAGGGCTTTGAAATATAGTCGTCACCGCCCAGTTCAAGCCCCAAAACCGTGTCTATGGTTTTTCCTTTGGCAGAAATGAAAATTATCGGACAATCAACGCTGTTTCTTATTTTCCTGCAAACATCAAGTCCGCTGACACCGGGAAGCATTATATCTAAGGTTATCAGAGAAATATCTTCTTTGTTTAACTCAATAAAGCTAAGGGCGCTTTCTCCGTCAAAAGCAATATGGGTCTCAAAGCCCTCATCTTCCAATGAGTCAGACAATAGCTGAGCTATATCGATGTCATCGTCAACAATCAAAATCTTGCTCATAAATAAACTTCCTTCCTAAAACTATATTCTTTCAAAAATCAAACAATTTTGCTTTAATATATAATTTAATATATTTTACTATAAAATGACTTAAAAATAAAGGGGAATAAGCAATTATTTTTAAAAGGAAATAATATTCCTCTTTTTTCAATTTTTTTCAAAAATTAAGATAATATTAAGAAACTGAAGTTTTTCATGTGATATAATAAGGCTGAAAATACAACATTTTTAAAATGGAGATAATATGAAGATTTTAATTGTTGACGATGAAAAAGAGATTGCTCAGCTTATTGAGTTGTTTTTAAAAAACGAAAATTTTGAAATCACAAAAGCATATAACGGAAAAGATGCCCTGTCTCTGATTGAAAAAGAGGTTTTTGATCTGGCAGTTTTAGATGTTATGCTTCCCGATGTTGACGGCTTTACCCTTTGCAGCCGAATAAGAGAAAAGCATAATTATCCCGTTATCATGCTGACGGCGAAAACTGCCGATACCGACAAAATCTCGGGCCTTACCCTCGGCGCCGACGATTATGTTACAAAGCCCTTTAATCCTCTTGAGCTGACAGCAAGAATCAAGGCTCAGTTAAGACGCTATAAGCAATATAACGATGCCCCGGAAAATGAAAGTGTTATTGAAGTCTCGGGTCTCAAGGTTGACAGCGACACCCACAAATGTTATCTTTTTGATGAAGAGATTATTCTGACTCCGACTGAATTCAGAATTCTTCGTCACCTTATGGAAAACGCCGGAAGGGTTGTTTCAATGGAAGAGCTTTTTGAGAAAGCCTGGGGAGAAAAATATCTCGACAGCAACAATACCGTTACTGTTCACATAAGAAGAATTCGCGAAAAGCTTCATGAACCTTCAAGAAATCCGCGATATATTAAAACGATCTGGGGGGTTGGCTATAAAATTGAAAAATAAAGCAAAGGAAAAAAAGAATAAGAAAAAAATTGCGGTTGCCGTAACAACAAAGCAGCGAATCAGCACCAAAATTATTTCAGACTTTCTCAGAGTTAATTTTGTTGTTTTCGGTCTGATGGTTTTTATCTGGCTTCTTGTTTATCTTGCAGCTCACCAATACGACAGCGTTTATAATATTGTTGTTGGTCTTCTTCAGGCTTTTTTCCCTGAATCCATTGCCCAATGGATTCTTGACAACAGCTTTCTTGCCGTTGCCGCGGTTTATCTTTTGGTTTTTTTGGTTCTTTGCTTCGGCTATAGCGTTTCAACGCTGATTAATTTTGACAAAACCTGGCGAAGCCTTGGCGGAATCTTATCTGACGACTATAAAATCAGAAAATTTTCAAAGAGCTATTCCGATATAGAGATTGCCTTGAAAGATATTAAACACAATGTTTTCAAAAACCAACAGCTTGCCGCGCAGGCAGAAAACAGAAAAAACGATTTGGTTATGTATCTTGCTCATGACCTGAAAACTCCTTTAACAAGCATTATCGGCTACCTTTCGCTTCTGGAGGAATGTCCTGAGCTGACAGCCATACAAAGAAGCAAATATATCGGAATAACCTTAGACAAGGCTTATCGTTTGGAACAGCTCATTTCAGAATTTTTTGAAATAACCCGCTTTAATAAAGATAGCATTACGCTTGAAAACAACCGCATTGATCTGGGCATGATGCTTTCCCAGATTGCTGACGAGTTTTATCCTATGTTTTCAGAAAAAAATCTTTCATATAAGCTTCAGCTTCAGGAGAAAATTCTCATGTATGCTGACTCAGATAAAATTGCAAGGGTGTTTGATAACCTTCTGAAAAACGCAGTTAACTATTGCTATGAAGGAAGCGAAATTATAATCGGTGCTAAGATTAAAGATTCAAAAGTAATAATCCGCTTCAGAAATCATTGCGATGAGATTCCCAAAGAAAAGCTTGACAGACTTTTTGATAAATTCTTTCGTCTCGACTCTTCCCGAAGCACCCTAACCGGCGGCTCCGGCTTGGGACTGGCAATTTCAAAACAGCTCGTTGAGCTTCACGGCGGAACTATTACAGCAAAAAGCACCGCAGCGCACACCGACTTTACGGTTATTCTTCCTTACAAAGAAGTCAGCTTTTTTGAAGAAGAGGATGAAAATTTTGATAACTAAAAATATGGCTGTAGAAACATCTTAGTTTTTGCAGCCATATTTTGTTTAAATTTAGTTTATTTTTTCTATTGACTTTTTCAGAAAAATCTAATATAATACAGATTGTAAAATTTTGAACACTGTGTAACAAAAATAATAATCAATCAACAAAAATAAAGGTGGTTATAACAATGGCTCTTGAATTTAAAGGAAGAAAACATGAAAAAGAATATCTGACTCAATGCTCAGAGCAGTCCTGCTATGAATATATGTTAGAATGTTATGAAAGATATAAAGAGGATATCGGAGAATACGACGCATTTGTGGTTCCGGTGGCAAATGTTGAGTCTTCCACCACTATGTCTCGTTTTATTTCTGACATTGAAGGCTTTTCAGCCTATCTTTCCTCCACCGGATTAAAAAAAGGCGATGTTTTCACTGTCTTCCTCCCCACTTGCGCTCATGCAGCAATATGTTTTTATGCTTTCAACAAGCTGGGCGTTATTGTTAACTTTGTTCATCCTCTGACCCCGCCTCATGCCCTTGAAAAAATTATGGTTAACACAAAATCAAAGGGAATTGTTATTCTTGACCTTTTTGCAGATTCCTTCAAATCTGTTATGGCAAAATATCCTTCAATAGTTTGCTCAGTTTCAGATTATTGCGACGGTGTTGCGCTTAAATATGCAGCATATAACGAAGCTCAGAACGCAAAAATTCCGGAGCTTGAAACCGTTGTTCTCTATAAAGACATTCTGAAGATGAACCTTTCTCCCGTTGAAACAGTTAAAAGCTTAGGCAAAGATGACGCCTTCTATATGCAAGGCGGCGGAACCACAGGAAAAAGCAAAACCATCAGACTTTCAAGCTATTGCTTCAACAGCCTGGCTTATAAATATTTTTTGCTTGATCCTCCTCATGACCTCAAAACCTGCCACAGCTTTGCCTGCCTTCCCTGTTTTCATGCCTATGGTCTTATCGGCGGAATTCACTACGCAATCTGCAACGCTTATAAGCCGATTTTATTTTCAAAATTTGATCCCCGTCAGGCAAACGAGCTTATCAGAAAATATAATGTTGTTGAAATTCTGGGCGTTCCGAAAATGTTTCAGAAAATGATGGAAGAAGACAACTTCGACAATGAAGGACTTAAAAACCTTATGGTTACTTCAGCCGGCGGAGATATTGTTACTGAAGCCACACTTGAAAAATTTGACGGTTACATGGAAAAACACGGTGCTGTTGCCCGCCTTGCAAGAGGATATGGCTTAACAGAAATGTGCGGAGCCGCAACAGCCAACAACGGACCTATGGGACATTACAAAAAAGAATCTGCCGGATTCCCCATGTATAACATTAAGCTGGAAATCTGGGACGAAGAAGGCAATCGCCTTCCCGCAGGTGAAATCGGCGAAATCTGCCTTACAAGCGACATTATAATGAACGGCTATCTTTATGACGATGTTATTCAGGAGGACGGAATTTATTTTGATGAAAACCGGACTCCCTGGATTAAAACCGGCGACATGGGATATCTTGACGAAGACGGTTTCCTCTTCTTTGCAGGAAGAAAGAAAAGAATAATCATAATTTCAGGCTATAACATTTATCCTGCCACTATTGAAGAAAAGATTGACCAGCTTGACTACATAAGCGAAGTTTGCGCCGTTCAGGGCTACAACGAAAAAGGCAAGCCCCTCGTTAAGCTTTGTGTTTCTCTTGCAGACAACAGCTTAGATCATGAAGAAATTAAAGAAAAGCTCAAAACATTTTGCAAAGAAGAGCTTGAATCCTATTCCTGCCCGAGAAAAATTGAGTTTTATGATCTCCTTCCCAGAACAAAAATGGAAAAAATTGATTTCATGAAGCTTTCAGATCCCATACCAAACTAAATAAAAAGGGTTTCTTTTTGGTAATTCAAAACCGAAAGAAACCCTTTATTTGTTTTATACGCGGCTGAGCTTTTTGCAGCCTTTTTTAGTTGTTTTCAATTTTCTTTTTAAAATCGTCAAAATTTTTATAGTCATCAACAACCATAAGTCTTTTAACGAAAGTATATGAAAGGCGAACGAAATGTCTTTTTGAAATTTCACCGGGATCATGAAGCCACTGAACCAACATTCCGCAGTAGCCGCAGGAAACAAACTCATAAAAGAAATCATAGGTTCCTCTGAAGTCAGTTTTATGATAGAGCTTGAAATATTCAAAATAGAAGTCACTGAATGCCTTATTAATTCTTTTGGTAAAAGAAGTTGAATAAGAAGAGTCTATAAGCATCAGCGTCGTGTCGCGGTTTTCACAAAGATAATCTGTTAAAAACTTGATGATTTCAAGAACAGTGTCTGCAAAATCAACCGAACGGAATTCATCAAACTTTGAAACAATATGCTCTATCATTGTGTCTTCAATATCCTGAATAAGAGCGTTGATGTCGCTATAATGAAAATAAAAAGCGTTACGACTGAGCTCCGCCTTTTCACAGATTTGTTTTACACTGATTTTATTAAGAGGATAATCTTTTGCAAGAGAAACAAGACTTAGCTCAAAAGCTTTTTTTGTCTTTTTTACGCAGCTATATTCTTTGGATTTAGACATAAAATCACCTTTTATAAAAAGTTTATGTTGAGTTTAAACTCTTTTGTGACAGTATTTTTCTCTTTGTCACATTTGTTTCGATAGATAAAAAACTGTAAATTGACTTTAAAAATTTAATATTATAGAATTTTAGTAACAGTTTATCATATTTTTGACACTTTGTCAATTTATGTAACAAATTTAACAAAAAGGACTGATACCGATGGCTATTAAACTAAAAATTGAAGATTATGGAACACATCCCGAGCAATATCTCAGACTTCCCGAAACACAATCATGCTATGAATACCTTCTTGGGTGTTATGAAAGAATTACAAAGGACTTAGGCGACTATATTGCCTTCATGGTTCCTGTTGCTGATCAGGAGTCTGCAGTCAGAATGTCAAGATTTCTTTCAGACATTGAAAAGCTTGCTGATTACTACGCTTCAAGGGGACTAAAAAAAGGAGATGTTTACACTATTTTCCTTCCCACCTGCGGACACGCAATGACCGCTATGTATGCCCTCAACAAGTTGGGTGTTATTGCAAGCTTTGTTCACCCCATGACTCCTCCTCAGGCTCTTGAAGAGATTATAAAGCACACAAATTCAAAGGGTCTTATTACTCTTGACCTTTTTGCTGCGCCTTTTGCAAGTGTTATTGCAAATCACCCCACAATCATCTGTTCAACTTCAGATTTTTGCGACGGTGTTGCTCTTAAATATGCAATGCATAACGAAATGCAGAACGCAAAGGTTCCCGAGCTTGAAACAATAACCAGATATAAAGAAGTTCTTGCCATGGAGCTTCCCAAGAGCGAAAAAGTTGAAAACATGGGCAAAACCGATGCTTTCTATATGCACGGCGGCGGAACCACAGGAAAGAGCAAAACTATCAGACTTTCCAGCTACGCCTTCAACAGCCTTGCTTTCAAGCTCTATCTTCTTGATATTCCCCACGATTACGAAACTGCTCACGCTCTTTGCGCTCTCCCCTGTTTCCATGCTTACGGTCTTGCAGGCTCAGCTCACTACGGAATCTGCAACGCATATAAGCCCTTCCTTATTCCTAAGTTTGATCCTCGTCAGGCAAACGAGCTTATCAGAAAATATAACGTTATTGAATTTCTCGGTGTTCCAAAAATGTTCCAGAAAATGCTTGAGGAAGACAACTTTGAAAACGAAGGAACAAAGAATCTTTCAATGCTCTTTGCAGGCGGCGACATTGTAAGCAAGGCTTTTGCCGATGAATTCGACTCAGTTATGGCAAAACACGGCGCTGAAGGAAAAATCTGTCGCGGATATGGTCTTACAGAGGTTTGCGGAATCGCTTCAACAAACGGAGGCAGCGGCCCCTACAGCAAAGACTCAGTCGGCTTCCCTCTTTATGGCGTTACTGTTGAAGCCTGGGACGATGATTGCAACAAGCTTCCCGCAGGCGAGGTTGGCGAGCTGACTATTACCGGCGACACCATTATGAACGGCTATCTTCACGATGATATTATTAAAGAAGACGGAATTTATTACGACGAAAACGGAACTCCCTGGATCAGAACCGGTGACATGGGATATATTGACGAAGACGGCTTCGTTTTCTTCTCAGGAAGAAAGAAGAGAATTATCATCATTGCAGGCTACAACATTTATCCTGCAACCATTGAAGAAAAAATCGATGAGCTTGATTATATCAGCGAGGTCTGCGCCGTTCAGGGCTATGATGAAAACGGCAAGCCCCTTGTTAAGCTTGTTGTTTCTCTTGCAGACCAAAGCCTTTCAAACGAAGAAGCTGTTGCAAGGCTTAAAGCATTTTGCGAAGCTAACCTTGAAGGCATTTCTGTACCCAGAAAGTATGAAATTATGGATCTTCTTCCCAGAACAAAAATGGAAAAAATTGACTTCATGAAGCTTTCTGATCCGATGCCTCAATAATGAAATATTACATCGAAGCTGTGGAAACTTATGTTTTCTGCAGTTTCGTTTTTTTATTTAACTTATCTGAAAGAATACCTTAAGAAAATCTTAAAGACTTGATTCTCCCTTGATTTTATAATTTTACTATCAAAAGAAAGGGTGAATTTCAATGAAAACTTCAAAAGTTATTGTTATTATTTTTCTCTTCATTTTTGTTTTCTTTGGTATATGGTTAGCCATGGACAGACTGGACATCGAAGGAGTTTTGAAAAACAACGTTCAAACCGGAAAAACAACAAAAACCGATTCTCTGATTCTTGTTAATAAAAGCAATCCTTTTTATTCAACGCCCTCTGACCTTGTCAGCGTTTATGAAAACAAAAACAACTGCTATCTCGTCAGAGACACCGGAGTTTCGGTTCAGAAGCAGATGATGAAGCCACTTAACGACATGATGGAAGCCTTTTATAAAAAAACAAAACTTAAAACAGTCAATGTTATAAGCGGCTACAGAAGTGTTGAGCGTCAGCAGGAAATTTACGCTGAAAAAAAGCTTCTTTTTGGAAAAAGCTATGCTGACAAATATGTTCAGAAGCCCGGAAGCAGCGAACATCACACCGGTCTTGCTGTTGATCTTGCTCTTTATTATAGTGAAAACGGTACCAGTGAAGATTTTCTTGGAACCGGAGAATATTCCTGGTTTAAAAATAACTGCCACAAATTCGGCTTTATTTTGCGCTATGAGGCCGACAAAGAAGATATTACGGGAATTTCCTTTGAGCCGTGGCACTTTCGCTATGTGGGCAAAAAAGCGGCAAAATATATTTATGAAAACGGTCTTTGCCTTGAAGAATATTGCAGCGAGTTCTCTCTGTCTTGACTTCATTTGATTTTAAGTTTATAATCATATAAGATTTTAAAGGAGGTTAAGAAACAGCAATGAGCAAAAAGATTCTTGTTGGCATGAGTGGCGGTGTTGACAGCTCAATGTGTGCCCACCTTCTTCTGAAAGATGGCTATGAGGTTGCCGGCGCAAATTGCAGATTTTTCAACATGGAAGATGTTGCGCCAAACAAAGCCTGCTGCAGCGAAGACGCAGTTAAAGACGCTGCAGAAGTTGCTAAACGCCTTGGCATTGATTTTTATGTTTTCGATTTTTCAAAGGCCTTCAGAAAAAATGTTATTGATAATTTTATAGATACCTACGTTAACGGCGCAACACCTAACCCATGCATTGAATGTAACAAACACCTGAAATTTAACAAAATGCTTGAAAAGGCTATTGAAATGGGCTTTGATTATATTGCAACCGGGCATTACGCTTCTATTGAATATAACAAAGAAACCAACAGATACCTTTTAAAAAAGGGCGCTGACGAAAAAAAAGACCAAAGCTATGTTTTATATTCCCTGAATCAATTTCAGCTTTCTCACACGATTTTTCCTTTGGGAAAGCTTCTGAAAAGCGAAATTAAAGAAACAGCAGAAAAAGAAGGTCTCTTCAGCGTAAAAAAGGGTGAAAGCCAGGACATTTGTTTTGTTCCCGACGGAAATTATTCAGCCTTTATTGAAAGGCAGACCGGAAAAGCCTTCCCCGAGGGTAACTTTGTTTCAACTGACGGAAAAATTCTCGGAACACACAAGGGAATAATCCGCTACACCATTGGACAAAGACGCGGTTTAGGCCTTGCCCTTCCCGCCCCTCTTTATGTTTATAAAAAAGATTTGAAAAATAATCTTGTTATTCTTTCAAGTGAAGACAAGCTTTTTTCAAAAGAGCTTGACGCAGAAAATGTCAACTTTATTCCTTTTGACCGTCTTGAAGAGCCGATGCGTGTTATGGCAAAGGTCAGATATAAACAAGCAGCTCAATGGGCAACGATTACTCAGACCGGCGAAAACAAAGTTCATGTTGAATTTGACTTGCCTCAAAGAGCTATTGCTAAAGGTCAGGCAGTTGTTTTTTACAGCGGAGACTATGTTGTCGGCGGCGGAACAATTATATAAAAGAACAACCCGGTCTTTCGACCGGGTTTTGCATTAGATATATAAATATAACTTATGCCTGTTCCTTCATTTCCTCGAAGCATTTGCTGCAGTAAACATCTCTGCCTTCAACAGGCTTGAACGGAACAGTAGCTTCTCCTCCGCATTTAGCGCAAGTTGCGGTGTGCATTTCTCTTGCAGGTTTGCCGGCGTTCTTGCGAGCCTGACGGCAATCCTTGCAGCGCTGAGGCTCATTCTGGAAGCCTTTTTCAGCATAGAATTCCTGTTCACCTGCGGTGAAAACGAATTCCTGACCGCATTCTTTGCAAATGAGTGTTTTGTCTTCGTACATGATTTTTTAACCTCGCTTGATTATTTTTGCCCAACACGGAATTGCACCGTAGCCTTAAAAGGCGCTTTCTTTAAGCAATCAGGCATATATATTGTTACTGAACGCCAAGCTCGTTTTTCAGCTTTAACTTCGCCCTTTGCAAAGCTCCGTCAACAGCTTTAACGCTTGTTTGAAGTTCAGTCGCAATCTCGCTGTAAGTCTTTCCTGTTAAATATAAACGCAAAACCTTTTGTTCTTTCGGAGAAAGGCTTTCAGAAATGATTTCATAAATCATTCTCGCTTCGTTTTTTGCAATAACAAGCTCCTCAGGACTTTTTTCGCCGCTGGGAATATCAATAATTGTTTCATCGCCGAGAAATAAAAAATCATCTGCAGGAATGAACTTTTTAGACTTGCTGTGTGTTACAGCAGAAAGAATTCTGTTTTTAATGCAAGTCCATGCATAAGTTTTAAAAGAGGCGACTTCTCCTTCGCGGAAAGAATGAACCGCTTTGAGAAAGCCGATTAAACCCTCTTGAATCAAATCGTCCTTTTCAACTGAATCACAGTTGATTTTTGAAGAGATAACCTTTGAAACAGCAGTATATCTGGAGTAAAGCTCTGACCAAGCTTTTTCATCATCAGCGCGGCATAGTTCAACGAGCTTTTCATCAGTCAGGGAAGAATAATCAACAAGCATTACTGTTCCTTTCATTACTTAAACTGCTATTATTGCAATAATACGATAATTTTCAGGGTTTGTCAATCGCTTTTTTAGCCAAAAGAAACCGTCATTTTTTGTCAAATAACACAAGAATTTCAGCCGAAAAGAATTTGATTTATAATATAATTTTCAGGCGGAAGACAGTTGAATTTTTTCTCTTCCTTAGTTTCCGGATGAACGAAAGCAATTTCCGATGACCAAAGCTGAATTGATGAAACGCTATCGTGGCTTCCATAGCGGTTATCACCCAGAAGAGAATGTTTTCTCGAAGCAAACTGAACCCTTATCTGATGGCTTCGTCCCGTATAAAGTCTGACCTTGACAACGCTGACTTGTTTGTTTTCAAAAAAGCCTTCGTTTTCAACAGAATATGAAAGCTTTGCCTTTTTAACTCCTTTTCGTTCACGTTTGACAACAAAGGTTTTGTTTTTAGCTCTGTCTTTAAAAAGAAGGTCTTCCATTATTCCCTCTTTTTCTTCAAAACAGCCATAAACAGCAGCATAATATTGTTTCTTCATTGTTTTTTCAGAAACCTGTTTTGAAAGGTCGGCTGCTGCTTTTTTGGTTTTGGCAAAAACCATAACACCGCCCACACCTTTATCAAGGCGGTGAACGGGATAAATTTCGCTGCCACAAGCCTTTTGAAGAAGGCTTATCATGCTTTCTTCTCCCTCGTCTCCTGCCTGAGACAAAACTCCGACAGGCTTTATGCAAACAACAATGCTTTTATCTTCAAAAAGAATTTCCATTTTTCTCCTTTAAAAAAGAGCTGTAAAAACAAAGTTTTACAGCCCTTTTGTTATTACTTTGCGTAATCAACAGTTCTTGTTTCTCGAATCATATTAACCTTAATCTGACCGGGATATTCAAGCTCCTGCTCAATTTTCTGAACGATTTTTCTTGCGAGAAGGCTCATTTCAGCGTCTGAAACCTTTTCGGGTTTAACAATAATTCGAACCTCTCGACCTGCCTGAATTGCGTAAGCATCAGATACGCCGTCAAAAGATTTTGAAAGGCCTTCAAGCTGCTCAAGACGCTTGATATAATTTTGAATGTTTTCTCTTCTTGCGCCGGGTCTTGCAGCTGAAATTGCGTCAGCTGCCTGAACAAGGCAAGCAATAATGCTCTTGGGCTCAACATCACCGTGGTGAGCTGCGATTGCGTTGACCACGATTTCATTTTCTTTATAGCGCTTTGCGTATTCAACGCCAAGCTCAATATGTGAACCTTCCTGAGAATGATCAACTGCCTTACCGATATCATGAAGAAGACCTGCTCTTCTTGCAAGCTTAACATCAGCACCAAGCTCAGCAGCCATCAGACCGGCAATATAAGAAACCTCAAGAGAATGGTTGAGAACATTCTGGCCATAGCTGGTTCTGTATTTCAAGCGGCCGATAAGCTTGATAAGCTCATTGTTGCTTATTCCCACACCGGCATCGGCAACTGCTCTGTCACCGGCTTGGCGAATAGCCTGCTCAACCTCACGGTTTGCTTTTTCAAAAATCTTTTCAATGAGTGCGGGGTGAATTCTTCCGTCAGCAATAAGCTTTTCAAGAGTAATTCTCGCAACCTCACGGCGAACGGGATCAAAGCTTGAAATGGTGATTGCTTCGGGTGTGTCGTCGATTATAAGATCAACACCGGTTATAGTTTCAATTGCACGGATATTCCTGCCTTCACGACCAATAATTCTTCCCTTCATTTCGTCGTTTGGCAAAACAACAACAGAAACAGTGGCTTCGGCTGCATGGTCAGCTGCACAGCGCTGAATTGCAGTAGTAATAATCTCTTTTGCAAGTTCGTCACATTCGTTACGGGTTTTTTCTTCGTATTCCATAACCTTAACGGCTTTTTCTCTTGTGAGAGATTCTTCAAGGGATTCAAGAAGGAATGCCTTGGCCTGTTCCTGAGTATAACCCGAAATCTGTTCGAGTCTTTCCAACTGTATTCTTTTGATGCTTTCTGCTTCGGATAATTGGGTTTCAACCTGCTTTACTTTTAAAGCAAGTTGCTCTTCTTTTGCTTCAATAGCGTCTATTTTCTTATCGAGACTTTCTTCTTTCTGAACCATACGCTTTTCCTGACGTTGAACCTCGTTTCGTCTTTCGCGAAGCTCGCGCTCGGTTTCAGTTCTCGATTTGTGAATTTCGTCTTTTGCTTCAAGAATTGCTTCACGCTTGCGGGTTTCAGCCTCGTTTGCGGCAGCATTGATTATTCTTGTGGCCTCTTCATTAGCAGAGCCGATAAGTTTTTCTGCAGTATTTTTTCTGTAAATCTGGCCTAATGCAAAACCGATTACGGCAAAAAGAACCGCACATATAGCAGCAATTAAAATTGCTATTCCAATCTTTACCAAAGTAGCAGCACCTCCTTTTTCTGAAAAATTAATCAATCAAAATAACTTCATCAAAAGAATTGCAGCATTGTTACCCATAGAGTAGTATAAAAACCACCTCTAATATTTTAAATCAAAGAAAGCGATATGTCAAGTAAAACTAAGCATTATTTTGTGGATTATTTTGCAGTTTTAATATTTTTAAGAAAAATTAAAACACTAATAATGTACAAATTGCAAAAAATCAGTTCTTTTTTGCCGTCATCAGAACAAAAATAAGCGTCGAAAAAATGCGCATAAGGAACCGTGATATTTTTTCTTTCTGAAAGCTTTAGATTTTCAAATACCAAAAGGGTTTCTACAGATTTTAAAATCCATAGAAACCCTTTTTCTTTTCAGGTTTTGCGGTCTGCATTTTTTGCAGATCGTTGGTATTTTATTTATTCTTCAGAATCAAAATCATTTTTATCAGAAGGCTTTTTTCTTTTTCCAAGCATCAGTCCTGCAACTCCGCCCAAAGCCACAACGCTTGTGGGGGCTGCAATAATTTCGGGGTTTTCTTTAATTTTTTCCGCAGCATTCTTCAAGGCTGATTTTTCTTCTTTTTCTGTTATATAATCGTTTATGTTGTAGGTTGTGTTTTCTTCTGAAGCATAGGTATTTCCGATAAGAGAATTAAGATAGTTAAAATCTATTCCGTCTTCTGCCTTTTCTGCCTGACCTGTGTAACCGTTTTCAACAGTTGTTTCGTCAGGATAAGTTGAAAGAATGTTTTCATTATTTACAGAGCTGAAGTCGGGAACACCGATTTCATCAATGGTTGAAATAACATAGCCGCCGATTGCGTCAACCTTTTCGTTTGCACCGTCGGGAATGGCGCTATCAATGGTGGACTGAATCTGATCAACCAGACTTGAGTTAGGATCAACCTTGTTTGAAACATTGCTTTTATAAACATTAAAGGTATAGCTGATTTTTTCCGGAGGCATTATTCCGTCATCATAAGTAACAACCATAACAACCTGTTCGTTTGTTTTGGTGGGATCCAAAACGGCGTAGGTTGTTTCGGAGGTTGAAATCTTTCTTTCCTGAATCTGAACTGTTATATATTCGTTGCTTCCGTCGAGCTCATCAGCAAGACCGAAGGGAGTAAACCAGACCTTTTGGCAATCCGTACTCACATAAAGATCATAGTTGAAAATATCGCTGTAAAACTCTTCTTCAAGATTAAAGCATCCGCTGATGCAAGCCAGAGCAAAAAGGTTTTCACAGGAAGAATCGTCTTTGTATGAAACCTCTTTTTCATCAAGCATTGTTTTAAGAATGAGAGACGCAACAGCTGTATGATCTTTAGACATATCTGCCTCAGCCAGCTTTATGGGGTCAAGCTTAATGTCATAGAGAGTGTTGAAAAGAGAAGCGTAATAAGCGTAGTCAACATAAACCTTATAAACTTCTTCCGTAACGCCATAATCCAGAAGCGGAACCTTATAGTCATTTGAAGCGGCGGTTATAACCTTGATCCAATAGAAGACCTCGTCGCTTTCAGGGTTTTCGCTCATGGGAATTTCTTCAAACTGTTCAACATAGGTTTTCATAACCTGAACGGCAAAGCCCGTTACAGTATCAATTCCCGAAGGAAGCTTTGTTGCGCTGAGCTCGGCAAGAATAATAACAACCGCGCCATCAAGGGTAGTTCCTTTGACGATTTCAACATTTTTTCCGTAAAGAACATAAATTGCGTTATATTTCATTGCGGCATAAACAACGGCAGTTTTGATTTTGTCGTCTCCCGTCATATTAAGAGGCATATTGATTCCGTTATTGCTCAGATAAAGAGCCATTGTGTCTAAATCATCTGTCATGTCAAGAGCAGTTACCAGATAAAAGAGCATCTCAACAGTTTCCATATAGCCGGAAGTAACAGTTTCTTCGTTTAAGGCATTAAGCTTTTTATAGTCCTCAACCTCGGAAATAAATTCATCATAGGTTTTGCTGTAGGGGTAATCTCCGAGAGGAACTGTTCTGACAGTCTGAACCGCTGTTGAGCCGTCTCTGATTACGATATTATCAAGCCATGCCATGCTGTAAACGGGATTTGAAGATTGAGTGTTGCCGGGCAAAACATCAATTCCGTTTTCGTTAACTTCAACCGCTGCCAAAGCGCAAAGGGGGTTAAGCATTAAAACCGAAGCTATTATAACAGCCACAGCTAACGCAAAAAGCCTTTTAATTTTCAACGGTATCAACTCCTTTTAAAAATCAATATATCGAAACTGAATAACAAGATTCCATAATTACACAATTATACTCATATATAATACAACTATTCGTCTTCAAAGTCAACAGAAATAAAATGATAATGAAATTAAATTTTTAAAAATTTTCTTGCTATTTAATATATTTTTTCTTCGTTTTTCTCGGATTTTGTTTTTTTATTCTGAAATAACATTTCTTTCTGAAATGCAAGTTAACAAATCCACCTTTCACCCTTGACACCAAATTGAAATTATGTTAAAATTTCAGTCGAAAATTAAAGGCAATGATTAAGAGGAGTAGCGTTTTTGAGCCTTAAGAGAGAAAACGGTTGGTGAAAGTTTTCGGCAAGAATTCGCGAAGGTAGCTTAGGAGCCACGGGAAGAACGGCATTGGCTTATTAGACCCCGAAAATATTTGAGTGCAGAGCTTCGGCTCTGAATTCAGGTGGTACCACGGAGTTTTGCTTCGTCCTGATTTTTTCGGGGCGAAGCTTTTTTAGTTTATATTTTCTCAAAAGGAGTGCAATAAAATGGCAAAAGAACTCGCAAAGCAATATGATCCGAAAGACGTTGAAGACCGCATTTATCAAATGTGGCTCGACGGAAATTATTTTCACGCCGAATGTGACGTTGAAAAAAAGCCCTATACAATTGTAATTCCCCCTCCAAACATTACCGGTCAGCTTCACATGGGTCATGCGCTTGACAACACCCTTCAGGATATTCTTATCCGTTTCAGAAGAATGCAGGGTTATGACGCTCTCTGGCTTCCCGGAACAGACCACGCTTCAATTGCAACAGAAGCAAAAATTGTTGAAGCCATGAAGGCTGAGGGAATCAAAAAGGAAGACCTGGGAAGAGAAGGCTTTCTTGAAAGAGCATGGAAATGGAAAGAACAATATGGCGGAAGAATTATTCAGCAGCTTAAAAAAATGGGCTCTTCCTGCGACTGGGAAAGAGAACGCTTTACCCTTGACGAAGGCTGTTCAAAGGCAGTTCGCGAGGTTTTCTGCAATCTCTATGAAAAAGGGCTTATTTACAGAGGCGAAAGAATAATCAACTGGTGCACACACTGCAAAACTTCAATTTCAGACGCTGAAGTTGAATATGAAGAGCATGACGGCAATTTCTGGCACTTCCGCTACCCCTTCACCGATGGAAGCGGCTATATTGAAGTTGCCACAACCCGTCCCGAAACAATTCCCGGTGACACAGCCGTTGCCGTTCATCCCGACGACGAAAGATATAAAGACGTTATCGGCAAAACAGTTATTATTCCCGTTATTGAAAGAGAAATTCCTATTGTTGCCGATACTTACGCAAAAATGGATAAGGGTACCGGCGCTGTTAAAATTACTCCCGCCCACGACCCCAACGACTTTGAAGTCGGCTTAAGAGCAAATCTTCCCGTTCTCAACGTTATGACAGACGACGGATTTATGAACGAAAAGGCAGGAAAATACGCCGGAATGAGCCTTAAGGAATGTCGAAAAGCTATTATTCAGGATCTTACCGACGCCGGTGCTTTTGTTAAGATTGAGCCCACAAAACATGAGGTGGGAACCTGCTACCGTTGCCACACCGTTGTTGAACCCCGAGTTTCAAAGCAATGGTTTGTTAAAATGGAGCCCCTCGCCAAACCTGCAATTAAAGCAGTCAGAAACGGCGAAACAAAATTCATTCCCGAAAGATTTGATAAAATCTATTTTAACTGGATGGAAAACATCCGCGATTGGTGTATCTCCCGTCAGCTCTGGTGGGGTCACAGAATTCCCGCATGGTACTGTGAAGAATGCGGCGAAATTACTGTTTCAAGAACTACACCCGACAAATGCTGCAAGTGTGGAAGCTCAAAAATCAAGCAAGACGAAGACACTCTTGACACATGGTTCTCTTCAGCACTCTGGCCCTTCTCAACTCTCGGTTGGCCTGACAAAACACCTGAGCTTGCCCACTATTATCCAACAAGCACTCTTGTTACCGGATATGACATAATTTTCTTCTGGGTTGCCAGAATGATTTTCTCAGCCTGTGAGCAAATGGGCGAGGTTCCCTTTGACACCGTTTTCATTCACGGAATTGTTCGCGATGAGCTGGGAAGAAAAATGAGTAAATCTCTCGGCAACGGAATTGATCCCCTTGTTGTTATTGATAAATTCGGCGCTGACGCCCTTCGTCTCACTCTCGCAACCGGAAACAGCCCCGGAAACGACATGAGATACAGCGAAAAAAAGGTTGAAGCCAGCCGAAACTTCGCCAACAAAATTTGGAACGCTGCAAGATTTATTCTTATGAATCTTGACGAAGCTGAAGAAGCTCCTCACCTTCCCGAAGAGCTCGCTCTTGAAGATAAATGGATCGTTTCCCTTTTCAACAAGCTCACAAAGGAAGTAACAGATAACCTCGACAAGTTTGAGCTTGGTATCGCTGTTGCAAAGCTTTATGACTTCATCTGGGATATTTTCTGTGACTGGTATATTGAGATTGCAAAAATAAGACTTCAGCAAGGCGGAGAAAAAGCAAAGCAGGTTAAAGCCGTTCTTGTTTATATCATGAGCGAAACACTTAAGCTTCTTCATCCTTTTATGCCTTTCATTACTGAAGAAATCTGGCAGACTCTTCCCCACAGCGGCGAAACCATTATGAAATCGCCCTGGCCCGTTTTCAACGAAGACCTTGTTTTCGCTGAAGATGAAGCAGAAATGGAAATCATTATGGAAGCAATCAAAGCCATTCGTAACCGTAGAAGCGAAATGAATGTTCCGCCATCAAAGAAGGCAAGCGTTTATGTTGCAACCGACAAAAAAGAGATTTTTGAGCTTGGTGCCGTATTTATGCAAAAGCTTGCTTCCGCCTCTGAGGTTACCGTCGGAGACAGCTTTGAAATTCCCGGAGCTGTAAGCATTGTTACCGCCGATGCAAAAATCTATATTCCAATGGGCGACCTTGTTGATTTCGAAGCTGAAAGAAAGCGCCTTATGAAAGAAAAAGAAGCCGCAGAAAAGAAACTGGCTCAGATAAACGGCAAGCTTTCAAATCCCGGTTTCCTTTCAAAAGCTCCTCAGCAGGTTATTGACGGTCAGAAGGCCGACAGAGACAAGCTTCAGGAAAAAATCAAAATGATTGACGAAAGTCTTGAAAAATTAGGTTAAAACCAACAGTCTGAAAAAAAGCGCAGACCGCATAAATCTGAAATAACAAAGGGTTTCTATAGATTGAAAAATCTGTAGAAACCCTTTTAACATTTATAAATTTAAAGCTTTCAAAAAACAAAAACATCATGGTTTGTCTGTTAAAGTTTTTCCGCGTTAAGCCTCTTTTTCAGGTCTGATTTTTATTTTCTTCCCGTTGAGCCAAAGCCGCCCTCGCCTCTTGATGTATCATCGAGACTTTCTGAAAGAACAAACTCAGCAGTAATATAAGGTGCAATTATCATCTGAGCAATTCTTTCTCCTTCTTCAACAGTCTGACTTTCTTTTCCGTGGTTATGAAGAGCGACCATAACCTCGCCTCTGTAGTCTGAATCGATTACCCCGACTTTATTTGCCGGAGCAAGTCCTCTTTTTGAAGCAAGACCGCTTCGAGCATGCATAAAACCGGCATAGCCCACGGGAATTTCAAATGCAAGCCCGGTGGGAATAAACTTTGTTTCGCCCGGTTCAATGGTAACACTGCCTTCTGTTGCAGCATAAATGTCTGCTCCGGCGGCAAACTCACTTCCGTATGTAGGAACAACTGCATTTTCTCTGAGTTTTTTTATTCTGACACTATATTTCATATTTTATCCTCACATTTCTTTTATTGCCTTTTCAAGCTGAGAAAGGGCTTTTTCAAGGGTACTTCTCGGGCAGGCAAGAACAAATCGCTGAAACTGTTCGCCGCTTTCTCCAAAGATTTTTCCCGAATCAAGCCATAAACCTGCTTTGTTAGAAATCAAATCGTCTAATTCGTCTGAAGAAAGCTTCAGTCCGCTGCAATCCACCCAGGCAAAATACATTCCTTCGGGCTCCACAAGCTTCAGCTGAGGAATATTTTTTTCAAGGTAGCTTCTCATAAAATCAAGGTTTGATATAAGATATTTTTTACATTTTTCAAACCACTCTCTTCCGTTTAAATATGCCTCCTGACAAGCTGTTATTCCAAGAAGATTAGGCTGAGTGTAGCCTGCACTGTCTATCTCAGCGAGAAAGCTTTTTCTCATTTCTTCGCCGGGAATAAAAATATTTGAAGTCTGAAGTCCTGCAAGATTAAAGGTCTTGCTTGGTGCGGTGCAAATGCAGACATTTTCAGCCATTTCAGGAACTGCAAGGCAGAAATTTGTGTGTGGATGATTTTCAAAGGCAAAATCGCAATGAATTTCGTCAGCCACAATTTTCACGGAATGTCTTTTGCAAATTTCACCCAATTTCTGAAGCTCTTCCTTAGTCCAGACTCTTCCCACCGGGTTATGAGGTGAACAAAGAATAAAAAGAGTAACATCGCTTCTCGAAGCTTTCTCTTCAAAATCTGAAAAATCAATTGAATATTTTCCGTTTTTATAAACAAGAGGACTTTCAACAATTTTTCTGTTATTATTGCGGATAACATTTGAAAACGGATAGTAAACAGGCGGTTGAATAAGAACTCCTTCACCCTCTTTTGTGAAAGCTCTTACAGCCATTGCAAGAGCAAAAACTATTCCGGGCGTTTTAACCAGCCATTCTCTCTTTGTTTTCCAGCCGTAATATTTCAAAAACCAACCTTCAACGGCTTCATAATAGCTGTCTAAGGGTTCTCCGTAGCCGAAAATTCCCCTTTTAACTTCTTTTTCAAGAGCGTTAACTACGCAATCAGGTGCGCTGAAATCCATGTCAGCCACCCAAAGAGCAAGTGCGTCTTTTTTCTGACCATGCTTTTCAGGGAAATCGAACTTTAAGCTGTGAGTTCCCTTTCGGTCAATTACTTTATCAAAAATATCCATTTCGGCTTCCCCTTTTTATTCTTCAAAATATTTTTCCGCCATGTTTAAAAGCCATTTTTCTATTTCAGGAAGGCTTTCAGCTCCGCAATCAAAATATTCCTCTTCATATTCATCTTCAAGAAGATTATCAAAGCTTTTAAGCCCATAATAAACAACGGCAACGATTTTTTCGTCTTCCATTATTTTTTCAATCCATATTCCGTAATTGAAAATTTTGTTATGCATACAGCCCAAGCTGCTGTCGGTTCCCAAGGAACCGAAATATTTATTATATGTTCCGCCGATTCTGCTTCCGCCAATAAGCCAATCAAGGCGCGGAACATTTATTTCAATCTTTACCATTGCTTTAACCTCTCTTTTTTATTTCCGCTTCATTTTAACACAGCTTTTAAAGACTAGTCAATAAAAAGCGTTATTTTTCTTTTATTTCGTCAAGAGCCAAAAGAGCCAAGCTCTGCTTTATACTTCCCCAGACAAAAGGAGTCGGAAAAAGAAACACGCAAAAAAGCTTTTCGGGAATAAAGCTTTTTTTCAACAGAAAAAGTCTTTTCCCTTTTCGCTTCATGGTTTTAATGCTTTTTTCCAAGCATGAAGAAAACGAAAGATCTTCGTTTTCAAAAAAATAATATTTTGAAAGAAAGCCGAGTCTTCTCAAAGATGAGAAGAAAAAGAAAGAAACAAGAAAACAGCATAAAAGCCCCACAAGAAAAACCAAAAAGATTTCTTTGGAGGCTCCATTTTTTAAAGCTGACCTGATTACAAGAAAAAACGCACCCGTGGGAAGAAAGCTGAGAAGAAAATTTATTACTGAAAACAACAAATTAAAAAAAGAAAACAAAAAACCATTTTTGAATTTTGGGGTCTGAAAAAAATATAAAACAGAAAAAACACCTTCGTTTTCACTTTTTCCGTTTTGAAAAAAATATCGGTCTGAACCGAGCTTCAGAAGTAAAAACGATGTCAAAAGAAAAAAACAGACCAAAGAAAAAACAAAGAGCCTTAGATAAGCTTCGTTTTTTTCAATAGCGGAATCTGCAGTTTTTGAAAAGACAAAAAATGAACCGAGAAAAACAGCCTGAACTATCTGAATCAGAATTATTGAAATAATATTCTTTCGTGAAAGCTCTTTCGCCCTTCTTTTAAAGCTCAAAATCATTTAACCACCTCTTTGTTATATTTTTCCCACTAACAGACAAAAAACAGCTGTAAAAAAAGTGCAAAACACATTCTTTACAGCCAAAAAAAGGGAGATGTAAAAGCGCGTTTTACGTCTCCTTTTAAAAATTATTCATTTCAGTTTGTTTCAGCAACACTGCTTTCTGAAGAGGGAGCAGTTGTTTCAGATTTTGTTGTTGAGGTAGCCGATTGAGTTGCCTCTGAATCTTCGCCTTCACCTGTTCCGCTGATTGTTGTGCTGATTGAAAAAGCCATATTGCTTTGGTCGCCGGCCTTTGACTTAATTGAACCGGCAGGAACAGTAATTTCTATTGAAGAATCGCTTGCAGGAGAAATTTTGTTTGTATAAACAGTAACAGTAGCACAACCGGTTCCGTCGTCTGAGCCATTAACATAGCCGCTGACCGTTTTCTTCTCTCCGTCAAGAATAACATTGACAAAAGTAATTTTTCCGGTTCTGATTCCGCCATTCCAGCCCTGAAGCTCAACAGAAATAACAATATCGTTATTTGAAGCTACACTATAGGAACTGATTGAAACAGCTCTTCTTGAGCTTTCTTTAGCCGTTGTTTCTTCAACCTCGGTCTGAGGCTCAGCAGTTGTTGTTTTTGAAGTGGTGGGCTTGGTTGTTGGAATTGAAGAACTGACAACCTGTGGCGCACTCATCTCCGGAACAGAAAAACTGATGTCAGGAGAAGTGGGGTTAACTATTTGAATAGCCTGTTCATTAGCAAGATTAAACTCCGTGGTAACAACCGTTGGCATAGTTTCACCGTAATGTGTGGTAAGAATATAGGTTGGCGCAACATTCTCTGTTGTCGGAGCCGCAGTTGTTTCTTCTGTAGCATAAGAGCCGACCGTTGTGGCAACGGGAAGAGTGTTGTTGGTTGTTTCTTCGATTTTTTCATCGTTGCAAGAAACAAAAACCGCCAACAGAAGTAAAACAAGAGCAAAAATCGCCGTTTTCTTCATAAGTGATTATATGCAAAACGGCAAAAGCCGAATTTGCTTCCTTTCATAAAATTAAAAAGAATCTTTAGAGCAACACATTATATTATACATATAAAATCAATTATTGTCAACTGATTTCAAAAATTACCAAAAAGCCATTGGCTTTAAGGCTGAAAAATCAAGGTCAGATGAAAAATTCCGGATTTTCTTTAATATATTCTGCCGCCTTGTATTTAATCTTAGTTAAAATTTCTTCAGCCTTAAATAATTCTTCAATTCGCTGAATTTCTTTTTGGCTGATTGAGGTTGTTTCATCAGTTTCGTCAAACATCAACCTCATTTTTTCGGTTTCTTCCGCTACCGAATAAAGTCCGATCAAATTCAAGGCAGGAACAGTTATTTCAGTTAAAATTTTCCCGTTTTCTCTGAAAAAATCGCTGACGCTTTTTTCTGAAACAAAAACATCTAACGCATAGATATATTGCTTTTCTTTTCCAAGAAGAGAAAAAGCTTTTTCCATGTCTTCTTCTTTCTGAAGCTTCAGCTGATAGGATAGCGCAGCTCCTTCAAGAAGCTCTTCCTTCTCTGCCTGAGCAATTGCTTCTGCAGTCAGATCTTTATATTTTCCCTTCAGCTCAATAAGTCTTTTAATCTCTTTTTCCTGAGCATGATAGTTCTGATAATAGCGCTTATAAGACTTTGAAGCCATTTTTAAAACAATCAGAAAAACAATCAATGCACCCACTACACCAAGGGCATACATCCAATATTGAGAAAACCATTGTTGAATTCCTTGCATTTATTAATCCTCCAAAAGAGCTTTATAAATATCGCCCTTTTTTATTCCTGTTTCCTTAGCCGCCTGTTTTGCGGCGAATGAAGCACTCATTTCTTCTTTTTCCATAAGCTCTGAAGCAATTTTTACTGCGTCTTCAAGGCTGAAGCCTTCGTCTTCGGTTTCTTTTTTTCCTTCAACAACCAAAACGATTTCACCCTTCAGAGAGTTTTCACCATAGGCTTCAACGGCATCTTTCAAGGTAGTTCGGATAACCTCTTCATGAATTTTTGTTATTTCACGAACAATTACCAGGCGTCTCTGACCGAAATAAGAAAACATATCCTTCAGCGTTGCCGAAAGCTTATGGGGTGCTTCATAGAAAACCATTGTTCTTTTTTCGTCTGTCAGACTTTCAAGATGTTCTCTTCTTGAAGGCTTATTCATGCTTAAAAAACCTTCAAAGCAAAATCTTCCCACAGAAAGACCTGAAAGAGCAATCGCCGCAACAAAAGCCGACGGTCCCGGAACGGCGCAAACTGTTATTCCCAGTTCATGACAAAGATCAACCAGATCTTCGCCCGGGTCAGAAACGGCGGGCATGCCCGCATCTGTTACAAGAGCGCAGGTTTCGCCGGCAAGAATTCGGTCGGCAATGATCTGACCCTTTGCTCTTCGGTTATGTTCAAAATAGCTGATCATTGGTTTTTTAATTTCAAAATGATTGAGAAGCTTTAAGGTTACTCTTGTGTCTTCAGCGGCAATAAAGTCGCAATCCTCAAGAGTTTTTAAGGCTCTGGGAGAAATATCCCCCAGATTTCCTATTGGCGTTCCCACAACAAAGAGTTTTCCACTCATGGCTTTTCCTTTCATTGATGACCTTCCATGTAGTCACCGAATATTTCGCGAAGCTCATCTGAAACCGAGCCATCGCTGTTTTTCATTATCAGGCTTTTTTCAACAGTAACATGAGGCTTTGCTCCTCTCTTGCCCTCAACAAGAACAAGCCAGGGAGCCACCCCCTCTTTTTCGCAAACAAAGCGGATTCTTTTGACCTCAAGTTTTCCCTCTCTCATTGCAACAATAATGTCGCAAAGTCTTTCGGGACGGTGACACATACAGAATCTTCCGCCGAAGCGAAGCAATGAAGCCGCCGCAGAAACTGCGTCTTCAATTTTACACATGGTTTCGTGCCTTGCAATTTTATCAGCTTCGCTCAGGCTTTCAATACCGCTTCCAACAGGCTTATATGGCGGATTCATTGTTACTAAATCAAATTCTCCGAAGGGCAAAACACCTTTCAGATTTCTCAGGTCAGCCTGAATAACATTTAACCTTTCCTCAACTGAGTTTAAAAGAACCGATTTTTTTGCCTGAGAAACAGCTTTTTCCTGAATGTCAACAGCTGTCAGGCTGTTGGTTTCTTTTTTACACCATAAAAGAGGAATAATTCCGCAACCGGTTCCCAGGTCAACAGCCTTTTCTTTTCTTTTGATTTTTGAAAAATCAGAAAGTAAAACCGCATCGGTTCCGAAGGTGTGGTCATCAGAAACCACAATTTTCATATTCTTTCCCAAAGGCTCAAGGCGCTCTGATGAAAGAAGCTCAACATTGTTTTTCATATTGTTCTCCTGAGAAAAAGGAAAAATTTTAAAATCAGAAAAAGCTGATCTGACGGGTTTCAGGCATATCGGTCAGAGCTCCAACCGCTTTGAGAGCATCAATAACTGCACATGAAGCCTTCGCTCTTAAAGCGTAGTCTTCAATGGAAACAAATTTTTCGCCGCTTTGAGCTGCCTGAGCAAGACCGATTGCAGCGTTTTCACCTACTCCGCTTAATGCAGAGAAGGGCATTCTGATTTTCCCGTCTTCAATCTTATAAACAGTAGCGTCTGATTTATATATATCAACCGGAAGAAATTCAATTCCTCTGGCCATCATTTCGTTAACTACCTGAAGACCCGGATACATATTTTGTTCCTTCGGTGCTGCCTCTTTTCCTTTTTGCTTAATTTCCAACATTCTTGACTTGACTGCGTTTCTTCCCTTTATAACAGCTTCGGCGTCAATTTCTCCGCCTCGAACAGTCATATAAGCCGCATAGTATTCAAGGGGATAATAGATTTTATACCAACCAAGTCGCAACGCAGCGCTGACATAAGCAGCCGCGTGAGCTTTCGGGAACATATATTTGATTTTCATGCAGGAATCAATATACCACTGCTCAACGCCGTGGTCCTTCATTGCCTGAATATGCTCCTGAGTCAGAAGCTTCGTTGCCTTACCCTTTCTGACAATTTCCATAATCTTAAATGCCATACTGGGTTCAACACCCTTATGCATAAGATAAACCATAATGCTGTCACGGGTTCCGATTACTTCAGAAATAGTGCAAATTCCTTCTTTGATAAGATCCTGCGCGTTGCCAAGCCAAACATCAGTTCCGTGAGAAAGACCTGAAATCTGAAGCATATCGGAAAAATTCTTAGGCTGAGCATCAAGAAGCATCTGAATTGTGAAGGGAGTTCCCAGCTCCGGAATTGAAAGCGTTCCTGTTGGGCAATCAATGTCTTCTGCCGTAACATTCAACGGTTCCGGCGAAAGAAGAAGCTCATAGATTTTCGGGTCACAAATGTCTGTTTCCATAACGGGTACTCCCGTCAGGTCTTCAAGATGCTTATAGAGTGTGGGAACATCATGGCCCAGATTATCAAGCTTAAGTATTGTGTCATGAAGTGCGTGGAAGTCGAAATGGGTTGTAATTGTTCCTTTTGTTGCATCGTCAGAAGGATGCTGAACAGGAGTAAAGTCTTCAGCTTCATAATCGTTTGGAATAACAACCATTCCTCCCGGGTGCTGTCCCGTTGTTCTCTTAACACCGGTGCAACCGATTGTCAGCCTTCCCTCTTCGGCCTTGCTCTCTTTTCGCTGACGCTCATCAAGATATTTTTTTACATAGCCAAAAGCAGTTTTATCGGCAACGGTTGCTATTGTTCCCGCTTTGAAAACGTGGTCAGTTCCGAAAAGCTCTTCAGTATATCTGTGAGCTCTTGACTGATAATCACCTGAAAAGTTAAGGTCAATATCAGGGCTCTTATCGCCCTTAAAGCCAAGGAAGGTTTCAAAGGGAATATCGTGTCCGTCGCGTTTCATAAAGGTTCCGCATTCCGGACAGTTCTTCGGCGGAAGGTCATAGCCCGAGCCTACTGAACCATCGAGGAAAAACTCGCTGTGTTTACATTTTGGACAGCGGTAATGCGGCGCAAGAGGATTAACCTCAGAAATTCCCGCAGCGTTGGCAACATAAGAGGAACCAACAGAGCCTCTTGAGCCAACATGATAACCATTATCTTCAGAGTTTTTAACAAGCTTCTGGGCAATCATATAAAGAACGCCGAAGCCATGCTTTATAATCGACTCAAGCTCTCTTGTCAGGCGATTTGCAACATATTCGGGAACATTTTCGCCATAGAGCCTTTTTGTTTTTTCCCAGCAAAGAGATCTGAGCTCATCGTCGGCGCCTTCAATGCTTGGTGGAAAATTGCCCGAAGGAATAGGAATGAGCTTTTCAATCATATCTGCAATTTTATTGGTATTTGTTACAACGACCTCATAGGCTGTTTCTTCGCCAAGATATGAAAATTCAGCAAGCATATCTTCAGTATTTCTGAAGAAAAGCGGAGCTTGTTTGTCAGCATCGCTGAAGCCCTGACCCGCCATAAGAATTGCCCTGTATTTACTGTCTCCGGGGTCAATAAAATGAACGTCACAAGTGGCGCAGACCATTTTTCCGAGCTTATCTGCAAGATGAATAACCTTTCGGTTAAGATTCTGAATATCTTCAATGCTGTTAACAGAAGGAATGTTTTCACTTCTTATCATGTATTCATTATTTCCGCAAGGCTGAATTTCAAGATAATCATAGAATGAAGCAATTTCAAGAAGCTTTTCGTCGCTTTCGCCCTGAACCATTGCTCTGTAAAGCTCTCCTGCCTCGCAAGCTGAACCGATTATCAGCCCTTCTCGATATTTAACAAGCTCACTTCTCGGAATAATCGGCCTTCTGTGGAAATATTTCAGATTAGAAAGAGAAATCAGCTTATAGAGATTTTTAAGTCCCTTGCTGTTTCTGACAAGAATTATCATGTGGAAATATTTTGCCTTTTTAACCTTTTTCCACTCATCAAAAGAGGTTTCGCTGTCGTTTATATAATAAGCTTCCATTCCGTAAATGAGCTTAATTTTGTCGCCGGCAGCAGAAACAGCCTCGGGATAGGCCTGAACAACACCATGGTCAGTTATTGCAATGGCCTTATGTCCCCAGGAAATTGCGCGTTTAACAAGAGTGGCAGGATCTGTCATTCCGTCCATCATCGACATTTTTGTGTGAAGATGAAGCTCAACACGCTTTTCTTCAGCGTTATCTACAGGCTTGATTTTTTCAATAGTTGAAATTGCCCGAGGAACAATAATGTTTTCTCCTGAAAATTTATCAAAGGTGATGTCGCCTCTTATCAGAACCGTTACACCGTTTTTCACTTTATCAAGAACTGTTTCGCAGTTTTGTTTCTTTTCAAAAATCTTGCAGGAATAAGCGTAGGTATCGTCTGAAATATTAAATGTTATAATATAGCTTCTCTTATCTCTTGTTTCTCTTGTTTCAAGGGAAAAAACATCGCCCCAGACAACACAGCTTCCGTCTTCAGCTGAAATTGAAGAAATGGGAACGGGAGGCTTTTTAATGTCGTAGCCATAAACAGACTTTGCCGTTTCCAAATAAAGAGGAATTCCCTCGATTATTTTGTGTTCCTTTGGCTTTGAAGGAGCTTTTGAAGAAGAAAGCTTTTCTAAAACGCTTTCAGGAATGTTTGCCTCAGCCTCTTTTATCATAGAAATTACTCTTTTATCTTCAAGGCTTACCTCTTCTCCGCAGAACTGAATTTCAACATCTCTTGAAAAGCGCCTTTTTATAAGGCCGGACATAAAAGTGTCGCAGCCACATTCCTTCAGAATTTCAATTCCGCCGTGGGCAAGATTGATTTTTAGTGTTGTTCCGTCAAAAGAAGCGTTGCTGTCTTTAAAAAAGCCGTTACTTGCGGCAATGGCTGTGTTAACCTCTTTGACAAGAGTTGAATAATATTCTTCGCTGAAAATCTGAGAAGGCATAGTAATAATAAGCTCTACGGTTCCGATTCCGAGAGCTTTTTCTATTTCACCTTGAATTTTTTCTGCGTCGCCGCCCTTAACAATTCGATCAGAAAAAATTTCCATTTTCATTAAGTTTTTGTCTTTATATATCTTCATGCTCAGAAGCTCAAAGTTGCTTATGAGCTCTTTAATTTTTTCATCATTAAAAATTCCGCCGAAAAGCGAAATAAAATTTGAATTCATTTCTTTTCTCCAGGATTATAATTTTTCAATTTCTTTCATCAGCTCTTCAACAATCGCGTTTTCGCTGACCTTTTTTAAAACCTCGCCCTTTTTGAAAATTATTCCGCAGCCGTCTCCGCCGGCAATTCCGATGTCTGCCTCACGGGCTTCGCCTGGTCCGTTAACAACGCAACCCATAACAGCAACCTTAATCGGTTTTTTAATTGTTCTGAGTCTTTCTTCAACCTCATTAGCAAGAGAAATAAGGTCAATTTTTGTTCTTCCGCAAGTGGGGCAAGAAACCAGCGACGGTGTTTCAGTTTCAATTCCGGCGGCTTTGAGAATATCATAACCGGCATACACCTCTTTAACGGGGTCTGCAGTGAGCGAAACACGAATTGTGTCGCCAATTCCCTGAGCCAGAAGAGCACCTATTCCGATTGAAGACTTAATAAGACCCATTCTTTCTGTTCCCGACTCCGTAACGCCGAGATGAAGAGGATAATCGCAAAGCGAAGCCACAATTTTATAGGCTTCAATCATATTTTGAACATTTGAAGACTTGATTGAAATAACAATATCGTCAAAATCATATTTTTCAAGAAGTCTGACATGATACATGGCGCTTTCAGCCATGGCAAGCGGTGTCGGACCGCCGTGTTTTGCAAGAATTTCTTTTTCAACAGAGCCGGAATTAACACCAATTCTTATGGGAACTGATGCATTCTTGCATTTTTTGGCAACTGCCTTAACATTTTCATCTGAACCGATATTTCCGGGATTAATCCTGATTTTTGTTACGCCTGCATCTACGCAGGCAAGAGCAAGCTTATGGTCAAAATGAATATCTGCCACAACGGGAACAGAGAGGTTTTCGCGAAGGGCGGCAATGGTTTTAACTGCCTCCATATCAGGACAGGCGGCGCGAATTATCTGGCAACCTGCCTTTTCAAGAGCCAACGCCTGCTTAACATTTCCTTCAACATCATGAGCAGGAACATTAAGCATTGACTGAACGGTAATTTTGTTTCCGCTTCCCATTATAAAGGAACCAACCTTAACCTGTTTTGTTTGTCGTCTTTCCACAAAAACACCCCTTTAAAACTTCTTAATTAAAAAAATCCTATTCCTGAAACAAGCTTCCAAATATCGCTGAAAGAAACAATGGCCATAAAGCCGAGAAGAAGAATCATTCCTGCCGCATGAATCCAGTTTTCATATTTTGCAGGAATCGGCTTTCTGAAAACAAGCTCAACAAGCATGAAGAAAAATCTTCCGCCGTCAAGAGCAGGTATCGGTAAAAGATTGAAAAGCCCGATGTTGATTGTTATAAGAGCCATCATCATAAACATTGAAGACCAATCAGCAACAGCCGCGCTTGACTGAGCAACCTCGGTTATAACAGAAACAGTTCCGATAGGTCCTGAAATTTCATTGAAGCCATATTTTCCGCTGATTAAATCAAAAAGGCTGAGATAAACCATTCTGGACATGGAAACAGCATATTTAAAGCCACCGGACAAAACGTTAAAAACATTTTTTTCTTCGCCAAGAATTACAAAATCAAGAACTGTTACGGTGTTGAGCTTTACTTTTTCAACGCTGACTTCACCTTGATTTCTTATTACGGTGAAATCTATTATTCTGTCGCTGTCGCTGTTTATTGCCAGGACAAGATCTTCTCCGGAAGCTATTTCAGTTTCATTGACTTTTATTACCTTGTCGCCTTCTTCAAGTCCCTGTTTGGTAATTGCGGCGCTCAAAGATGAAATCGCAGCGTTTTCGTCAAAAGCAAAATTTCCGCCGGTTTTAGTTGAAAAATTCACTTCGGGAAGGCTGAGCTTTTCTCCGTTTCTTTCAACAACAAAGCTATATTTTCCGCTGTTGTTTCTTGTCATTAAAAAGCTGATATCATAATCAGAAAAAATCTTTTTTCCGTCAATTTCAATAATTTTATCGTCAGGCTGAAGTTGACTGCTGCTTACTGCGCCTTCATAGAAATTGAGAATTCTGTTTGTTCCGACATATTCCTGACTTCCAACAATAAAGCAACAGATAATAACGCCCAAAATCAGATTGAAGGTTGCTCCGGCAACAACAATAATCATTCTTTGCCAGACCTTCTTTTTTCCGAAAGCATTTTCATCTTCGCTTTCTTCGTCTTCGCCCTCCATGCTGACAAAGCCACCTATCGGGAAAAGACGAAGGGCATATTTTGTTACTTTTCCTTGTTTTTTTAAAATTGTGGGCCCCATTCCCAGCGCAAACTCATTGACCTTTACGCCAAAAAGCTTGGCAAAAATGAAATGGCCGAATTCATGAATAAAAATTATAAAGCCGAAAAACAAAATTGCTATAGCAATCGGCCAGACCTTCGACCAAACATTTGTTGCAATTGATAATAACTGAAAAAACAAAAAATCACCTCAAATTAAAATATTCCAACAGCCTCTGAAACATATAATCTTGCGTTTCTGTCAGCTTCAAGAACATCTGACAAGCCATAGTCTTCTTTGGATTTGCCGTTATTAACAGCCGCTTCAACAAGCTGCGCAATTTCAAGAAAACCGATTTTTCCCTGACGGAAAAGCTCGTTGGCTCTCTCATTGGCTCCGTTGGCAATGGCAGGATACAGTCCGCCTTTTTCAATGGCATTACGGCAGATATTTATGCACCTGAAGGTTTTGTAATCGGGCTTATAAAAGCTCAGGGTTGAAAACTCGCTGAGTGAAAGCTTTCTGACCGGTGACGGAAACCTTTCCGGATAGGTTAATGCATATTGAATAGGTATTCTCATATCAGGAACGCCTAACTGAGCAATAACGCTGTTATCAACATATTCAATAAGGGAGTGAACAATGCTCTCGCGATGAACAACAATGTCAACATCGCAGGGCTTAACATCAAAAAGCCAAACAGCTTCAATAAGTTCAAGACCCTTATTCATCATTGTTGCGCTGTCAATTGTAATTTTAGCGCCCATACTCCAGTTTGGATGCTTCAAGGCTTCTTTTACGGTAACATTTTTCAGTTCTTCGGCTGTCTTGCCGAAAAACGGGCCGCCTGAAGCTGTTAATATAATTGACTTGAGCTCTTCTTTTTTATTCATGCTTTCAAGGCATTGAAAAATTGCGCTGTGTTCGCTGTCAACAGGAAGAATTGAAACGCCGTATTCTTCGGCGGTTTTCGTAACAAGTCTTCCGCCGGCAACAAGAGTTTCTTTGTTGGCAAGAGCAATTTTTTTCTTTGATTTTATTGCCGCCAAAGTAGGCTCAAGTCCTGCCATTCCAACAATGCTGTTTAAAACCGTGTCAGCCTCTTTTGCCATTGAACATTCGCAAACACCCTCAAGACCGCTAAGAATTCTGGTTTTTGTGTCTGAAACTCTTTTTTTCAGCTCTGCTGCCGCTTTTTCGTCAACCAAAGCTGCCATGGAAGGCTTATATTTTCTGATTTGCTTTTCCAGAAGCTCAACATTGGAATTGGCAGTTAAAGCAACCACCTCATAGCCTCTTTTGTCGCAAACATCGAGAGCCTGAGTTCCGATTGAACCCGTAGAGCCGAGAATTGAAAGTTTTTTTGTTTCACACATTTAAATCATTCCTTTAAAACTAAAAAGTGATTTTTCAGCTGAAAATTAAAACAGATATTCCGTAAAGAACAGGCAAAACAAAAACTATGCTGTCAAAGCGGTCCATTATTCCGCCATGTCCGGGAAGAAGATTGCTATAGTCTTTAATTCCGACATTTCTTTTAAGAACAGATGCGGCAAGGTCGCCAAACATACTGACAACAGAAAGAACACATGAAATGGGAATTATTGCAAGATATTTTGAGTTTGAGGCGGAAATGAAAACTTCATGACCGTATTTCTTGGCAATGCATTGAAAAATAAACATAAGAACAACATTAAAAATTGCTGCAACAACTGTTCCTCCGATTGCTCCTTCAACACTCTTTTTCGGGCTGATGTTGGGGGTCATTTTGTGTTTTCCGAGCTTTCTTCCGATAATGAAAGCCCCACTGTCTGTTACCCATGAGCAAGCAAAGCCGATTCCCACAAAAAATGTTTCTTCCCAACGGGTAAAATGGGGATTAATGCTGCTTAAATCGTTGAGTCTCAAAATGCATGAAAAGGCATAGGGCAAGGCAACCGAAGCGAAAAACGCCATTACGCTGTCGATATATTTAATGGTTTTGTTGAACATAACTGACAGGAACAACAAAAAGAGAACATAAAAGCTTAAATAAACGGTAACGTTGGGAATTTCGATTTTAAAGCCAACGGCGCAAATTGAAAAAAAGCTCACTGCGCAGGAAACGGCTAACAGAATTTTGTTTTTTGCTCCAACCGCCTTAATAAGCTCACTCGTTGCAATCGCGGAAACAGCAGCGAGAATAAATGTATAGCCGGGAACAAAATTAATTATAACAAGGGCTAAAAAAACAACAAGGACCGCAATAATAATAATTGTTGATTTCGTTCTTTCACCCTTGAACTGAAATTTTTTCTTTCCTTCACTTTTACTCATAATATATACCAAAGACTTAAAATAAGCCTTACCTTTCAAAATTAATTAAACGCCTCCGAAGCGTCGGTTTCTTTTTAAATAAGCCTCAATGGCTCTGTCAAGGTCTTCGCCGGTGTAGTCAGGCCACATTACGTCGTCATAATAGAACTCAGCATAGGCTGCCTGCCAGATCAGGAAATTGGAAAGGCGCTGTTCGCCGCTGGGTCTTATAATTAAATCGGGGTCAGGCTGACCCGCTGTGTATAAATTTTCGCTGAGCATTTCTTCTGTTATATCTTCAACGGAAATTTCTCCTGACTGAAGCCTTTTTGCAATATCTTTAACAGATTTCACAATTTCGGCTCTGCCGCCGTAATTGACGGCAATGTTAATATGAATTTTGTTTTTGTCGCTTGAGCGAGCTTCAACAATATCCATTAAAGTTGTTATGTCTTCAGGCATTCCTTCTCTTGAGCCGATGAAGTGAATATTATAGCCTGCGTCTTCGTTTTCTTCTTCTCTTTCCTGCATTTCGCCGAGATAGGCACGAAGAAGATCCATAATTTTTTCAACTTCTGTGGCTGATCGCTTCCAATTTTCTGTTGAGAAAGCATAGAAGGTCATATATTCTATTCCTAAATCTGAAGCGTATTGACAGATTTTTCTGAAAACCTCTGCGCCAACCTTGTGGCCCTCAGTTCTTTCAAGGCCTCTTTTTTTTGCCCATCTGCCGTTTCCGTCCATTATAATTGCAATATGCTTTGGAAGAAATGGAAATTTATTTTTCATAACAAACGCTCCTTAAGTGGCAAATAAATGCCCAAAAGGCTGCCTTGCCTGACAGCAAGACAGCCGATATTGTTTATACGGTAAGAATTTCTTTTTCTTTTGCTGCTGCAAGAGCATCAATTTCTTTAATGCAGTTATCAGTAATTTTCTGAACTTCTTTTTCACCGTCTTTGAGGTCGTCTTCTGTTATTTCAGAAGCCTTTTTCATAGCCTTAAGCTTTTCAATGGCGTCGCGACGGATTGAACGGGCGGCTACCTTTGAGCCTTCAGCAAGCTTTTGAATATCTTTAGCAAGCTCTTTTCTTCTGTCTTCTGTGAGAGGAGGGAATGTTAAGCGAATAACAGAACCGTCATTCTGAGGATTAATTCCGATATCAGAGGTCTGGATTGCTTTTTCAATTCCTTTGAGTACTGATTTATCCCAGGGCTGAATTGTGAGAACTCTTGCCTCTGAAACAGCGATTGAAGCAAGCTGGCCAACAGGAGTGGGAGTTCCGTAGTAGTCAACTGTTACTCTGTCGAGAACCTGAGGATTAGCTCTTCCGGCGCGGATTGCACCGAATTCAGACTGCAAAGCAGAAACAGTTTTTCCCATTTTTGTTTTAGCAAATTCATAAACGGTTTTCATAGATATAATACCTTCCTTATAATTATTCTTTAACTATTGTTCCAATGTTTTCACCCAGAGCTGCCTTGACAATGTTTTCAGGCTTATCAAGGTTGAAAACAAGAATTCCGATGTTGTTATCTCTGCAAAGAGAAGCTGCTGTGCTATCCATAACAGCAAGACCCTTTTTGAGAATTTCTGTGTGGGTCAGAGTGTCGTATTTTACTGCGTCAGAGAATTTATTGGGGTCTTTATCATAAACGCCGTCAACATTTGTTGCCTTGAAAATTATTTCAGCACCGATTTCTGCCGCGCGAAGAGCTGCAGCTGTGTCGGTTGAGAAGAAAGGATTTCCGGTTCCGCAACCAAAAATTACAACTCTTCCCTTTTCAAGATGGCGAACAGCCTTGTTTCTGATATAGGGCTCAGCAACCTGCTGCATGGTAATAGCCGTTTGAACTCTGACATCAACGCCCATTTGTTCAAGGGAATCAGCAAGAGCAAGAGAATTCATGGTCGTTGCCAACATTCCCATGTGGTCAGCTCTGGTTCTGTCCATCTCTCCGCTGCTTCTTCCTCGCCAGAAGTTTCCGCCGCCAACAACAAGACCGATTTCAACACCCAGTTCAGCGGTTTCCTTAACCGCTTTGCAGATGCTGTTAACTATTTCAAAATCAATACCCTTTTTGTCGTTTCCGGCAAGAACTTCGCCTGAAAGCTTCAAAAGGATTCTTTTATAAACTGCCTGCATTGCAAACACCTCCATAGTTTTAACACAAAGTTTTAAGAATAAAAAGCTCAAACAGACCTATACTCTGTAATATTTTACTAAATATAAGCTTCTGTGTAAAGCCTTTTTTCAAACTTTTATGAAATAAATGTTGCATTTTCGAAATCAATATCAGTATTATAAAATTCGCTTTTACCAACAATTTCGGTTTTGCAATTTTTAAGGGAAATTTCCTTTGCATTTCTTATATAGAAGCAGGAGTTTTTGCTCTCTTCAATTCCAAAATCAATACACGGACGAAGATCATATTTTCCGCAAGGCCATTTTGATGTTTTTTCAAGAGTTACGCTCACATTTTCAAAAGAAACATTTTCAATGAGGTTGTTTTCCGTTCCATGAATAAGAACACCGTTTTCTCCTTTGCAGGTAATGTTTTTAAAGCGGATATTTTTAATGTGGCCGCAGACGGTGTTTTCGTCTCTTCTGAAGGCAGTTATTGCAATAGGCTCAGCTGTTCCCCACCAATCAGGACAGAAGCGCCTTGTTTCAATTATGATATTGGAATAAGAAACGTTTTCAACATTTCCTCCGTCTCTTATCTGAATAGAAATTCCGCGGTTGCTTTTTGAAATAACACAATTATCAACCAAAACATTCCTGAAATCACCCACGCCCTCAGTACCGATTTTTATTGCGGCTGAGGTTGAAACAAGAGTACAGCCTGAAATAATAATGTTTTCGCAAGGGCCGTATTCTGCGTTACCTTTTGAGGTTTTAAGACAGATACAGTCATCGGCACAAACCACATGACAGTCGCAAATTCTTACGTTTGAGCAATGGTCAGGGTCAATTCCGTCGCTGTTGGCGACATCAAGAGGGTTAAGTATTCTGATTTTTGAAATCAGAACATCGTCGCAGCCTGCCGGATGAAGAGTCCAGAAGGGTGCGTTTCTTATTGTTACGTCTTTCACGGTTATGTGGTTACTTTTTTCAATGTATATTACTGTTGGTCTGGGATAAAAATTTCCGGTTACATAATATTGGTCTTTTCTTTCAACAAAAGCATAGCAGTTTCCGTCAATAATTCCTTCGCCGCAAATTGTTGCACCGTCTGCTTCATAGCCGTATATAAAGGCGAAAGAGGGTTTTCCCGTAACGGGATTTCCCACAAGGGCAGTTTTCGGATCGTTTATTGTTTCGCAGGGGCGGATATAGTTTTCAATTTTGTCGGTCGCCTTCAAAACCGCACCCTTCTGAACATAAAGCTCAATGTTTTTTCTAAGCTTAATGCTTGAGGAAAAATAGGTTTTTCCCCCTTCTAAAACAACTCTTCCTCCGCCGTTTCCGGCGCAGCAATCAATTGCTGCCTGAATTGCCTTTGAATCATCGGTTTTTCCGTCACCTACAGCACCGAAAGACAAAACGTTATATTCCTTCATAAAAACTGACCTTTCTTTTTGGCTTATTTACCTAAAGCAAATTTATCAAGAATTTTCATAACAAATTCCATGATAAAGGAAAAAATATTTCCAAAGTCTGAGCCTTCTTTTTCAGCAAGGGTAACACCCTCTGTTAAAGAAATAAATTCGCCGGTTTCTCTGTTGATTTCAACAAACTGAGGATAGGATGGATTTGAATAGACATCCATTCTTTCATCTGAAGTAATAAGCCATAAAGCGAGATCGCTGCTTTCATGAGCGTGGTTGAACTCAACGTGCTTCATGTTTTTAATTACCCATGTCTGCTCAGGAAGAAGAGCTGTTGACGCATCAACAACATCATCTGTTGAACGGTGATAGTGGCTCTTGTTTGAGCAAAGAGGAAGACGAAGATAATCTTCCTGAGTGAGTGTTTTTCCGAATTCGGCAACTGCACAGCCGCCTGACATTCCCTTTGTGTCAAGCATCATATCGCTGTGACCTGTTTTTCCGTCAGTAACGGGAATATCGCTGTAACCATAGGCACCGATAACATAAATATTTGTTCCGTTAGCCTGGGCTTTTTCAAAGAGCTTATCGGTCCTTGCCTGAACATTATAGATATATTCATCAACGCTGTTAAAGAATGTTTCACTAACCGGGCAGGCTTCACTCATATATGCCTTTGCGCCCTCATAATAAGAAACGGGAGTAAGACACCACATTCCCTTAAAATGAGCGTAGGTATCGGCAAACATATTCTGATAAAGGGCAAGAGAAATCTCATCTTCCATATACTTAAGATAATCGTCAATGACATTCATGCCCTGAGAGCCGTATTTTTTGAAGCCTTCAGCACTGAAACCGATTATCGCAGCAAGGAAGGCATTGTCGTTAACGGAGCATTGCAAAAATTCAAGAGCATCGGAAACATTGAGGTCAATCTGGTTTGAAAAAAGCTTTCCAACCATTTCGCAGCCCTGAAAAGCAGTTGTTCCGTAAACGATATTTTTAATGTTTTCGTTGCCGTATTTATAAAGATAGCTTGAAGCAATCATTCCGCCAAAGCTCATTGCAAAAAGAGAAACCTTGTCGCTTCCTGTTTCTGAAAGAGCTCTGTTGACCGTTTCATTAAGCTCATCAGCGATGTCAAGAGGATTCATTCGCCAATCATAATAGAAATAATAGGTGTTTTCCCAGCCGATTTTTTCAGCAACAAGACGAACCACTCCCTGCTCACTGCTTTCGGCATCGGAAAACTCTTCTTTATATTGCCCCGCATTGCCCGGGAACACTACAGGGTGAATGTCATTAACACTTTCGCCGTTTTCGTCACAGCTGATGCGCTCAAAAATATTATAAAGAGGATCTATTCCGTATTCATTAAAAATACTCCAATCGTCAAGCAGAATACTTCCGAAGGTGGGAGGAAGCATTTTTATAACATTGCTGACGATTATGTCTGTTGCAACAGGAAAAGCGTTTTCTCCGTTTTCATCAACCAGAGGAAAAGCATTCATTCCGCTGACAACAATTACAGGTGTTACTTCGTTTTCTGCGGCAAAAGCTACAGAAGAAACTGAAAATAACATAACAAAACTTAAAATAACTGCTAAAACTTTCTTCATAATAAACCTCCTGAAATAAAGCGTTTAAAAATTCGCCTTGATTGATTATTTGTTAATTGCTGACTTTTTCAAGTCTTGCAAAATTAGCCATAAGCTTCTTTGTTCCAACCTTATCAAAGGCAATTTCAAGCATGAAATCATTACCCATAGGCTTGACAGAAATAACTGTTCCCTTTCCGAAAACCTTGCTTAAAACGCTGTCGCCCGGAGTGTAGCGAACAGATGTTGCTTGTGGCTTTGCCGAAGGTCTTGCCTGACTTGCAACAGTTTTTTTCTTCGGAGCAAAAATATCGTCTTTTGAAAAAGGAATGTCGTCGTCTCTTCTTTGTCTCTGACCGCTGTATGAGGCAAAGAGGCTTCCTGTTTTTTCAATAAGATCTCTGGGAATTTCGCTCAAAAATCTTGAAGGCAGATTTCTGGAAGTCATTCCGAACAGCATTCTTGAATTTGCATTCAGAAGATAAAGCTTTTTCTTCGCTCTTGTTATTCCGACATAAGCAAGACGTCTTTCTTCTTCAACCTCAGCAGGAACATACATGCTCTGCATTCCGGGGAAAATTCCTTCTTCCATTCCGGGAATAAAAACAGCCGGAAACTCAAGACCCTTGGCTGAGTGAAGAGTCATCATAACAACTGCGTCGGTCTGAGCGTTATAATTATCAATATCTGTCATAAGCGAAACTTCTTCAAGAAAGCCCGCAAGGCTGGACTCTTCGTTTTCTGCCTCATAGGTCACAAGGTTAGAAACAAGCTCGTTAATATTTTCAATTCTTTCAACACCCTTTTCTTTATCAGCTTCAAGATAAGAAATATATTGGGTTTTTTCAAGAATTTCTTTAAACAGCTCATCAAGAGGAACCTTATCGACCAAAGCGCTGAGGCTGTTTATTAATTCACAAAAAGCCATAAGCTTCTGTGCGCTTCTTTTTAATGCCTCATATTCATCAGCGTGGCTGAGAACTTCAAAAAGACTGAGTCCAAGACCCGAAGCGATTTCCATTGCGTGATTTACGGTGGTGGAACCTATTGCCCTTTTGGGAACGTTAATTATTCTTGTCAGACGCATATTGTCGTCGGGATTGTTGACAACGGTTAAATAAGCAATGGCGTCTCTGATTTCAGCTCTTTCATAAAAGCGGAAGCCACCTATTATTCTGTAGGGAATACCGGCTCTTATCAGGCAGCTTTCAATGGCATTTGACTGAGCGTTCATTCTGTAAAGAACCGCGTGATCGCCGAACTTGAATTCTCCGCTTCCCACGTTTTCAGAAATTTTATCAGCAATATACATCGCTTCTTCTTTTTCACCCGAGGCTGAATGAACAGAAATTTTTTCGCCCTGACCGTTATCGGTCCAAAGGTTTTTTCCTTTTCTGTTTTCGTTGTTTGAAATTACCGAGTTTGCTGCATCGAGAATTGTCTGGGTTGAACGATAGTTCTGTTCAAGCCTTATTGTAACTGCATTTCGGTATTGGAACTCAAAGCTGAGAATATTTTCAATTGTTGCCCCTCTGAAGCGATAGATACTCTGGTCATCGTCGCCCACAACACAAATGTTTCTGTAGCCATCGGCAAGAAGCTGGGTCAGACGGAACTGAGCGTGGTTTGTGTCCTGATATTCATCAACCATAATATATTTAAAACGGCGCTGATAGTATTCGCAAACATCTTTATTCGCTTCAAGAAGCCTTACGGTATTGACAATCATATCGTCAAAATCCATTGCGTTGGCTTTGAGAAGCTCTTCCTGATATTTTTTATAAACCTTGCCGATAAGCGCCATTCTTGCGTCCTTTTCACCCTGACGAATATATTCTTCAGGAGTAATCAGACAGTCCTTTGCCCTGCTTATTTCGTTTAAAATGGTTTTATGAGAAAGAATTGCATCTTTTATTTCAAGCTGGCGCTGACATTCTTTAATAAGACGCTTCTGGTCGTCGGTGTCATAAATAGTGAAAGAAGATGTATAGCCGATTTTTTCAGCGTTTCGTCTGAGAATTCTTGCACAGCAGGAGTGAAAGGTGCTTGCCCAGATTTCATCAGCTTCACTTCCAAGCATTTTTTCAAGTCTTTCTTTAAGCTCGTTTGCCGCTTTGTTGGTGAAAGTAATTGCCAGAATCTGCCAGGGCTTCGCCGGTTCATCGCAAAGAAGATCTTCAATATCAAACAAAACCTCTTCATTGCCCTCAAGATATTCTTTCATTAAAGCAATGTCTCTTTCATTGGGCTTGAAGGCAACCTGACGACTGTTATATGCATTGCCGTATTTTACGATGTTTGCAATTCGGTTAACAAGAACTGTTGTTTTTCCGCTTCCGGCTCCCGCAAGAATCAAAAGAGGCCCTTCGATTTGAAAAATCGCCTTTTTTTGCATATCGTTCATCCGACTGAAATCTTTTTCAATTATTTTTTTTCTTAAGGAAAAAAATTCTTCTGATATCATTTGTTTACCGCCTATGTATATATTCATTTTATTTTACAATATTCCAAAAGAAAACTCAACTGTTAATGAATAAAAAATAAAATTTTATAGACTTATAATATATATTAAACATCTGATAAAAATGCTTGACACATTTCGCCATTTATAATAAAATCAATTTATGTTTAAAAAGAGGAGAACACAAAAATGGCTATTGAAAAGGTTAGAGAATATTTTAAAGCTTTTGGAATGGAAGAGAGAATTTTGGAGTTTTCTGTTTCCAGCGCAACAGTTGAGCTTGCAGCACAAGCCCTGGGTGTTGAAGGAAAAAGAATTGCCAAAAGCCTTTCTTTTCTTGTGGACGAAGCTGCAATTCTTGTTATTGCTGCCGGTGACGCAAGAATAAACAACGGAAAATTCAAAGCAGAATTTCACACAAAGGCAAAAATGCTGACTCCAGACCAGGTGTATTCACTTATCGGCCACAGCATTGGCGGAGTTTGCCCTTTCGGAATAAATGAGGGCGTCAGAGTTTTTCTTGACGAAAGCCTTAAAAGGTTTGAAACTGTTTTTCCCGCTTGCGGAAGCAGTAACAGTGCTATTGAATTAAACATTGAAGAGCTTGAAAAATATTCCCGTTTTGAAAAATGGGTTGATGTTTGCAAAATTCCCGAAGAAAACTGAAAAAACAGCAGAAAGAGCCGCGGACCTGAAAATCCTCGGCTCTTATTTAAAAGATGATTTTTAAATTTTTCACATTCTTCAGTTTTTAAACTTACTGAAAAAGCCCTTCTTTTCGTCGTTGACCGTGTCACCGTCATCAACATTGTTTCGAGGCTTGTTTTCAAGCGTTGCATCAAACTGCTTTAAGAGATCCTTTTGTCTTGAGTTGAGATTGCGTGGAACATCAACAATAATCTTAACAAACTGGTTACCTCTGCCTCTTCCGTTGAGCTGCTGAATACCTCTTCCTCTGAAGCGGAATACCTCTCCGGGCTGTGTTCCTGCAGGAAGGTCATATTTCACCTTACCGTCAAGAGTGGGAATATAAACAGTATCTCCCAAAGCTGCCTGCGCATAAGTTACAGTAAATTCACACCAGACATCATAGCCGTCTCTTTCAAAGAAAGGATGAGGTCTGACATTAACATTTATTCTCAAATCGCCTGCAGGGCCTCCGTTGATTCCCTTGTTTCCGGCTCCTCTGACAGACAGCGACTGTCTGTCGTCAATTCCGGCAGGAATATTGATTTCAACGGTTTCAGCCTTGCTTTCAAAGCCCGTTCCTCTGCATTTTTTGCAGGGGTTCTTTATTATTTTTCCTTTACCACCGCATTGAGGACACTGAGTTGAAGTGTTAATAACACCAAATGGAGTTCTTTGCTGTTGAGAAACCTGACCTCTTCCTCCGCAATGTGAGCAGGTTTCAGGTGATGTTCCTTTTTCACAACCGTTACCTCCACATTCCTTGCAGGTGTCTATTTTTGTTACTTTAACTGTCTTTTTGCAGCCCTTTGCAGCCTCCTCAAAAGAAATCGTTACATTGCTTGTAATAGTTGAGCCCTGACGGGGTGCATTAGGATTAGCCTGTCTTCTTGAGCCTCCGCCAAAGCCGCCAAAACCGAAAAGATCGCCGAAAAGATCGCCAAGGTCAATTCCGCCGCCAAAATCAAAGCCTCCGAATCCACCGCCACCGGCACCGAAGTTAGGGTCAACACCTGCGTGGCCGTATTGGTCATATCTTGCTTTTTTCTGCTCATCGGAAAGGACTTCATAAGCTTCGTTGGCCTCTTTGAATTTTGCTTCTGCCTGAGCATCACCGGGATTTAAGTCGGGATGATATTGCTTTGCGCATCTTCTGTATGCTTTTTTAATTTCATCTGCAGAAGCGGTTTTGCTCACGCCTAAAACTTCATAATAATCGCGTTTATTTTCTGCCATAGCCATATAAGCTCATTCCGAAAGCGGAACGAGTCACCTTTCTTTATATGTATAAAATCGCTTTAAGGGGCTGTAAAAAACCAAGTTTTTACAGCCCTTTCTTCGAGCGTAATACTCAACAAAGCCTTTTCAATCGGCTTTATTTCATCCGAGCCTTTTAGTTAGCGTCGGTAAAATTAGCGTCAGTATAGCCTGCATCGGTATAGCCGTCTCCGCCCTGAGCGTTACCGCCGAAGCCATTAGGATCAAAACCCTGACCGCCGGCAAAATTGTTGGGATCGAAGCCCTGAGCGCCACCCTGAGCACCGGCTGCCTGCTGAGCCTGCTGATAGAGCTTTTCAGATACCTTATAGAAAGTCTGCTGAAGAGCTTCTTTTTCGTTTTTAATAAGATTCATATCCTGACCGTTGAGAGCATTTTTGAGTGAATCAATTTTGCTCTGAATTTCTGATTTATCAGCTTCATCAAACTTGTCGCCGTCTTCTGAAAGCATTTTTTCACATTGATAAACCATCTGGTCAGCTTCATTTCTTGTGTCGATTTCTTCACGGCGCTTCTTGTCTTCTTCAGCAAACTGCTCTGCATCTTTAACTGCCTTGTCGATGTCTTCTTTAGACATATTGCTTGAAGAAGTTATTGAAATTGACTGTTCCTTGCCTGTTCCGAGGTCTTTAGCAGAAACATGAACAATTCCGTTTGCGTCAATATCGAAGGTAACTTCAATCTGAGGAACACCGCGGCGTGCGGGCATAATTCCGTCGAGACTGAAAATTCCGAGAGTTTTGTTGTCTCTTGCAAATTCACGTTCTCCCTGAAGAACATGAATTTCTACTGAAGGCTGGTTGTCAGCTGCAGTTGAGAAGACCTGACTCTTCTTTGTGGGGATTGTTGTGTTTCTTTCAATAATCTTGGTGTTAACTCCGCCAAGAGTTTCAATTCCCAATGAAAGAGGAGTAACGTCGAGAAGAAGAAGTCCCTTAACGTCGCCGCCGAGAACGCCTGCCTGAAGAGCAGCGCCAATAGCAACACATTCATCGGGGTTAATTCCCTTGAAGGGCTCTTTACCCATGTATTTTTTGATTGCATCAGTTACAGCGGGAATTCTTGAAGAACCGCCAACCATGAGGATTTTGTCAATTTCACTTGCGTTAAGACCTGAGTCGCTCATTGCCTGACGAACAGGTCCCATTGTTGCTTCAACAAGGTCTGCTGTGAGTTCATTGAACTTTGCTCTTGTGAGAGTTGTTTCAAGATGTTTGGGTCCGGTTGCATCTGCTGTGATGAAGGGAAGGCTGATTGCTGAGGTTGTTACGCCTGAAAGCTCAATTTTAGCCTTTTCAGCAGCTTCCTTAAGTCTCTGCATTGCCATTTTGTCTGCGCGAAGGTCAATTCCCTGCTCAGCCTTGAAGCCGGCAACAAGCCAATCAATAATTCTCTGGTCAAAGTCATCACCGCCAAGACGGTTGTTACCTGCAGTAGCAAGAACTTCCTGAACGCCTTCGCCCATTTCAATAATTGAAACGTCAAAGGTTCCGCCGCCGAGGTCATAAACCATAACCTTCTGATCTGTTTCCTTGTCAATACCGTATGCAAGAGCAGCAGCTGTGGGTTCGTTTATAATTCTCTTAACTTCAAGACCTGCAATTTTTCCGGCGTCTTTTGTTGCCTGACGCTGAGAGTCGGTGAAATAAGCAGGAACGGTAATTACAGCTTCTGTTACCCTGTCGCCAAGATATGCTTCAGCGTCAGCCTTAAGCTTTTGAAGAATCATTGCTGAAATTTCCTGAGGAGTGTAGTTTTTGCCGTCGATTGCAACAGTATAAGCTGTTCCCATCTGACGCTTGATTGAAGCAATTGTTTTGTCGGGATTTGTGATTGCCTGGCGCTTTGCAACCTGACCAACCATTCTTTCCCCTGTTTTGCCGAAAGCAACAACTGAGGGAGTTGTTCTTGCGCCTTCTGCGTTTGCAATAACAACAGGCTCGCCGCCTTCAATAACTGCAACACATGAGTTTGTTGTTCCTAAGTCAATACCTATAATCTTTGCCATAATAACAGCCTCCAAAAAATAATATTTATGTTTATTTATTAGTTATCTGATTGATATCAGTTAGCTACCTTTACTATTGCAGGACGAAGTATTCTTTCGCCCAGCTTGTATCCCTTGCTGAAAACCTCAGCAATTACGTTTTCTTCCAATTCGTCGTCTTCAATATGCATTACGCCGTTGTGAATATTCGGATCAAACTGTTCACCTTTTTCGCCAAAGGGCTCAACGCCTAATTTTTTGAAAAGTTCCTGAAGATTGGAATATATCATTTCCATTCCTTTTTTGAAAGATTCAAAGTCGCTGTCGGTTGTTGCAAGAGCTCTTTCAAAATTATCAAAAACAGGAAGAAGCTCGGCAAGGCTTGAAGCCTTTGCATCACCATATAAAGCCTCTTTTTCTCTTGTTGAGCGTTTGCGATAGTTGTCGTATTCAGCAAGAGTTCTCATGTGAGCCTCTTTGGCTGCGGCAAGCTCTTTTTCAAGCTCCTCAACCTTTGAGCTTTCTTCGTCTTTTACTGCTTCTTCAATAGTTTCTTCTGTTTGATTTTCCTGAGCTGCTGTGGTTTCATTTTTCTTTTTCGCCATAATTTTTCACCTTATTCCTCAAATGTATCTGTTAAAAGTTTCCCAACTAAAGATGTTAAATATTCAACGCTGGGAATCAGCCTTGCGTAATCAAGTCTTGTGGGGCCGATTATTCCTATTGCTCCGCCGTCTCGTCCCTGAATGTTATATCTTGCAACAATCATACTTGTGTTTTCAAGCTGACGGAACATATTCTCTTTTCCGATAGTTATGCTTAGTGCATTTTTTGCTCCGGAAACGGCTCTTTCAAGCTTTTCTTCTTCATCGAGGAAAGCAAGCGTTTCAAAAATACTGTCGCCAAGCTCTCTGTGGTGAAGAAGGTTTTGTTCACCCTCAAGATGAATCTCTGCGCTGACTGCCGCTGTTGCCAGATCGGCAAGAACAACGAACATCGGACTCATTGCAAGAGCATTGCAGCCGAGAGAAGCCACAAGCGTCTGAATCATTACCGTTCCGATATCACAAACGGGCTTTCCGATAAAGCAATCGTTTGTTATTCTTGTGAAATCTGAGAGCATTTCGTTTGTTATTTCAACATCGGTCCGACAGATTCCGTTTTTGATTATTCCCGTTGAAGTCATAAGAACAATCATCGCAAGCCGTGTTCCCACGGGAACAATTTCAATTCGCTTAACCGTTGCGCATTCATCTGTTGGGCTGGTTGCCAAAGCGGCGCAATTTGTCAGCCTTGCCAGAACCTCACCTGCTTTTTCTAAAAGACGGTCAGGATCGCCCGAAGCTTTTTCAAGCTCAAACTTAACTGCGGCTTTTTCATCTTCAGAAAGCTCATAGCGATTCATCAGGTGATCAATATAATATCTGTAGCCAGCCTGAGAAGGAATTCTTCCCGATGAAGTATGGGGCTGATCAAGAAGACCCATTTCAGCAAGCTCGCTCATTTCGTTTCTTATAGTTGCCGAAGAAACAGAAATCGGCAAGGTTGCCATCAGCATTTTTGAGCCGATAGGCTCACCGGTTTTAATATATTGCTCAACGATTGCAGCGAGAATAAGCTCTTTTCGTTTTCCAAGCTCCATTTCTTCGCCTCTTTTCTTTATTAATATTGTTTGCTAATGTTTAGCACTCTATTCGTTCGAGTGCTAATCCTTGTCATAAATATACATCGATTGCCAAAAAAAGTCAATACCTTTTTTTAAAATTTTCGATTTTTATTCTGTTATTTATATACAGCAAAAGAAAAAACGGACTGCAAAAAATGCAGACCGCATAAAAAAGGGTTTCTTTGGCAGCTCAAAAGCCGAAAGAAGCCCTTAAAAAAATATTAGAATTTATTTTTCGCCATCATTCAAAAATTTCTTTGTTCCACGGCGGCTCAGTAACGCAAACAATTTCCTTTTGGGTAACGGGATGAACAAGGCTGACCTTGTGGCAATGAAGAGCCTGATGGCAGAGTTTTTCACTCACGCAGCCATACATAGTGTCGCCGAAAAGAGCCGTTCCCAAATGAGCAAAATGCACCCTTATCTGATGGGTTCTTCCTGTTTCAAGCCGGATTTTTAAAAGAGTGCAGTTTCCAATTCTCTCCACAGCCTTCCAATGAGTTACCGCCCTGTCGCCTCTTTCGTCAACAGTTCTGTAGGTTTTCATGGGGTCCGGACGATAAATCGGAGCGTCAATTGTTCCTTCGCCCTCATAGATACCTGTTGCAACAGCAAGATATTCTTTTTCAATGTTTCCGGAAAGTCTTGAAGCCGTGTGGCTGTTTAAAGCGCACACCACCAGACCGCTGGTTCCCTTATCAAGCCTTCCTATTGCTCTGAAGGCGCAGTTTATTCCCTTTTTCATTAAGTAAGCCGAAACGCTGTTTTGAAGAGTGTCGCCCTGATGATTGTGTGACTCATGAATAGGCAGCATCGGCGGCTTATTGACAATCAGAAGATCGCTGTCTTCATAAACAACGTCGGGCATCAGCTCGCAAGGGGTAATATTTACGTTATCTTCAGGAAGATTGAGCGTTATAACATCGCCCTTTTTGACTATATCCACCGTTCTTATGGGAACACCATTGCAAAGAATTCCTTCCGGCAAAGTTTTCAGCCTTCTGACAAGACGCAAGGAAAGCTGAACATTTCTTCTCAGAAAGCTATAGAGCTTTCTGTTGGAATATTCATCGTCTATTACAAATTCCAGAACTCTCATTTTCAGTTTTTACCGCTTCCGTGGAGATTGAGAAGCCTTTGCTTTTCTTTCCAGAGATTTTCAGAAAGGTCAACATAATATTTATGGGGATTTTCAAAACGCTTAAGCTCTTCCCACAAGGTTTCGTCAACCTGCTTCATGCAATATTCTCTGATTTCTGAAATTTCTCTGCATTGATAAACTCTTTTTCCATTTTCATACATTTTTTCAAGAAGAGGCTTGGCAGTATAATCTGAAACCAATTTTCTTTTCCATGTATATATAGGATCAAAAAGCTCATAGGGCTTTGACCAATCAATTTCTTCATCAAAAAGAGTAATAACATCACCCAGAGCCTTGCCGGTTTCGTTATCAAAAAGTCGCCACACCTTTTTGGCGCAGGGAGTTGTTATTTTGGCAACGTTTTCCGAAAGCTTGATTCTCGGACTTAAGGTTCCGTCTTCCTCTTCAACGGCAACAATTTTATAAACTCCGCCAAAAACAGGATTAGAGGCGGCTGTTATCAGTCTTTCACCAACACCGAAAGAGTCGATTTTAGCGCCCTGAATCAGCATATCTCTTATGAGGTATTCATCAAGAGAGTTGCTTGCCACAATCTGACAATCGGGAAAACCGGCTTCGTCAAGCATTTTCCTTGCCTTTTTTGAAAGATAGGTGATGTCACCGCTGTCTATTCTTACTCCCTTTGGTCTGAAGCCTCTGGGAAGCACCTCGCGCCTGAAAGCCTCAATAGCGTTCGGAATTCCGGACTTCAAAACATTATAGGTATCAATAAGCAAGGTGCAGTTGTCGGGGTATCTTTTAGCATAGGCGCAAAATGCTTCAAGCTCATCTTCAAAAAGCTGAATCCAGCTGTGAGCCATCGTTCCCACAGCAGGAACATAATAGTCTCTTTCTGAAATTGCGCAAGCTGTTGCGTCGCAGCCTCCGATATAGGCTGCTCTTGCACCGTAAACCGCGCCGTCATAGCCCTGAGCTCTTCTGGAACCGAACTCCATAACAGTTCTTCCGTCGGCGGCTCGCTTTATTCTGTTTGCCTTAGTGGCAATCAGACTTTGGTGGTTAACCGTAAGCAGCACCATTGTTTCAATAAGCTGAGCCTGAATAATCGGACCTCTTACGGTTACAATAGGTTCACCGGGGAAAATCGGTGTTCCCTCGGGAATTGCCCAGACATCGCAAACGAATTCAAAATTTTTAAGGTAATCAAGAAAGCCTTCGTCAAAATTACGCTTTCTGAGCATTTCGATGTCTTCGTCGCTGAATTTTAAGTTTTCAAGATAATCAACAAGCTGGCGTATTCCCGCCATAATAGCAAAACCGCCTTCATCGGGAACTCTTCTGAAAAACATATCAAACCATGCGATTTTATCTTTCATGTTTTCGCAGAAATAGCCGTTTGCCATTGATAGCTCATAAAAGTCCATAAGCATTGTTAAATTTCTGGATTCAAGAGTGTTACCCATATCATTCACCTCTGAAAAACATGCCTTCCTTTCGGTCAGCTTTTAAAAGATTTTTTTCATTATACTACCTTTTTTCAAAGAAGAAAAGATGTTATTAAAAATTTATTTACATAAATTAAACCTATCAAGTTTTAAAAATGATATAAAAAACGCAAAAAAAGCCAATAAATACAATTATGTAACCAATTTATCTGATTAATTTCACATTTATAATGTTGACAAGTTGTGAACAAATGTGTTAAAATCATTCGTGTTGTTGACAACTTTTCGCAAAATTGCAAAATAATTATTACGCGAATTAAGAGGTGTTTAAAGATGAGAATTAGAAAACAACCGCTTGGCGACCGCAATATCGTCGGAGCAAAAATTGAAGCTAAAAGAAAAGAACTCGGAATGAAACAAATTGACCTTCTGACCCAACTTCAGATCAAGGGCGTTGAGTTAACTGCTTCCGGTCTTTCAAAGCTCGAAGGTCAGATCAGAAGTGTTTGTGACTATGAAATAGTTGCTATTGCAGATGTTCTCGGCGTTTCTGTTAGTTGGCTTTTAGGAAGAGAATAATCTTCTGAATTAAGAGGCATTTCAAGCAGGAATGCCTCTTTTTGTTTTTTTAGTGATTTTTATAAGTTTTAAAGGGTTTCTTTTGCAGTTCAAGCTACCAAAGAAACCCTTTATCTGTTTTATCCGTTTTGTTTAATGCGGTCTGCACTTTTTACAGCCCGTTTTTTCTTTTATCAATCAATAACTGTTACAACGCAGGTTGCCGTGTGGCCACCGTCAACTGTGGTAACGGTGATTGTGGCTTTTCCTGCCTTTAAGCAGGTGAGCATTCCGTTTTCATCAACCTTAACAACACTTTCATCAGAGCTGTTCCAAACAATCGCCTTATTATAGGCGTCAGAGGGATTTACTCTGTAGGAAAGAGCAACATTATTTGAAACATAGAACTGATACTCTTCCTGAGAAAACTCAACGCTTTCAACCTTTTGTCTGACAGTGAAGCTTATTTCAGAAGTTTTTCCGCTGACGGAAGACTTGATTGTTATCTTGGCTTCACCTGACTTAATTGCAGTAACCCTTCCGTCAGAATCAACCTTGAGAACCTCTGAATCGCTGCTTTCATAAACAAAATCTTCATCATGATCAGACGGCTCAGCAGAGAGGTTGATTACTACCTCTTCACCGTTCCAAAGAATTTCTTTTTCGCTTGAAGCTGAAAGACTTTCAATTTCCTTAAGAACCTTGACCGCGCAAACTGCAGTCAGACCGCCGTCAACGGTTTTGGCAACGATGGTTGCTGTTCCGGCTGAAACCGCGGTAACAGTTCCGTCAGAGGTAACTGTTGCAACGCTTTCGTCACTTGTTGACCATTCAACAGTTTTATTTGTTGCGTTTGAAGGAAGAATAATTGTTCCAAGAGTATATTCGCTTCCTTTTCTCAGTCTGAGGCTTTCATCGCTGAGAGCGAAGTTATCAATACTCTGAATAACAGTTACTTCACATTGGGCAAAAACTTCATTATTTGTTTTGAAACAGCCTTAATGGTTGCTTTGCCCGGTGTTTCCTTAGATGTAACAACTCCGTTTTTAACGGTTGCAACATCTTCGTTGTCACTAATCCACAAAAGGTCTTCACTATCGGCTTCTGACGGCAGAACAGTTGCCAGAATTGTTGCCTTATCGCGCTTTCTCATTGAAAGAGCTTCTTTGTCAAAAGAAACAGAATCAATTTCACGCTTAACGGTTACAAGGCAGAAATCCATGAAGCTGCCGTCGTTTGTTTCACCAAAAACAATTGCTGTTCCAACAGAAAGAGCTGTTATTTCGCCGCTTTGTGAAACGCTGCAAACCTCTTCGTCGCTGACAGACCATTTTATTGAGCTGTCTGAAACCTCAGCGGGATCGATTACAGTTGAAAGATTTGCTGTTTTTCCTATGTAAAGAACAGTCTCGTCTTCTTTTATGTCAAAAGCCTTGACTCTTCTGATAACATTAACCGTAATTTCAGTTTTAACGTCGCTGTTTTCTTTGCTTGTTGCAGTAATAACCGCAACGCCTTTTGAAACAGCAGTAATTTCACCGCTTTGAGAAACTGTGGCAATTTTTTCGTCTGAGCTGAACCATTCAAGAGCCTTTTCTGTTGTGTCTGAAGGAGCAAAAACAACAGCTGCTGTTTCGCTCTGACCTTCATCAAGGCGAATTTCTGTTTTTTCAGCTTCAAGAGCTGTTGGCTTTTGAATAACATTAACCTTAAGCTCAGCTTTGTTTCCGCCTTCAACAGTTTCAGCGGTAATTGTTGCTGTTCCAACGGAAAGAGCTGTTATTTCCCCTTTGGCTGAAACAGTTGCAACGGCTTCATCTGAGGAACAAAAGCTTACTTCTTTATATGTTGCATCTTCCGGGTAAACAGTAACAACAGCGGTTTTGCTCTGACCTTTTTCAAGAGTAACAGAGCTTTCTGTAAATTCAACTTTTTCCGTTCTGATGCTTACTTTAACCAAACATTCAGCCTTAACCGAGCTGTCAACGGTTTCAGCAATTACCTTTGCTTCACCGGCTTTGAGGGCAGTAAATTCACCTTCATCTGAAACAGAAAGAATCTCTTCATTGTCGGTTGACCACTTAACAGCCTTGTTTGTTGTGTCTTCCGGCATTACGCTTGTTTCAAAGCTGAATTTTTCTCCAACCCAGACTTCATGCTCAGTTTTATTCAGGCTGAGGCTCTCACTATAAACAACAACAGTAACATTGCAAACAGCAAAAACCTCTTCGTTTGATGTCAAAGCCTTAATAACTGCTGTTCCGCCCTTAACGGCTGTTACTTCACCGTTTTCTGAAACAGTAGCAACATCTTCATTTTCAGAAATCCAGCTTATTGCTGTGTCAGTTGCATCTTCGGGAATTGCATAGGCAGAAAGAACAGCCTTTTCGCCTTTTCCGAGAGACAAGGCCTCATCGCTGATTTCAATATCAGTTACAAGCTTCATAACGCTGACTTTGCATTTTGCAAAAGCTTTTCCGTCTTCACTTGTTGCAACAATATAGGTTTCGCCCTTGCCCATGGCAGTAACAAGACCGTCTTCGCTGACCTGAGCAATATCGGAATTTTCACTCTTCCATGTTATGCCCTTATAATCCGCATTCAAGGGAGCAACCTCAGCAGTAAGCTGATATTTTCCGTTTTCTTCGTCACCGTTTTCGTCAACAGCAATTTCTGTTTTATTAAGAATGACTGCTGTTGCCTGCTGTCTGACGGTGAGATTAATTTTTCCAACCACTTTTCCGCAATGAGAAAGAGCTGATATTTCTGTCTGACCTGCCTTATGAGCAGTAACAACACCATCTTGAGAAACAGTTATTATCTCTTCGTTACCTGATGACCAGGAAACATTCTGATAGGTTGCGTTTTCAGGCAGTATCTTTGTATAAAGCTTCAGAGTATCTTCAACCCAGAGCTCTTTTGAATCGCTGAGAACCTCAATGGAAACAACGGGTTCTGTTACAACGACCTTAATTTTGTTTTCGGCTCCGCCAACAAGGGCTTTTGCCGTTATAATTGTTTCTCCTGATTTATGAGCTGAAACAACTCCGTTTTCAACGGTGGCAATTTCTTCGTCTGAAGAAGACCAGACAAGAGTTTTGTCGTTGGTATTGTCAGGAAGAACAACAGCTGAAAGTGTCAGGGTTAAACCTTTTTCAACCTCTGCTTCTGAAGCTTCGAATTTAACTTCGGTTGCAGCCTGTTTAACCTCAACATTGCATTGAGCTGTTTTACCGCCATCAACCGATGTGGCAGTTATAACAGCTTCACCCTTGCTGACGGCAACAATTTTTCCGTTTTCAACGGTGGCAACTGTTTCATCAGAAGAAGTCCAGACAAGCTCTTTGTTGCTTGCATTTTCAGGAAGAACAACAGCTTCAATTTCTGCGCTTTCAGAAACGAAAAGAACAAGACTGTTTTCATTGAACACAACTTCTGAAACGGGCTTTGTAACCTTCACAAAACATTCAGCCTTAATGTCGCTGTTTTGTTCACTCACAGCGGTTATAACAGCTTCGCCCTTGCTGACGGCAACAACTTTTCCGTTTTCAACAGTAGCAACTGTTTCATCAGAGCTGCTCCATAAAACTTTTTTGTTTTCGGCAGTTTCAGGAAGAACAACAGCTTCAATTTCAGCCTCAAGACCCTCTGAAAGAGTAATCTCGGTTTTGCTCAGCTGAATTTCTCCTGTTTTAATTTTAACCTCAACTGTGCAAACAGCCATAAAGCCGCCGTCAACGGTTTCAGCGCTGATAATTGCTGTTCCCTTACCAACACCGGTAACAACACCGTTTTCAACCGAAGCAACATTAATATCGCTTGATTTCCAGACAACAGCTTTGTTTGTTGCATCATAGGGCTGAACAACAGCTTCAAGTGTCAGCGTTTCTCCGTTATAAATCCATGCCTCAGATTTTGAAATTTCAATACCGGTTACGGCGCGGTTAACGGTAATTCTGCAGCTTGCAACAAAACCGCCGTCTTCGCTGGTTGCTGTTACTGTTGCATAACCGGGAACCAGAGCCTTAAGGTTACCGTCCTGATCAACAGTTACAACGGTTTCGTCGCTTGATTTCCATGAAACATTTTTAAGATAGCAATCTTCGGGAAGAACTGTTGCTGTAAGCTTGCCTTCCTGAGAAGCAAAAATTTCAAGATTTTCTTTGTCAAGCTTAATTCCCGTTGCTTTCTGAAGAACCGTAACTGTGCAAGAAGCCTTGAAGCCGCCATCAACGGTTGTTGCTGTTATTACAGCAGTGCCGGACTTGATTCCCACTACCTCACCGGAAGAAGAAACCGAAGCAACAAGAGAATTGCTTGAGCTCCATTTTATAAGCTTATTTGAAGCGTCTGACGGTGAAACAGCCGCCTCAAGAACAAAGCTTTCGGAGTTGAAAATTGTTTTTTCTGTTATATCAATTGTAATATCTGTAACGGGTTCAAAAACTGTTACGTTGCAGGTGGCGGTTTTTTCTCCGTCAACAGTTGTTACCGTAATGGTGGCAGTTCCCGTTTTGTGAGCTGTTATTTCGCCAAGAGAGGTTATTGTAACAACCGAAGTGTCAGAGCTTGACCAGCTGACATCTTTATTTGTTGTGTCAGAAGGAAGAACTGTTGCAGAAACAGTTGCTTTGCCTCCCTTTGCAACGCTGATTTCTTTTTGGTTAATTGAAACTGAAACCGCATGCTGCAAAACAGTAACAGTGCAAGAAGCCTTGAAGCCGCCGTCAACAGTTGTTGCTGTTATAACTGCTGTTCCTGCTTTAACGCCTTTTACGCTGCCGCCGGAAGAAACAGTTGCAACTGCCTTGTTTGAGCTTGACCAGGTAACAGCCTTGTTGGTTGCTCCGGTGGGTGAAACTGTTGCATAGAGCTTAACAGCTTCTCCGGTATATACGCTTGCGGCAGTTTTTGAAAGAGAAACGCCCGAAGCAGACTGAGTAACCTTAACAGAGCATTTTGCAGTCAGGCCGTTGCTTGTTTTGCAGGTAATTGTTGCCGTTCCGCCGCCTATTCCCTTAACAACACCCTTGCTGTTAACCGTTGCAACAGCAGGATTTGAAGAGGTCCATGTTACTTTTTTATTGGTGGTATTTGAGGGCGAAACAGTCGCTTTCAAGGTATAGGTGCTACCCGATTTTACGGTAACGCTCTTCTTTGAAAGCTCAACAGACTTGGCTGCTCTTTCAACAGTTACCTTGCAGGTAGCCGTATAACCGCCGTCGTTGGTTTTTACCGTAATTGTTGCAGAGCCGGGCTTCACCGGTGTAAGCTTTCCGTTTTTAACTCTGAGAACCTTTTCATTTGAAGAGGTCCATGTTACCGATGTATCGGTTGCATCAGAGGGAGTTACGGAAGCTTTAAGTTTCGCTGTTTTATCAAGATAAAGAAGCAGTGAGCTTTTGCTTATACTGACATCTCTGACCCTTCTCTGAACGGTAACAACACATTTTGCGCTGTAGCCACCGTCTTTTGTTACGGCGGTAATTGTTGCCGTTCCTGATTTAAGAGCAGTAATTTTTCCTTTTGAGTTGACCTTCGCAACCTTTTTGTTTGATGATGACCAGACAACGTCTTTGTTTGTTGCGTTTGAAGGCTTAACTGTTGCTTTTAAAGTGTAGGTCTCATCAAAATCAAGGGTCTTCTTTTTAACATTAAGCTTGATTCCGCTGACAGACTGAATAACAAGAACACGGCAAACAGCCTTAAAACCACCGTCTTTTGTTTTTGCAATTATTTCAGCGTAGCCAACACTTTTTGCAGTAATAATACCACTGCTGCTGACTGTTGCAACGTCTTTATTGGTTGAAGACCATGTTACTCTTTTGTCTGAAGCGCTTGAAGGCTTGACCGTTGCATTAACAGCAACCTTTTTGCCGACAGAAACAGAAACAACTGTTTTGTCAAGGGAAACGCCCGTTACTGCCTTTTTAACAGTAACCTTGCATTTTGCTGAAACATCTGTGTTTTCAGCGGTAGCAGTAATTGTAACTGTTCCCTTCTTGATTCCGGTTACAACACCGTATTTATCAACTGTGGCGATTTTTTCATCAGAAGAGGTCCAGATTACCTTTTTTGTCGTTGTTGTTTCAGGCTCAAGAGTTGTTGTTAAAACAAGGGTTTTGCCAATTTTAACGCTTGCCTTTGTTTTGTTGAGCTTAACTGCGGTTGCCGGCTGAAGAACATTGACTCTGCAGGTTGCGAAAACATTTCCGTCGCCTGAGGTTGCCTTGATAACTGTGCTTCCGCCTGCAACAGCGGTGATTTTTCCTTTTGAGCTGACTTTTGCAACCTTTTTGTTTGAGGAACTCCATTTAACCGTGGTGTTTGTTACACCTGCAGGCTTCATGGTTGCCTTAACTATTTTTGTTTTTCCGGCAACAAGAGTTACCGTGGTGAAATTTATTGAAATAGATGTTGCCAGCTGAACAACGGTAATAACACAAGAAGACTTGCAGTTTCCGTCGGAAGAAATAGCGGTAATTGTTGCTGTTCCTGTTTTCTTGGCTTCAATCTGACCTGTTGCTTCGTTTACGGAAACAACAGATTTGTCGCTGGTTTTCCATTTTATTGTGTCATCTGTTGCGTCTGAGGGCTCAACATTCGCTGTGAGAAGTCGTTTTTCGCCCTTGGGAACAGTCATGCTTTTGGCATTGATTGTTATTGAGGTAACGGGAATATAAACCGTTACCGTAACGGTTGCCGAGAAGCCACCGTCAACAGAGGTTGCGGTAATGGAAGTGCTTCCGGCTGCCTTAGCCGTAACAACGCCGCCGTCTGTTACTGTGGCAACAGTTTTATTGGCAGAAGTCCAGATAAGGTCTTTATTTGTTGCGTCTGCAGGGAAAACATTGGCAATAACAGCCTTTGCCTTACCCTTTGCCAGACGGAAATCTCCGGTAGAAATTCTGACGCTTGTTACCGATTGAACAACGGTAATATTACAAGTGTCTGTATAGCCGCCATCGTTGGTTTTTGCTGTTATAACAGTCTTTCCGGGAGCAACACCAGTTACAACACCTGAAGATGAAACAACGGCAACAGACGGATTTGAGGAGCTCCATGTTACTGATTTATCGCTGGCTTCATTGGGATAAACAGTTACACCGATTGCCTTTTGTTCACCCTTTTTAATTGAAGCGGCTGAATCAATTTTAATTCCCGTAACAATTACCTTTTCAACAACGGTAATTACGCAATCTGCCTTTTTTCCGTCAGCTTCAACGCTGACAACTGCGTTACCTGAGCCCTTGGCTGTTACCTTTCCGTTCTGGTCAACGGTAACAACAGAAGTGTTGTTTGAAGACCATTTGAACTCAGTTACTGTTGTTGTGGAAGGAGAAACTGTTTTCTTAAGGGTCATAGTCTGAGATATATACATTGTTGCTGAAGAGGGAGTGAGCGTTATTGTGTCAATTCCCTGAGTAACATTAACAACGCATTTTGCGCTCTGACCTGCAGCGTTATAGGCAGTAATAGTGCAGCTTCCGCCGGCAACAGCAGTTACAACACCGTTTTCAACTGTTGCAACCTTTGAATTGCTTGACTTCCAGGTTACAGTTTTGTCTGTTGCATCTGAAGGCTTAACGGTTGCTTTAAGTTCAATTTTTTCACCAGCGGCAACTGTTTCTGAAGATTTGTCAAGAGTAATTCCTGTTGGAAGAATGTTGACATAAACCAGACATTCGGCAACAAAGCCGCCGTCTTCTGTGGTTGCGGTAACGGTACAGGTTCCGACGCTGTTGCCTGAGGTAACAAGACCCGACTGGTTAACTGTTGCAACAGAAGGGTTGCTTGATTTCCAGGTTACATTTGTGTTATTTGCGTTTGAAGGCTTAACGGTTGCTGTTAAAACAGCTGTTTTTCCGCCAACACCCAAAACCAGCTTTTCGGGAAGGCTGACACTTGTTACAGACTGAGTAACAGTAACGCTGCAGACAGCGAAACGGTCTGTTCCGTCTCTTGTTATTGCCTTGATTGTGGCCTCGCCTCTTCCGATTCCGGTTACAACGCCGTTTTCATCAACATAGGCAACCTTTGGATTGGAGCTTATCCACTCAACATCACCGTAGGTGGTGTTATTGACTGTGGTAACGGTTGCTTTAAGAGTCTTTTTCTCGCCGTTTTTAAGAGTAAGCTTTGTTTTATCAAGAGTGACTGAAGAAGCGGCGGGAGCAACTCTTATACGGCATGAAATTGAAATATTGCTTCCGTCTGTTGTGGAGGCGGTAATGGTACAAAGACCGCTTCCGACAGGCTCAAGAACACCGTTCATGTCAACCGTACAAACAGAAGGATCATCCGTAGTCCAGCGAAGTGTTTTGTTGCCTGCGTTTGAAGGCAAGGCTGTTACAACAAGCTTTTCTCCGCTTGAGGTCAAGGCAACAACCTTGAAGCTTTCTGAAATTGAAAGCGCAGCAACGCGGGGATTGACAACAACGGTAAAATATCCGCTTTTGTCGCTTCCGTCGGTGGTTTCATAGGTGATTTTTGTTGTTCCGGCTTTCAAAGCCTTGATGTTTGCAGTAATTACCGAGCCTGCAATCTCTGTTTGATTAACAGAAGCAACCGAGGGCTCAGAGCTTGTCCATTTGAGAGTCTTTTTGCTTGCAGTTGAAGGAGTGATTGTTACCTTGAAGTTTTCTTCTTCACCAACAGTCATTTCAATAGCATTGCTTATAAGATTTGAGTTAACAACAATTCCCGTTATCTGAATAAGCTCATTGACTGTTACTGTGCAGTCGGCGCTGAAGCTGTCTTTGCCGTTGGTTGCAGTTACTCTGATTGTAGCTGTTCCTTTTGAAACAGCTGTTACCAAACCGTTGGAGTCAACAGATGCCACGGAGGGCTTATGGGAATAATAGTTAAAAGTTACGCTATCGGTGGTTGCGGCTGTTTCATCTTTTCCCACCGCTGTAGCTGAGATTTTGAAAAAGTCACCTTCAAAAGAGCTGACTGAAGGCTGAGTGAGCTTGATTGCCGCAAGAGGATTGAGAGTTGTTACTAAACAATATGCGCTATGTGAATTTGAGGTAGCTGTTATTTTAACCGGTTCATCACTGAATTTCAGAACCTTAACAAGTCCGTTTGAAGAAACGCTGACCTTGCTTTCGTCTTCAGATTTCCAGGAAACACTGTCTGCCGCATTCTGAGGAGTGAGAATTGCTGAAAGCTGAAGCTCTTCGCCAACATTAACGGAAACTGCGTTTTTATTAAGCTCAATCTCCTGAGTATGATATTTAACAGACTCAAAAGCATTTCTCAAGCTTGAAGTAACAAGATCTATGTTAGTCTGGTCATAGGCATCGTAATTTTCAAAAATTTTGATTGCCTGGTCATACCATAAGCCGAGAGTTGTTGAGTCAACAAAATCTCTTTCCCAATATTGCTTTTCAGGAATTTCGGAAACCAGAGCCTCCAACTCGGCAAGATTGACTGCAGACGCAGAAAGATAAGCACCCACACCCGCTTCGTTGATGGGAACTGAGGAAAAAATCATAATCACGCACAGCGCAAAAGACAAAATTCGCTTCTTCATAAACAAGCACCTCTCAAAATCTCATTGATTTAAAACAAACGCCAAAAAGGGCATAAAACAACATTTTAGTATATTACATTATATAGCAAAAAAAAATCTCTGTCAACAATATGGTGATTTTCGTTGAAAAAGTTTACAATTTATGTTAGAATAATAGCCGACAAAACATAACTAAACTTTAAGTTCGGAGGATACAGATTTGAAAAAATTTATTTCATGGAATGTTAACGGAATCAGAGCCTGCGTTAACAAGGGCTTTCTCGATTCATTCAAAGAGCTTGACGCAGATATTTTTTGCCTTCAGGAAACAAAGCTTCAGGAGGGTCAGATAAATCTTGAGCTTGAAGGCTACCACCAGTTCTGGAACTACGCCGAGAAAAAGGGCTATTCAGGAACAGCAATTTTCACAAAAGAAAAGCCCATTGCCGTTTTTAACGGAATGGACAAAGCAGAGCATGACACAGAAGGAAGACTCATCACCCTTGAGTTTGAAAACTTCTATTTCATAACCTGCTACACCCCCAATGCACAGGACGGACTGAAACGCCTTGACTACAGAATGAAATGGGAAGACGATTTCAGAGAATATCTTCTTTCGCTGAATAAGAATAAGCCTGTTGTTTTCTGCGGCGATCTTAACGTTGCCCACAACGAAATCGACCTGAAAAATCCGAAAACTAACAGAGGCAATCCCGGCTTTTCTGACGAAGAAAGAGAGAAGTTTTCCCTTCTTCTTGAAAGCGGATTTGTTGACTCCTTCCGCTATCTCTATCCCGAAGCAACCGACGCTTATTCCTGGTGGAGCTACCGTTTTCATGCAAGAGAAAAAAACGTTGGTTGGAGAATTGATTATTTCGTTGTTTCTCAGAGTATTGCCGATAAAATCAGCGAAGCAAAAATTCACAATCAGATTTTCGGCTCTGACCACTGCCCCGTTGAATTGCTTATTGATTTATAAAACTTTTCCACCCAAAGTGAGTTCTGAATGAAATTCTCGGTTTCCGAGAGTTCTTTCTCTTGCTGTCGGGTGGACTTTTTATATCTTTGAGGTTAAAATATTTTCAGAAAAAAGAAAGGGAGTGTTTTTATGAGTGAAAAAAACATCGGTTCCTTTATTTCTCAGCTGAGAAAAGAAAAAGCGCTTAAAATTCAGAGGCGCTTTAAGCTGTTTTCCCTCTCTTTTTTATTCCGCCACAGTAATTGTTATTGCGGTTTTAATTCTTACTCCAAGCGGCAAAAAAGGAGCCACAGCTATGGAGGCTGAGACTTCAATTTTTAACAGCTCAGTGCATATTGACAACTCAGAATATTTTCAGGTTCCCCCTTCAGAAACGGAAGTATTTTGTATAAACAAGCTTAAAAAAATCAAATTTAACCGCCAAAAAAACACAAAAAATATCAAAAACATCTGTAAAGCTAAACTGCTTTACAGATGTTTTTTAGCATGTGGAAAACTCAGTTTTTCTTTAAAAAAGTTAGGAAAACCATGTCAAAAACTCTAAAAACCATAGATTTTTAACACAAAATCGCCTTTATTTTCTAAAACGGAATTATATTTCATTTCCAACTCTGTAAAGCATTTTTCTTTACACTCGTCATTCATGCGGTCGTCGCTTTTTTTACCAGACCCTCGGGGCGAGGAAAAAAAGATGCAGAATAAGCAAACTGAGCAAAAATGAAGCTTCAGCTTCGTTTTTGGCTACCCGAAGGCGTACAAAGGTACGCCGAGAGGCGAGGTTTGCTTATAGCATGAACCGTGATATTTTTACTTTGTGGAAGTTTAAGATTTATAAATGTTAAAAAGGCTTCTTCAAATTTTGCAATCTGAAAAAGCCCTTCGTTTGATTTTAGGTTCATGCGGTCTGCGCTTTTTTTACCGCCCCGAATGTTTACTTTTTGAATTGTTGCTTCATTCTTTGCTCTTTTGAAAGAATAACCTTTCGAAGTCTGAGAGACTCAGGAGTTACCTCAAGAAGCTCATCATCTTTAATAAATTCCATGCATTGCTCAAGGCTGAGAACGGTAGGAGGAACAAGACGAAGTGCATCATCGCTGCCTGAGGCTCTGGTGTTGGTAAGATGCTTTTGTTTGCAGACATTACAAACAACATCTTCGCTTTTTGCACATTCGCCAACAATCATACCTTCATAAACAGGAACACCTGCGCCGATAAAAAGTCGGCCTCTGTCTTGAGTATTAAACAAGCCATAGGCAGAGCTTTCACCGGTTTCGTGAACAACAATGGAGCCTCTTTCTCTTGTTACTATATCGCCTTTATAAGCCTCATAGCCGGCAAAGAGCTGGTTCATTATTCCGTTACCGTTGGTATCGGTCATAAACTCGCTTCTGTAGCCAATGAGTCCTCTTGAGGGAATTTTGAATTCAAGGTGGGTTGAACCGCCGTTTCTCGTTCCCATGTTTTCAAGCTCAGCTTTTCTTGAGCCTAATTTTTCCATAACAGCGCCAACATAGTTTTCAGGTACCTCAACAATAAGAAGCTCCATGGGCTCCATGAGAACGCCGTCTTCTTTTTTCATAATTACCTTCGGGCGTGAAACCTGGAATTCATAGCCCTGGCGACGCATTGTTTCAATCAGAATTGAAAGATGGAGCTCACCTCTTCCGCTGACCTTGAAGGTATCTGTGCTTTCGGTTTCTTCAACGCGCATGCTTACATTTGTCTCAACCTCTTTAAAAAGACGGTCACGGAGATTTCTTGAGGTTACAAACTTTCCTTCTCTTCCGGCAAAGGGACTGTTGTTAACAATGAAGTTCATAGCAATTGTTGGCTCATCAATTTTTACGAAGGGAAGAGGTTCAACGCAGTCAACATCACAAGCTGTTTCACCGATATTAAGGTCTGTTATTCCCGAAACGCAAACAAGGTCACCCAAAGCGGCTGTTTCAACCTCAACTCTTGAAAGGCCTTCAAACTGATAAAGCTTTGAAATCTTCACAACTTGCTGAGAGCCGTCGGTTTTGCAGAGAACAACCTGCTGATTTCTTTTAACAGAGCCTCTCTCTACTCTTCCGACACCGATTCTTCCGATATAATCATCATAATCAAGGCTTGAAAAACGAATCTGAAGCGGGCCGTTTAAATCTCCCTGAGGAGCATCAATATGCTCAAGAATAGCGTCAAAAAGAGGACGCATATCGCCGCCTGCAACGCTGCTGTCAAGAGAAGCATAGCCATCTCTTCCGCTGGCATAAACAACGGGAAAATCAAGCTGATCTTCTTCAGCTCCAAGCTCAATAAACAAGTCGAGAACCTCGTCAATTACCTCTTCAGGTCTTGCGCCAGGTCTGTCGATTTTATTAACAACCACAACAACCTTTTTCTTAAGGCCAAGAGCCTTTGAAAGAACAAATCGGGTCTGAGGCATACAGCCCTCAAAGGCGTCAACCAAAAGCAAAACGCCGTCAACCATCATCAAAATTCGCTCAACCTCACCGCCAAAATCTGCGTGGCCCGGAGTGTCAACAATATTTATTTTTGTTCCTTTATAATGAACCGCTGTGTTTTTTGAAAGAATTGTTATTCCTCTTTCTCTTTCAAGGTCGTTTGAGTCCATAACTCTGTCGGCAACCTGCTCGTTTTCTCTGAAGGTTCCGCTTTGCTTTAAAAGCTCATCAACAAGAGTTGTTTTTCCGTGGTCAACGTGGGCAATTATTGCCACATTGCGTACTTCGTTTCTGACATCCATAAATTCACCTTATTACATAAAAATTCTTTTCATTAATAAATCTGATATATTTTATCATGCATTAAGCATTTTGGCAAGTTGAAATTGCACAGTTGAAAAGGAACTATTTTGTGCAATATTACAAAAAATCAGACAAAAAAAACAGACCTGCTCGTTGCAGGTCTCAAACACGAAATTATAAAGCAGGAGTTGCTTCTTCCGAGCTTTCATCTTTAGGAAGATTTGCCGCAATAAGGGCCTCAGTGTCAACGGCTTTGATTTTTTCGTTTTTCGGAATCAGGGAATAAACTGTTGCGGCAGCAACAATAACAGTTACCGCAAGCTGAACAACATTAACCACACGGTTGAGCTTTTTTGAAAAGCTCTTTTTCTTCTTTTTTTTCATCATTCAGCCTCCTAATCAATTTTTATTGAATAACCACATTCGTTAAAATAGCGAACGAGGAACTTTTTATTCTGGTCTTTCATCAGCCAACGGGTTGAAACCTGTTGACTTTTGATGATTTCTTCAAGCAGCTCTTTGTTTCTGTTAACCCATGCTCTATATTCGATATCGGGCATAAAAACAACTCTGCCACCCTTTTTTTCAGCCATAAAATCAACTCCGATTCAAGATAACTTTATCTTTGGCTATTTTAAGAAAATTAAAACAAAAAAATAACAAAGCCGCAGATTTTTCTGCGGCTGAGTTTTTTGTGTCGGCATCGCCTTATCTTCCCGGGCCGCTTCCAGCCAAGTATTGTCAGCACTGATGAGCTTAACTGCCGTGTTCGGGATGGGAACGGGTGGACCCTCATCGCTAAAGACACCGACTGCGTGTATGGTATTATATAACACGCGGTGGCTTTTGTCAAGCCTTTTTTTGCAAAAATAAAAAACCTCAATGAATGAGGTTTTTGTGTCGGCATCGCCTTATCTTCCCGGGCCGCTTCCAGCCAAGTATTGTCAGCACTGATGAGCTTAACTGCCGTGTTCGGGATGGGAACGGGTGGACCCTCATCGCTAAAGACACCGACTACGCAGCAATTTCTCACTGCGTTTAATGCTTAGGTATTATATTACACTGTTTCGGTTTTGTCAAGCCTTTTTTAAAAATTTTTTAAAGAAAGAACTAATAAATATTGACCGCAACATTATTAATCTTCAATGTTAAAAATATCTTTAAATAAAAGCTCAATAGCAAAAACAACGTCTGACAAGAAAGCAATAATAACTAACATATTAAATTCTCCTTTCATATTTTGTGTTTTTATTATAAATCATTTGTTAAAATTTTTCAATAATAACTACAACATTGAAACCTTCATTCGTTTGATATTTTGTAAATCGCCTTTCCATATTGACAGTTTGTTAATATTTTGTTAATATTATAATATAACAAACTCAACGAGGTGAATGTTATGAAAAAAATTAAAAAGCTTTTTGCCATTGTTTTAAGCGTTCTTTTAATTTTAAATGCGTTTTCCACCGCTTCTTTTGCCACAGAAGAAAAACGCCTTTCTTCTGAAAAAAGCAACTATCCCTTTATTATGGTTCACGGTCTTGGTGGCTGGGGACAATACGAAGAATACACCAAAATCAGCCCATATTGGGGCGGCGGAGCAGGAATGACCATTGACGGCGCCGACTTTATTAAGCTTCTTAACGACAACGGCTACGAAGCTTATGCCGCTTCTGTTGGTCCGGTTTCAAGCGCATGGGACAGAGCCTGTGAGCTTTATGCTCAGCTTACTGGAACGGTTGTTGACTACGGCAAGGCTCACTCTGAAGCCCACAACCATGAGCGTTTCGGTGTTTCTTTTGAAGGAAGAGCCCTCATGGGTGAAAACTGGAACCTTTCTGAGCCCATCAACCTTGTGGGTCACAGCTTTGGTGGCCCGACATCAAGACTTTTCGCCTCTCTTCTCGCCTTTGGAGATGAAGCCGAAAAAGCGGCAACAGGCGAAGAAACCTCTGAGCTTTTCATGGGCGGCCACAGCAAAAGTATTCATTCCGTTGTTACGCTTTCAGGTGTTCACAACGGCTCCCCCATTGCCAATATGATTCACGACACGGTTGCTCCCATGTATGCAATTGCTTTTCTTGTCAACACTATGTCCTTTCTGAAAATTGAAAGCCCCATGGGTGATATTAAGCTCGGTCATTTCGGACTGACACCTAAAAACGAAACCGACAGAGTTTTAATCAGTCCAAAGCTTATTAGATCCTTTGTTCAGGCAAAAGACAACGCCGGCTATGATCTGACTCTTCACGGAGCTCGCGAGCTTAACGAAAAAATCAGAATGTCTCCCGATACCTATTATTACTCTTATTCGGTTTATGTTACCGAAGAAGGTCTTTTCGGCAAACAGAAGCCGGGCGACACAGCTCCGATTTTCGCCGGAACAGGAGCGCTTCTCTGCCTTCTTGAAGGAACCACCATCGACGGAATAAAAATGACAACCGATTGGGCTAAAAACGACGGTATGGTTCCTCTTGCCAGCGCAAAATATCCTCTTGACGAAGAAAACAACGCTTTTCTTTATGAAGAAGCTCTTGCTTCAGGTGAGGAGCTTCAAAGGGGAAGATGGTATTATCTTGAACCCATTTTCGGAATGGACCACGGTGATTTTTGCAACGCCGGCGACGATTATCCCGAAACGGCTGAAAAGTTTTATCTTGACATGGCAAAAATGGCAAGCCGCTAAATTTCAGAAATATTAACAAACGAAAATGGGCTGCAAAAAAAGTGCAGCCCGCATAAACCATAAAACACAAGGGTTTCTACAGATTGTAAAGTCTATAGAAACCCTTTTAACATTTATAAATCAGCTGGAAAAATCAATTTCATTATTTAGAAAGCCTCGGCTTATTTCAACCGTAAAGCTCTGCAGTTTTTATTGCCGGATTTCCTCTGGACTGAGTTATTACAACTGTAATCTTTTTTGTTTTGATAGAGTCTTTTAATCTGATTATTCTCTTTGAGCCTATAACCGTTCCCTCAAAGACTCTTTTGTTTTCGCCTCTTATTTCAGCAAAGACTTCAAAAGCCTCTATTCTCTGGCTGAGAGAAAGCTCTTCTTTTAAAACTACAGTTTTAATTTCTCCAGATTTTTCCAAAACAAAAGAAAAACCGTAATCATCATCTTCGAAAACAAGGCTTTTTGAAAAATCAATTTTTCGCCTTTGTTTTTCGCCTTCAGCAAAAATTTCGCAGTCAATTTTATTTTTGAAGGGCTCATTAATCAGCCTTGTGAATTCTTCAAGCCTTCTGATTTCTCTTTTGTTAATTCTTCCGCTTCTGTCAGGCGGAACATTGAGAAGCATTGAAGCGTTAGCACCAACGGTGTTGAAATAAATTTCCGAAAGCATTTTTGCGCTTCGCTTTTTTCTCGCATGAGAAAAAGGCTTGCTGCAATGGAACCAACCGTAATTAATTGAAACATCAGCCTCAGCCGGTTTAAAAACAAGCTGAGAAAAGCCCTTTAAAAGCTCTCTTGAGCCAAGATCCTCGTCTGTATCAATCACCGTCATTTTTTTGCCCTGAGCCTCACTTTGCTGAGACTCTCTCATGATTTTTTCATTGCTTGCGCTGTTTGCGGGAACAACGCTCCACTCGCTTTTTCTCACCCTTCCGCCTTCATTTCCTATCCAGCGAACATCGGGTCCGCAAATAGAAATCACAGCATCAGGCTGAAGCTCTCTTATTACCGAGTAATATCTTTCCCAGTCATAAACCTGTTTCTTTCCGTTTTTTCCTTCACCGCAGGCTCCGTCAAACCAGAAGGTAAAAATCTTGCCGTATTGCGTTGCCAGCTCTTTGAGCTGAGACACAAAAAAGTTGTTATATTCTTCAGTTCCATAGGTTTTTTCGTGTCTGTCCCACGGAGAAAGATAAATACCCATTTTCAAGCCGTATTTCTCACAGCTTTTTTGAAGCTGTTTAACAATATCTTTTCCGTAGGGTGAATTCATAACGCTGTGATCAGTATATTTTGTGTTCCACAAACAAAAGCCGTCGTGATGCTTAGCAGTAATAATAATTCCTTTTGAGCCGGTTTTTTTGAGAACCTCACACCACTGGTCTGTATTGAGGTTTTTGGGGTTAAAAATTTCCGGATTTTCGCTTCCGTCGCCCCATTCCCTGTTTGTTATTGTGTTCATTCCGAAATGAATAAAATTATAATATTCCATGGAAAGAAACTCAAGCTGCCTTTTGGAAGGAAAAACAGAGGTCAGCCTTTCGACCTCTGTTCCGTTTTTTTCATAGCCGTTGTTGCCGAAGCACCATGCCTTTCTAATCTTTGTTTCAGCCATAGCCGTTTCCTCTGTTAATTTTCTCAGACAAGCTTAACTCCGCCAAAGGGTCTGATAGAAAGAACATAGCAAGAGTCGTTACCGAAAATTGAATTCATTGTTGATTTATAGGTTTCAAGAAGCTCATCAGGAACAAAGGCCTGAATTGTTCCTGCAAAACCGCCTCCGTGAACTCTCCATGCGCCCTTTCCGGCAAGAATCTGATGGCTTATTGCAAGAGCCATTGAAAGAGGCTGATTTTTAGGAGCCTTGCAGGTATAGACATTCTGGTTATACATATAGGAAGAATATCCGCTTTCTATAATGAGAGACTTGAAAGCTTCAAAATCTTTAGCGTTGAGAGCCGCAACCTGCTTTTCAACCTTTTCGTTTTCACCGAAGAAATGAAGAGCTCTGATTACTGCTCTTTCAGAGATTTTTTCTGAAAGAACCTTAGCATTTTCAATAACTGATTTTTTGTCAATTTCTCTGAGAACACTCTTTCCGAAATACCGAGCAACAGCTTCCATTTCTTTTCTCACCGCTGCGTATTCATCTGTTAAGTCTGAGTGGCTGCCCTTTGTATCTACAATACAAAGAGAATGGCCGCAGGAAGAAAAATCAAAAGCAACTTTATTGATAACAGGATTTGACGGATCTTCAAAGTCAATGGTAACAAAGCCGCCAACTGAGCAAGCCATCTGGTCAAGAAGACCGCAGGGCTTATCGAAATAAACATTTTCAGCGTACTGAGAAATCTGAGCGATTTCAACAGGACTGATTTTTCCGTCGTTATAGAGATGGTTGAGCATTGTGCAAACCAGAACCTCAAAGGCTGCGGAGCTTGAAAGACCTGAGCCTGAAAGAACCTTTGAAGCGGTTGTTGCGTCAAAGCCGCCGATATTATAGCCGAGCTGTTTAAATCTTGAAACAATTCCTCTTACCAAAGATCTGCTCTTGCCTTTTTCTTCTTCTTTTAACTCAAGGTCTGAACAGTCAACAACGTCCATATTGTAGCCGGCAGATTTGATTCGAACAATTCCTTCGCTGTTTTTTGAAGCAACAGCAATTGCGTCAAGACTGATTCCTGCAGCAAGAACTTTTCCGTGGTTATGGTCAGTGTGGTTTCCGCCGACCTCACTTCTTCCGGGTGCAGAGAAAAGGCTGACCTCGCGCTCTGAACCGAAAAGGCCTTCAAAAGCTTCGATAACAGCAATAAAGCGGCTATATTGCTCTTCATATTGAGAATGGTTATATACTACTGAAAAGCTTTCATCAAGAGTTTTGTTTAAAAGGGCTTCTTTCATTTCTAATGTTTTCATGTTTTTCAACCTTTCTTTTTTCGTTTTTCTTTATTAAAAGTTTTTATTGTAAATGAAGTTATGTTTATTACGCCGTTAAGCATAAGAAGCATTATTCCCGAGAAAATGAAAAGCGACGCCACGGGAAGAATAAAGCTTGGCGAAATCGGGTCATAAACATTTTTTCCGATTATTGTGTAGGAAAAAAGCTTATAGGAATAGCCTAAAAATGAAACAGCAGTGAATTTAGTGAATTTTATGTCTGTTGTTCCGTAAAGCTGACTGATTGCATTAACAGAAATTCCCGGCATAAGTCTTGAAATGAAAAGAGTTAAAACAGAACCGGTTTTTCCGCTTTCAATAAAATTATGGGCTTTGTCAAATTTTGCAAGAATTTTTTCTGCGTTTCCGCCGTTATAGCTTTTTCCGTAGTAATATTTGAAAGAGAACAGAATAAACATTCCGAATGCACTTATTAAAAGAGCTTCATACCATTGAAAAACAGCTCCCGTTATAAGCATCAGGAAAGTTATCGGTACCCATGGAATATAAGCTTTAACAGAATAGTTGACCCAGATGAGAAGCGCAGTTAAAAAGGTTGCGCCATTGGTCTTAATCCATTCCTCATAGCTTCTTAGTGTGTCAGTATATCTGCTGTACCACAGCATGAAATTTTCATTTTGAAAAATCTGAAGAAGCGCTACCAGAACCAACGCTATGAGAAAACACAAAAACGCCGAAAAGTTGAGCATATAGCTTCTGGTATTTTCTTTTACCATGGCTCACTCTCCTTTGCGCAGATAATCATACAGAGATATTTTATAACAAAACTTCATTCGGGTCAACGCTTTTTTAATAATTTATATTTTTAAGGTGACATTTTAAAATATATATGCTACAATAAGGGAAGAAAATGAAAGGAGTTTTTTTATGAAGCTTGTTATTCTGGACTCAAAATGCGCTAACCCCGGCGACCTTTCATGGAGCTGGCTTGAAAACACCGTTGATGAATTTGAAATATATGAACAGACCTCTTCCAACCAGGTTTTTGAAAGAAGCAAAGATGCCGATATTCTTGTTACAAACAAAGTTCCCATCACAAAAGAGCTTATTCAAAAGCTGCCGAAGCTTAAGTATATTGCCGTTCTTGCAACCGGCTTTAACATAATCGACTGCAAAAGCGCAAGAGAACACGGAATTGCTGTTTCAAACATTCCCGCCTACAGCACTGACGGAGTTGCTCAGCTTGTTTTTGCGCTTCTTATGGAGATGACAAATCAGGTTGGTCTTCATAACAAAAGCGTTAAAGACGGTGATTGGTGCCGCAGTGAACATTTTTGCTATTGGAAAACACCTCTTTGCGAGCTGGCAAACAAAACCTTCGGAATAATCGGATTCGGGAAAATCGGTTCAGCTGTGGCTCAGATTGCCAACGCCATGAAAATGAAGGTTATTGCCTATTCGCCAAACACAAGAAATTATGACGGTTTCGGTTCAGTTGATTTTGTTTCGCTTGAAACAGTTATTAAAGAAAGCGACGTTATTTCGCTTCACTGTCCCCTTACTGAAGAAACGTCCGGCCTTGTTGATAAAAAATTCCTTGAAAAGATGAAAAAGACTGCCTATTTAATCAATACCTCCAGAGGCCCCGTTATAAACGAAAGAGACCTTTTTGAAGCTCTTGAAAACGAAGTTATTGCCGGCGCCGGAGTTGATGTTCTTTCAGTTGAGCCGGCCGAAGAAAGCAACCCTCTTCTTAAGGCTGAAAAATGTTTTATTACTCCTCATATCGCCTGGGCAAGCCTTGAGGCAAGAAGCAGACTGATGAATATTTTCAAAGAAAATGTTGAGGGCTTTGTCAAGGGTCAACCTATCAATGTTGTTAACTGATAAGCTTAACACTTAACAAAACAAGCAAGGGCTGTAAAAAAGAGCAGACCGCATAAAGCAAGATAAATCAACAAGGGGTTCCTGCAGAACTGATAGCTGTAGGAACCCCTTAAACAATGAAAAAAAGTTATTTAAAAATCATCGTCCGGCTGCTTTTCATCTTTTTTCTATAAGCTTTATTTTGAATAAAGCTGACCTACCACCCAGTTTCTGAAGCTGCAGGGAAATGTTTTACACATAACGCTTAAAATTTTATAGCCCGCACCTATGGTGCTTATGGGTTTAACTCTTTTTTTGAGCGCCGCTTCAGCAATATAGCTTCCGGCGACCTCAGGGCTCATCCCCTTTTGCTCATCTTTTTCCATGCTTGAAACGCTTCGTGAAATTCTTCCGCCGTAAACATCATCACCATCGGCAGTCTTTTTTCTTGCCTGAGTAAATTCCGTACAGATATCACCGGGCTGAATGGCTGTAACCCTTATTCCAAAGGGCTTCACTTCATTATCAAGAGCGCAGGTGTAAGACTCTATTGCAGCCTTTGAGGCTGAATAAAAGCTCTGATACGGAATGTGGGCCACAGCGGCAACGGAGCTGACGGTTATAATTCTTCCGCCACCGTTTTTTCTCATTAAAGGAATTACGGCTTTATTCATGTTGACCATTCCGAAAAAATTGACGTCAAACTGTTTTTTTGCGTCTTCAAGAGAAGTGAATTCAGCCGCACCTGAAATTCCGAAGCCGGCGCAGTTTATAAGAATATCGACTTTTCCCTCAGCCTCATAAACCTTCCTTACCGAAGAAGCAACAGCCTCTTCGTCGGTTACATCTGTTTTGAAATGTAAAAGATTTTCCAGCGGTATATCGCGACGGCTGAAATCATAAACCTTTACGCCTTTTTTCAAAAGGGCCTTTGCCGTTTCGCGACCTATTCCTGAGCTTGCACCCGTTATTATTGCAACTTTATTTTCCATTTTTCTTTCTCCTGTTTGCTTTTCTTCTTTTATCTTATCATAAAGAAGACTGTTTTTTCCATAGCATATTCCATTTTTATGAAAAACATTGTATAATTTTAAAAGGCAGAAACTTCCGAAAGGAGTGTTTATATGAAAAAAGCTTTTTCCTTTTTAAATTTTTCTTTTTTCAAAAAATCTAAATTCACCGGTTCAGACTATACCTTGCCTGAGCTGGACTTAAGCCTTTTGCCCGAAAAACTCAAGGGCAGTAAATTTGAATATCTTTATAAACTCTCTGTTGTTGACAACTCAAAAGACTATATGGCTCACCCTGACAGCGTTCTTTTGAAAAACGGAAATATTCTCACCTTTTTTCCTGCTGACCACGGTAAAGGAGCCATTCAGACAAAAATCAGTCTTGACGGTGGTCTGAGCTGGAACGAAAAGCTGAATAATACTCCTTCAAGCTGGGTTTATTCCAGAGAAACCCCAACTGTTTATCGTCTCAGCTTTTCAAACGCAGAAGACAAGCTGATTATGATTTCGGCTAATCCTAAGTGGCCGAACGAAACAACCGTCGGCGGTTTTAACTGCTCTGTTTCCTGCGACGAGGGAAAAACATGGACTGAATTTGAAAGATTTTTTGACTTAAAAAGCGAAAACCCCGTCATACCCATTGTTGCAATGTCAAGTCTTACGCAACTTAAAGAAAACGGTGTTTTTGTTAATAAGTGGATGGGGCTTTTTCATGATTCAGATTTTTATAACTATAAAACTATCCTCACCTTCGATGAAGAGGGAAAAATGAAGTGGAGCGTTCCCGAAAAATATTTTTCTCAATACCGAAAAATTGAAAAATCTTCAAAAATGTGTGAGGTAGAGGTTATCCGCAGCGAAGGCGGAAAAGGAAATGAGCTTTGTTTGATTTCAAGAAGCAACTCGAAAAAAATCAATTCCCTGATTTCTTTTTCCTCTGACGAAGGAAAAACATGGAGCAAGCCCAAAGAAGCCCCTCCTGCTCTTAACGGAGAACGCCACAAGGCTGAACACACCAAAGACGGCCGCCTTTTCATTACCTTTCGCTCCATTGAAAGAGGAAACAACGCCCGTCTTCATTCCGGAAAAAACAATCTTCATGGCTGGATCAGCGAAGGCTATGTTGCCTGGGTCGGAACCTTTGATGACCTGAAAAAAGGCCTTGAAGGTCAATACAGAATTAAAGTTGCTCATATTTTTGATGAAGGACAGACTGAGCCTGAATATTGCGCCGGTTCAGACACAGGCTACTGCGGAAATGTTGTTTTGGAAGACGGAACAATTGTAACTTGCAGCTATGGAAAATTCAGTCCGGAAGAAAAAACAAAAGACCAAAAGAAGCTCAAAACCTATATCTGTTCAAAGCGAATCAGGCTTGAGGATACAGACGAGCTTTTGAAAAATCTATAAAAAACTCATTTATGTCTAAGCTGTAAAAAACTCGTTTTTTACAGCTTTATATTTTTAAAAAAAAGTGTTACTTTTTCTCTTTTTGGTAACATATATAACGAAGAAGGAAAACGCAACGCTCTTTGCAATTTTCCTTGACATAGAAAAACAATAGTTATATAATTTATAATGTAGAAATAGCGACAAATTCTATTTTCAGGAGATAAAAAATCATGAAAAACAAGCTCTTTGATTTTTTAAAAAAGACTTTCGGCTCTGACAAAGCCGATAAAATAAATTCCGACAAGCAAGAAGCTAACTCTTCCGCTGTTATTAACAAAGAAATTGTTGATGACTACGGAATTCTCGGCGTTTCCAAAAGAAACATCTGGGTTTTTAATTCGGGGTTGAATTTTTCAGGAAACCCCAAGTGGCTTTTTGTTTATATCAATAAATACAGAAGCGACATCAAAGCCTTCTGGCTTTGCACCGAAGAAGACACAGTTGAATATATCCGTTCTCTCGGATACAAGGCTTATTTATACTCTTCAAAGGAAGGAATTGAAATTGCAACAGCTGCCGGTGTTTATGTAACGGAGCAATGCAAGGAAATTATTCAGCCTGCCCTCCAGGACACAATTTGCCTTAACTTATATCACGGCGTTGGTTGCAAATCCATTGAAAGAAAGGTTGACTACGGTTTTCTTTTCAAAAGAATCATGAAAAAATATATTGTTAACAACAACTATTATCTTAACAATATGCTTTTTCTTGTAACCTCGCCTTTGATGAAAGAGCATTTTAAAAATCAAGTGGGTCTTTCTGACGACATGGTCATTGAAGCAGGCTATCCCCGCTGCATATATCAGCAAAACTATGAACGTCTTGAATCTTTTGACCACGACATTTTAAAACAAAAGAATCGCTCGGCTGACACAAAAATCATCGTCTATGCCCCAACCTACAGAGACAACCCGAACTTTGATTTTGTTAACACTCTTCTTCCCGACATGGAAGCGCTTGAAAAAAAGCTTAAAGAAAACAATCAGCTTCTCGTTTTCAAAATTCATCCACTTATGAAAAACGATTTCGGCTTCAGCGTTCTTTATGAAAAATATGTTGATTCGCCATATTTTCTCTTTTGGAACAATGAAAACGATATTTATGAAATTATTGATAAAATCGACACAGCAATAATCGACTATTCTTCAATTTTTTATGATTTTCTTGCCGGTGGAGTTAAAAACTTTATTCGCTATTTTGCCGATTACGGCTCAACCGATTTAAGAGACAATGTTTTTGACTATAAAGAAATGACCTGCGGAAAGCTTTGCAATTCTTTTGAAGAGCTTCTTTCGGCTTTGGATAACTGCGTTTCTGAAGAGTCTGAAGAAGAGGAAAAAGAGAGAAAAAGAATCTATGACCTCTTCTGGCAGTATTCTTCAAAAGACTCAATGGATAAAATCATTGACACAACTCTTGGCTTTAAAATCAAGAAGGAAGAGCTTCCCACCCTTTATACCTTCGATGTTTTCGATACTCTCATTTCAAGAAAAGGTCTTCATCCTTTCAGTATTTTCTGCAAAGTAAAAGAACAAATGGAAAAATCCTCTTTTTCTTTTGACCGTCACTTTTTAAATTCCTATGTTGACATCAGAGTTAAATGTGAAACCAATGTCAGAGAATACAGAAGAAAAACAGCTCACACTCGAAACTCGGAATACACAGAAATCTCTTTTGATTCAATTTTTGAAAGAATGAAAGCCGTTTATAATCTTTCTTCGGAGCAAATTGAGTTTCTTAAGGAAACCGAGCTTGCCTGCGAGCTTGAAGATGCAATTGCTATTGATGAAATGATTGCCTACGCCGAATCACTGGTAAAAAACGGAAACGATGTTTTACTCATAAGCGACATGTATCTCCCCGGCGCTTTTATAAAAAAGCTTATCGGTAAACACAGCGAAATCCTTTCAGAGTTGCCTTTATATGTTTCTTGCGAATACGGCGTTCATAAGTCAACCGGCCTTTTATATCAGGAGGTCTATAAGGACATTGGCTTTTATGGCTACGGTCAGTGGATTCACCACGGCGACAACGCCAACGCCGACGGCAAGCAGGCAACAGCACTGGGAATCAAGGCTGTTCGCCACACCGCCTGCACCTTTAATGACTATGAAAAACAAATTGTTAACTCTATCGGAACCTATGACGCCTATCTTGTTGCCGCTTTGATGGCAAGATTTCGCCAGAAAAATTCAAGCAGTAAAGACTATTTCGCCTATGCCTGCGCTTCGCTTTGTCTTGTTCCCTATTCAATCTGGGTTGCAGAAGATGCTCAGCGCCGCGGATATGAAACTCTTTATTTCATTGCAAGAGACGGCTATCACACTCAGAAAATTGCCGACATTGCCATTGAAAAGCTTAACCTTAACGTTAAAACAAAATATATTTACGGTTCAAGAAGAGCCTGGCGAATTCCTTCTTTTATTGAAGATGTTGACGAAAGCTTTTTCCTCTCCTTCGGAACTCTTGCCACCTCAACCTCTTTCGAAGAAATTTTAGCTTCGCTTTCTGTTAACAGAAAACAGTTTGAAGAGTTCTTCCCCGCCCTTTGTAACATCGGTCTTGAAGAGTCTGTTACGTCTCAACAAATGTCAACCGTTATTGAAACAGTTAAAGCAAGCAAGGCTTACCGGGAGTATTTTCTGAAGCTGGCTGCTGAGAAGAGAATCAATGTTGATAAATATCTCTCTCAGGAAATTGATTTTTCAGAAAAATTTGCTTTTGTTGATTATTGGGGAAGAGGTTACACGCAAACCTGCCTGACCCGACTTCTTCATAACATTGAAAAACGGGAGTTCGACGTTCCTTTCTATTACCTCAGATCAATTTATCCTTCTGATAGCTTTAACGTCAGATATAACTACACAACTAAAGACACCTCAATGTTGGTTGTTGAGGCTCTTTGCAGCTCAAACATCAACTATAAAAGCATTGAAAATTATGAGCTTGATGAAGACGGAACCGTGAAGCCCGTTATTATTCCGGAAAAATGTGATTTAGAGCTTCTTTATTCAATGAAGGTTCGTCTTTGTAACTTTACGGAAGATTTTCTTTCTCTTCCTCTCAGCGACCGTCAGTCAACCCTTAGAGATCTTCTTGATTTTACCCTTAATTATTATTCAACCAATCAGAATGATCCTCTGGTAATTGAAAATGTTGCCACTCTCAGCTATGCTCTGAGCACCTATGCAAAAGAGCGCGAATATGCTCCGGCTCTGACAAAAGAGATGGTTGAGGCTATTGCAAACAAAACTGTTCCGCTTTATCATATAACAAACTCTCTTGCCATGTCTCTTGAGAGAAGCGATGACGAGGTTGTTGAATACTATGATTACCTGACAAAAGAGCTGGTTGCTCTTCAGAAGCAGGAAAACAAAGAACTTCGAAACAATGAAAAACTGACAGTTTCTGACTTTAAAAACAAGCAATACAGCTTCGATTATGACTCTTCTGTTTCTGAATTGAGAAAAAAATATCGCCATGCGGCAAAAAAAGAGGTTGAGAAAAAAATTGTTGTTATCAGCTCCTATAACAAGGCCGAAAGCGAATTTGCTTCTTTGATTTCACTTTATGAAAAGAACGGCTACAGCGTTGTAATTCTTCCTCTTAAAAAGAATTACAAGGGCAAAATGCTTTCAGACATTGCAACAGCAAAATATATTTTCATGAGCAATGTCAGCGGCTGGTTCTCAAAAATCAAATTCAGAAAAGAAACCAAGCTCATTCAGTTTTATCGTCAGCCTATTCTTTTAAAAGGAATTTCTCAGGTTATTGAAGATGATTTTTCTGAAGACAAAATTCAGCGTATTCTCAGAATTCATAAAAAGGTTTATTCTCTCATTTCCTGCTCAGGAGACGGAATTGCAGAGCTTTATAAAAAAAGCTATGTTAACGAGAAAAACATTAACAAAACAAAGGTTCTCGGCAATCCTTTGACCGATGTTTATTTCAGCGAAGAAAGAAAAGCTCAGATTAAGAAAAAGCTTTCTTCTCTTATAAAAGAGCCTGACAAAAAGCTGATGGTTTATCTTCCCAAAACAACAAACACAAAGCACTTTTCCTATCAGTATCTTGACCTTGGCGCTCTTGAAAAGCTTTTTGGAAAAGACTATAACATTCTTGTTATCAGCAACAAAGAAGACGACATAATCAGTGCCTATGCCAAATCCTTTGAAAACACGGTTTATGAGGCAAGCGCAGTTCTTACTCAGAGAGAAGCAATGGCTGTTTCCGATGTTATCATCGGTGATTTCAACGGTGTTCTTCTTGAAGGTATTCTGACAGGAAAGCCCATTTTCTTCACTTCTCAGATTAAAGAGGATGAAAACGAAAGCTTTGTTTTTGAAGATGATGAGCTTTCAGTTGCTCCCGTTATTACTGACGCGTTTGATCTTCTTTCCTATCTCAGAGGCGATTTGGAATACAGCTTTGAAAAGCAGACTGCCTTCAAAGAAAAATATCTTAATGCCTGCGACGGCAGCAGCGCTGAAAAAATCTTCAGCTATCTTCATGAGCTTGAAGAAGCTGCCGAAAAAAAGACCGACAGCTGATTTTCAATTTTTCGGTTTTAAGCTTTATAAGTTAATAGGAGCTGTAAAAACATCTGTTTACAGCTCCTATTTTTATTAGCTTTTCAATTTTTTCATGTTTTCATAAATAATAGACAGTCATTTTGAAAGCTGTTTTTGAGGAAAATCAAACAACGCTTATTTCATCTCCCTCAAAAACCTCACCGCCTTTTAAAACACGGGCGAAAATTCCTTCTCTTGGCATAATGCATTGGCCAACAAGCTCTCTGATGGCGCAACCGTCGTGACATTCTTTTCCAATCTGGCTGATTTCAAGAAGGCATTGACCAACCTGGAGCTTTGTTCCCACCGGAAGAGTATATAGCTCTATTCCCTCGGTTGTAATATTTTCGGCAAAAACGCCGTGGCAAAGCCCTGTTGTGAGACCGCCTTTTGATTTTTCAATGCTTTCTTTGGCAAGAAGACTGACTTGCCTATGCCACTTTCCTGCGTGAGCATCGCCGCTGAACCCGAAATCTTCAATAAGAATTCCGGGATTGATTTTTGTTTTGGGAGTTCCCTTTTTTTCGCTGATATTAATTGATAAAACCTTTGCCATTGTTATCCTCCAATATTATTCATTCCGTGAAAGCCGCCATATCCGCAAGCGAAGCTATGGCTCATTGGCTTTTTTAAAACGGCTTTTTCAATTTCTTCCTTAAGTGCCTTTTCATTATCAATAAAAGGCATTAAATCAATCTGCAGTTCATTTCCTAAGCAGAGACGAAGCTTTCCGTCGCTGAGAAGGCGTATTCTGTTACATTCAGAGCAGAAATTATGGCTGACAGGGGTAATAAATCCAATTTTTCCCTTAAAGCCTTCAGCTTCATAATATCTGGCAACACTTTTTTCAAAAGCTGTTGCTTTTTTGTTTTCACAAGGCTTTAAAAAAGGAAAAGAAGAAAGAATTTCTTCGCCTGAAACAATTTTTGCTTCGTCTTTTCCTTCATCGGTGAACGGCATTAACTCAATAAATCTGACATCAATTTTTTTGTTTCTCGCCAATTCAATTAAATCTCCTGCTCTTTTTTCATTTTTGCCTTTGATTAAAACCGAATTTATTCTTAATGGACTGAGACCAACCTTTTCTGCCTCATCAATGCCTTCAAAAACCTTTTTTAAACAGTCTGCACCGGTAATGGCTTTATATTCCGCCTCATCGGTAGTGTCAAGACTGATATTGACCGCGCTGACACCCGCTTCTTTCAGCGGCTTCGCCATCTCTTTCAGTCTGACAGCATTGGTTGTTAAAACCAATTTTTCAACTCCGTCAATGGCTTTAACCCTTCGGGCAATTTCTGCAATATCTTCTCTTATAAGAGGTTCGCCGCCGGTCAGCCTGACTTTTTTAAAACCCAGAGAAGCAAAAACCTTAACGAGTCTTTCAATCTGGTCAGGGGTTAACTCGTCTGCCTTGCTGCTTTCGCTTTCTTTGCAATAAACACAATTAAGGTTGCAGCGTTTCGTAACAGACAAGCGAAGATAATCTATTTTTCTTCCAAAACTGTCAATCATTTTTAAAATCGCTCTTTCCGCCTGTTTTTTCTAAAAGCTTAATTTCTTCAACTGTCATTTCTCTGTCAATTGCCTTGCACATATCATAAACTGTCAGAGCCGCCACACTCACCGCGGTCAGAACTTCCATTTCAATCCCTGTTTTATATGTGCAAACAGCTGAAGCAAAAACATAAAGCTCATCTTTTTGATTGTTTTCAAAGCTGATTTCAAGCTTTTCAATGGGAATATTATGGCAAAGGGGAATCAACTCACTCGTTTTTTTCCCTGCCATAATTCCGGCAATTCTTGCAGCAGCAAGCGCATCACCTTTTTTCAGCTGACTTGAAAGAAGAGCGCTCAGGGTCTCTTCTTTCATTTTAATTGTTGCCTTTGCTTTAGCCGTTCTTCTTGAAAAAGGCTTTTCGCCTACATCAACCATTACCGCCTCGCCTTTTTTATTAAGATGAGAAAAATTATTCAAAGCTGTAGCCTCCCATCATTTCAAGTCTTTTTTTCAGCTCTTCGCTCTCAAGAATTTCAAAAAACACCTTTACTGCCTCGTTTTCAAGGCTCTCTTCATGACACAGAAAATCATATTTTTCTGTTGCAATTTCAATAAAATCAAGGTCATACATTTTTGCCGCCGAATAAACGCCCATTCCGCAATCGGCGTTACCACCGGCAATAAGAGCCGCAACGGCAGTATGGGTAAATTCTTCATTCCTATAGCCTTGAATTTTGTTTTTATCCATGTTGTTCTTTTTCAAAAGATAGTCAAATAAAACTCTTGTTCCCGAACCTAACTGACGGTTGACATAGGTGCAGTTTTCAATATCTTTAATGCTTTTTATCCCTTTGGGATTACCCTTCTGAACCATGATTCCCTGAGTTCTTCCCACACCTTTTTTCAAAACTGCGCCGCCGGAAGAAAAATATTTTTGAACATAACTCAAATTATATTCTCCGCTTTCTCCGTCAAGAAGATGAATTGCACCCAGATGTGCATTTCCGTTTTTAATGGCGGTAACAGCACCCATGCTTCCCACATGGGAAGACGAAAGAGAAAAGCTGTAGCCACGGCGTTTCATAATGTCTTTGATTTCGTCAATGAGAACATCGTGACTACCGGTTACAATGAGAGCATTTTCAATTTCCTCTTTGCTTTTAAGAAGCGTAACAGAAACCTCTGTTCCCTCACTTATTCCCTCGCTGTTTTGGGGAACAACCAGAATTCCGTCTGCCTTAGTAAAGCTTGTTACAACTCCGGCTCCCCGATTTAAAGGAACAGCAACAAATTTTTTACCTATTTTTCCCAGAGTTACTCTGACATATTCTTTATATTTAAGAGATGAAACAACTCTTTTTTGCAAAACAGCCTTAACAGTCGGTTCTTTTTCAATCTGACAACCGCTATAAAGAGAAAGCAGGTCTCTGACTATTTCTCTCATGATTACAATTGCTGAAACCGGATAGCCGGGAAGACCCACCACAGCGGTGTTTTCAATTTTCCCGAGAACAGCCGGTTTCCCCGGCTTGATTGCAATTCCGTGAACGCAAACCTCACCACATTCTTTTATTATATCACAGGTGTAATCGTCTCTTCCGGCAGAAGAGCCTGCAAGAATAAGAACAATATCACATTCCGCTTTCGCCTTTAAAACAGCATTTTTAAGAAGCTGTTTTTTATCCTTAACAATGGAATAAACCTTGCTTTCCCCGCCCCATTCTTTTATCATTGAAGAAAAAATTGAAGAGTTAAATTCAATAATGTCGCCTTCTTTGGGGTTATCTGTTGGAGGAACAATTTCGTCACCGGTGGGAATAATCCCCACAACAACCTTTTTAACAACCTTGGCAGAAGTAACACCGCCTGCAAGAAAAGCACCGCAAAGAGCAGGTGTTATTTTTGTGTATGAAGCAGCAATCATGTCGCCCATGCAGATATCTTCACCTACCTGACGAACGTTTTGCCAAGGGTGAACAGCGCTAAAAATTTTTGCTTCACCGCTTTCAAGCCAGGTGATGTCTTCAATCATAATAACAGAATCTTTATCTTTCGGAACAATATCTCCCGTATCAACCACAACAAATTGGTCTTTTTTAAGAATAAGCGGTTCCTTTTCGCTGGCTCCGTAGGTGTCCTTAGCCCTGACAGCAATTCCGTCCATTGCTGAAGCATTATAATGGGGTGAGCAAATTTTTGCGTAAACAGCCTCAGCCAACACTCTTCCTGCCGAAGCCTGAGTGTTAACAGTTTCGGTTTTTAATAAAAAGTCTTTTTTGACAAGAGAAAAAAATCGCTCTTTAGCCTCTTCAAGAGGAATATTATCTAAATAATTATGCTTCATAAAAACTCCTCAGAATAAAAATACTTCAACCTCTTCGCCCTTTTTCAATCCTTCTTTGTTTCTGTCTATTCTGACATAGCCGTGGGCATTTGAAAGAAGAGAGATAATTGAGCTTTTAAAAAAAAGCGGTGTGGCTTCGTTGTTTTCTAAAATAACGGGAATAATTTCTTCTCTTCCGTGGTTTGAAGAAATATTGGAGGAAATTTTTGCCTTAACCGCTACTTTTTCATTTTTATTTTTATAAAATAAAGAAAGAAGCGGACTCAGAAGAATTTCGCAAATAAAAAACGCAGCCGCCGGATGACCGGGCAAGCCCAAAATAAGCTTGTCTGCAATTTTTCCGCCAATGGTGGGCTTTCCCGGTTTAACTGCTATCCCGTGGAAAAACACCTCTCCGTTATTTTCAATAACCCTGACGGTCATATCTCTTGCTCCGGCAGAGGAACCACCGGAAATGAGAACGATATCACAAGTTTCAGCCGCCTTTAAAACAGCCTTTTCAATTTCGTCATATTTATCTTTAACTATTCCGAAATTATCGGTAACACAGCCCTTTTGAGAAAGCATTGCAGAAAGAATATGGCTGTTTATGTCTCTGACTTTTCCTTTTTCTGTTTTTTCTTCGATGGGAACAATCTCGTCTCCGCTGGAAATAATTCCCACTCTGAGCTTTTTAAAACACATGACCTCAGTTTTTCCCAAAGCGGCAAGAACTCCCACATGACGCGAAGAAAGAAGAGTTCCTTTTTTTAAAACGATCTGGTTTTTTCTGACGTCATCGCCTTTTCTTGTCACATTTTCAAAGGGACTGACTGCTTTGAAAATAAGACAAGTTTCATCAGCAAGCGTTTCTGTAAATTCCACCATAACAGCGGCATCGGCACCCTCAGGAAGCATTCCGCCTGTTGAAATTTTCAAGCACTCACCGTCTTCAATTGAAAGACCGGCTTCCTCACCCATTAAAATTTCGCCCTTAATCTCAAGCATGGAAGGAATACTTTCACCGCTTCCGAAGGTGTTTTCGCTTTTAACGGCGTAGCCGTCAACGGTGGAACGGTTAAAGGATGGAATGTTTTCTTGCGAAACAATATCCTGAGAAAGAAACCTTCCCACGCAGGAAGAAAGCGCCACCTTTTCTTCTTCAGGCGAAAAGAACGAAAACTTTTCTGACAAAATTTCTTCTGCTTTTTCGGTTGTTACCACATTAAGCATTGTTTTCTTCCTCCTCTCTCAGCAACGGTAATTTTCCGTTTGTTAAAACAATTTTTCTTCCGCCGAAAAGCTCAGCATCTTCCTTTATATGCGTCGTTACAATAAGGATACAGCCTGTTTCCTTCTGATAAGCTTTAACAGCCTCAACAATCAGCCTTCTGCTTTCTGTGTCTGCTGCACTTGTGGGCTCATCGAGCAAAAGCAAGTCGCATTTTTTGCAAAGCAATCTTGCAATTGCAAGGCGCTGACATTCGCCGCCTGAAAGTGTTCGGGCGTTTTTATTTTCAAGCTCTTTAAGCTTCAGCAAGGCGCAGACCTTTTCATAGGCCTCTTCTTTTTCTTTTTTTGTTCCGCTTAAAGAATAAAGAATATTCTTTTTAACCGTTTTATTGAAGGGCAAACTTTGCTGAGGAAGATAAAGAACATTTTCATCTTTTATAATGTTGCCCCAGGTTGCTTCTATAATATCAGCAAGGATTTTTAAAAGAGTGCTTTTTCCGCTTCCGTTATGACCTAAAAGAATAACCGTCTCACCGTTTTCAACCGTGAGTCTTCCGATATCCAAAACAGTGCGGCCCTGATAAACCTTTTTCAGATTTGTTATTTTTATCATTCTTCTTCCTCCTGTTTTATAATAGCTGAAGCAATTATGTTAACAACAAGAGAAATCAAAAGCAAAATTATTCCCAAGGCAAGTGCAAAAGAAAAATTGCCTTTGTTTGTTTCAAGCATTATCGCCGTTGTCATAACTCTGGTTTTCCATTGAATATTTCCGCCCACAAGAGAAACTGCACCGACTTCCGCAATTGATCTTCCGAAAGCAGTTAAAACAACGGAGAAAAGCGAAGCCTTATTCTGAATTATAAAAAGTTTTGCAATTTTAAAATTTGAAAGCCTCATGCCCTTTGCCGTTTCAAGAAGGTTTTTTGCCCCCACGGAAGAAACGCTGAGAGTTTGCCCCGCCACAATGGGTGTTATTAGAATAACCTGAGCTATTATCATGATTTCAACGGTAAAAAGAAGATTCAGCGAGCCAAAAACTCCATATTTTGTAAAAAGCATATAGACAATCAGGCCTGCCACCACCGGTGGCAAGCCCATTAAGGTATGTATTATTTTTTTAAGCATCCTTTTGCCCTTGAACTTCCAGCCTGCCAACAAAATACCCAACGGCATTCCCAAAAGGCAGGAAATCAGCGTTGAAAAAAACGACATTCTCAGCGTTACAAAAATTATCTGAAACAGCTCTCTGTCGGTTTTTAAAAGCAGTTCAAAGGCTTCGTTGATTTTTTCCACAATTATTCTTCAATAAGATAGAAAAGTGCCTGACCGTATTGCTCTTTTCCGTATTCAGCAATTAAAGCTGAAGCTTCGTCACCTGTGAGCCACTGAATAAGAGCCTTGGCACCCTCGGTGTTAATTCCGCTGAGCTTTTCGCTGTTACATTCAATAACAGAATAGGTGTTTTTCATGTCTTCGCCTTCTGAGAGAAGGATTTCAAGATCAAGAGAATCCTTGTTTGAAAGGAAGGTTGCTTTGTCAGTAAGGCAATAAGCACCCTGTTCGCTGGCCATTGTTAAGCAAGCGCCCATTCCCTGACCTGCGCTGATATACCATGAAGCAGTTTCAGCGTCGGGAACATTTTCGCCCCAGATTTTAAGCTCGGCTTTGTGAGTTCCGCTTTCGTCACCACGGGAAACAAATTTTGCTTCTGCCTTTTCAATCTTAGCGAAAGCTTCGGCTGCGTTTGCACTGTCTTTAATTCCGGCAGGGTCTTCTGCGGAGCCAACAACAACAAAGTAGTTATACATAAAAGGAATTCTTTCAACGCCGTAGCCATCTTGAACAAAGGTTTCTTCGCTTGCCTTTGAGTGAACAAGAATCAAATCTGCGTTGCCGTCAACTGCCTTCTGAATAGCTGCGCCGGTTCCTGCTGGCTGAACTTCAACCTTATAACCTGTTGCTTTTTCAAAAACAGGAAGAAGATAGGGAAGAAGACCTGAGTCATTGACCGAAGTGGTTGTTGACATTCTGATGGTGGGGTTTTCCGGAGTTTTCACTTCAGAAACCGTTGTTTCGGCAACAGTTGTTTCTCCGCCGCCGTTTCCGCCGCAAGCTGCAAAAGAAAGAAGCATTGCAAGGGATAATAATACTGCAAGAAGTTTTTTCATAATTCAATTCTCCTTTTCAATCACGGAAGGCAAAGCTGTTTCCGGCTTTACCCTTAGCCGTCCTTTAAAGGCGTGTTTTTCGGCTACGCTCTTTCGCTCATGGGAAAAACCTTTAGAGCTGAGAGTCGGATTTGAATTAATCAGCATAAAAACTGAACTTCTCGCAGGTAATTATAAACAAAAAATATGAACAAACGGTGAATTGACTTGTAAAATTCAACATTTCATGATAAAATTTATAAGTTGAATTTTATCAATTTTTCACAATGGCGGTGATAAAATGAATTTTGCTGTTGTTTGCGTCAGCGACCGTTGCAGCAAGGGACTTTGCGAGGATAAAAGCGGTCCTTTGATTTCTGAAATTCTTTCTTATTTAGGTGAAACAATAAGCTACAGCGTAGTTCCCGACGAAAAAGAAGTAATTTCTTCAAAGCTTATTGAGCTTTGCGATAAAACCGACGCCGATGTTGTTTTAACAACCGGAGGGACCGGTCTTGCTCCGCGTGATGTTACTCCCGAGGCAACCTTGGCTGTTATTGAAAAGCAGGTTTTCGGAATTTCTGAGGCTATCAGACAAAAAAGCCTTGATATCACCCCTATGGCAATGCTTTCAAGGGCAATTTCCGGAATCAGAGGAAAAACCCTTATCGTCAATCTTCCCGGAAGTCCGAAGGCAGTTAAAGAATCACTGGAAATTATTCTCCCCGTTCTTCCCCACGCTGTTGAAACTCTTTCAGGAAAGACTCTTTCTTGCGGAGGAAACTATAAATGAGTCTTGAAGAAAAAATCAAAGCTCAGGGCTTTGACATAAGCGAAAAAACAGCTTGCGTAATCGGTTGCGGCGGTCTGGGTACTGTTATTTCAGTTCATCTGGCAGGAGCCGGAATAAAAAAGCTCTATCTTTGTGATTTCGACAAGGTAGAAAGCTCAAACCTTAACCGTCAGTTTCTTTATTGCCGCGAAGATATCGGAAAAACCAAATGTGAAGATATGAAGGCTGCTCTTGAAAAATATTCTTCGTTTAGCAGTTATGTCTGCATTGACAAAAAAATCAAAGGTGAAGCAGATTTAAGCTTTGCAAAAGACTGCGATATCATTTTTTCAGCAGTCGATAACCACGAAACAGTTAAAATTCTTGAAGACTTTTCAACAAGGAATAACATTCCTCTTGTCTGCGGAGGAATTGACGGCTTCTACGGAATGGCATATCTGTATCTTCCCGGAGAAACTGCTCCGCCCTCATACGCAGGCTTTTCAGGCGGAGAAAAAGCAAAATTCAACATTGGCTCCACTGCGGGAATAATCGGCTCTTTTCAGGCCTCTCTCGCAATAAGATATCTTATTACCAAGGATAAATCCCTTGGCGGAAGACTTCTTATCTTTGATGAAAAACAAACCGAAACATTAAAAATAAACTACGAGGTGAAACCATGAGTAAATTAAAAGGCTATATGGGAAAGGTTCTTTTTATTGACCTTTCAAACAAAACCCATAGCGAATTTCCCTGGACCGACGAAGACAGAATCAGAACAGTCGGCGGAAAGGTTATGGCGGCAGACATTCTTCTTAACCATGTTAAGCCGGGAATGACCGCTTATGACGAAGACAACTGGCTTGTTGTTACAACAGGTCCTCTGACTTGTTGCAAGTCTCCCTCTTCAGCCAGATTCAACATTTCAACCGTTTCGCCCTTAACAAATATTTTAACCTCTTCAAATTGCGGAGGCGATTTCGGAAAACACCTTAAAAACGCAGGCTGGGACGCTGTTATTATTACAGGAAAAGCCAAAGAGCTGACTTGGATTGAAATTAACGAAGACGAAATAACCTTCCACGAAGTTCCTGAATTCAAAGGTCTTATGACAACAGAAACGCAGGAAAAGCTCCCAAAAGACTCCGGAAAGCTGGCAATTGGCCCCGCAGGCGAAAACAAGGTTCTTTACGCAGGCGTTTTCAGCGGTGAAAGAACTGCCGGAAGAGGTGGTGTCGGTGCTGTTTTCGGTGATAAAAACCTGAAATGCGTTTCCGCCGCAGGAACAAAAGAGCCTGAAATTTTTGACCCTGAAAGACTTAAAGAAATTAACCGTCAATGGACAAAAACCTTGAAAAAGCACCCCATTACCGGCGCTCAGCTTTCAAAGCTGGGAACAGCAGGTCTTGTTGCTCCCATGCAGGCTCACAGAATTCTCGCCACCAAAAACTTTGGTGACGGACGCTTTGAGCATTTTGAAAAAGTTTCCGGCGAAGAGCTTGCTGAAAAGCACCTTATCACCAACTCCGGTTGCTATTCCTGCCCCATGAAATGTGAAAGAAGAGTTCGTTTTGAAGGAAAAAACATTAAAGGTCCCGAACTTGAAACTCTCGGCCTTTTAGGTCCCAACCTTTTAAACACCGACATTGAAAAAATCATCAAGTGGAATTATGAGCTTGACGAATTGGGAATTGACACTATTTCTGCTGCAGGCTGTGTTGCTTTCGCCATGGAGCTTCAGGAAAAAGGTCTTTGGGAAAGCGGTCTTCACTTTGGCCAGACCGATAATCTTTCAGAAGTTTTTCATGATATTGCCTACAGAAGAGGAATCGGCGACATTCTTGCCGAAGGAACGAAGCGCATGAGTGACCGTTTTGGAGGAAAGGAATTTGCCATTAACGCCAAAGGTCTTGAGCTTGCCGCTTATGAACCCAGAGGAGCTGTTGGCCACGGTCTCGGATACGCAACATCAAACAGAGGCGGCTGCCACCTTAACGCAGGTTACCTTGTTGTTCTTGAAGGTCTCGGCCTCAATATTGATTCCTACACAGCCAAGGGCAAAGCCGGTCTGGTTATTACCTTCCAGAATGTTATGGAAGCCGCTTCTGCCGCAGGCTTTTGCGTTTTTACTTCCTACGCAATCCTTCCCTGGTTCCTTGTTGCCAAGCCTACCAGCCTTCTGACAAGATTTGTTCAGACTGTTTTTAAATATTCCACTCCGTTTACCTATATCGCTTCAAGATGGCCTCAGATTCTCAAGGTAAACATTTCATTGATTCAATACCCGAGAGTTTATAACGCCGCTTGCGGAACCAAATATAAAGCCGGTGACTTCATCAAAAGCGGTGCCTACGGCTTCAATGCAGAGCGTGTTGCAAACATCATTCTCGGTCAGGAAGTCAGCGCAAATGTTGACACCTTGCCCAAGCGTCTGATTGAAGAAGAACAGGTTCCCGGCGACAAACGCACCAAGGTTCCCCTTGAAAAAATGAAAAAATCTTATTATATTCTCAGAGGATGGAAAGACGGCGCCCCGACAATGAAAACATTAAAAAGTCTGGGTGTCAGACTTCCCGAATGTATCAAGGAGGTTTATCCCTATGATCAAGGTTAAAATTTTCGGCGTTTTAAGAACCACCATCGGCTTCGGCTACCTTGAAGTCAGCGAAGGCTCCATGCTTGATGTTTTTGAAGAAATTTCAAAAATCATGGAAAAACGTTATTATGAAGATTTGGAAAATCAAAAAAATCAAGTTCTTGCTGAGGGCGAAGAAGAAAGAAACGCTGCGCTTAACCCCCATAAAAAGCTTAGTTTCGGCGACGCCATTGTTTATATCAACGGCGACCGTTGCATGAAAAAACGGGCAAGAGTTAAAGACGGCGACGAAATCTGGCTTCTTTCTCCGGCAGCCGGAGGCTGATTAAATCAAGACAAATAATCGTCATTTTTCACAATTTTGCCCCCTGCCTGATGAATAATATTCGGCTTGACTTTTTTATAGTGTTATAATATAATCTACTTAACATAAAAATGGATTCTGTGACTGACGGATTTGTGGATTTCACCACAGGGGAGCAGAATATTTCCAATATATGCCGACCGTCTGGGCAGTCTTTACCAAAAAGGGAGGACTGCCCTTTTTGCATACAAAATCCATTATATCTGAAAAAATAAAATATATGGAAATAAAAGAAAGGATGATCAGTATGGCAACCTACATCAACGAACCCTCACATACCTTTAACGAATATCTTCTCATTCCCGGATATTCCTCAAGCGAATGTGTTCCTTCCAACGTTTCGCTCAAGACCCCTCTTGTTAAATTCAAAAAGGGCGAAAAATGTCCGCTTGAGCTCAACATCCCCATGGTTTCAGCCATTATGCAGTCTGTTTCAGGCGACAAATTAGCTGTGGCTCTTGCCAAAAGCGGCGGTGTTTCTTTCATTTATGGTTCTCAGTCAATTGAAGATGAGGCCGCAATGGTTGCAAGAGCAAAGGGCTATAAGGCAGGCTTTGTTACCAGCGACTCAAATCTTTCCCCTGAGGCAACTCTTGCCGATATTATTGCTCTCAAAGAAAAAACCGGTCACTCCACTGTTGCCGTAACTGACGACGGAACCTCAAACGGCAAGCTTGTTGGAATTGTAACAGGTCGCGACTACCGTGTCAGCAGAATGGAAGGAACAGAAAAGGTTTCTTCTTTCATGACTCCACTTGAAAAGCTTGTAACAGCCAAAGAAGGCACTACTCTTGCTCAGGCTAACGATATAATCTGGGAACACAAGCTCAATTCTCTTCCCATCGTCAGCAACGACGGAAGACTTCTTTATTTCGTTTTCAGAAAAGACTATGAGCAACATAAAAACAACCCCGACGAGCTTCTTGACTCAAACAAGCGCTATGTTGTCGGAGCCGGAATCAACACAAGAGACTACGCAGAAAGAGTTCCCGCCCTTGTTGAAGCAGGAGCAGATGTTCTTTGCATTGACTCTTCAGAAGGCTTCTCTGAATGGCAGAAGCTCACCATTGATTTCATTCGCGAAAAATACGGCGACAGCGTTAAGGTCGGTGCAGGTAACGTTGTTGACAAAGAAGGCTTCCTCTTCCTTGCCAAATGCGGCGCAGACTTTGTTAAGGTCGGAATCGGCGGCGGTTCAATTTGTATCACCCGCGAAACAAAAGGTATCGGCAGAGGTCAGGCAACAGCCCTCATTGAAGTCTGCAAGGCAAGAGACGAATATTTTGAAGAAACCGGAATTTATGTTCCTGTTTGCTCCGACGGCGGAATTGTTCATGACCACCATGTAACTCTTGCGCTCGCCATGGGTTCAGACTTCGTTATGCTGGGAAGATATTTTGCCCGTTTTGACGAAAGCCCCACAGCCAAGCTCTTTGTTGGCGGATCCTATGTTAAAGAATACTGGGGCGAAGGCTCAAACAGAGCAAGAAACTGGCAGAGATATGACCTGGGCGGCTCCAAAAAGCTTTCCTTCGAAGAAGGCGTTGACTCCTATGTTCCCTACGCCGGTCCTCTCAAAGATAATGTTGACAAAACTCTCAGCAAGGTTAAGTCAACCATGTGTAACTGCGGCGCATTGAACATTAAAGAGTTTCAACAGAAAGCCAAGCTCACCCTTGTTTCAGCAACAAGTATTGTTGAAGGCGGAGCCCACGACGTTATCAGAAAAGACTCTGGCTCAAGCGGAAAATAATTATGATTAAGAAATTTTTCAGCCATTTGTTAAACGGAATTCTTGCCGGACTTTGCATCGCCCTGGGTGGAAGCGTTTTTCTCGCCTGCGACAACAAATATATCGGTGCACTTTTGTTTTGTGTTGCCCTTTTAACAATCTGTAGCTTTTCCTTTTCTCTTTATACCGGAAAAATCGGCCTTATTGTTGAAAACCACAAAAAAGAAGATTTTATTGTTGTAATAACCGCCCTTTTAGGCAATGCTCTTTCCTGCGCAGTTTTCGGATTGATGATTAAAGAGGGGCTTCCTGCCCTGTCAGAAAAAAGCGCAGAAATCTGCCTTTCAAAGCTGGCTCAGCTCCCCTCTCAGACTTTTATCAGAGGAATTTTCTGCGGCGTTCTTATGTATGTTGCTGTTTGGATTTATTCGAACAAAAAAAGCATCGCCGGAATTTTGTTCTGTGTTCCCGTTTTCATTCTCAGCGGGTTTGAACACTCTATTGCCGACATGTTTTATTTTGCCACGGCAAACAACTTTTCAAAAAACGCTGCGGTTTTTCTTCTTCTTGTTGTTTTGGGAAACACGGTGGGCGGTATTCTGATACCCCTGCTTGTTAAAATAAAAAAAGCTTTATCAGACTGATTCGGAGGTAAAAAATGGATATTTATAAAATTCACGACATTGGCGAACTCATCAAAGACAATTCTTATGTTGGAAGAGGCATTGTTATTGGAAAAACTCCCAACGGAAAAAAAGCAGTTTGCGCTTATTTCATTATGGGAAGAAGCGAAAACAGCCGCAACCGTGTTTTCACCGAAAAAGACGGTGCAGTTTTCACAGAGCCCTTTGACGCTTCGAAGGTTGAAGACCCTTCTCTTATTATTTACGCTGCAATTCGTCAGTTTGAAAACAAGCTTATTGTAACAAACGGAGACCAAACAGACACAATTTATGACTTCGTTAAAGAAGGCAAATGCATGTGTGATGCGCTCAACACACGCGAGTTTGAACCCGACAAACCCAATTTCACACCCAGAATCAGCGGTATGCTCCGCTTTGAAAACGGTGACTTCTGCTATAGAATGAGCATTCTCAAATCTGCTGACGCAGAAGGAACAGCCTGCAACAGATATTATTTTGCATATCCTTCACTTGCAGGTTTAGGTCATTTTATTCACACCTATGTTTGCGACGGAAACCCCATTCCAACCTTCCAGGGTGAACCCGAAAGAGTTGCAACAGACGACGACATTGATGTTTTCACCTCAAAGCTTTGGGAAAATCTTAACGAAGACAACAAGATTTCTCTTTATGTTCGTTATATTGACCTTGAAACAAAAGAAGAAGAAAACAGATTGATAAATAAAAATAAATAAGGAGAGTTTTTTATGTCAGACATCAGAGATTCTTATATTTCTCCCCTTTCCACAAGATATGCCAGCGCAGAAATGCAACATGTTTTTTCCGATAATTTCAAATTCAGAACATGGCGCCGCCTTTGGATTGCTCTTGCTAAAGCAGAAAAAGCCATGGGGCTTGACATCAGCGACGAACAGATTGCTGAGCTGGAAGCCAACAAAGACAATGTTAATTTTGATGTTGCTGAAGAAAGAGAAAAGCTTGTTCGCCATGATGTTATGAGCCATGTTTATGCCTACGGCAAGCAATGCCCCAAGGCAGAGCCCATTATTCACCTGGGCGCAACCTCTTGCTATGTTGGCGACAACACCGATGTAATCATTCTTCGTGAAGCTTCAAACATCGTTCTTAAAAAATGCGCTCAGGTTCTCAAAAACCTCAGTGCATTTGCTAATGAATATAAAGCACTTCCTTGCCTCGGCTATACTCATCTTCAGCCTGCTCAGCTGACAACGGTTGGAAAAAGAGCAACGCTTTGGATGTATGAATTAGCTCAGGACATTGAAAATCTTGAATATCAGCTTTCAAACCTTAAGCTTCTGGGTTCAAAGGGAACAACCGGAACTCAGGCAAGCTTTATGGAGCTTTTTGACGGTGATGAAGAAAAAATCAAAGAGGTTGAGAGACTCATAGCTGAAGAAATGGGCTTTGATGGCTGCGTTCCCGTTTCCGGCCAAACATATTCAAGAAAGGTTGACGCCTATTTTCTCGGCGCGCTTTCAGGTGTTGCTCAGAGTGCCTATAAATTTGCAAATGACCTGAGAATTCTTCAGTCTTTTGAAGAAATGGAAGAGCCTTTTGAAAAAAATCAGATTGGTTCCTCAGCAATGCCCTATAAAAGAAATCCCATGAGAAGCGAAAGAATCTGCGCTTTGGCAAGATATGTAATTATTGACTCAATCAATCCTGCCATAACAGCAGGAACCCAATGGTTTGAAAGAACTCTTGACGACAGCGCAAACAAACGAATTTCTGTTGCAGAAGCCTTCCTTGCCGTTGACGCAATTCTCAATATTTATATCAACGTAACCGGCGGCCTTGTGGTTTATGAAAAGGTTGTTAACCGTCGTGTTATGGAAAAGCTTCCGTTTATGGCAACAGAAAACATTATGATGGAATCTGTCAGAAGAGGCGGCAACCGTCAGGAGCTTCACGAAGCCCTTCGTGTTCACTCTCACGCCGCAGCCGCTAAGGTTAAGCTTGAAGGCGGTGTCAATGATCTGATTGACAGAATTGCTGCTGACGAAGCCTTCCCCCTTTCAAAAGAAGAAATTGAAAAGCAGCTTGACCCTGCTTCATACACCGGAAGAAGCGCTTCTCAGGTTGATGAATTCCTGAAAGAAGTTATTAACCCCATTCTTTCAAGATATACCGGTGAAGAAATCAAAACAGAGCTTAAAGTTTAAGGAGAGAAAAAAATGAAAGATTTTGAACTTAAATATGGCTGTAACCCAAACCAGAAACCCTCTAAGATTTATATGGCAGACGGAAGCGACCTTCCCATTGAAATTCTTTGCGGCCGCCCGGGCTATATTAACTTTCTCGATGCCTTCAATTCCTGGCAGCTTGTTAAGGAGCTGAAAGAAGCTCTCGGCATGCCTGCCGCCACTTCCTTCAAGCATGTCAGCCCCACTTCAGCTGCAGTCGGAATTCCCCTTTCAGACACTCTTAAAAAGGCTTGTTTTGTTGACGACATTGAAGGTCTTGATCAATCTCCCCTTGCCTGCGCCTTTGCAAGAGCAAGAGGCACCGACAGAATGTGTTCCTTCGGTGACTGGATTGCTCTTTCAGATGTTTGCGACGAAACAACAGCCCTTCTTATCAAGCGCGAGGTTTCAGACGGTGTTATTGCTCCCGGCTACACCGAAAAGGCTCTTGAAATTCTTAAAACAAAAAGAAACGGAAACTACAACATCGTTAAAATTGACCCCGACTATGTTCCTGAAGAAACTGAAAGAAAGCAGGTTTTCGGAATAACCTTTGAACAGGGAAGAAACAACTTTGAAATTAATGAAGCTTTGCTTTCAGACATTGTTACAGAAAACAAAAACCTTCCCGACAGCGCAAAGAGAGACCTTATTATCTCTCTTATTACCCTTAAATACACTCAGTCTAACTCAGTTTGCTACGCCGTTGACGGCCAGGCAATCGGAGTAGGAGCAGGTCAGCAATCAAGAATTCATTGCACTCGTCTTGCAGGAACAAAAGCAGACACCTGGTTCCTGAGACAGCATGAAAAGGTTCTTGCTCTTCCCTTCCTTCCCGACATTAAGCGCCCTGACAGAGATAACGTTATCGACGGCTACATCAACCAAAACGAAGAAGATGTTTGCGCCGACGGCAATTGGCAAAAATATTTTTCATCCAAGCCCGAACCTCTCACAGCAGAAGAAAAGGCCGAATACCTGGCAAGCAAAACCGGAGTTGCCCTCGGCTCCGACGCTTTCTTCCCCTTCAGCGACAACATTGAAAGAGCTAAGAAAAGCGGCGTAAGCTATATTGCTGAACCCGGCGGCTCAATCAGAGACGACCTCGTTATTGAGTGCTGCAACAAATATTCAATGGTAATGGCATTCACCAAAATGAGACTTTTCCACCACTAATATAAAAGCAAAAAAGCAAAAACTGCGAAGCTTTCAAAATTAAAAAGGTTTCGCAGTTTTTATTTTCAGGAGGATTAATTATGGGTTATTTATCAGACATTGAAATTGCTCAGCAATGCGAAATGAAGCATATTCTTGAAATCGCATCAATAGCCGGAATTGACAGCAAATATGTTGAACAATACGGAAACTACAAAGCAAAAATTGATTTGTCACTTCTTAAAGAGAGCAACAGAAAAGAAGGAAAGCTTGTTCTTGTTACGGCGATTACCCCCACACCCGCAGGAGAAGGAAAAACCACAACCACAATCGGCCTTTCAGACGGTCTTAAACGCCTTGGAAAAAATGTTGTTGTTGCTCTTCGCGAGCCTTCACTCGGTCCTGTTTTCGGTGTTAAGGGCGGCGCCGCAGGCGGCGGCTACGCTCAGGTCGTTCCCATGGAAGATATTAACCTTCATTTTACCGGAGACTTTCACGCAATCGGCGCAGCAAACAACCTTCTTGCCGCAATGCTTGATAACCACATTCAGCAAGGCAACGCTCTGGGCATTGATGTCAGAAAAGTAACATGGAAGCGCTGTGTTGACATGAATGACCGTCAGCTTCGCTTCGTTGTTGATGGCCTTGGCGGCAAACCAAACGGAACACCCCGTGAAGACGGTTTCGATATTACCGTTGCTTCAGAAATTATGGCTGTTTTCTGCCTGGCAACATCAATAACAGACCTTAAAGAAAAGCTTTCAAAAATCGTTGTTGCCTATACCTACGACGATAAGCCTGTAACAGCAGGTCAGCTTGGCGCAGTAGGCGCAATGACAGCGCTTCTCAAAGACGCACTCAAGCCCAACCTTGTTCAGACCCTTGAGGGAACCCCTGCAATAGTTCATGGCGGACCTTTTGCAAATATTGCTCACGGATGCAACAGCGTTATTGCAACAAAGACTGCAATGAAATTAGGCGACTACGCTATTACCGAAGCCGGCTTCGGTGCAGACCTCGGCGCAGAAAAATTCCTCGACATAAAATGCAGAATGGCGGGTCTTACCCCCTCAGCCGTTGTTGTTGTTGCAACAATCCGCGCTCTTAAAATGCATGGCGGTCTTGCAAAAACCGAGCTTTCAAACGAAAATCTTGAAGCCCTTGAAAAAGGTATTCCGAACCTTCTTCGCCATGTTTCAAACATTAAAAATGTTTATAAGCTTCCCTGTGTTGTTGCGGTTAACCGTTTCCCCACCGACACCGACAAAGAAGTTGAATTTATTATTTCAAAATGCAAGGAATTAGGTGTTAATGTTTGCCTTTCAACCGTCTGGGCTGAAGGCGGCAAGGGTGGCGAAGAGCTTGCAAAAGAGGTCGTTCGCCTTTGTGAAGAAGAAAAAGGCGATTTCACCTTCAGCTATTCAGACGAAATGAGCCTTGAAGAAAAAATTGAAGCCGTTGTTACAAAGGTATATGGCGGCAAAGGAGTTTCTTTTGCTCCGGCAGCAAAAAATCAACTCAAGCGTCTAACAGAGCTTGGCTTCGGATCCTATCCTGTCTGCATTGCCAAAACACAATATAGCTTTTCTGATGACCCGACAAAGTTAGGCGCTCCTGAAGACTTTACCGTAACCGTCAGAAATGTTAAAATCAGCGCAGGCGCAGGCTTCGTTGTTGTTTTAACCGGCGACATTATGACCATGCCGGGACTTCCCAAAAAGCCCGCCGCCGAAAGCATTGATGTTGATGAAAACGGAAAAATTTCAGGACTTTTCTGATTTTCGAATTTATATTTCACCCGGCTTTTTACAGAAAAGCCGGGATTTTTGATAAGATATTTTCACCAAAGAACACAGAGGGCATAATATAAATATAACAGTTGAATTTTGAAAAACACAATGCTATAATATTTAAGCAATAAAAAGAAAGGTACGCTAAATGGCGTTTTCGGGTGAACAGCTAATGGAAAACTATCTTATTGTCGGCGCCGGCAGAAGCGGAATTGCCGCGGCACAAATGCTTTTAAAGCTCAATAAGAATTTTATTATTTATGACGGAAACAAAGATTTAAACACCTCTCAGGTTCTTGAAAAAATCGGAACAAACAAGCCCGTTTCTTTCATTCTTGACGAAATAAGCGAAAATGATTTAAGAGAAATTTCAGTTTGTGTTGTCAGCCCCGGTGTTCCTCTTGATACCCCCGTTATGAAGGCTGTTATTCAAAAAAATATTCCTGTCTGGAGCGAAATTGAGCTTGCATATTTATATGACAAAGGAACTGTTCTTGCCATTACAGGAACAAACGGAAAAACAACAACTACTTCTTTAACCTATGAAATTACCAAGGCTTTTTGTGAAAAAACACTTCTTGTGGGCAACATTGAAATCCCATATACCGGCCTTGCTCTTGAAAGCGTTGAAGGCGGTTTTACCGTTGCTGAAATCAGCTCTTTTCAGCTTGAAACCATGGTTACCTTCAAACCCCATGTATGCGCTATTTTAAACATTACTCCTGACCATCTCGACAGACACAAATCAATGGAAAACTATAAGAACATTAAAAAATCCATTGCTAAAAATCAAGATGAAAATGATTTTTGCGTTCTGAATTATGAAGACGAGGTCCTTCGTAATTTTTCAAAAGAGCTTAAAAGCCGAGTTGTTTTTTTCAGCAGTGAAAGAGAGCTTGATGAAGGTCTTTATTTCAAAAACGGCTGTGTTATTCTTGCTGAAAACGGCGAACAAATAGTGGTTATAAAAGAAGATGAAGTCAACCTTGTGGGAAAACATAATTTTGAAAACATTATGTCTGCTGTTGCCATAACCTACTACGCAGGAATTCCTCTGGATGTTATCCGTGAGGCAACAAGAAAGTTTGTTGCCGTGGAACACAGAATTGAATATACCGCAACTAAAAAAGGCGTTAAATATTATAACGACTCCAAAGGAACCAACACCGATGCCGCCATTAAGGCTATTGATGCAATGCCCTCTGAAACAGTTCTCATTGCCGGCGGCTACGACAAAAAAAGTGACTACGGCGAATGGATAAGCCACCTTCATGGCAAATGTAAGCTCCTTATTTTAATCGGTCAGACAGCGCAAAACATCGCCGCCGCCTGCGACGAAGCCGGCTTCAGCCCCTATGTTTTTGCCGACTCAATGGAAGAAGCAGTAAGCATTGCTCAGAAAAGCGCAAAAAGCGGAGACTGCGTTCTTCTTTCTCCTGCCTGCGCAAGCTGGGGAATGTTTAAAAGCTATCAGCAGCGAGGCAATATTTTTAAAGACCTCGTTCGCAGCCTTGAGGACTGAGAAGCCTCGGGCTATTGACAAAAACTTGAAAAAAAGATTATAATAAATCAAAAGTCATTTGAAAGGAGAAAATTATGACATTTCACCATTTGCTTTCAGAAAAAAGAAAAGCTGTTCCCACCCCCAACAATATTGTCAGCCCCAGCGGAAAGGCATATTTCGGAACCTTTGACAAAGAGTTTCCGCGAATGGATTTTTTAAGCGTTGACAAACCCCTTGGTCTTCCCAATTTTACTAATAAACAAAGACTTACACTCTGGGAAGCTATTGAGCTTAATTTCAAAGATTTCATGCTTCTTACCGCAGTTTGCGACATGGGCGGAATTTTCGGAACAGGTCTCACCCTTTTCTACGACAAAAAAACCGGCAAGGTTTCTCAATGGCAAGAGCTTTTTGCCTCAAGCAATGCTGTTATTTCCAACACTCTTCTCTATGGCGACACTACATATTCCAAAGGTAAAAACCATCACCTTAAGTGTGTTAACCATTTTGAAAAAGGCGTAGCCATTGTTTCCGGTGACGCAAAAGACAAAAAGGCCGGCGAAATTTCTTATAATGTTACTCTTGAAAGAGTTTCGCTTCCCAGTATTGTTTCAATTCCCTTCGGAAAAAACATGCCTCTTTATTCTCAGAAAGATCTTTTCAAGGTTTCAGGCTATGTTGAAATTAACGGTGTTCGATATAACGCCGACGAAGATTGCACAGCCATCATCGACGACCACAGAGGCTATTATCCCTATGATTCCCACTATGACTGGGTAACAACCATGGGCAGAAAAGAAATCAACGGCGAGTTGCAGTATTTTGGCTTTAACCTGACAAGAAACCAATCAATTAACCAAACAGACTACAACGAAAATCTTATCTGGTTCCAGGGCAACACTACCCTTCTTACCCCTGTTCGTTTTGAACACATTGAATATAACAAATGGCATATCAGAGACGTTCACGGAATGGTTGACATTATTTTTGACATCGACGACCGCTTTCTTATGCGCGTTCCTGCTCTTGTTATTAACATCAATTACCACATCACCTTCGGCAAGCTTTCCGGCTATGTTTGTGATCCGGACGGAAATAAATATATTCTCGACGGAATGTATGGAATTGGCGAAGACAAGAGTGTCAGATTCTAAAAAAAGACGACCTGCAAAAAAAGTGCAGACCAAACAAAACAAATAAAGGGCTTCTTCAGGATACGAATCACCTGAAGAAGCCCAATTTTTTCTAAGCTTCTGAACTCTTTGCTTTTTTGACTATTATTTTCCTTCAAAAACCTTTGCTACCTTTTTGAGAAGCTCTCTGATTTCTAATTTCTGAGGACATTCATATTCACATTTTCCGCAACCGATACATTCCGAGGCTTTGCCTTTGTTGGTTGTGTGAACTTCATAATAAACGTCACTGTTCCAATCGCCGAAATTCATTTTGTCGTTGTAGCAAGAAAAAAGGTCGGGAATTGAAATCTTTTTCGGGCAGCCGGCAACACAATAGCGGCAGGCTGTGCAAGCAATTGAGTCCATTCCTTTAAGAATTCCTCTCACCTTTTCAAGAGCCTTCATTTCAGCTTCGTCAAGAGGCTTGAAGTCTTTCATATAGCTGAGATTATCTTCCATCATTTCCATGCTGCCCATTCCTGAAAGAACCATAAAGTTGCTTTCAAAAGAGGCGGCAAAACGAATGGCATAGCTTGCGTAGCTACCACCCTCAAGAGAATCTAAAACGTCTTTTGCGTTCTGAGGAAGATTAACAAGATTTCCGCCCTTGACCGGCTCCATAACAATAACAGGCATATTATATTTTCTGCAGACCTCATAGCATTTATAGCTTTCAACAGAAGTGTCGTCATAGTCAGCATAGTTAAATTGAAGCTGAACAAACTCAATGGAACTTTGCTCTGAAAGAATTTTGTCAAGAAACTCTGCCTTGTCATGAAAAGACATTCCTACATGGCGGATTTTCCCCTCTTCTTTTAAGCTGCGGGCTACTTCATAGGCATTTGTTTTTTTATATTTATCATAATTTTTTGCCGTTATGGCATGCATAAGATAAAAATCAAAATACTCAACGCCGCACCATTCAAGTTGTTTTTCAAAAAAAGGTCGAATATCTTCTTCCTTTTGAAAAAAACCGTCAGAAAGCTTGTTTGCAAGAAGAAACTTGTCTCTTTCATATCTTTCAGAAACACAGTCTCGAATGGCTGTTTCGCTTTTTCCGTCAATATAGCCATGAGCAGTATCAAAATAGTTAAAACCGCTTTCTATAAACAAATCTGCCATTTTTGAAAATTCAGCATAGTCAACCTCACCGTTTTTCATAGGCAGACGCATACAGCCAAAGCCGAAATTTTTCTTTACTTCAACAAAAGGTTTATTCATAGTTTCCTCCAAAGCTTTTTATTTCTTTAATTATAATTTGTCTTTTGAAAACTGTCAACATAAAAAAACAAATGGGCAAAATTTTTGCCCGTTTATTCAATCAACTCTATTATCATCAAAACTGCCTTCTTTTTATCTTCTGAAAGGCTTTCAATTTTTTCATATAACTCTCTGTTTGTTTCAATATTGCTTCTGTCGCCAAACATCAGCTCAAGCTCTTCAATTTTAAAAATTTCACATATTCTTTCAATTAGAGAAAGACTGGGCCGATATGAACCGGTCTCAATTCTGCTGAGATGCTCCGTTGAAACATCAAGCATTTCAGCCAGCTTTTCCTGAGTTAAATTTTTCTTTTTTCGCTGAAGCTTTATCCGCTGACCGATTGCTTTGAAATTTATCATTTTAAGCACCTCTCTTCCCTTTGATTTAATATATCAAGTTTTATCATTAATATTAATGATAGTTAATATCTATATTGACTTTTAACATCAATGTTGATATAATTCAGGTGCTTTTAAAGGAGATGAGATTTGTTGTTCTGCAATTATCACAAAAATTATGAGGCTTCAGAAAAATGCTCGGTTTGCAAAATGCCGATATGCAAGTTCTGCGCTTCTCTTTTTAAATCACAAAGCGGAGAAACCGTTTGTTTTCAATGCTATGTGAAGCTTTTGAAAAGCAGCAATAAAAAATAGCCGGTGCCACATAAGGCAGTACTTTTAAAATGTGAAATGCCGGCGTAAACTTAGTGCTTTTTCTATCTTCTTTATTTTAAAGATAAAAAAGAAATTGTTGCCTTTAAAGCAACAACAAAAAGTTTTATGACTGCTGTTTTTGAAGAAGAAGTTGAAATATATTAAAAGCTTATTTTTGAGTTTCCGACAGTGTTCAGGGTTACTCCGAGGTAGAGGTTTTTTCCGGCATAAAACTCAAAACACGATTTTTAATGATTTTTATAGTTTTAAAGGGTTTCTTTGGTATTTAAAACCGAAGAAACCCTTTTTCTTGTTTTATGCTTTTGATTCACAATAAAGGCAACGATAAACCTTGTTTTCTTTGTCTGTGAGCTTGAAAACCTGTGTAAGCTCCTGTTCTGTAGAAGAAATACAGCGAGGATTTTTACATTTTATAACATTAACAAGCTTCTCGGGCATATCAATACTGCGTTTTGAAACAAGCTCGCCGTTTTTAATTACGTTGACCGTTGCCTTAGGGTCAACATAACCGATAAGATCAAAATCAATTTCTGTTTCTCCGTCGATTTTAATAATATCTTTTTTGCCAAGCTTCTTGCTTCCCACATTTTTTATTATGGCAACAGGACATTCCAGAGTTGCCAGACCCAAAAGCTCATAAAGAACCATTCCGCTTCCTGCTGTGATATGGTCTATTACAATTCCGTTGGTGATTGAATCAATATTCATGCCTGTGCCTCCTCAAGAAGTTTTAAAATAAGAGCCATTCTCATATATTTTCCGTTAAGAACCTGTTTGAAATAGCAAGCGCGCTTATCTTTATCAACGGCAACAGAAATTTCGTTAACTCTTGGCAGCGGATGCATGATAATCATGTCTTCTTTAGCGTCTTTAAGCTTTGAGGGCTCAAGAATATAGCTGTCGCGAAGACGCAGATAATCTTCTTCGTTGAAAAATCTTTCCTGCTGAACTCTTGTCATATAAAGAACGTCAAGCTCAGACATAACTTCTTCAAGACTTGTTGTCTGAACATACTCAATATTATTTTTTTCAATAACATCTTTTTTAACATAGCCGGGAAGCTTGAGCTCTTCAGGAGAAATCAGAACAAATTTAATTCCCTCATATCTTGCCATGGCGTTAATAAGAGAATGAACCGTTCTTCCGAACTTAAGGTCGCCGCAGAAGCCGATTGTGAGATTATTAAATCTTCCTTTTTCGCGCTTTATTGTTAAAAGGTCGGCGAGTGTCTGGGTGGGATGGTTATGTCCGCCGTCTCCGGCGTTGATAACGGGAATTGAAGCGTTCATTGCCGCAACAAGAGGTGCGCCTTCTTTCGGATGACGCATTGCAATTATGTCTGCATAGCAGCTTATTACCTGAACGGTGTCTGCAACACTTTCGCCCTTTGAGGCTGAAGTGCTTGAAGCTGAAGAGAAGCCGATAACCTGACCGCCTAACTCATACATTGCCGATTCAAAGGAAAGTCTTGTTCTTGTTGAAGGCTCAAAGAAAAGAGTTGCAAGCTTTTTTCTTTCGCATTTATGGGCGTATTTGTCGGGGTTTTCAATTATATCTTCGGCTGTTGAAATGAGAGAGTCTATCTCTTGCGTTGTTAAATCAAGAATATCAATAACACTTCTCATTCTGCACACGCTCCATTCACTTTAAGATAGTTCTTGATTCGGGTAACATTTTCCTCATTTGCAGGGTCTTCTTCAAGATACTCAATAATATCATAAACATCAACAACGGAGTAAACGGGGAATCCGAACTGTTCTTCAATTTCCTGCATAGCACCCTTTTCTGTCTGACCTTTTTCTTTGCGGTCAACCATAATAAAGGTTGCAATAACCTTTGTTCCTTCAAGATGGCTGAGAATTTCCATTGATTCACGAATTGCAGTTCCTGCGGTAATAACGTCTTCAATAATAACGATTTCTTCACCTTCTGTAGGTACATATCCGACAAATGTTCCGCCTTCACCGTGGTCCTTTACTTCCTTTCGGTTAAAGAAGAAGGGAACATTAAGACCGTTTTTTGAAAGAGCAACAGCGGCTGAAATAGAAAGGGAAATTCCCTTATAAGCAGGACCGTAAAGAACGGCATTCTTCTTGCCAAGCTTATCAAAATAAGCCTTTGCATAAAATTCGCCCATTTTAGTAATCTGGTCGCCTGTTTTAATCATACCGGCATTGACAAAATAAGGGATTTTACGGCCTGACTTTGCAGTAAAGTCACCGAACTTGAGAACGCCTGCACCCTGCAGGAATTCAATAAACTCTCTTTTGTAAGCTTCCATTGTTTTATCTCCTATCTAAAAAGTTTTATTACTGTTTTCAGTCGCAAAATTCTGCAACACAGCGGTTATATGCTGCAACAACATCTTCAGCCGCTGTAATCGGTCTTCCCACAACAATATAGTCTGAGCCGATTTCTTTTGCCTGAGCAGGAGTCATAACTCTCTTCTGGTCACCGATATCGCCGTCTGCAAAACGAACGCCGGGTGTTACGGTCAAAAACTCTTTTCCGCAAAGATTATGAACCTTTTCTGCTTCAAGGGGTGAACAAACAACACCGTCAAGACCTGCCTCGGCTGCGCACTTAGCGTAATGCATAACAACCTTGTCGATAGGTTCTTTAATAAGAAGGTCGTTTTCCATGCTTTCCTGGTCAGTTGATGTAAGCTGAGTTACAGCAATGAGAAGGGGTCTTGTTCCGTCAGGTCTTGTGAGACCTTCAAGAGCTGCTTCCATCATGCGCTTTGTTCCTGCGGCATGAAGGTTGCAGATATCAACATCTAAGTTTGAAAGAACTGCCATTGATTTTTTAACCGTATTAGGAATATCGTGAAGCTTGAGATCGAGGAAAATTTTGTGTCCTCTTTTTTTAATTTCTCTCACGATTTCAGGGCCTTCTGCATAGAAAAGCTCCATTCCGATTTTAACAAAAGGCTTTCTTTCGGTGAATTTATCAAGGAAAGAAAAAACCTGTTCTTTGCTTGCGAAATCGCAAGCCACAATTACGTCTCTGCCCATTATTTTGCTCCTCCTATTATATCTGAAAGATTTGATATATTATATTTTTTCATAACTGCCGGAAGGTCATTGACAATATCTCTTCCTGCAAAAGGATTTATAAGGTTAATTGCTCCGATTTCAACTGCTGTTGCTCCTGCAAGCATCATTTCAATAACGTCTTCTGCTGAGCTGACGCCGCCCATTCCCACAACGGGGATTTTAACAGCGTTGGCAACCTGATAGACCATTCTGACAGCCACAGGAAAAATTGCACTGCCTGAAAAACCGCCCATTTTGTTTGCAATAACGGGCTTTTTTGTTTTAAGGTCAATTCTCATTCCCAGAAGAGTGTTGATTAAGCTGATTGCGTCTGCACCGGCGTCTTCACAAGCCTTTGCAATAGAAACAATATCTGTTACATTTGGAGAAAGCTTGATAATAACCGGCTTTTTGGTAACAGCCTTAACTGCTCTTGTTACCTCAGCAGCATTTTCGGGATTGGTTCCGAAGCTCATTCCGCCGCCATGAACATTGGGACAGCTGATGTTAACCTCAAGCCAACCCACCTGGTCGCATTCATCAAGCTTCCGGCAGGTATAGGCATAGTCTTCAACAGCAAAGCCGCTGACATTTGCCATAACCGGTTTGTTAAAGCATTTTTTAAGCTTTGGAAGCTCCTGTGAAATTACCTTTTCAACACCGGGATTCTGAAGACCGACGGCATTTATCATTCCTGCCTCACATTCAGCAATTCTCGGTGTGGGATTTCCGAAACGCGCCTCTTTTGTTGTTCCCTTGAAAGAAAAGGTTCCAAGGCAATTAATATCATAAAGCTCCGCAAATTCATAGCCGTAGCCGAAGGTTCCTGAGGCGGGAATTACAGGGTTATCAAGCTCAATTCCGCAAAGATTAACCTTTGTGTTTACCATATAATCTCCTCCTTCTCAAGAACGGGACCGTCTTTGCAAATTCTCTTGTTTCCGTATTTCGTTTTGCAGGAACAGCCCATGCAAGCGCCGAAGCCACAGCCCATTCTTTCTTCAAAGCTATATTGACCGCTTGTTTCAGAGGCATTATAAACAGCCTTCAGCATCGGCTCGGGACCACAGCAATAAGTATAGGAATATTCAAGATTTTTCATTGCATCGGTAACAAAGCCTTTTATTCCGTATGAACCGTCAGCCGTTGTTACATAAACATCTGCACCCAGAGCCTTGAATTCGTCTTCATAAAAAATTTCATCTTTGGTGTTAAAGCCAAGAATAACAGAAACCTTTTTGCCCTCTTCAATCAGCTTTTTGGCAAGCATATATAAGGGCGGAACACCTACACCGCCGCCTAAAAGAAGGGGTGCATCGCCTGCCTTTGAAACATCATAGCCGTTTCCGAGACCTGTGAGAACATCCAGAGTTTCTTCACTCATGCGGCTCATTTTTTCAGTACCCTTACCCACTACTTTATAAAGAAGAGTAAGAACACCGTTTTCGCAGTCACAAACAGAAATGGGGCGGCGAAGATAGAGTCCGCTTATGAGAATATTAACAAACTGACCGCAGGAAATTCCGTCTGTGTCTCCCTCAAGTGTCATTTTATAAACACTTGAGGTGAGAGCTTTGTTTTCTTTTATTTTGAAAAATGATTGCTTCATTTTCTTTCCTTTCATGCGTCAATTGTGGAAATTGTTAAGGTTGTTTCATCAAGAACATCAAGAAGAACCTTAACAGTATCAAGCGCTGTGAAAATTGTTACATTGTTTTCAGTTGCGCAACGTCTGATCTGGTAGCCATCGCTTTCGCTGCCCATTGCGCTGACATCTCTTGTGTTGATAACATAGGCAATATATCCGCGGCGGATTGCTTCGGGAATTTCTTCGCTTCCATCGCCGATTTTTTCAAGAGTTTTGGTTCTGATTCCGTTTTCTTTAAGGAACTTTGCTGTTCCTGCAGTTGCTTCGATATTAAAGCCGAGATTATAGAATCTTCTGATAAGAGGAAGTGCCTCGTCCTTGTCTTTATCAGCAATTGTTGCAAAAACAGTTCCGTAGTTCTGAAGCTTCATTCCTGAGGCCTGAAGAGCTTTATAAAGTGCGCGGTTAAGCTTATCGTCATAGCCGATTGCTTCACCGGTGGACTTCATTTCAGGTGAAAGATAGGCGTCAAGACCTCTGAGCTTGTTAAAGGAGAAAACAGGAACCTTAACATACCAGCGGTTTTTCTCTGTGGGATAAATGTCGAAAATTCCCTGCTCTTTAAGACTCTTGCCAAGAATTACTTCTGTTGCAATATCAGCAAGAGAATAACCTGTTGCTTTTGAAAGGAAGGGAACAGTTCTTGAAGAACGGGGGTTAACCTCGATAATGAAAACGTTGTCGTTTTCATCAACAATAAACTGAATGTTATAAAGTCCTATAATTCCGATTCCGAGACCAAGCTTTTTGGCGTATTGAAGAATTGTTCCTTTAACCTTATCTGAAATACTGAAGGTTGGATAAACGCTTATTGAGTCACCGCTGTGAACACCTGTTCTTTCAACAAGCTCCATAATTCCGGGAACGAAAACGTCTCTTCCGTCGCAGATTGCGTCAACCTCAACTTCTTTACCCTGAATATATTTATCAACAAGAACAGGCTTGTCTTCGTCAATTTCAACCGCAGTTTTCAAATAGTTTTTAAGCTGATTTTCGTCAGCAACAATCTGCATTGCTCTTCCGCCCAGAACGAAAGAGGGACGAACAAGAACGGGATAGCCGATGTTTTTGGCTGCTTCAATTCCGTCTTCAATTTTTGTAACTGCTTTGCCCTGAGGCTGAGGAATGTTGAGCTCTTCAAGAAGCTTTTCAAAGCTGTCTCTGTTTTCAGCCTTATCAATTGCATCGCAATCTGTTCCGATAATTCTGACGCCTCTTTCCATAAGCGGTGCGGCAAGGTTGATTGCTGTCTGGCCGCCGAGAGAAGCAACAACACCTTCAGGCTTTTCAAACTCAATAATGTTCATAACATCTTCGGGAGTGAGAGGTTCAAAATAGAGCTTGTCGGCTGTTGTGTAGTCTGTTGAAACAGTTTCAGGGTTGTTGTTTATAATAATGGCTTCATAGCCTGAGTTTTTGATGGTTGTTACGGCGTGAACTGTTGAATAGTCAAACTCAACGCCCTGACCTATTCTGATGGGGCCTGCACCGAGAACAATGATCTTCTTTTTGTTGGTGAGAACAGAAGCGTTTTCGCCGGTATAGGAAGAATAGAAATAAGGAATATATGCGCCTGTGTGGCAGGTGTCAACCATTCTGAAAATGGGGAACATTCCCTTTTCTTTTCTCTTGTTATAAACCTCAATTTCGCTTTCTTTCCAGAGCTTTGCAATAAATCTGTCGCTAAAGCCCATTTTCTTTGCCTGAAGAAGAACTTCTTCGTTGTCTTTATTTTCTGAAACAGTTTTTTCCATTGCAACAATTCTTTCAATTGCCTCAAGGAAATAAGCTGTAATCTGGGTTACCTCATGAAGCTTTTCTATTTTTTCGCCTCTTCTCATAAGCTCGGCAATAGCAAAAACGTTGTCATCTCTGAAAACGCTGATATATTCATAAAGAGCAGCAGTTTCCATTGAATCAAATTTAGGAAGGTGGAAGTGATATGCTCCGGTTTCAAGAGAACGAACTGACTTGAGAAGACATTCTTCAAGAGTTGAACCGATTCCCATAACCTCGCCGGTTGCTTTCATCTGAGTTCCAAGAAGATTCTGAGCCTGAGCAAACTTGTCAAAGGGGAAACGGGGAAGCTTAGCAATAACATAATCAAGAGAAGGCTCAAAAGCGGCAGTGGTGTTAGCAATCTGAATGTCTTCAAGAGCCATTCCAACAGCGATTTTAGCTGTTACTCTTGCAATAGGATAGCCGCTTGCCTTTGAAGCCAGAGCAGATGAACGGGAAACTCTGGGGTTAACCTCAATGAGAAAATATTCGCTGCTGTTGGGGTTAAGAGCGAACTGAACGTTGCAGCCGCCTTCAATTTTAAGCTCACGGATAATTTTGATTGCGCTGTCGTTAAGCATTTTAAGGTCGTGGTCATTAAGCGTCATAATGGGAGCCACAACAAGACTGTCGCCGGTGTGAACACCAACGGGGTCAATATTTTCCATTCCGCAAATTGTTATTGCGTGGTCGTTTGAATCGCGCATAACTTCAAACTCAATTTCTTTATAGCCTTTAACGCTTTTTTCAATGAGTACCTGATGAACGGGAGAAAGCTTGAAGGCGTTAAGACCAACTTCAATAAGCTCTTCTTCTGTGTAGGCAAAACCGCCGCCTGTTCCGCCCAAGGTGAAAGCAGGACGAAGAACAACGGGATAGCCGATTTTTTTGGCTGCTTCCTTTGCTTCTTCAATGCTATAGGTGATTTCTGAAGGAATTGTGGGTTCACCGATTGATTGGCAAAGCTCTTTGAAAAGCTCTCTGTCTTCTGCTCTTTCAATACTTGCGCTGTTTGTTCCGAGAAGCTCAACGCCACATTCTCTGAGAATACCCTTCTTTTCAAGCTGCATGGCAAGGTTAAGTCCGGTCTGACCGCCGATTCCCGGAACGATAGCGTCGGGTCTTTCATAGCGAAGAATTTTTGCAATGTATTCAAGAGTCAGGGGCTCCATATATACCTTATCGGCTATGGTTGTGTCCGTCATGATTGTTGCAGGGTTAGAGTTGCAAAGAACAACCTCATAGCCCTCTTCCTTCAGAGCAAGACAAGCCTGAGTTCCTGCGTAGTCAAATTCAGCAGCCTGACCGATTACGATTGGACCTGAGCCGATGATGAGAATTTTTTTGATGTCTGTTCTTTTTGCCATAGTGATTTCCTCCGTATCTTTTATATATTGCTGTAAACTATTTTTCCGTCCACAGCGGTAAAAATGCATTTTCCGAAAAGCTTCATGCCTTCAAAGGGAGTAGCTTTGCCCATTGAAAGAAATTTTTCAGGGTCAACAACAAACTCTTCGTTCAGCTTCCAGGCGGTGTAGTCTTTTCCTAAAGGAATATTGAACCTTTTTCTTGCATTGTCGCAAAGAAGCTCTTTCAGTCTTTCCATTGTTATTATTCCCGTTTTAACAAGCTTTGTGTAAAGAACGGGAAAAGCCGTTTCAAGACCAACAATTCCGAAAGCACTTTTTTCAAGGCCCTTTGATTTTTCTTCGGCGCTGTGAGGCGCATGGTCTGTGGCTATCATATCAATAGTTCCGTCTTTGATTCCTTCAATCAGAGCAAGGCGGTCCTCTTTCGATCTCAAGGGCGGATTCATTTTAAACTTTCCGTCTTCCTGAAGGTCGCTGTCATCCATAACGAGATAGTGCGGTCCGGTTTCGCAGGTAATATTTACGCCCTCGGCCTTGGCTTTTCTGATAAGCTCAACGCTCTCTTTGGCTGAAATATGGCAGACATGATATGCCACTCCGGTTTCTTTAACAAGCTCAATGTCTCTTTCAATCTGTTTCCATTCGCTTTCAGAGCAGATTCCTTTGTGTCCGTGAGCCTTGGCGTATTCGCCGTCGTGAATATAGCCTCCGAAAAGAAGCTCGTTAACCTCGCAATGAGCAACAATTGCCTTTCCTAAGCTTTTGGCTTTAAGCATTGCCTCTCTCATGAGCTCTTCGCTCTGAACGCCTCTTCCGTCATCAGAAAAGGCAAAAGCTTTTTCTGAAAGACCTTCTAAATCTGAAAGCTTTTCTCCCTTTTGTCCGACTGTTATTGAAGCGTAGGGATAAACATGAATTACTGCATCGGTTTCTATTATGTCAAGCTGTTGCTGAAGGTTTTCAACACTGTCGGGAACAGGGTTAAGGTTAGGCATTGAGCAAACCGCTGTGTAGCCGCCGCCTGCCGCAGCAAGAGTTCCGCTTTTGATGGTTTCTTTATAAGAAAAACCCGGTTGACGAAGATGAACATGAACATCTGCGAAACCGGGAAAAACGAAAATATCATCAGAAGAGAAAACAACAGCACCGTCACAAATAATATCTTTCGAAATATCAATGACAGCCTCTTTTGAAAAAAGAACATCTTGAGTAACAACAGAAGAACCGAAAAGTGTTTTAGCGTTTTTAATTAAATATTTCATAATAAAGCAACTTCCTTCCGGTTTAAAATTTGTATATAAAAAAATCTGTCTGCAAGAGACAGAATTAAACACAGCAAGACAAAGCATCCCCTTGAAACAAGGCTGCCGCTTTATTTAATCTTGCCGGTCTCTCTGTACCGCTTTAAAGATATTTTTATTTACTTGACATATTATATCACAGCAAAAAAAGCATGTCAACAAAAGAAACACCAAAACTTCAAAAATACTCTGTCAAATTTTTTTGAAATTCGTCGAAACAGATTGTTTATTTTGCATACATTAAAAAAATTACACAGCAAAACGGCAAAAATCGTCTTATAAATCGTTAATTTTCCCCCATTAATCATTTTAAAATATATTGACTGTAGCCGATTAAAGTGGTAATATTATTTTAACCGAAAATTTTTATATTATTGTTAAAGCGGTCAGGAGAAAAGAGAAGGAAACGCCGCCGTTTTCGGAATTAAAAAAGGAGGACTTTTTATGCAATATGATGTTGCGGTGATCGGTGCCGGCGTATGCGGCGCAATGGTCACAAGAGAAATGAGCAAATATGACCTTTCAGTCGTTATGCTCGAAAAATGCAACGATGTTTCCATGGGAACATCAAAGGCAAACAGCGCAATCGTTCACGCAGGTTTTGACGCTGAAGTCGGAACTCTCAAGGCCAAATTAAATGTTCAGGGAGCTTCCCTCATGGCGTATTATTGCAACAAGCTCAATGTTCCCTATAAAAACATTGGCTCATTGGTTGTTGCTTATTCATGGGACGATATGCAGACTCTGGAGGTTCTTTTTGAAAGAGGCTTCAACAACGGCGTTCCCAACATGCAAATTATCAGTCAGGAAGAGCTCAGAACAATGGAGCCTTATATCAGCGACGAAGCTATCGGCGCTCTCTGGGCACCGACAGCCGGAATTGTAAGCCCCTATGAGCTCGCCATTGCTTCCACCGAAAATGCTGTTATGAACGGTGCAAAGGTCAGAAGAAACAGCGGTGTTTTCGCTATTGAATATAAAAACGATATGTTTGTTATTTCAACAGCCTCCGGTGTTATCAAGGCAAAATATGTTATTAACTGTGCCGGCGTTTTTGCTGACCAGATTGCCGCTATGATCGGCGACACTTCCTTTAAAATTATTCCCAGAAAGGGCGAATATTATCTTCTCGACAAAACAGAAAAGAAAATGGTTAACCATGTTCTTTTCCGTTGCCCCTCACCCATGGGTAAGGGTATTCTCGTTACTCCCACAGCTCACGGCAATGTTCTTATGGGTCCCACAGCTATCGACCTTGACTTCGACAGCAAGCTTGATATGGACACCACAATTGAGGGCCTTGACATAGTTAAAGACGCTGTTAAACAGGTTATTCCCAACCTCACAACAAGAAACGCTATCACCTCTTTTGCCGGTCTTCGCGCTCACATCGAAAGCGAAGACAGCGACTTCGTAATCGCTCCCAGCAAGGTTAATGAGCACTTCATCAACGTTGCAGGTATTGAATCACCCGGTCTTACAGCTGCTCCCGCTATCGCAAGATATGTTGGCAATATTTTCAAGCAAATTGCTCCCCAGTATGTTAAAAAAGAAAACTTCCAGTCAAAGCGCCCTGCTCCCATCAGAGTTAATGAGCTTTCTTTGGAAGAAAGAAAAGCCCTTGTTGCCAAAGATTCACGCTACGGAAAAATCATCTGCCGCTGCGAAGGAATTACCGAAGGCGAAATTATTGACGCAATCAAGGCTCCCTGCGGTGCAAGAGACGTTGACGGCGTAAAAAGAAGAACCAGAGCCGGAATGGGAAGATGTCAGGGCGGCTTCTGCGGAAGCAAGGTTGTTGAAATTCTTGCCCGTGAACTTGATGTTCCCATGAACCAGATTACCAAACACGGCGACCGTTCAAAAATTCTTTATAATAAAACTAAGTGAGGTGCGGACTGATGCTTAAATATGATCTTGTTGTAATCGGCGGCGGTCCCGCCGGTATGGCTGCTGCCCTTAAAGCTAAGGAATGCGGCGTTGAAAAAATCATTATTCTCGAAAGAGCTGACACTCTCGGCGGTATTCTTGAGCAGTGTATTCACGCAGGCTTCGGTCTTCACTATTTCGGCGAAGAGCTTTCAGGCCCCGAATATGCCTATCGCTTCATTCAGCTTCTTAAAGACACCGATATCGACGTTAAAACCGACACAATGGTAACAGATATCAAGCCCAACAATGTTGTTATTGCAACAAACAACACCGACGGAATTCTTGAAATCAGCGCAACAGCAATTATTCTTGCCATGGGATGCCGCGAAAGACCCAGAGGAGCTCTCGACATTCCCGGCTCCAGAGCTTCAGGCATTATGACTGCCGGAACAGCTCAGAAATATGTTAATATTGACGGCTATATGCCCGGCAAAAAGATTGTTATTCTCGGCTCAGGCGACATCGGTCTTATCATGGCACGCAGAATGACTCTTGAAGGCGCAAAGGTTGAAACTGTTTGTGAGCTTATGCCCTACTCCGGCGGTCTTCAGAGAAACATTGTTCAGTGCCTTGAAGACATGGGAATTCCTCTTCGTTTGAGCTGCACAGTAATCAAGACTCACGGTATTGAACGCCTTGAGGGTGTTACTATTGCCAATGTTGACGAAAACAGAAGACCTATTCCCGGAACAGAGCAGTTTATTGAATGTGACACTCTTCTTCTTTCTGTTGGTCTTATTCCCGAAAACGAACTGACAAGAAGCGCCGGAATTATGCTCGATCCCATTACCAACGGTGCTATCGTTGATGAATACAGACAAACAAGCCGTCCCGGAATTTTTGCTTGCGGAAACGTTCTTCATGTTCATGACCTTGTTGACTATGTTACAAACGAAAGCCAGCTTGCAGGTCAGGGCGCTGCAAAATATATTCTTTCAAAAGGAAAAGGCAAGGCAGCAAAATATATTTCTGTTAAGGCTGAAGGCGGCGTAAGATACACCGTTCCTCAGAACATCAACAGCGCAACAGACGAAGACGTTAAAATCTATTTCCGCGTTCGCGATGTTTATAAAAACGCAAGAATTACCGTTTCCTGCGGCGACAAGGTAATTTATTCAAAGAAAAAGCCCAAGCTCGCTCCCGGTGAAATGGAAAATGTTACTATTAAAAATGAAGACATTAAGGCTCTTGACAAAAAAGAACTTATTGTTAAAGTGGAGGTTAGCAAATGACACGTGATTTAATTTGTGTTTCATGCCCTTTGGGCTGCTCTATGAGCGTTGAGCTTTCCGACAGCGGAGAAGTTCTTTCTGTAAAAGGCAACACCTGCAAAAGAGGCGAACAATACGCAATCAGCGAATGCACTAACCCCGTTCGTATGCTCACAACCACAATGAAGGTTAACGGCGGCTCTCTCAACGTTGTTCCTGTTAAAACATCTGTTCCCATTCCCAAGGGAAAAATGTTTGAATGCATGGAAGTTATTAATAACGAAGTTGTTGATGCTCCCGTTGCCATGGGCGATGTTCTCATCTGCAACATCTGTGACACAGGCGCAGACATCGTTGCCACCAACAAAGTTTAATTTAATATGAATAAAATTTTCATCGGCCGACAGTGTCTGGTTACAGGCACTGCCGGTGTTCTTTCTTCTCTTGCAGGAATTTTAATATCTGACGGCGACGGCCTTGAGCTTTTTTTAATTATCGTCGGTTTGATTCTTTTCTCAGGGGCTGTTTTGCTTTTTCCATGGGCAGCAAGATTTACCGATTCAGAGATCATTTTCTATTATATTGGTTTTATCAGAGTCAGAGTAAAATATGAAAACATTAAAACTGTTTTTGAAAAAACACCTTATCAGCATTCTTTTTTCATAATACATTTCCTTCGTAGTTATGAAGTTTTTCCATGCGAAACAAATTTCAAAATCTGGGAAAACGGTCTGATTCCACGAAATAAAAAGATCAGAGCAATTTTGAAAGAAAAATGCAAAAGAAGCGCACTCATCAGCGCTGATTTTAAAGAGTGACTTTTTATCAGTTTTTTCGTAATAAGCCCTATTGCAACCACAACATCTTGTGGTTGCAATTTTTTTTGATTTTTTCTTAAATATTCTGATATTTTTCCAAATTAACAAAAAATTCAGAAAATATTATAATTTATGTTGCAATTTAGAAATATGATATTACTAAATAAGAAATATTCTGCTTACTTCTGCAAATTTTGGTCTTTCTTTCTCATCTTTAGATCAATAGTTTGCAGTGGTGGGTCTCCAACAGAAGCTTTAGCTTTTGTTGGAGATTTTTTTCTCTGTCTTTTTTTCTTAGTGAAGGTTTCACAAAAAATATCAAACAGTTTCAGTAAATAATATACATTTGTTGAAAAACGGAATTTATGGATATTATTTTTTAAAAAACCACAATATCTTGTGGTTTTGCTATTGACATATATAAAACTCTGTGATATACTGTCAAAGCACTCGCAAATAAAAGCTTCGTCTTTCGGCGAAAGAAAGGGCGGTTTCAGTTGAATATTCAAGGTTTTCAAAAAATGACGCTTCTTGACTTTCCCGGAAGGGTTGCCTGCACGGTCTTTACCGGCGGCTGCAATCTTCGATGTCCTTTTTGCCATAATTATGAACTTGTAACTTCACCTTGTTCAAACCACAATATGTATGATGAGGTTATGGAGTATCTTTCAAAAAGAAAAGGAATTTTAGACGGAGTTTGTGTAACAGGCGGTGAACCCTTACTTCAGCCTGATATTGAAGAATTTTTAAAAGATCTTAAAAAAATGGGCTATCTTATAAAGCTCGACACAAACGGCAGTCTTCCAAAAAAGCTCAGAAGGGTCATTGAGGAGTCTTTGGTTGACTATGTTGCAATGGATATTAAGTCTTCACCCTCAGGTTATGAAAAAGCAACCGCTTCTTCAATGGATTTCGGCTTTTTTAAAGAAAGCGTTGAAATTCTTGAAAACAGCGGTGTTCCCCATGAATTCAGAACTACAGCAGTTAAAGGAATTCACACGGCAGAGGATTTTGAACAGATTGGAAAGCTTCTTGAAGGAACTGAAAAATATTTCATTCAGAACTTCAAAGACAGTCAGTTCGTTCCCTGCAAATCCTTCTTCCCTTTCTCAGAAGAAGAAAGCGAAGAGCTTTTAAACACAGTTAAAAAATTCATCCCCACAGCTCAATTAAGGGGACAATAAAATTAAAAAGGAGAATTAATTATGTATCAGGTCAGAAAACGTGACTCAAAAATTGTTGATTTTGACATTTCCAAAATCATTGGCGCAATTAAAATGGGCTTTGAAGCCTGCGAAAAAAACTTTAACGACAATATTATTGATTTCCTTGCTCTTAAAGTAACCGCAGATTTCGAAGAAAAAATTGAAGACGGAGTTGTTGCTGTTGAAGATATTCAAGACAGCGTTGAAACCGTTCTTATTCAGGCAGGATATTCAGATGTTGCCAAGGCATACATTCTCTACAGAAGACAGCGCGAAAAATTAAGAAACATGAAGTCAACAATTCTTGACTATAAAGAGCTTGTTGATAAATATGTTAAAAACATTGACTGGCGTGTTAAAGAAAATTCAACCGTTACTTATTCTGTCGGCGGTCTTATTCTCAGCAACTCAGGCGCAATCACAGCTAACTATTGGCTTTCAGAAATTTATGACGACGAAATCGGCAACGCTCACAAAAATGCCGACATTCACATTCATGACCTTTCAATGCTCACCGGTTACTGCGCCGGTTGGTCACTCAAGCAGCTTATTGAAGAAGGATTAGGCGGTGTTCCCGGAAAAATCACCTCTGCTCCTGCAAAGCACCTTGCAACAATTTGCAACCAGATGGTAAACTTCCTCGGAATTATGCAGAATGAATGGGCAGGTGCTCAGGCTTTCTCCTCTTTCGATACCTATCTTGCTCCCTTTGTAAAGGCAGACCAGCTTGACTATGATGCAGTTAAAAAATGCATTGAATCCTTCGTTTACGGCGTAAACACTCCTTCCCGTTGGGGTACTCAGGCTCCCTTCAGCAACATTACTCTTGACTGGACTGTTCCTGCTGACCTCGCTGAAGAATACGCTATTATCGGCGGCAAGAGAGCAAACTTCAAATATAAAGACTGCAAAAAAGAAATGGATATGATCAACCGCGCTTTCATCGAAATTATGATTGAAGGTGACGCAAACGGAAGAGGCTTCCAGTATCCCATTCCCACCTATTCAATTACCAGCGACTTTGACTGGTCAGAAACAGAAAACAACAAGCTCCTTTTTGAAATGACTTCAAAATACGGAACTCCCTATTTCTCAAACTATGTTAACAGCGATATGGAGCCCTCCGACGTTAGAAGTATGTGTTGCCGTCTTCGTCTTGACCTTCGCGAGCTTCGCAAAAAGTCAGGCGGCTTCTTCGGAAGCGGCGAAAGCACCGGTTCTGTTGGCGTTGTTACAATCAATATTCCCAGAATTGCATATCTTGCAGCTGACGAAGAAGATTTCTTCAAGCGTCTTGACAGACTTATGGACATTTCTGCCCGTTCACTTAAGGTTAAGCGTACTATTATTACAAAGCTTCTTGATGAAGGTCTTTATCCCTACACCAAGAGATATCTCGGAACATTTGCAAACCACTTCTCAACCATCGGCCTTGTTGGTATGAATGAAGCAGGTCTCAACGCAAAATGGATCAGAAAAGATATGACTCACAAGGAAACTCAGGAGTTCTCTAAAAAGGTTCTTAACCACATGCGCGAAAGACTTTCTGACTATCAGGAGCTTTATGGCGACCTTTATAACCTTGAAGCAACTCCCGCCGAGTCAACCTCCTATCGTCTTGCAAAGCACGACAGAAAATATTATCCCGATATCATCTGCGCTTCAGAAGACGGAACTCCCTATTACACCAACAGCTCACATCTTCCCGTTGGCTACACAGACGACATCTTCACAGCTCTTGACATTCAAGATGAGCTTCAGACACTTTACACTTCAGGAACAGTTTTCCATGCCTTCCTTGGCGAAAAGCTTCCTGACTGGAAAGCTGCAGCTTCAATCGTCAGAAAAATTGCTGAAAACTATCGTCTTCCCTACTATACTCTTTCTCCCACTTATTCAGTTTGTAAGGACCACGGCTATATTTCAGGCGAAGTTTATAACTGTCCTAAGTGCGGAAAAGAAACTGAGGTTTATAGCCGTATCACCGGTTACTACAGACCCGTTAAAAACTGGAACGACGGAAAATTCCAGGAATTCGGCGACAGAAAAGTTTATAATCTTGAAACCTCTGTTCTCACTCACACAGGCCCCAAGGCTGAAGCTGAAGAGACCTGCAACTGCAAAGAAGAAGAAAACCTTCTTTCAGACGGCGTTTATATGTTTGCTTCCGCAACCTGCCCCAACTGCAAAATTGCAGAAACCCTTTTAGGAAAAGCAAATGTTGCCTACACAAAGCTCTATGCTCACGAAAATGTTGAACTCACAAATTCTTTGGGAATCAAGCAAGCTCCCACTCTTGTTGTTGTCAGCAACGGCGAAATTCAGAAGTTTGTTGCAGTAACAGGCGTTAAAGAATATATTAAAACAATTCAATAAAAATTTGTTTCACATTTTTCTAATTCCCTAAAAATAACAAGGGGATGTAAAAAACTCGTTTTTTTACATCCCCTTGTTTAAAGGTTATAATATTCAGGAGGTTTATCATGACAGATATTGTTATTGTCGGCGCAGGCCCTGCCGGTCTTACAGCCGCAATTTACGCCAGAAGAGCAAACAAAACCGTTTTAATTCTCGACAAGGCCGCTTTCGGTGGTCAAATGGTTCTTTCTCCCAAGCTTGAAAACTATCCGGGATTTGAAACTGTCAGCGGCAGTGAGCTTGCCGACAAAATGGTCAATCAGGCTCTTGAGCTGGGTGCCGATGTTGAGCTGGAAGAGGTTAACGAAATCAAAGGCGAAAACGGCTGTTTTTCTGTTTCAACAGAAGATGGAAACACCTATGAATGTAAAAGTGTTATTATTGCCGCAGGCTGCAAGCACCGCCATTTAGGCGTTAAAAATGAAGAGAAATTCATTGGCGAAGGAATTTCTTTCTGTGCTGTTTGTGACGGCGCTTTCTATAAAGACAAAACCGTTGCTCTCATCGGAGGCGGTAACTCTGCTTTGCAGGAAGCAGTTCTTCTTTCAGAAAACTGCAAAAAGGTTATTGTTGTTCAGAATCTCGATTTTCTCACCGGTGAAAAGGTTCTTCAGGATATTCTTTCAAAAAGAGAAAACGTTGAAGTTATAACCGGAGCTGTTGTTTCAGAAATTCAAGACGGCGAGGTTTTCAGCGCAATAACAATTGAAAAAACAGCGTCAGGTGAAAAACAAAAGCTTTTTGTTGACGGAATGTTTGTTGCTATAGGTCTTGAGCCTGAAAACGAAATTTTTGAAAATGTTGCTTCTCTTGATTCCAACGGATACATTGACAGCGACGAAAGCTGCTCAACAAAAACCCCCGGCATTTTTGTTGCCGGTGACTGCCGCAAAAAAAGCGTCAGACAAATTACAACAGCAACAGCCGACGGAGCAGTTGCCGCTGTTTCAGCCTGCAGATATATTGATTCACTTTAATAAGCTTCAGAATAACACACAAAGGCAAAACGGAGCCGTAAAATTTCGCAGAATGAACAAACATTGATATTTATGCTCTCTGAAAGCTTTAGGTTTATAAACAAAAGGGTTTCTACAGATTTTTCAATCTATAGAAACCCTTTGTCATTTCAGGTTAATGCGGTCAGCGCTTTTTACAGAGCGCTGATTTTTGTTTTACTGATTCTGATTATTGTTTCCGCCGTTTGATGTGGGCTTGAAGGTGGGAACTTTTCTTAATGAGCTAACTCTTTGATCGTTTGCTGCTTTGTAGTTTGCAAAAGCTTCATCAATGCCTTTGACAGACTTGATGTAAGAATCTCTGGCGCTGCCGAGAACGCCGGCGATATATTGGTTAATTCCGTCAAGGTTTTCGTTACCCCAGGTTGTTACTTCAGCAATGTATGCATCAGCATCAGCTTTTGCCTTGTCAACAATGGCTCTTCCTCTTGCCTTGGCATCAGCAATAATTTTTTCTCTTTCTGCGTTAGCAAGTCTTGTAATTTCATGCTCTGAAACCATTTGCTTAGCCTGAGCCTGAGCTCCTGCAATAATCTGTTTTTTCTGAGCATCAGCGTCATTTACTGTGTTGGTTCTGTAGGTATCAGCATCTTTTCTGATTGCGTCAGCCTCTCTTCTTGCGCCGGTAATAATTTTCTCGCGGGTAGCAATAATGTCTTTAGCTTCAGAAATTTCACCGGGAAGCTTTGCAGTAATATGCTTTGCAAGATTGGTCATCTCTTCAGCATTGATTACTCTTTTTGTTTTTGAGAAAAAGTATTTTTTTGAGGCAGCAAGAATGTTTTCAAGTTCAAAAACAAGGTCTTCAAAAGAAAGGTTGCCCCATCTTTCGCTCATTTCCTCATCTGTATATTCGCCAAATTCAGAAACATCCTCATACACTTCTTCGTCATCATCATTAAACACACTGTTAAATTCAAGTTCTTCTACTTCTTCATTAAAAGCCATTTTCTTTTTTCCTTTCTTTTTTTATTTTCAGAAAGCTCAGTCATCTTTTGATGAACCGATGCTTTGAAGTTTCTTTATTATATCAACGCTGATCTCAGCGGGAATAAAGGGAGAAACATCTCCGCCCAACTGACAAACCTGCTTAATCATGCTTGAGCTTAAAAACATGTGTTCAGCGTTTGCCGCCATGAAAACCGTTTCCAGTTCACTGTTAAGCTTTTTATTGGTTAAGGCCTGTTGAAATTCATCTTCAAAATCTGAAACAGCCCTGAGTCCCTTAACGATTGCAGCAGCATTTTTCTTTTTGGCATATTCAGCCAGAAGACCCATATATGAATCAACCTCAACATTGGGAATGTCTGCTGTGCAACGCTTAATTAACTCTGTTCTTTCTTCAACAGAAAAGGTGGTTGAATTAACCTTTCTGTAGTTAGACATTACAACGATTATCACCTTATCAAAAAGCTTGGCGCTTCTTTTGATAATATCAAGATGTCCGATTGTTATGGGGTCGAAACTGCCGGGATAAATTGCAATTTTTTCCATTGGTCAATCATCCTCCTGTTTCTCAGGAATTTTATATGAAACCAACAAGGTTTTTCCGTATTTATATTCTTTAAAAACAACAAAGTCGCCAACCTGTTCCGGAAGCTCTTCGCCTAAAGAACATTCGCAAATAATAATTCCGTTTTCGTTCATAACCGAAGCAACGCCTTCAAGTGCATTTTGCAAAATACCCTTGGCGTAAGGCGGGTCAAGAAACGCAATGTCATATTTCTCGCTTCTTCTTAAAAGGAAAGCCAGACTGTCGCAGTTTAAAACAGCAGCCTTTTTTTCAAAACCGGTTGTTTTAAGATTCTGTTTGATAATTTCAATACTCTTTTTTGATTTATCAACAAAAACAGCCTGTCTTGCTCCTCTTGAAATTGCCTCAATGCCTATCTGTCCGCATCCGGCAAAAAGATCAAGAAACAACGCCCCTTCAACATCAAACTGAATAATATTGAAAAGAGATTCTTTAACCTTGTCGGTGGTTGGTCTGACATCGTCACCCTCAAGAGTAACAAGCTTTCGCCCTCTTGCCGTTCCGGTAATAACTCTCATTTCAATCCTCCTCTCAGTTTTACTTTTTCGGAAGATTCTAAGCGGCAAAAATCACCGCATTATCATTTTTATATTATCGCATTTTTTTCTTAAAAAAGCAACACTATTTGACTAATTTCTTTGTTTTTCCTTTTAATCAATCTAATTTTGCCTTCGTTGAAAGCTCTTTTCTTCCGTGATTATAGAGTTTTCTGTTGTCAAGCGCCCATTGGCGAGGCGAAAATTCGCCGCTTGCAACAGAACCTGAAGCCTCTTCGATTTCAAAAATAACAGCATCTAAAGTGTCGAGGCGACTGAGAATTTCTGCTTCAAGAAACATTGGTCTGACTGCAGCACCGAATTCGGGGTCTCCATGATGAGAAATTATCATGTGTTCAACAAGGGTTGCCTTTTCTTCGCTGATTCCAAGCTCCCTTGCTTTCTGAGAAACCTTCATTGCGCCCATAACAAGATGACCAAGAAGCTCGCCTTTAACAGAATATTTTGTTACCATTCCCGCACTGCTGAGTTCAAATTCATCAATTTTGCAAATATCATGGAGAATAATTCCGCAGAAAAGAAGGTCGCGGTCAACAGAAGGATAAATTTCACAAACCGATTTTGCCAGCTTGATTATTGAAAGAGTATGATATAAAAGTCCGCCCCTCATAGCGTGATGAAGCTTAAAAGCCGCCGGCCAGAAAAGCATTTTTTCTTCGCTCTCTTTAATGAGGGAATATGTAAGCTTCTTTATTTCTTCGTCAGCCATTGAATCAATTATTTTATAAATTTGAGCCAGCATCATTTCTCCGCTGTATTCCGCTGAAGGAACAAAGTCGCTCATATTAACGCCGTCACCCTCTGTAACGTGGCGGATTTTGTCAATACGAAGCTGGTCAGCTCCGTTATATTGAGAAATGTTTCCCCTGATTTTAACAAGGTCACCAACACAGTATTCTCCGTGAATTTCTTTTTTGTAGTCCCATATTTTTGCGTTTATTTCTCCCGTTTTGTCGCAAAGAACCATGTCGAGATAGGGAACACCTTTAACGTTGAGCTTTTTATCAAGACTTTTTATTAAGCAATAGCCGTCTGATGTTCCGTTGATGTTTGTTGTAAAATTCATAAAAATCTCTCCTTAGGTTGACGAATATAATCTGAGTCGTTGCATCAGCCGATTATCGTCAGTACTTCTTTAAAATAGTCGTAAATCAAAAAGATTTCCTTCATTTTGTGTATTTTTTCAGACGAGTTGAACTTTTAACCGTCAATCTAATCTGAAGCCTCTTCCGAAAACTTCGCCTATGTCTGCAGTTACGGTAAAGCTGTTTTCATCTGTTTTAGTTAAAACTCTGTTTATTCTTGAAACCTCTGAAGCTCTGGCAACACACAAAACAAGGTTTTTGTTTTCATCTGTGTAGCCACCTTTTGCTGAAAGAACAGTCACTCCTCGGTTAATCTGAGAAAAAATTGCCTGAGAAATTTCTTTTGGTTTGTTTGTTATAATCAGAAGCATTTTATTATGAACGCCGCCTGAAACAATCAGGTCAATTACTCTTGTTGAAATATAAACTGCCACAGCGGCATACATTAGCGCTTCTATTTTCCGATAGATAAAAAATGAAGACAAAATAACCGCAAGATCTATTATCAGCATAAGTCTTCCCACAGAAACAAACGGTGCTCTTTTTCTGATAAGCAAGGCTGTTATTTCTGTTCCTCCGGTAGTAGCCCCTGAAAGCAAAATCAAGCCTAATCCGGCTCCGGCAGTAATTCCGCAGAAAACGCAGGCAAGGAAGCTGTCGCCTTTATATTCAGGAAGAAACAACGAAAAGAAATCAATAAAAGCCGTTGAAACCGCTATTGTTGCCGCTGTTTTTAAAACAACAGCCTTTCCCAGCTGAAAAAAGGAAATTACAAGAAGGGGAATATTCATCAGAAAAATCGCTGTTCCCACGGGAAGAAAAGGAAAAAGGAAATTAAGCATTATTGAAATCCCCGTCAGTCCACCTTGAACAAAGCCGTTGGGAACGCTGAAAACATTAATGCTGACGCTGAACAAAAAAGAACCGAAAATAACATTGACAATGTCTTTAAACAAATAGATTCGCTTCAGTTATAACACCTCTCAGAAGCGAAAGGGTCACTCTTCTTTCTCAGCCTCTTTTTCAATCAGCTCAAAAAGCTCTCTCAGGCGTTCAATATTTCCGCCGAGATATAGCCAACCAAAAAGAGTTTCAAATCCCGTTGCCATGTGGTAATCACTTTCGCTCATGTTTTTAGCTTTGTGATTAGTATGGGCGTTTCTTCCTTTTTTTAAAACAGAAAGCTCTTCTTCAGTTAAAACTTCCATAAGCTTTTTTGCGCTTTTTGCCTGAGAAGCCGCGTTAACTCTTGAGGCAGCAAGATTATGAAGCTTTTTAACAGGTCTGTTTGCCTGACAAACCAGTTTTTCGCGAATAAAAAGGTCATAAACCGTGTCGCCGATAAAAGCTAAAGTTAAAGGGCTGAGCTGTGAAGGGTCGCAGGGCATATTTAAAAATCTTTCCATTTATAAAAGCCTTTCAGGTTTTAGTTTACAAAATCAAATTCAAAGCCATAAATATCAACTGTGTCGCCCTCCTGAACACCTTGCTCACGAAGGCCGTCGATTATTCCGCTGGAAATCAGAACTCGCTGAAGATATTGAAGAGATTCATAGTCATCAAGATTTACGCTGTTAACAATTCTGACCAGCCAGGGAGCTTCAACAAAATAAATTCCGTCTTGCTCAACGATTTCATAGCCTGTATCTTGTTTTTTCATAATAATTTCAAGGGGAATTTCTTCTTTTTCATAGCGTTTTACAGGAGGTAAGGTTGCAAGCTTAGCCGCCACAGCATTAATAACTTCTTTTGTTCCCTCTGAAATCGGGGCACACATTTCAAAATATTCATAGCCCTTGCTTTTAATATATTCCTTGAAGGTCTGAAGCTGTTCATCAGTTGCAAGGTCAATTTTGTTTGCGGCAACTATCTGAGGACATTTTGAAAGCTCAGGATTAAAGCGTTCAAGCTCCAGATTGATTTTTTCAAAATCTTCAATGGGATCTCGACCTTCACTTCCGGCAACATCAACAATATGAAGAAGCATTCTGCAGCGCTCAACATGACGAAGGAACTCGTGACCTAAGCCAACGCCCTCACTTGCGCCTTCAATAAGTCCGGGAATATCTGCAATAACAAAGGAGTTACCTTCGCCCATTGAAACAACGCCAAGAACGGGAGTAATGGTTGTGAAATGATAATCGGCAACAATTGGCTTTGCCTGACTTACAACAGAAATAAAGCTAGATTTTCCAACATTCGGAAAGCCTAATAGACCAACATCGGCAAGAAGCTTCAGCTCAAGAGTAACCTCCCACTCTTCACCCGGCTGACCGGGCTTTGCAAAACGGGGAGTTTGCCTTGTGGGTGTTGCAAAATGTGTGTTTCCCCAGCCGCCTTTACCGCCTTTAGCCGCAATAAAGGGTTCATCTGAAGACATATCGCTCATTACCGCACCGCTTTCAGCTTCTCTGATGACCGTTCCGCGAGGAACTTTTATAATTAAGTCCTCAGCCTTTTTTCCGTTTCTTCTTCCGCCTGAACCGTCGTTTCCTTTCGGAGCCTTATATTTTCTTTTATATTTGAAATCGGCAAGGGTTGAAATATTATCATCAACAACAAAAACGATGTCGCCGCCCTTTCCGCCGTCACCGCCGTCGGGACCGCCTGAAGCAATATATTTTTCTCTGTGGAAAGCCACAGCGCCGTTTCCGCCGTCACCGGCTTTTATATATATTTTCGCTTTATCAATAAACATATTCTGTTTTGATGCTGAAAGCCTTGCTTCAACACCTTCTCCTTTCTATATTCATCTTTCATAAATCACATTTCTAAAACATTAATCAATATATTATACACTATTTTATTGCTTTTTTATTGCGAAATTAGAAATATTTTTTGTATGACACTTTTTTCGAGAAAAAGAGAGAAAAACACATGAAAAATGAAGAAAAACAAAGAAAAGAACTCATTTAAACATCTAAAATATTTATTTTTATTCGCTTTCGGTTTAAATTGATTGTAAACAGAATTTGAAAATTATTCTCGCTTTTTGTATAATTCAATCATCAAATGAAGAAGCTTCAATTTGATTTAAGAAAGCCACAAAGGTCCTTTAAAAATTTTATTTTAACACAAACGCCCGGCTTTCTGCGTTTGAAGGAGATTTTTATGAAAAGTAGTTTTAAGTTCACAGACGTTAAGCAGTTCAAGTTCCCGAAGAAATTGATTTTTCCCATTCTCATTGTTGCTCTTATAGTTTTTATTGCGGCTTCTGCGGTAACAATTGTTCCTGCAGGTAACACAGGTGTTGTTCTTACCTTAGGTAAGGTCAACAGCAACATTATGAGTGAAGGTCTTAATTTCAAAATTCCTTTTGTTCAGAGCGTTAAAATTATCAATAACAAAATTCAGGTTATTGAAATTGAAGCTAACGCTGTTTCAAAAGACCTTCAAACTGTAAGCAGCAGTATTGCTGTTAACTATCGTGTTGGTTATGAATCAAGCGTAACCATTTATAAAAACATAGGCTCAAACTATGAAAATGTTATTCTTCTTCCTGCCGTTAAGGAAAGCGTTAAGGCTATTACAGCAAAATACACAGCCGAACAGCTTATTACAAAGCGTAACCAGGTTGGCGACGAAATTAAAGAAGCGCTTGAAAGCAAGGTTAACGAATATGGTGTTGTTATTGAAAAATTCAACATTGTTAATTTTGATTTCTCTGCTGAATTTAACGCCGCTATTGAGGCAAAGCAGGTTGCTGAACAGAACCTTATTAAAACAAAAACCGAGCAGGAACAGGAAATTGTTGTTGCCGAAGCTCAGGCTAAAAAGAAAATCATTGAAGCCGAAGCTGAAGCTGAAGCAACAAAGAAAAAAGCTCAGGCTCAGGCCGAAGCTAACCGTGTGATTACGAAGTCACTTTCAGATGACCTTATTGAATATGAAAAAATTCAAAAATGGAACGGTGAGCTTCCTCTTGCAACAGGCGGTGATCCTATTATTGACATAAGAGGTGAGGAAGCCGAATAAAGCTCCTCTTCCGGTGTTTCTTCCTTAGTTTAATATCTCTTTTGCGGGGTTGAGCTTTCTCTTCCCCGCTTTTTTCAGCTTCTGATCGATAAAGATAAAAAACTACAGAGACGAGTTCCACCTTATCTCTGTAGTTTTATTAAACTGAATGAAAAATTTTACACAAAACAAATCCTTGAATCAGCGACTGAGGATTAGTCTCATCTACTTAGCCGCCAAGGTATGCCTTTTTAATTTCTTCGCTTTCAAGAAGCTCTTTTCCTGTTCCCGAAAGAGCGATTTTTCCGTTTTCAAGAACATAAGCTCTGTCGGAAATTGCAAGTGACTTTCCTGCGTTTTGTTCAACAAGAAGAATTGTTGTTCCGCTCTTGTGGAAATCTTTAATTATTTCAAAAACTTCGTCAACAAGAAGAGGTGAAAGACCCATTGAGGGCTCATCAAGCATGAGAAGCTTTGGCTTGCTCATTATTGCTCTTCCCATGGCAAGCATTTGCTGTTCACCGCCGGAAAGAGTTCCTGCAATCTGGTTTCTTCTTTCTTTAAGACGAGGAAAACGAGCATAAATTTCTTCAATGCTGTTTTTAACTTCTTTCTGATCTTTTCTTGTGTATGCTCCCATAACAAGATTATCATAAACTGAAAGCTCCTGGAAAACTCTTCTTCCTTCAGGAACCTGAGTCATTCCCATTTGGACAATTTTATGGGTAGGAACCTTGTTAATGCTTTTTCCCTCATAAGTAATTGAGCCGCTTTTCGCGGGAATGAGGCCCATAATGCTTTGCATTGTGGTGGTTTTTCCGGCGCCGTTTGCACCGATAAGAGTAACAATTTCGCCTTCGTTAACCTCAAAGCTTATTCCTTTAATGGCTTGAATAACACCATAATAAACTTCTAAATCTTTTACTTCTAACATTGCCATAAGCCTTAACCTCCGATATATGCCTTAACAACCTCGGGGTCATTAAGAGCGTCGTTAACCTTGCCCTGATAAAGAGCAGTTCCGAAGTTAAGAACCGTTACCTCGTCGCAAAGACCTGAAACGAACTTAAGGTCATGCTCAATAAGAAGAACGGTGATGTCAAACTCATCTCTGATAAATCTGACTGTTTTCATAAGTTCTTCGGTTTCGTTGGGGTTCATACCTGCGGCGGGCTCATCTAAAAGAAGAAGCTTCGGATTTGTTGCAAGTGCTCTCGCAATTTCCAGCTTTCTCTGCTTACCGTAGGGAAGATTGCAGGCAAGGTTGTTTCTTTCTTCATAAAGGTCAAAAATCTTAAGAATTTCTTTTGCCCTTTCGCGCATACGGACTTCGGTGTCATAATGCTTAGGAAGCTTCAGCATGCTTGTTACGGGACTGCACTTGAATTCAGGCTGATTATGAAGACCAACAAGAACATTTCTGATAACGCTCATGTTGTTGAAAAGTCTGATGTTCTGGAAGGTTCGGGCAATACCCTTGTGGTTGATTGCTTCCTGGCTTTTTCCCTTCAGCTCTTCGCCGCAGAGATAAAAGGTTCCTGTTGTGGGCTTATAAACTCCGGTTAACATATTGAAAACTGTTGTTTTTCCGGCTCCGTTGGGACCAATTAAACCATAAAGCTGATTTTTTTCAATCTTCAGGTTCACATTCTGAACAGCCTTCAGACCACCAAAGGAAATTCCTAAATCTTTGGTTTCAAGAACGATTTCTGCCATTAGTTGCTACCTCCTTTTGTTGTTGGGTCTTTTTTATCGGGAGTGTAGGGATCATCAACAATAACATCAACCGAAAGAACCTCGTCCATTCTGATTTTGGTGGGAACTCTATCCCATGCTGCTTCGTCATCATGCACTTCTGAAGGATGTCTTTTTGATTTGAGAAATCTTCTGATAGAAAACTTTTCTCTCACTGCGCTGAGAGCAGGTGCATTGTTGAAAATAACAACAACAATGAGAATAAGAGCATAAACCAAGAACTTCAAAGCGGCAAGGTCGCCTGAAAGTCTTGTCTGAAGCTGGAAGTTTATAAAGGTAATTGCTGTTGCGGCAATGATTGAGCCTGTTATGTTACCCATTCCGCCAAGAACAACCATAACCAGAATTTCGATTGAATAGTTATAAGAGAAGAACGAATAAAGAACGGGAGTTGCAAAGTGTCCGTAAATTACGCCGGCAACACCTGCAAAGAACGCGGCAACAACAAAAACGAAAAGCTTATAGTAGGTAACGTTGATTCCCATTGCTCTTGCGGCAATTTCGTTGTCACGAATAGCAGTAATGGCTCTTCCGTGTTTACTTCTGACAATGTTCTGAATAATAAAGAGAGTTACCAGAACAACAACAAAGCCAACAACAAAGAGGTTTCCTTTATATCTTGTTGAGTCAAGACCCAAAGCACCGCCAAAAGCCTTTAAGTTTTTGAAAATGGTTCTGACAATTTCACCGAACGCAAGAGTTACAATTGCAAGATAGTCTCCCTTCAGACGAAGAGCAGGAAGACCGATTATAAAGCCGAAGACTGCAGCAACAACACCACCAACAACCATGGAAATAATAAGAACAAGAAGGGGTGATGAAATAAATTCATGAAGCATGTTTGCCACAAAGCAGCCTAAATATGCACCAACACACATGAAGCCGGCATGACCGAGAGAAAGCTCGCCGAGGAAGCCAACAACAAGGTTGAGCGAAACAGCAAGAATAATGCTGTAAGAAATCTGAGCAAGAAGAGTTGCATTTGAACGGGCAAGATTTCCCGTCATTTTCATTGTGAGTGTTACGGCAAGCATAACAGCAACAATGATGTAATTTGTGAAATATTTTGGCTTCGTGTTAGCCTTGATGTTTTTAATAAGATTCATAAATTACACCTTCTCTCTTCTCTTTTTGCCAAGCAGACCGATGGGCTTAACAAGAAGAATTACTATAAGCAAGCTGAACTCAATGGCTGTTGTGTAGGGAGCTAACACAGGAATACTCAAGCAAATCTTTTCAATAACGCCTAAAAGAATTCCGCCAAGCATAGCTCCGGGTATTGAACCGATTCCTCCGATAACAGCGGCAGTGAAAGCCTTAATTCCGGGCATTGAGCCAAGAGTCGGGGTAACTGAAGGAATCTGAAGAAGATAGAACAAGCCTGCGGCTGCGGCAAGGCAACAACCGATTGCAAAAGTAATAGTAATAATGAAATTAACATTAATTCCCATAAGTGCCGCGGCACCTCTGTCTTCAGAAACAGCAATCATCGCCCTGCCCACTTTAGTGTATTTTACAAAAAGTGTAAGTGTTACCATAATAACCGCGCCAACTGCAAGAGTTATTATTGTTGCACTGCTGATTGAAACCGAGCCGATTTTAATGCTTTCAAAATTTCCTAAGGTTATGGCTCTTGATTTTGAACCATAAATAAGCTGAGCAATACTCTGAAGAAGATAGCTGACACCGATTGCCGTTATAAGAACAGCAAGAGGAGAAGCACCTCTCAGAGGCTTATAGGCAAGTTTTTCCATAACAACGCCTAAAACGGTGCAAATAACAACCGCAACCAAAACTCCCACCAAAGGATGACCGGTTACAGCAAGGGTTGAAAAAATTGCATAAGCACCAACCATGATAACATCGCCGTGGGCAAAGTTAAGCATTTTGGCAATACCGTAAACCATGGTATAGCCCAAAGCAATAAGCGCATAAATACTGCCCAGACTGAGTCCGTCAATAAAAGTAGTCATAAATACTCCTTCGTTTCCGACGGCAAAAGCCGTCCATCTTTTCTGCAAAAAAACAGAAGTCAAGGCTAAAAAAGCCAAAGCCTTCAATTCTGCTTTCTTAAAAAACCTCTCAATATTAACAGTCAAATCGGGTGCCTTTTGACACCCGATTGACTTGTATCATAACTGTTTATTCAAATAATTAATCAGTTAAGCTCAACGATCTGAGGAACCTTTGTGCAAGCGCCGGTTGCGTCCCAAGTCATTTCGCCTGTTGCACCAACAAGCTTGAAGTCTTCAGCTGTTACTGCAGCAACGAGCTTATCGCAAAGTTCTGAGGGAGCGATTGTTACGTCGTTAACGCCTGCTGCCTTCATTGCTTCATAGATAGCCATAATTGCGTCGTAGCCGTCAGCTGCAAACTGGTCGGGAGTTGCGCCGTCATATTTTTCTTTGTAAGCCTTAACAAACTTAGCTGTTACGCCTTCTTCGCTGTTAACATCGAAGGGAGTGATGTATTTGATGTTTGCAGTTACAGTTTCGTCGATCTGATCTGCAACACCGTCAAGACCGTCTGAACCGAAGATGTCTGCTTCGCTGCCCTTAGCTGCAAAAGCCTTTGCGATAAGACCGGCTTCTGTGTAGTAAATGGGAAGGAAAACAACGTCGCAATCTTTAAGAGCTTCTGCCTGAGTTGAGAAGTCTTTTTTGTTTTCAGCGTCAAATGACTGAGTGTTGAATTCAACCTTGAGTTCATCCATCTTAGCCTTGAATGCATCATAGATACCTGCTGAATAAGCATCACTTGAGTCATAGATGCAGCCGATGTTCTTGTATTTTGCTGTGAGTTCTTCAGCAGCGATTGTTCCCTGGTCGGGGTCGCCGAAGCAAACGCGGAAGCAGTTGTCGCCACATTCAATAACGTTTGCAGCAGAAGCTGAAGGAGTCATGAAGAATACGTTATCTTCAGCAGCTTTTTCGCCGAATGCTTTTGCTGAGCCTGAAGTAACTGAACCGATTGAAACCTGCATACCTGCTTCATAGAGAGCATCGTAGCCTGTCTGAGCGTCAGCAGCAGTAGCTTTGTCGTCTTTCATGTCAAACTTAAACTTAATGCCGTTGAGACCGCCGTTTGCATTGATTTCTTCAATAGCGATCTGAGCGCCGTTCTGAACAGAAATACCGTAGGAAGCGGTGTCGCCGGTAAGAGGACCGGTACAGCCAATTACATATTCTGTGTTGTTTGCTGCGTAGTTTTCGCCGTCAGCTTTGTTTGCGGGATCTTCGTTGTTGCCGTTGCCGCCGCAAGCTGCAAAACAGCCAAGGCAAAGAACTGCAACAAGAAGGAGTGCTAATACTTTCTTCATTTTGAGTTCACCTTTCAAAAAAAATTTTCATATCATGCGGGGTTTCCGCTTTGCTATGTTATGGAAAATTATATCATTACAAATTGTAATTGTCAACACAAAAGATTTTTTTTATTACATCTCACAAATTTATTAATTTTTTCACTCAAATTTATGTAATATTGACAATAAAACAACAAAAATAATCTGATTTTATAAATTTATCGCTTTAGCATAACATTAAGGTATTGTGATTAACCATTACAAATCGTAATGGTTAATCAGTTTTATTTTTATACGCGCCATTGAAAAATATAATAAACCATGAAAAACGCTCAGAATGATGATTATTTTTTAAATAACAAATACTTTTATCCGTGTTTAGTAATTCTTATAGTTTTAAAGGGTTTCTTTCGGTTTTGAAAACACCCAAAGAAACCCTTTATTTGTTTTGTTTGATTCGATCTGCACTTTTTTACAGACTATTTATTCAGCAGACTGAATTGCAGAAACATAATAGTTTCCTTCCGCACCTTTTCTGAGGGTAAGCTTCATAAATTTTGAAGGCTCGGGCGCAACCATGTTGCCCTTTGAGTCCTGAACCCAGTCAGCCGAAGCAAGATAGCCAACAGTTATAATCAAGCTATCGCCCTTTTCGTCGATTTCTTCAATACGAGGAGTATAGATAGGTGTGATTCCGGTAATAGGAATTATGTAGCAATTTTTCTTTTCGCTGTATTTAAACTCAATTCCGCCGCCGTCAACAGTTTCATGGCTGATTTTTGTTTCACTTCCGAAAAGCTTGGTAAACTCAGCTTCAACCTCTTTTTCCGGAAGCAACATTCCGTCATCAGAATACTCATATTTATCAGGCTCAGCATTTTCCTGAAGAATGGACCAGATTGCAATGGAAACCAACTGACTCTGGTTTGCCTTTGAAACATCATCAAAGGAATCGGGGTCATTCATAATAACAGGGGCAATAAAATTTTCATATTCTGAAATTTCAGCATTTCTGGTTTCAGCCCTTTTATCGCTGATTTTTCCGGCAAAAAATGAAACCGTACTCACCAACCCTATTATAACAAACAAAATAACAGCTGTTCCCACTATATAGTTAAGAACCTTGCTTGATCTTTTTTTCTGCATTGAATATCTCCTCCGTTCAACAGCATTATAGCATAAAAACAAGTTTTAGTCTATATTATCTTATTTGTCCGTTGCCATATATAAGATATTTAAAAGTGCAAAGCTCTTTCAGACCCAAGGGCCCTCTTGCATGAAGCTTCTGGGTTGAAATTCCGATTTCTGCGCCAAAGCCGAACTCTCCGCCATCAGTAAAACGGGTTGAAGCGTTGCAATAAACAGCGGCTGCGTCAACCCGGCTCATAAACTTCCGGCTGTTTTCATAGCTTTCAGTAACAATACATTCGCTGTGGCCTGTGGTGTATTTCATAATATGCTCAACAGCTTCGTCAAGGTTGTTGACGGTTTTAACGCTGATTTCATAGCCGAGATATTCCTTGCCGAAATCTTCTTCGGTAGCAGGAACAAAAGAAGAAAGGAGCTTTCCGCTTTCGCTGTCTGCATGAAAAACAACATTTGCCTTTGAAAGCTTTTCTTCAATTAAGGGCAAAGCCTTTGAGGCAATATTTTTATGAATAACAAGGCTTTCGCAGGCGTTACAAACAGAAGGTCTTGAAACCTTGGCGTTATAAATTATTTCAACTGCCTTCTGAACATCTGCATTTTCGTCAACATAAATGTGGCAGTTTCCTGTTCCGGTTTCAATTACGGGAACAGTTGAATTTTCTGTGCAGGCTTTTATAAGCCCTGCTCCCCCGCGCGGAATCAGAACATCAACAAATTCATTCATGGTCATCAAAGCTGTTGCAGAAGCTCTTGATGTGTCTGAAACCAACTGAATGCAGTCTTTCGGAAGCTCTGCCTTTAAAAGAGCTTCTCTCATAACTTCGCAAATTGCAGAATTTGAATTAAATGCCTCTTTTCCACCCCTTAAAATTACGCAGTTTCCGGTTTTGATGCAAAGAGCGGCCGCATCTGCCGTAACATTGGGGCGCGCTTCAAAAATAACAGCAATAACACCCATAGGAACTGTTACTTTTTCAATAACCACTCCGTTAGGTCTGGTTGTTCCTTCAAGAGTTTTACCCACAGGGTCATCTAAAGCAATAATTTGTCTTACAGCGTCAGCGATGGCAAAAATTCGCTCTTTATTCAGTCTAAGACGGTCAAGCATAGAGCTGCTCATTTCATTTGCCTGAGCAATTTCAAGATCTATGGCGTTTTTTTCAATAATATAATCGCAGTTTTTCTCAATGGCGTCAGCAATAAAAGCCAGAGCACTGTTTTTCTTCTGTGTTCCCGCCGTCATAAGAACTCTGCTTGCGGCTTTCGCCTTTTTTCCCATTTCTCTCAGCATATCATCCACCGCCTTATTTCGCCTTAAAAGTTGTTCCGATTTGTCTTCCGTCAATGAGCTTATATAAATCTGAAGGGTCTGCACCCGACATTATTACAGTTGTTATTGAAGCGTCAGTTGCAATTTTTGCGGCATGAATTTTGGTAATCATTCCGCCGGTTCCTCTGTTGGTTCCTGCACCGCCGCAAAGAGCCTCAATGCTTTCATCGATTTGATCAACAAAAGGAATAAGTCTGGCTTCGGGATTTTCGGCTGGATTTGAATCAAAAAGTCCTTCAATATCTGTCAGAATAACAAGACCGTCGGCTTTAATAAGCTCAGCCACAATGGCTGAAAGGCTGTCGTTATCACCAAAAACAATTTCCTCGGTGGCAACGCTGTCGTTTTCGTTTATTACGGGAATAGCTCCGTATTCAAAAAGTTTTTCAAAGGTATTGGTCAGATTTGTTCTTCTTTCGATGTTTTCAAAATCGCTTTTTGTAACAAGAAGCTGACCGACTTTCTGACCGTACTCGCTGAAAAACTTATCATACATAAACATCAGCTCACACTGACCAACAGTTGCCGCCGCCTGTCTTCCGGGAATGTCGTGGGGTTTTTCTGAAAGTCCGAGCTTTCCAACGCCAACACCGATTGCTCCCGAGGTAACAAGAGCAACATCTATTCCGCTGTTATGCAAATCTGAAAGAACGCTGCAAAGCTTAACCATTCTTCTGATGTTAAGCTTTCCCGTTTCATAAGTAAGGGTGGAGGTTCCCACCTTAACAACAAGTCGCTTTATGTTTTGAAAATTACTCATCTTTTTCACCTTCAATAATTCTTTTATAAAAATCCTTTTCTTTAACCTTTCCCACAGCAGTAAAGGAAGCCTTTTTTAAATCAAAATATTTTTCAGCGTCCTCTTTTACCTTTTCAAGCGTAACAGCTCTGATTTCTTCAATTATTTTGTCGTCGCTGATAAATTCAGAAAGCATTAACTGCGTGTAGCCGAAAGAGGAAAGCTTTGACTGAGGCTGCTCCCTTGCCATAATCAGACTTGCAGTCAGCTTTTCTTTAGCCGCAGCAAGTTCCTTTTCGCTTATATCATTTTTAAGCTGAGAAATAATTTTGCAGGTTTCTTTAAGTGCCATTTCCTCTGAAGCTTCATTAAGCGAAAGAGAAACTGCAATATATCCGCCACCGTTATATCTTCCAAGCCAGGCTGAAATATCATAAACAAGACCCAGCTGCTCTCTGATTCTCTGATTCAGACGGGAAGAGGAACCGCTGCCAAGAATAAAGCAGCAAAGCTGAAGGGAATAAAGGTCTTCATGTTTGATTCCAACTCCCTTAAAGCTGAGCATCAGGTGGTTTTGTTCAAAGCTTCGTTTTATTAAGCTATATTCTTTTTTAAAAGGTACATCTGAAGCTTTCAGCTCATTTCCGGTGTCTTTGCAACAGCTGAAATATTCATTTATTTTTTCAACAATTTCTTCTTCACCAAAATTGCCTGAAATTCCGATTACCATTCTTTCGGGAACATAAAATTTTTCCATGAAGGAAGAAAAGGTTTCTTTTGAAAAAGAAGAAACGCTTTCTCTAGTTCCAAGAATATCAAGACTCAGAGAAGAGCCTGAAAAAATCGATCTTTCATTTGATTCATAACAAACATCTGAAGGATCATCTTCACACATTGCAATTTCTTCAAGAATAACGCCCTTTTCAGTTTCAATGTCTTTTTCATCAAGGCGCGGATTTCTGATCATATCAAGAAGAATGTCTGCCGCTGAAAGAATCTGATAATCAAGAGCTTTGGTGTAAAAGAAGGTATATTCTTTTGTTGTGTAAGCATTGACCTGAGCTCCGATTGAATCCATTCCGCGAGCTATTTCAAAAGCGTTTCGCTTTTCTGAGCCCTTAAAAACTATATGCTCAATAAAATGAGATATTCCGCTGTTTTCTTTTGTTTCATAGCGCGAACCCGCCGCAACCCAGACGCCCAGAGTTGCTGAGCGAAGGTCATTTCTTCGGTCCAGAATAATTCTCAACTTATTTTCAAGAGTAATAAGCTTCATATAGTTTCCCTTCTAAACAGTGGTTGAAACAAACTGAGAGTTATAAAGCTTTGCGTAGTCTCCGTTCTTTTTCATAAGCTCATCATGTGTTCCGTGTTCGGTAATTACGCCACCGTCTATAAAAATAATGTTATTTGCCTGTTTAATTGTTGAAAGTCTGTGGGCAATAACAAAATTAGTTCTGCCCTTCATCAGTTCTCCCATTGCCTCCTGAAGCTGAAGCTCGGTTCTTGTGTCAACACTGCTGGTAGCTTCATCAAGAATAAGAATATCGGGATCAGCAAGAATGGCTCTGGCAATGGTAATAAGCTGTCGCTGACCGGCTGAAAGGTTTGCTCCGTCTTCTTCAAGCATGGTGTCAAGTCCCTCAGGAAGATTTTCACAGAAGCAATCTACCCTCGCCGCCTTAACAGCCCTTTCAAGCTCCTCAGCCGATTTGTTTTCGTGACCATACATAATGTTTTCTCTTATTGTTCCCGCAAAAAGCCAGGTATCCTGCAAAACCATTGAGAAAATATTATGCAAATTCTCCCTTGAAATATCTCTGATGTCAATTCCGTCGATTTCAATTTTTCCGCTTTGAATCTCATAAAAGCGCATCAGAAGATTAACAATCGTGGTTTTTCCGGCTCCCGTGGGACCAACTATTGCAACAAGCTCACCAGGCTTAACCTCAAGGCTGAAGTTTTCAATCAGGGGCTTTTCCGGAACATAGGAAAAATTAACGTCTTTGATTGAAACATGACCATTTGTTTTTTCAATAACAACCTTAGCAGTGTCAGCAACCTCTTCTTTTTCGTCAATAATTTCAAAAACTCGCTCAGCGCTTGCAAGAGAAGACTGAAGCTGGTTAACTATATTACTCATATCAACAAGCGGCTGCATAAACATTTTTGAATACGCCATAAAAACAGTTATGGCACCCACATCGCTTTTTCCGCTGATTATCAGATAACCGCCGATTACGCAAATAAAAACATAGCCGAGATTGTTGGCAAAGTTAATAAGCGGTCCTAAAAAGCCCGAATAAAACTGTGCTTTTCTTCCTGCCTCATAGAGCTCTTTATTTATCTGACGAAACTCTTCAATTGCCTTTTCTTCGTGGCCAAAGGCCTTAACAATTTTGTGTCCGGTAAACATTTCTTCAATGTGACCGTTAATATCACCTGTTATTTCCCAATGAAGACGGAAGAATTTTTTTGAGTGAGTTAAAATAATAAGAGCGATTATTGCACCCACAGGAATAGGCGCCGTTGAAGCAACAGACATTATTACGTTATAGCGGAACATAACAATCAAAACGCCAAAAAATGTTACAATTGAATTAACAATCTGAATAAAAATGTTTTCAAAAGAGTTATTGATGTTATCAATGTCGTTTGTCAGGCGGCTGAGAAGGTCGCCTTTGTTATGTGAATCAAAAAAAGCAAGAGGCAAAACAGAAAACTTTCTGTTGAGCTTTTCTCTGAGGTCTGTTATAAGATTCTGAGTAACCCCCGCCATTATAAAATGAAGAAGGAAGGAGAAAAATGCGCTAAGAGAATAAATTGTCAGAATTGTTAAAAGTATTTCGGCAATTTCCCGAAAGTCAATGAAGCCTTTGGTCAGCTTATTTTCCACCTGAACGCTGATAAGGTTAATAACATCGCCTAAATACCGTGGGCCGATTACGCTGAGAGCTGCGCTGACAACACCCAGAACCACAACGAAAAATACTTTTATGCTGTTACCCTTAAGAAGAGAAAAAAGGCGGAAAAATGTTTTGAAAAAATTCTTCGGCTTAATCTCTTCGGTTTTTGTTTCTCTATACATCTCATATTTACTTGAAGCTTTTTCAGGAGAGTTTTTCTTTTTCATTGCAATACCTCCTTTGAAGAAAGCTGAGACAAGGCAATTTCGCGATAAACAGCGCAATCTTCCATAAGCTGAGCATGCTTGCCCATTCCAACGATTTTGCCGTTTTCAAGAACAATGATTTTGTCTGCGTTCATAATTGTTCCAACTCTCTGAGCAACAATGATAACCGTTGCAGAAAGATTTTCTTTAAGTGCCTTTCTTAAAAGAGAATCGGTTTTAAAATCAAGAGCTGAAAAGCTGTCGTCAAAAATATAAACATCTGCGTCTTTTACCAAAGCTCTGGCTATTGAAAGACGCTGTTTCTGGCCGCCGGAAAGGTTTGTTCCGTTCTGGCTTATAAAGCTTTCCATTCCATTTTCAAGCGCAAAAACAAATTCGCTGCTTTGAGAAATATCAAGAGCCTTTTTCAGCTTTTCTTCTGAAGCATTTTCGTCGCCGTAAAGAAGATTTTCTCTGATGCTTCCGCTGAACAAAACAGGCTTTTGGGGAATATAGCTGATTTTTGAAAGAAGCTCTTTTTGTTTAAGCTCTCTGACATCAACGCCGCCAAACAAAACCCTTCCCTCTTTAACATCACAAAAGCGACAGAGCAAGTTGGCAACAGTTGTTTTTCCGCTTCCTGTTGAACCGATTATTGCAGTTGTTTTTCCGATTTCGGCAACAAAAGAAATATTTGAAAGAACGTTGTTTTCGCCGTCTTCATAAGAAAATGAAACATTTTCAAACTCAACTTTTCCTTTCTGAGAGTTGTCGATATCTTTGGCAACCTCAGGGTCTTTAATCTGACTTTCCAGCTCAAGAATTTCTTTAATTCTTTTTGCGCTTATATTGGCTCGGGGAACAATGACAAACATTGCAGCAGACATTGTAACAGCGGCAACAATCATAATCATATAAATAACAAAGGCCTGAAGGTCGCCGACTGTATTTTGAATTTTAACAGGGTCTGAAAGAGTGTCGATATTTTTTGTTGCAATAAAAATGATAGTATCGAGAGCAACAACCACAAGAACAATACAAACAGGAATGAGAACAGACATTATTCTTTGAAGCTTTAAAACAAGAAAAGAAAGTCTTTGGTTTTTTTCAGAAAAAATATCGTCTTCTTTATTTATGGTGTTAAAAGCTTTAATAACTCTAATTCCTGAGAGCTTTTGTCGAAGAAAGCGATTGACTTCGTCCGTCATTTTTTGCCTTTTTTTGAAAATGGGGATAACGGTTTTTAGAACAATTGCAACAATTATTCCGATAATCGGAAAAACCGCAAGAATTGTCAGAGCAAGCTTCGGGTTCAAAATAACAGCCATAATGGTTCCGCCTATAAGCATTATGGGAGAAGAAATTATTATTCTCAGGCTCATCAGAATAAAGTCTTGCATAACCTTAACATCACTTGTGCAGCGCGTTATCAAAGACGGCGTTCCGATTTTTTCAATATCAATCTGTGAAAGCGATTCAACCTTCAAAAAAAGGTCTTCTCTGAGAATTTTTCCGTAGCCGGCAGATGTTTTGCTGGTGTAATAGCTGTTGAAAACAGAAAGAACAACATGAAGCGCCGAAATCGCAGCCATAATGGCTCCGATGTTTTTAATAAATTGAAGGTCTGCGTTAGCAATTCCGTTGTTTATTATAAGTGACATAAGAAGCGGCAAAGAAAGTGAGCTCAACTGCGACAGAACAACAAAAACAAGAGAAAGAATAATGTCGCTTTTAATCTGTTTAAGATATCTGAGAACTTTAATCAAGGCGTTTCCTCCTTCGGTTAAGATGCTCTTTTGACTTTAAAAAACTATAGCAGTTTATTTTAAACTATAAATATGAATATTATGTAAACTAAAGATGGTATTAAAGTTATAAAAAATAAAAATATATTTCTTCATTTTTATTTTCAACCTATTGCCAATCAGATTACTTTTGTGATACAATGGCGAAAAGGAGTTGAAAGCTATGAATATTTGGCACGATATTTCACCGAAAAGAATAAAACCCGATCGTTTCTATGCTGTTATTGAAATTTCCAAGGGCGGAAAAAACAAATATGAATTAGACAAAGAAACAGGTATGTTAAAGCTTGACCGCGTTCTTTTCACATCCACCCATTACCCCGCAAACTACGGTTTTATTCCCAGAACCTATGCAAGCGACAATGACCCTCTTGATGTTCTTGTTCTTTGCAGCGAACAAATCAGACCCATGACCATTGTTGAATGTAAGCCCATCGGCGTTCTTAAAATGATTGATGACGGCGACGCAGACGAAAAGATTATCGCCGTTCCCATAAATGACCCCAACTATAATTCCTATGAAGATGTTTCAATGCTTCCTGTTCACCGTTTTGATGAAATCAAGCATTTCTTTGAGGTTTATAAAACCCTTGAACATTCAAAAACAACAACCGTTTCTGAAATCTGCGACTGCGAAGAGGCTAAAAAAATTGTTGCCGAATGTATCGACAGTTATATTGAAAACTATCAGAAATAAAATACACAAAAACAGCTGGAAGATTTGGTTCTTCCGGCTGTTTGTTTCTCCTGAATAAATTCAGAGATCAATTTATTTTTTAAGTCTTCTGTCGCTCTTTGTTGCAATTCTTGTACCGATGCTCTGAAAAATCTGAACCATGATAACAAGAAGAATAACAGCAACAACCATTGTCAGATATTTATATCTGTAATATCCATAGTTAATGGCAATTTTTCCTAAACCGCCGCCGCCGATAATTCCGCTCATAGCACCGTAGCCGAGAATTGTCGTGATAGCAATGGTAAGATTTGAAATAAGCGAAGGAACGCTTTCGGGAATCATTACCTTGCAGATTATCTGAAAAGGAGTTGCGCCCATGCTCTGAGCCGCCTCAATAATATTGGGGTTAACCTCTCTGAGACTTCCTTCAACAAGTCTTGCAATAAAAGGAAAGGCCGCAATTACCAAGGGAACAATCAATGCGTTTGTTCCGACGGTTGTTCCCACAATAAGCCTTGAAAGAGGGAAAACCATTATCATGAGAATAAGAAACGGAATTGAACGAAGAAGGTTGATTACCACATTAAGAAGACTCATAAACCATTTCGGAAGAGGAAGAATTCCGTTTTTGTCGCCCACAACGAGCAACACACCCAAGGGCAGACCAAGAACAACTGCAAGGGCAGTTGAAAGAACTGTTACATAAAAAGTTTCCCAGATGGCAAGAGGAATTTCTGTTTTAGCAACATTTAAAGCGAACTCAATGGCTTCCTGAGAAAAGATTTTTTCACCCAAGGTCTTCCACCTCCTCAACACTTATTCCTTCACAGCTTTGAAGGTATGAAAAAGCTTTTTCAAACTGATTTTCGGGAACACCCACAAACATTGTTCCAAAGGCATGGGTTCCCAGAGTTTTTGTTGTTGCGGCAAGAATATTTGCCATAATTCCCTCGTTGGCAGCCATTCTTGCAATAAGAGGAGTTTCTGTGTTGTCTGAACCGTTGAAAACAATTCTGATAACTCTTTCACCGATATTACCTTTAACTGTTTCTTCTTCTCCGCCGGGATAAACCAGCTTTTTGGCTGCGTCTGATTTCGGATTGGCAAAAATTTCAGCCACCTTGCCCTCTTCAACAACCTTGCCTCCGTCTAAGATTGCAACTGACGAACAAATTTCTTCAACAACACTCATCTGATGGGTAATTACCACAACGGTAATTCCCATTTTTTTGTTAATGTCTTTAATCAGCTGCAAAATTGAGTGAGTGGTGTTGGGGTCAAGAGCGCTGGTTGCTTCGTCGCAAAGAAGAACCTTCGGGTCGGTTGCCAACGCTCTGGCAATGGCAACTCTTTGTTGCTGACCGCCTGAAAGCTGAGCAGGATAAGCAAGGGCTTTATCGGGAAGACCAACAATTTCAAGAAGCTCCATTGCCCTTTTTTTAGCTTCGCTTTTTTTCATTCCGCTAAGCTCCATGGGAAAACAAATATTTTTCAGGCAGTTTCTTTGCATAAGAAGATTAAACTGCTGAAAAATCATTGTTATGCTTCTTCTTTCTTCTCTGAGTTTTTTTGAAGAAAGTGAAGCCATGTCTTTTCCGTCAATAATAACCTGACCGGCTGTTGGCCTTTCAAGCATATTGATGCACCTGACGAGAGTACTTTTTCCTGCGCCCGACATTCCGATTATTCCGTAAATTTCGCCGTCGCCGATTGTCAGATTGATATTGTTTAAAGCTTCAACGGTTCCATCGGCGGTTTTGAAAGTTTTTGATAAATTTTTAATTTCAATCATGGCGTGATCCTTGTTTCTTTATGATTTTAAATGACGCTCAGAAATGAGCGCCATTTATATTATTTTACTTAATTATTTGATTGCATCAAGAGAAGCTTGCTTTCCGCCGTAAAGACCCATGGGTTCAACGTGAACAGCTGAAACTGAAACAACCTTTGTTCCGTTTTCTGCATTAAAGTCTTCAAGATAGGGAAGATGCTGGAAATAGTTTGCGTCAACATCGCCGCTGTCAACAACGTTGTTGGGCTGAACATAGTCTGTGTATTCAATTACCTTGAGGGTAACGCCTTTTTCAGAAAGAATATCTTTTGCAACAGCAAGAATTTCTGCGTGAGGAGCAGGAGAAGCGGCAACTGTGATTTCAGTTCCCTTGAGAGCTTCATAGTCAACGTCGTCGTTATAGCCGTTGCCGGGATTTTCAACAACAGAAACAACTGCGCCTGCATATTTTTCAGTAATGAAATCGGCAACCTTCTTGCTTTCAAGAGCAGCAACAAGAGCCTTGATTTTATCGGTGTTTTCGTTACCTTCTTTAACAGCAAGAATATTTGAATAAGCAGAGGCACTGCCTTCCATTGTGAGTGATTTTTCTGTGGGGTTAAGTCCGGCAGAAATTGCATAGTTTGAATTAATTACAGCATAGTCAACATCCTGAAGAATGTTGGGAATCTGAGCAGCTTCAACTTCTTTGAACTCAATGTTCTTGGGATTTTCGGTAATATCCATAATGGTTGCTGCAATTCCGGCGTCTTCCTTGAGCTTGATAATTCCGTTAGCTTCAAGAAGAAGAAGAGCGCGGGCTTCGTTGGTTGTGTCGTTAGGAACAGCGATTACAATTTTTTCGTCAGCTTTATCTCCGCCGCAAGATGCAAAGGCAAAAACGCAGCCTGCAAGAAGTAAAACTGCAAGAACTAAAGATATTGCTTTTTTCATTTTAAAAACTCCTTTTTTTATAAAAATAATATGCTTATTATAATGCTTTATTGTTTGTCTGTCAAGAAATACCGCAATTTACACGTCAATAAAAATAATATCGTTGCCGAAATGCTTAAGATATTTCATCAGGTCTTCAAATTTCAGCCAGACAAAAGCAGTGCAATCATTGGGATGAAATCCGATAAGACCTTCTTGTTTTTTCAGATCGCTGTCGAGAACAACCTGAACCTCATGCTCTTTGTCGTTAATTACGCCGAAGGGTGAAACCTCGCCGCTGTGAAGACCGAGATATTTCATCAGTCTTTCGTCTGAACCAAAGCTCAGTCTTGAAGAATGAAGCTGAGGCTTGAGTTCACCCTGAATATCCGGGTGCTTATTTTTCAGCATTGAAACAACATAGTGAATTTTTCCGCTGGAATTTCTCAGAAAAAGGTTTTTGCATACCTCTCCATCGGTAAAAACACCCAGCTTGTCCATATCTTCAATGGTATGAACTTCTTCATGCTCAATCATTTTATATTCAATTCCCAGCTCATCGAGCTTCGCTAAGACTTTTTCTCTTTCTGTCATGTTTTCACCTTTCATTTTCTTGTGTATGTTGAAACGGCGCCGTCTTCAACATTAATAAGCGTAAGGGTGTTATCGTTGACCGTGTAGGTATAGGTATTAGTTACGGTATTTGAATAAATTGAAGCACTTATTGTAATTTTATTACCTTCAGTAACATAAGAGCCGCTATAGGTTCCGTTAATCGGCATATTGACAACGGGAACAGTAAAATTAACATAGGTTATTTCAACCGTTCCGCCGTCTTTAAAATTATAGCCACTCATTCCGCTTCCGTCTTTCCATTGACCAACCAATGAGTTTGAGGTGTTGTTTGAGGCTGAACCGCTTCTGATAAGAATTGTGGTGTCGCCGGTGTTATCTTTAAGACTGAGTGAGTTGCCGGAAACAACGAAGCTGTATTCTGCAGTAATTTTTTCGCTGCCCATCATAAACTGAACAGTAACCTTATCACCCGCCGTTATATAAACACCGGAATAAATTCCTGTAATGGCTTCTTTTGAAAACTGAGGAACAACTGCGTTTGAAAATGAAACCGTCAGGCCGCCGTTTCCGTTGAAAACATATTTAATGCTGGAATCGCCGTTAGTCCAACTTCCTGCAAGACTGTCGGCAGGCTGAGTGTTTTCTCCTGAAGCCGCGGTTGTTGTTTCCTGAGAAGCTGTTACTCTTTCATAGGTTGCAGTTTCTCTTTCTTCTTTATCATAAAGAGAAAGAGCGTTGTTTTCTATAGAAGCCTTATAGTTATTTTCAATAGTTTTTGAATATATTGAAAATTTAACCGTCAGGTTATCTTCTGAGAGAGAATATGTTCCCTTCGCTGTTCCGTTTATGGGAAGGTTAACAACAGGAACAGTTAAATTGACATAAGTAACAATTACTGTTCCGTCTGAGAAAAACTCATAGCCACTCATCTGAGCGCTGTCTGTCCATTTTCCAACAATTTCTTCAGCAAGAATATCATAGGGAGAACGGGTTGTTTCCGTTTCTGAAACTGTTGCACCCTGAGAGTCTGTTACAACGCTTTCTGCGGCATGGGTTTCTGTTACTTTTGGGGAATCGCTTCGGTTTGAAATGCTGACTCCGGCAATAATTGCAACGCATATTGCAAAAACGCCGCCGATAACGCCAAGCATTATTTTATTACTCTTTGTCATAATCTTAAATTCGACTTAAAGTCTTCCCTTTCTTAATCGCTATATTAAAATCAGACTGAATTAACTGTCGAGAATTGATAAGGCGGTGTTTCTTTAAAAGCTGAATTTCTTTCTCAAAAATGTGTTAAAGCCGCCGATATGCATCAGCATCATCGGCGGCTTTTGCCTTCTCTTGCACTTAAAATTACTTTTTAAAGCGCTTCGCAGTCTCTTTGGAAAACAAACACTGCCTTATTTGGTCTCGCATAGAATCAGCCGGATTTATTTTTATTGTTTAAAATTCCGAGCTGTCTTATGGTGCAACCGTTGCGCCCTGTGTCTGAGCAACTGTTGACTCAGCGGGCTTGTATGCCATAAGGGTCTTGCTTTCGCCGGAGTCAACGCTGACAAGAGTGAGTGTGTCGCCGTCAACAGTGAACATATAGCACTCTTCAAAGGTTTTTGAATAGAGTGTGTATTTAATTGTTACATAGTTGTTGCCGTCATCTCTCTTTTCAACGCTGTATGCGCCGTCGAAATTGCCGTTGATTGTTCCGATAATGGGTAATGAGAAGTTAGCGTATGTAATAGTGCAAAGATTGTCTTTTTTAAATTCATATCCGGTAATTCCGGTTGAATCTCTCCATGAGCCGACAAGCTTTCCGGCAGGAGTGAGAGCACAAGCTGCAAACGCACTTACCAATACACAAAGAACAAGGGCAATAGCTGCAATCTTTTTGAAACTTGACATAACAATTATCTCCTTTTATAAATATGTAACCTCAGACGAAGCTCAGATTACATTACGATTATAACACAAAAAAATAATAATGTAAAGAGTTTAGGTTTTTTTTGTTAACCGGCGGTTATTTATCATTATGTTAAAAAGAAGAAAAATATTAGCTTCCGAAGAAAAAAAATCAGCCTTTAATCTTTTTAACAACCTTGAGTCTTGAAAATTCTTCTCTTTCTTTTTCGTCAAGGTCAGCAGAAATATATCTGACAGTTTCTTCAAATTTCGGAATCATAATGTTACTCAGAGCGTTGCTTCGCTTCTGTGTTTTGGCAACTGCTTCTGAAAGTCGGTTATGGCTGTTTTCAATCTGAGCCAGCTTAACCGTCAGTTCCTTGACCTTCCTGAACAAAAAGCAGGCCTCGTCAAAATCGCTGTTTGTTCCGCCGAAGCCGAAATTTCTGACATCGGCAACGCTCTCTTTAAGCTCAATTGTTGGAATTTCAACGCCCATAACACTTCGGTAGTCTATTTCAACGTCATCTTCAACAGCAATAGCGGCGGCAAAACGGCGGCAATCACCCAAGCTGAGATTTGCTCTTTTCAAAGCTGAATAAGCTTTTTCATAAAGCTCTTCCATGCTTTCGCGAACCTCTTTGGCTTCATTTGAAAGAGAAGACATTTTTCTTAAAAGAATGTTTCTTTTTCTATCCATAAGGTCATAACCAAGTTTCGCCAGCTCAAGCGATTTTTTGGTGTTCATCAGATTGGTTTTTGTGGGAAAAACCTGTGCCATTTTGCTCACCTTCTTTCTGTTTTATTTTTTATAATATTTTTCTATAAGCTTTCCGTCTATTCTGTCTAACTGTGACTCGGGAAGCATGGAAAGCAGCTTCCAACCTATATCCAGAGTTTCTTCGATACTTCTGTTTTCGGTTTCGCCTTGATTTACAAAATATTTTTCAAACTCTTTTCCGAAAGCCATTATGAGCTTGTCATCACCTGAAAGTTCATCTTCACCAATAACAGAAGCAAGAGCCTTTGCATCCTGAACCTTTGCGTAGCAGGCAAAAAGCTGGTTAGCCAAAGCGCTGTGGTCTTCTCTTGTGTAACCGGCACCGATTCCGTCTTTCATAAGTCTTGAAAGCGAGGGCAAAACATTAATCGGCGGATAGATTCCTTTTGTGTCCAGACCTCTGTCGAGAACCACCTGACCTTCAGTAATATAGCCCGTCAAATCGGGAATGGGATGGGTTATATCGTCATTCGGCATGGTCAAAATGGGAATTTGAGTAACAGAACCCTTGGCGTTTTTCAGAATTCCTGCTCTTTCATAAAGAGTTGCAAGGTCTGAATAAAGATAGCCGGGATAGCCTTTTCTTCCCGGAATTTCGCCCTTTGAAGAGCTGAACTCACGAAGAGCTTCACAATAAGAAGTCATATCTGTAAGGATTACCAAAATATGCTTTCCGAGAGTGTAGGCAAGATATTCAGCAGCAGTAAGTGCGCAGCGGGGCGTAATAATTCTTTCAATAATGGGATCGTTTGAAAGATTTAAAAACATTACAACGCGGCTCATTACATTTGCATCTTCAAAAGAAGAACGGAAATATTCAGCAACATCGTTTTTAACTCCCATAGCGGCAAAAACAATTGCAAAATCGTCGTCATCTGCAATAGATGCCTGACGGACTATCTGAACTGCAAGCTCATTATGCTTCATGCCCGAGCCGCTGAAAATGGGAAGCTTCTGACCTCTTATAAGTGTAGTGAGGCAATCTATTGAGGAAATTCCCGTCTGAATAAAATTCTTGGGATATTCTCTTGAAACAGGGTTGATTGGCTCACCGTTAACATTTTTTCTTTCTTTCGGAAAAACTTCTCCTAAATCATCAATGGGTCTTCCCAGTCCGTCAAAAACTCTTCCTAAAATTTCTTCGGAAAGCTTCATTTCCATGGGCTTTCCCTTAAGAATCGTTCTGGTGTTAACCATTGAAAGTCCTCTTGTTCCCTCAAAAACCTGAACCACGGCCTTGTCGCCCTCAATGGCAACAATTCTTCCCGTTCTGACTGTTCCGTCTTCCAGTTCAAGCGACACCATTTCTTCGTTCATGGGATTTTTTATTCCTTCGAGAACAACAAGTGAGCCGTTAATTTCACTCAGTCCGCGATGCTCAACAACCATTTTGTCATCCTCCTTTTCTAAGATAAGAGCTTAAAACGCTGTCGGTTTCTTCAACAAAAGAATCCAGAAGCTCAAGCTTATCGTTGGGAACGTCATACTTAATTTTAACTGCTTTATCAAAAAGTCCCGTTGAAATAATTTTTGAAACAGGAACCTGAAGGGAAACAATTTTCTGACACTTATGATAAAGATGCAAAATTGCTTTCATCATTTTAAACTGCTTCTCAAGAGAAACATAGGTGTCTTCTTTATGAAAAGCGTTTTGCTGAAGGAAGCCCACCCTGATAACTCTCGCAATTTCAATTGTCAGCTTCTGGTCATCAGGAAGAACATCTGCACCGATAAGCTTAACAATTTCCATAAGACTGCTCTCTTCAAAAAGAATTGAACAGATTTCTTCTCTGTATCTTATAAAATCAGCGTGAACATTGTCATGATACCAGGCTTCAAGCCCTTTAACATATTCGCTGTAGCTGTTATTCCAGTTAATCGCAGGGTAATGCCTTGCATAAGCCAAAGCTTTGTCAAGAGCCCAGAAGCAACGCGTAAATCGCTTTGTGTTCTGAGTAACGGGTTCTGAAAAGTCGGAGCCCTGAGGAGAAACTGCACCGATTATGGTAACAGAGCCTTCGGCACCTGAAAGAACATTCATGTAGCCTGCTCTTTCATAAAATTCTGAAAGTCTTGAGGGAAGATAGGCAGGAAAGCCCTCATCTGCAGGCATTTCTTCAAGTCGGCCTGAAATTTCGCGAAGAGCCTCTGCCCAACGAGATGTTGAGTCAGCCATTATCGCTGTGTGATAACCCATGTCTCTGTAGTATTCAGCAAGAGTAATTCCCGTATAAATTGAGGCTTCTCGGGCAGCAACGGGCATGTTTGAAGTGTTGGCAATAAGAACGGTTCTGTCGGTCAGAGGTCTCTGGCTCTTCGGATCGATAAGCTCAGAAAACTCCGTCAATGCCTGAGTCATTTCATTGCCTCTTTCGCCGCAACCGACATAAACAATAATATCGGCGTCGCACCATTTAGCAAGCTGATGCTGAGTCATTGTTTTTCCTGTTCCGAAACCTCCGGGAATAGCTGCCGCACCGCCCTTTGCAACAGGAAAAAGAGTGTCAACTATTCTCTGTCCGGTAACCAGAGGCTTTGCCATAGGAAGACGCTTGCTGACGGGTCTGGGAATTCTGATTGGCCATTTCTGACAAAGAGTCAGAGAATGGAGTCTTCCCTTTTTATCTTCAAGTGTTGCAATTTCGTCATTTACTTTATAGCTTCCGCTTTGTTTGACCGAAACAATTTTTCCTGAAAGAAGGGGCGAAAGCATAATTTTGTGTTTTATAAGGGCAGTTTCCTGAGTTTCAGCATAAATTTCTCCGCCTGAAAGCTCGTCGCCCACCTTAACAAGAACTTCAACATCCCAGAGCTTTTCTTCATCAAGAACGGGAACATTTATTCCTTTTCCGATGAATGCTCCTGTTTTTTCTTCAAGCTTTGGAAGAGGTCTTTCAATTCCGTCAAAAATATTACTCAATATTCCCGGGCCTAAAGTAACACAAAGCTGGCTTCCGGAGCCCACAACCGGCTCACCCGGGCGAAGACCCACCGTGTCTTCATAAACCTGAACGGTGGTTTTTTCAGCCTCTATTCCAATAACTTCACCAACGAGCCTTGAAGACCCCACATAAACCATTTCCATCATAGAAAGAGAGGTTCTTCCCTTTATAGTTACAACGGGGCCGTTGATTCCATAGATTATGTTTTCTCCAACCAAAATTTTTCACCGCCCTATATGTTGATTGCGAGACCTGAGCTCTCCATAAAAACTTCTCTTTGCTCTTCAAGTCTTCTTTCAAGTGTGTCATAAGCAAAAATGCTTTCGTTTTCGTCGCAGGCGAAGGCTCCGCCGATTCTGATTTTGTCGCTTATTCTGACCTCTCCAAGAAGGTTGTTTTTTTCAACAAAAAGCCTTGCCTTTTCTTCGTCTTCTTTTCTGACAAAGAAATAAACGAAGCCGTCAATACTTTCATAAAGCTTTAAAATGCTTTTTTCAAGAAGTTCAATATATTCAGAAGAAGAAACAAAGCTGATAAGCTCTTTTTCTGCTGCCTGAAAAACCTTGTCTGTAATTTCATTTCTGACTTCAACTGTTTTTCTGACACTTTCAGCATTAAAAGAAGAAATTTCTCTGTTGGTTTCTGTTTCAATTCTTCTGATTTCATATTTCAGCTTGGACTGAAGCTGCTTTTCGCTTTTTTCTTCAATATTTTTAAGCTCTGAGGTTCTGAAGTCTTCAGTCTTTTTTCTGATGGCTTTACATTTTTTGTTTGCGCTTTTTCCGATTATTTCGGCAAATCGCGCTGTTTTTTCGTCACGGTCATGCATTTTTTTCACACCGCCTTTAATTGATTTTTGTTTTATGGCTTTTTGTTTTTTCTTTCAAGCCACTGCATATCAGGAATCTGAGTTATTAAAACCTTTCCTTTTTTTTTAAGCTCAGTCAACTCAGCTTCATATTTTTCTGCCAGAGTTTCCGCCACAAGCAAAACGGCAATTTCCTTTTCTTCTTCTGCCTTTTTTGCCGCCGCTTCAAGCTCCTCTTTGCAGCTTATTATTTCTCCGTCAATCCCTGCAAGACGCATTCCCGTCAAGGTGTCTGCATCAGCAGAAAGCAAATACATTTTCATCTTTTAAACCTTGTTGAGAATAAGAATTGAAATAACAACGCCATAAAGCGCAATTGATTCACCAAGAGCAACGAAAATAAGGCTCTTACCAAAAGATTTCGGATCTTCGCTGGTGGCAGCAATAGCTGCGGGAGCACCTGCGGCAACGGCGATACCGCCGCCAATACCTGCAAGACCGGTAACAAGACCTGCCGCAAGAAGACCAAGACCCTTTGAAGAACCATCTGAAACGGCTTCCTCAGCCTCTTCGGCTGCTTCTTCCGCTGTAGCAACAGGAGCCGGAGCTTCGCCGGTTTCAGCAGAAGCCACAAAAGTAAACAAGCCCGTCATAACAATCAGAACAAGAAATGTTGCAAGATTAATTCTCATAGCCTTGCCGACTGATCTGCCCTGAATTCTTCTTTGGAAGGTAAAAAACGCTGAAAACATAAGTACCATTGCAGGAACGATGATTATTAAAGCATAGAATAAAGCTGACATAGTTAAAACTCCTTTTTAATAATTCTTTTTGGTTTTATTTTTTCTCTGTTGCCGATTCAACGGGAAGAAAAGCCTTTCCGTCGCCTTCATAGAAGCGGCTGAACATTTCATAAAATTCAAGTCGAAGGCCCTGAATTCCGGTTAAGAGACCTTCAAGAGCAATAACAAGAATATTGCCTAAAATAACAACGATAATTCCTTTCGGTGTGCTTGTGTCTCCCGCCAGGGTAAACACAACCATCATCATGCTGGCGTGAACTATTACGAAGGCTCCGACACGAAGAAAAGAAACCGTGTTGCTGAAATATGAGAGAACATATTCAATACATTCAAAAAAGTTTTGCATAATGTAGTCTGATATACTCTCGGGCTTAACAAGCCTTCCCTTATCTATGGAGCCGGCTATTATTTCCTGATTAAACAAAAGAACCAGACCGGAAACAACGAAAACAGCCGAAAGCTTTGTTGAAAAAATTCCTTCGCCTGCCATAAAGGCATAAACCAGATTGGCGCCGCCGATATATGTGATTATTCCCACAATTCCGTTATGGGAAAAGATTGCAGAGCCGAACTTTTTCTTTTTAAGCGAAGACACAACATTAAGTCCCATGGCGACAATAACGAGAGCAACGCCAATTCCTATGGCAAGAAGCAGAACCGTATTTATCGACTCCATAACCTCAAGGGGCTTGTGTGCCATTCCGATGCTGTGATAAAGCGGATCAAGTGCTTCCTCGAAGCCAAACACCGAGCCGAAAACAAGACCGAAAAAGGCTGAACAAAGACCGCAGGGAACGAGCAGCCTTCCAAGTCCCGAGCCTTTTTTCTTCCACATAAAGAAACCTACAAGACTGAGGATAAGTCCCTGACCTAAATCGCCGAACATAATTCCGAAAAGCAAGGTGTAGGTTATGGCAACGAAGGCTGTTATGTCAATGTCATAATAAGACGGAAGACCATACATTGAAACATAATATTCAAACGGTCTAAATAAAATATTGTTTCTCAGCTTCGTCGGCGGAACTATTCCCGAGCTTTTTTCAGGGCTTTCAAATTCCACAACAAATTCAGGATACTTCAGAAGCTTCTGAGTAATCTTCTTTTCGTCACTTGCAGGAATCCAGCCCACAAAGAAACAGCTGTTTGAGTGAAAAACGGCAAATTTTCTTAGCTCAAAAGCCTTGTCAAGAGCTGAAAGCTTATGATAGAGACCTTTGATTTTGTCGCCCTCTTTTTCCCATATTTCTTTGATTTTTTTGTCGAGCTCATTTTTTCTTTCAGTAATTATTTCAATGTTTTCTTTAAGGTTATCAATAATTTCGTCTGCTGTTCCCACAGCACCGGGAACATGAAGCCTTTCAAAATGAAGCGAGGCAAAAATTCTGTCAACCTCATCTACTCTTTCAGCAGGAGCAAAATATGCGCCCCAATAGCCGCTGTTGTCAGTTGAACAAGGACAGAAAAGAATATAGGGATTTTCGCTATAGCCCTTTGTCAGCTTGATATATCCTTCTTTTGAAAGATGGCCGAAACGAGCCGAAATAAATTCACAGCTGAAAATTTCTTCAAGATTAATATTCAAGCCGCAAAAATGACTGTATTTTTCAATGGCAGAATTACATTGCGAAAGCTGCTCAGACAGCTCCTTGCTTTCTGCAACAAGGGCGTTGAGCCCTTCTTCAATGTTTGCAATATACTCTTCGCTTCGACTTTCCAAAACAGCCTTTTTTGTTTTCGTGGGTTCTTCCAGGCTGAAGCCGTTGTTTTCAGCCAAATCTCTGATATTCTGAAGAATTTTGCCGTAGGGGCTTTCCTGACTGACAGCTGAATAGCCCATTGTTTCAGAAATATATTCTGAAGCGTTTTCCGGCTGAAAACTTCCTAAAGAGCAGCAAGCATTAATTATTTTATCAATTTTTGATGAGGGACCGCTAATTTTAACAAGCCTCATCTTTTGAATAGCCACTTAAATCACCGTCCTTTTCTGAGTATCATTCAAAAGCACCGATAAGAGTGCTTCTGATGTTTTCCGGAGAAACTCCGTATTTGATACCCTCGGTTATTTTTATAATATTCATCGCTTCATTCTGAGCAATAAATAAATAGCAATACATCACAACGCCCGGATGAGTTGAAAAGCGAAGATTTTTTTTGCAAAAATCATAAAGACCTTTTTCAGTCAGCCTTTCGATCGAAAGGTCGTTTTTGTTGCTGAAATAATTTTTATAAACGCTTTCAGTCAAAACTTTAAAAAGCTGTTCCTCGTTTTCACAATTGAAAAGCTCTCTTTGTTGCTTTTGAGAAAATAAGGTCATTTTTTGGTGAGAAACATTAATAACGCTTTTTGTTTCTTTATAATACTTTATTATTCTGAAAAGCTTTTTAATGTAGGCGGCGTCAAAAATTCTGCAAGCCAGGTCATGAACCTGTTTTTTTTCGTCTCCGCTGAAGCATTTATCAATAAGCTCCTTATGAAAACCTTCAAAATAATCATCAAAAGCACTTTCAAAAGCAAGATAGCTTCTGTTTTTGCCTCTGAGGCATTTATTAAAAACCTTTTCATAGGGCGTTTTTTCAAGAGATTGCGCCAAAGCTTCCAGTGTTTCAGCTTTTCCCATGGCGTAAAGATCAATGGTCAGATGGCTGTTTAAGAATTCACCGAAGCCCATCATATATTCGCCCTTGTTTCCGCCGAGCAAAAGAAGCGTACAGCGTAAGATTTGTTCAATCTCGGTTTTCACAATAAAATATTTATAAAACTTGTTTCCTATGGCAAGCTCATATCTGCAAAGGCTGCCGAATCTTTCAAATTTAAAGCGTTGAACAGCGTCTTCCACAGCAGATGCCTCATATTGAGAACCCAAAGACTCAAAAACGGCTGAATAGACCGTTCGGCTTTTAAGATAAGACACAAGTTCATTAATGCTTTTGCAGGAAAGAAGGGCAAGATAATCTTTTTCAGTCAGTCTTTTGCCATAAAAAGATCTTGACAAAGCAAGAATTGCATTTGCCGCTTTAGACAAAAAATCACCCCCGAAACTCAGGTTGTTACATTCCTGACAATTTCACAGATCCATTGCTCTTTCTTTTCTTCAAACATTTTTTCAAGAAGGGCAACCGTTTCAGTTTGTTTTTCTTCAATCTGCTTTGCAGCAGTTTCCAAAATCTTTTTCTGTTTTTCTTTTTCTTCCTCAAGCCTCTGAGCAAAACGCTTTTCGTTCTCTTCTCTCAGCTTAAGCTTGATTTTTTCAAGCTCTTCAACGGCGTCTGCCATTGATTTTTTCGCCTCAGAAACTGATTCTCGGGCATTTTTGTCTATTTCAATAAGACGGCTGATAATCTCTTCCACTGCAAAACCTCCTTTGTTTTATTTCTTTAAATTATATCACTATTCTTTTTTTTTTCAATATAAACACCTTCAATTTAAGGTTAAAAACTAAACAAAAATTAATCATATTTGCAATTAATGTTTGGTTATGATATCATTATTTCATTAAACACATCCGAGGTAGTTATGATTAAAGAAATATGCAAAAGCGATTTAAAAAGCCGCCTTTTAAAAAAAGATAAGCCCGTTATCCTCTATGGAATGGGAAACGGCGCAGACATGATTATTGAAGAGCTTGAAAAAATGAATATTGAGTTTTCAGATGTTTTCGCAAGCGACGACTTTGTCAGAGGTCAGTTTTTTCACGGCAAAAAGGTTCTCACCCTTTCTCAGATTGAAGAAAAATATGAAGACTTTCTTATTCTGATGACCTTTGCCGTTCATGACGACAAAACAATTGACTTTGTAAAAAACCTTTCTTTAAAACACGAGGTTTATTCGCCCACAGTTCCTGTGGTTTCGGGTAAAGGACTTTTTACTCTTGATTTTTATAACGAGCACGAAAAAGAGTTTGAAAAAGCCTTTTCACTTCTCAGCGATGAAAAGTCAAGAGAAACCTTTATAAACATTCTTTCTTTTAAGCTCAGCGGAAAACTAAGCTTTCTTTTTAATTCCTACAGCGAAAAAAGCGAGGTTTATGAAAAGCTTCTCAAGCTTAATGAAAGCGAAAGCATTGTTGATCTCGGAGCCTATGACGGCGACACTATTAAAGAGTTTTTAGCCTTTACAAAAGAAAAATATGAAACCATAACAGCTTTTGAGCCCGACGAAAAAAATTTCAGAAAGCTCTTGAAAAATACCGAAAATCTTGAGAACATCACCTGCCTCAATATCGGTGCATGGGATAAAAAAGAAACTCTTTTCTTCGAAAAAAAGGCAGGAAGAAATTCAAAGCAGTCATCAGCAGGAACTTTTCCGGTTAATTTTGACAGCGTTGATAATGTTATTTCTCATAAAGTCAGCTTTTTAAAAATGGATATTGAAGGGGCAGAAAAAAATGCTCTTGAAGGAGCAAAAGAAACAATCCGAAGGTATAAGCCAAAGCTTTATGTTTGCGCCTATCATCGTAATGAAGACCTTTATGAGCTGATTTTAAAAATCAACGAGCTTTCTCCTGACTATAAAATTTATCTTCGTCAGCATAAATATATTCCCGCATGGGAGTGTAACATTTATGCCTGTGTTGAAGATTAAAATAACTTTCAAGAAAAATTTAAAGCATCAAAACAAAAGCCGCCTCTACCGAAGTAAAGGCGGTTTTTTATTGCCATATCAATAAGCTTTTAAATTAATATGTAAATTCAAAAGTATCGTCCATGTTACCTGCGATACCAACGGTAAGGCTCATGCCCTTGAATCCGCCTGCGCCGGTTCCATCCATGGGAAGATAAACGTGAAGCTTTGTGAGTCTGCCCTGACCGTCAACTGATGCTTCGCAGGTTGCGCCGGGATAGTTCATATCAGCAGATGTGATTTCAGCGCCTTCGATGGGAAGCTCGAGAGTTGCAAGGTTAAGGGGGCTCATAGCCTTTTCGTGTGATACGGGATTAACAGTGTTTGTTCCGTCGAAGGTTGAAGTTTCAGCCTTAATAACGAGCTTGATGTCATAACCTGCGCCGTTAGCTGTTGCTGTTGCAGAAGCAACGTCAGCTTCAGTAAGGGTGCACTGTTTCTTGCTGGGATAAATAACTTCGTCAAGTGATGAACCGCCGTCAACATTTGCGCCGTTAGCGTAAACACCTGTCCAGTCTGTGGGCTTTGCAAGAGCAGGAAGAGCTGTGTTGATAACAGGCTTTGCAATTGCAAGTGAACACTGTGTGCATTCAAGGTTAACCTTACCAACCTTGTGAACAGTTACGTTCTGAGCCTTCTTTGCACCGTTAATAGCGTCGTTATATGCCTTAACGATTTCAGCAGTTGTTGAAGGAATTGATGATGTTGCAGGAGCAGCTGTTGTTGCTTCAGGAGCAGGATTTGCAGGAGCTGCTGTTGTTGCCTCAGGAGCAGGATTTGCAGGAGCTGCTGTTGTTGCCTGAGGAGCAGGATTTGCAGGAGCTGCTGTTACTTGAGCCTGAACCTGAACATTGTTGTTACTGTTGTTGCTGTTGTTGCTGTTGTTGTCAGCTACTGCTCCGTCGCTCTTAACATTGATTTCAACGCTGATTCCTTTTGTTGTACCGAGACCGAAACCAACCAAAAAAACGAGAACTGCAGCGAGAACTATCGCAGCGATTTTGATTTCTTTTTTCATTGAGAAAATCTCCTTTCAGATATGGATGCAAAAGCACCTTGATTATCAATGGCTCGTCCCGAAAACTACAGAAGGATAGAGTCATTTACTATACAAAAATACAATAAATTTTTAAGATTGTCAAGTGGTTTTTTATTTTAATTCTGTCTCAAAAAACAAAAACTTTCCCTCTTGGTAAAAACCAACTAAAATCAAGCTATATTTTTGTGCAAAACTTATAGGCTTATTTTTCTGATTTATAAATTTCTTCGTCTGCATCTTTTATAATAAAAAATACTTCAGAAAGTTCTTGTTTTTTTCTTTCAAAAGATATATACTTTAATAGCTAAGCGACGAAGGCTTTTCTCCGCCGCAAAATTCAAACAAAGGAGAGACACCATGTCAAAAGAAAAAACCGCTGAGGTTGCTGAAAACCAGCATCCGAACAAAATCGGCATAAAAGACGCTGCGGGCTATACCGTTGCTGAAGCCGGCAATATGTTTAACCTGACATATATTTCCAGCTATCTTAAAATTTTTATGACCGACGTTCTCAAAATTGAGGCGAAACACGCCGGATTAATGTTTATCCTTACTCGCTTGTGGGACTGCATCAACGACCCTATCTGGGGCGCAATGGTTGCAAGGAAGCCTCCCGTTAAAGACGGAAAATTCAGACCCTATCTCAAATGGGTTGCTCTCCCTCTGGGAATTTCAACTGTTCTTTGCTTCGTCCCCTACAATAACTTCACCGCTAATCCCCTTTCTTTGCTGATTATCTGCTACATAACCTATATTTTCTATGGAATGATGTACACAGGAATGAACATTCCCTTCGGTTCTCTGGCTTCGGTTATTACCGATGACCCCAACGGAAGAAACCTTCTTTCAACCTTCCGTTCAATCGGTTCGGGAATCGGCGGTGCCGTTGTTTCTCTCATCGCTCCCATGGTAATTTATTCAGCAAAAATGGCTCTTGACCCCGCAACCAACCAGATGACTCCGGTTATCGACCCCGTTACAAAAAAGGTTGTTGAAGAAGCCGACGGAACAAAAATGTTCATTTTCGGTCTTATAATGGGTGTTCTTTCTATTATTTTCTATTTAGTAGGCTTTAAAAACACCAAAGAAAGAGTTCCCTCAGAAGCCGAGCCTAAAATGGATTTTAAAAAGACCTATCTCGGCCTTCTTAAATCAAGACCCTTTGTTACTGTTGCTCTTGCCGGTGTTCTTATCAGCGGTCAGCTTCAGTTCAACTCTTTCAATGCATATCTTTATAAAAACTATTTCACCAACACAAGTCTCAGCATCCTCGGAACAATCTGCAACTATCTTCCCATGGTCTGCCTTGTTCTTTTCACTCCGAAGCTTTCAGCCAAATACGGCAAAAAAGAGCTTTGCGGAAAGTTTTCAATCGTTGCCGCCATTGCTTCAGTTGCTCTTGCTATCTGCGCAAACAACCAGAGCATTATTGACAAGCTCAACCCCGAAACCGGAATTTTCCCTGCATGGATGTTTATGCTTGCCCTTCTTCTTATCGGTTTTGGCTATACCTTCGTCAGCCTCACCTGCTGGGCAGTTGTTATGGACGTTATTGACTATCAGGAATACAAAACCGGCCAAAGAAACGAAAGCGCCGTTTATGCTGTTTATACCTTCTCACGAAAGCTCGGTCAGACAATTGCCGACGGTGCAGGACTTTTCCTTCTTCAGTGGGCAAAATATGACAGCGACGCCGCAGGCAACGGCTTCATAACCGAAAACAACACAAGTAAAAAAATCATGCTTATCTGCACAATTATTCCTGCTGTTGTTTACACAGGCGTGTGGCTTCTCATGCGTTTCGGCTATCCCCTTACCAAAGAAAAGCTTGAACCTATCTATGCTTTCATCCGCGAAAAGCGCGAAGCAGCTGAAGGTGAAGCATAATTAAAAAACAGAAAAACGAGCTGTAAAAACGAGTTTTTTTACAGCTCATCTATTTTTCGCTTCCATTGAAAAAACCACACAACTCAGTTTTCACTGTCTTGTGTGGTTTTTATTTCAGATGATTAATTATAAGCCTCTGGCTTCGTTAATTTTTTCAATAAAGAGCTTGGCTTTTTCTGTAATTGCTTTATAGTCACCGGTCTTGGCTGAGCCTGTGAGAGAGCCGCCTGCTCCAACAGCAATTGCACCTGCCTTTATCCATGCGCCAACATTGTTTACGTCAACACCACCTGAAGGCATCATATCAAACTGAGGAAGAGGTCCTAAAACAGACTTGATAAACGCAGGGGTTGCCACATCTCCGGGGAAAATTTTGAGAACATCTGCGCCTGCTTCTGCTGCTCTGACAGCTTCTGTGGGTGTAAATACACCGGGCATGGAAGGAATTCCGTAGCGATTGCAAAGTCTGACCGTTCCCTCATCAAAATAGGGAGCAACAACATATTCTGCACCGCTGAGAATGGCAATTCTTGCCGTTTCGCTGTCAAGAACGGTTCCTGCGCCGATAATAATATCGCCCTTTGAACCATATTTGTCTGCCATATACTCAATAAGCTTGTGTGCCTTAGGAACAGTAAAGGTCAGCTCGATTGCGGCAACTCCGCCTTCAATGCAAGCTTCGGTAATTCTTTCTGCCTGTTCAATGCTGTCACCTCTGATAACAGCCACAAGACCTGTTTTTTTGATTTTTGAAAGTGTTTCAATTCTGCCCATAATAAATCAGTCCTCCTGTTTTCTCAGTTCAACCTGTGCAAGACCGCCCTGAGATGTTTCTTTATACCTTGACGAAAGATCCTTTCCTGTTCGATACATGGTATCAACAACGCTGTCAAAGGAAATTCGTCTTGTATTTGATAAAAAGTTTGCTAAAGAGAGCGCGTTTATTGCCCTCATTGCCGCAACAGCATTTCTTTCAATGCAAGGAATCTGAACAAGTCCGCAAACCGGATCGCAGGTCAGACCGAGCATGTGTTCCATAGCGACCTCAGCGGCATATTCAATCTGACCGAGGCCCATGTTAAAAAGCTCACAAAGAGCAGCGGCAGCCATTGAACAGGCTGTTCCGATCTCAGCCTGACAGCCACATTCAGCTCCGCTTATGGAAGCGTTGGTTTTAACAAGGTTGCCTATCAGTCCGCCCACTGCAAGAGCCTTGACAATTTCTTCGTCTGAAAAGCCCTTTTTTTCCTGCATATATTTTAAAACGCTGGGAACAACTGCGCAAGCGCCGCAGGTGGGTGCTGTTACAATTACTCCGCCGCCGGCATTGTTTTCGCTGACAGCAAAGGCATAAGAACAAACAATTCTGTTTTCTCTTGTTACTTCTCTTTCGTCAATATGACCTTGGTTATAGAGAAGCTGAGCCTTTCTTTCAACGCCCAGACCTCCGTCAAGAACACCGGTTGCAACAAGGCCGTCGTGAACAGACTTTTTCATCACCTTCCAGACTTCGTGAAGATATTCTCTGATTTCCTCGCCCTCAGTCTGAAAAACATAGTCGCTGAGCCTGATGTTTTCTTCAGCGCAATACTGAGCTATTTCTGTGAAAGAATTTTTGCTGTAGATTTTTGGATTATCATGAAGCGTGCTGCCTTCAAAAACAATATTTCCGCCGCCAACGCTCATAACTCTGGCTTTTGAAATCTCTTTTCCGTTTTTATAGGCAACAAAATCCATGGTGTTAACATGGGGAACATTATAAGGCGGCTTCGTGAAAATAATTTCTGATTTCAAAGGCTCAAGAGCCTCAGAAATTGCAACATCGGTTTTATGGCCTTTTCCCGTGTCTGAAAGAGAACCGTAAAGATAAACCTTGACTTCATCAGCTTCAGGGTTATCTGTTTTAAAAATTCTTGCCGCTTTGTCGGGACCCATTGTGTGTGAGCTTGAAGGTCCTCTTCCGATTTTATAAAGATATCTGAGAGATTCCACAGTTATTACCCCCGATTAGTTTTGTTTTTCCACCATTTTATATTCGTCATAGAACTTAAAATAATGGCAGGAAGTGTTGTTTCCTCTCATATAAGCTTCCATTTCGTCTTCGTCAAGAGAAACCGAACAATAATATTCGTCGTATTCTTCGTCATATAAAAAATATGCGCAATGTTCACAACTTCCGTTCATGCAGTTAACCTTTCCTGACTTTTTAATATATCATACCACTTTAAAAAGCATTTATCAAGAGAGAAAGGTTTAATATAACAAAAAATGCTTTCTTCAAAAAGCTCCTTAAAAGTTAAAAACACTCGGGGAGAAACCGAGTGCTTTTAAAAGGAGAAAATACGAAGAAAACATTATATAGAAGTTATCAAAATTTTAGGCGGTCTTGTGAGCTCTCTCACTTGACTGCGTGTATATATTACAATATGTTTTTTGAAAAATCAATAGTTTTTTTAAAGATTTTTTCGATTCTACTTTCTTGTTAATTTTTATAAATCTATCAGCTTATTTTTGTGCAATTTAACAATAAATATACACTTATATAAATTATGTAGATGATTTTCAAGTGAAAACCATCTACATAAAAATCATTTAATTAACCTGAAATTTCCTTTTTTTATTTTTTATAAAACCGATTTTATGCGCCTAACATTCCGTGATATCTTCCCATCCAATAAGGAAGAGTATAGGTTGTTGAGCCTTCCATCTGAGCCGGATTATGTGCACCTGAAATAACATAGGAAGAATCGTTATATTTATGAAGCGATCTTTCATCAGGGGCTGCAACCTTCCACTCAAGACCGGCAGCACTAAAAACGATTCCGATAAGCTTAACTATTCCGTTTTCAGAAGACGAAAACAGCGGCTTTTTAACGTTGGGGTCATAGGTAAGTTCAGCTGTTCCGTCAATACCGCAATCATTTTTAAGGTTGATTTCGGCAATATCATCTCTGTTTTCGTTTGAAGCGAGATATCTGATAGTGCTGATAGGATGGCGGCTGAGTGACCAGGCGGCAGTTTCAACAAGGCTGTTGCCATAATAATCGGTTTTTACCTCGTCGGGATAAGCGAGCTGATATACATAATACCAAAGGGGATTTTCGCTGAAGCTCATTGAATACCACCACTCATCAAGACCTTCGCGGTAATAGCTGAGAAGGGTTTCGTCATCTTCCATCTGGAAAAGAAGATAATAAGCCAGCATTGCCATTTCTTCGTCAGAATAATTGAGAATCATTCTGTAAACACACTTGACAAGCTTTGTTTCCATAAGAGGACGAACAAGCCATGCCACAGCCTTAGATGCACCGGCGGCAAATTCAAGAATCGACATCTTGTAGCGATCCCACTCCTGAGCCATTACCTTTGCATATTCATAAGCAGGGTCAAGCGCTGCCATTCTGTATTCATCTTCCCATTTCTGATTTCCCGTTACATAGGAAGCAAGCTTGAAGGCTGAAAGAATAACCGATGTCTGAAGCGGTGCGCCTCCAAGGTTCTGACCGTTGCTGAGATAGGTTCTGTTATATTTTCCCCATGTTGTCGGCTGACCTGAGCCGTCAACAAAATTATAGCCGTTATCAACAATATGCTGAGCAAATTTTTCAACAGAGTCTGCTATAAGCTTTTTAAGCTCAGCGTCTTCGGGTCCGAGAATATCATAGGCTAACTTATAAATAAACAGGTGGCCGATTACTTCGTCGGCGCTGGTATCGCCTTTATAGCGGATTTCAGAAATGTCATAGCCGTTTCCGATAAGGTCATTCCAGAGCCTTTCGGGAATTTCGCCGCTTGCATCAACTTTAACACCTCTGAGATTTTCACCGTTGAGAAGATAGCCGTTTTCCTCCTCACCCTTGCTGGAAACACCGGTGGCTGTTCCGTCACCGTTATGTTGCCAATAGATATAGCCGTCAATATCAAAAGGCTCTTCTTCAAAAGAATAGGTTCTTGCCCAGAAGCCTTCAACAAGTCTCGTCCTTTTAGCGTATTCAACCGCTTCATTTTCCATCGGATTTGACCAGCTTTCAGGAGAAAAGACCTGAAGATGATTTTCGTCCATAAGATATGTACGCTTGCCCCACTTCATGAAGTCCTTTGTCATTTTTTCAAACATTTCTGCAGGGCTGACATCAAGAGTTGCCTGGGAATAATCACCGTCTTTAACGAGAGCATTTTCGCCATACCATTTTCCTAAGTCATAATTGTTTATATTTCCGTTTCGCTGAGCTCTGACATAAGATTCAGTTGTTCCGGTTCTCATTGAAATATAGGTCAGGAGCAAAACAGCCTCAGTTGAAAGATAAGCTGTTTTTCGGGCTTCCTCAATTTCTTCTTTTGTTGCCGTGGGGTCATCTCTTAAAACTGCGTAGCGCATTAATTCGCCGGCTCCGTACATTGCTGTCCACAAGCCGTCGTTATCTGTTTCGCAAGGCTCCCATTTTCCGTCTTCCTTGAGAAACGCTTCAGCAACCATGCCTCTTCTGGCAACGGTTTTCTGGGTTTCCTCACTCATAAGAGCAGCCTTTTCGGTTCCGTTCATCTCAACCATTTCAATGTGGGTATAGCCCTCTTCCATAACAGTCCAGATACCCTTTTTGCCGTCTGAAAAAATTGCAAGAACCTTGCCCTCTCCCGTGTCGGCACCATAAAAATATCTGTCACCCATAAAGCGCATTTCTACATCTCTTTCGTTAGTGGCGTTTTTGTCTGTTCTCAAAACGCCGTAATTTGTAATTTCCCATGTTGCGCCGTCAGAGGTAATCGCCTTCTGAGCCTGAGCATAGCCCGATTTATCCTTAACTTCTTTTGGAACCTTTTTGCTGTTTTCAGAAGAATATCTTTTTACAATCTTTTGCAAAACATCGTTTTCAACAACAATTTCTCCGTTGTAGTCATGCTTTGCAAGATTTTCTTCTGTTTTTTTCGTTGCGGTTTTTGTAACGGTTAAAACAGCCTCGGCCTTAATTCCGTCTGAGTTTTCAGCCGTAACCTTAACTTCACCGACCTTTAACGCAGTTACGCGGCCCCATTCATCAACACTTGCGTTTTTTTCCGGCTCGGTTTTCCATTTTAAAACGCGGTTAGTTATTTCAGAAGAAAAAACCGCTTCAACACTTCTGCTGTCGCCGATATTCATTTCCCAATTTTCAGGAACCACCAAGCGAAGAAGCTCTTTTTGAGTTTCTTTTTCAGCTGCATCATTTGCAAAAGCAGGAACGCAAAGACTGAAGACCATTAAAACAACAAGAAAGAGCGAAATTATTTTTTTCATTATTCTACCTCCTGAGCAACCTGTCGGAAAGGCTCCGAAAAACTTTACTTAATGATATCACCATGAAATTCTTTTTTCAATATAAAATCTGACTAAATAGAAAAAAGCTTTTTTGTAAAATGCAACAATTCCAAACTGCGTTTTCTCTGTTGATTTTTGTAAAACGCCATGATAAAATAATTAAAATATTAATTCTTACAGGGTAACACAATTTTCTTGCCTTCAGGCTTTTGATTTTTGTGTTTCTCTTTAAAACAGAAAGGATTTTTAACATGAAAAAACTTTTTAAAACTGCTCTTTTGTTGCTTCTTTGCTTCGCTCTTTCCCTTTCTCTTGTTGCCTGCTCAAAAGACGTCGGTTCTTCAAACGTTTGGGAAAACGCAAATTACACGGAAAACACCGAAATCGGTGAAGGCTCAAAAACAATCAGCCTTTCAGTTGAAGCAAAAGAAAAAACCGTTGTTTTCACGATTCACACCGACGAAAAAACTCTCGGTGATGCACTTTTAAAGCTCGACCTTATTTCAGGCGAACAAGGCAACTACGGAATTTATATTAAATCAGTTAACGGAATTTCAGCTGACTATGATGTTGACGGAGCTTATTGGGGCTTTTTTAAAGAAGGCGAAATGATGAGTGTGGGTGTTGACTTTGCCGAAATCAAAGACGGCGACAAATATGAGCTTGTTTACTCTGAATAAAAACGGGTTGAAATAATTGCATACCCGAATAAAGCAAGACAAATAAAGGGTTTCTTTCGGTAGCTTAAACACCGAAAGAAACCCTTTAAAACTATAAAAATCACTAAAAGCAGACAAAAAAGAGCTTTTTTCATTCTGAGCATTTTCCTTGTTTATCTGAAATATTTTTCCAGTTTAAATCTATTTTTAAATTCAAAGAAATACTCCGGCAATTTCGTGAAGCGACTGATTAAAAAGCCGTTAATCAAAGAACAGACTATTGTTCCCGCCTTGACTCCCTCAAAAACACCAAAGCTGAACCAGGGAAAAATCTGAGAAAGCTTCAAGTGAATAATATATGCCGGGGCGACAACCATAGACATTCCGAAATCTGCCTTTTCAGTAAACGCAGCGGCAAACGCCATAATAATAAGTCCTAAAATATATGATATTTCCGTATAAAATGTTTTTTCTTCATTCTTTGTCTCTCCGTTTAAATTCCTTTTGTTTTAATTTCAAAAACGCAAGCAGTTTTAAAGCAGCTTTTCATCGGACATTCCTTGCAAACAAGCTCTATTTTCGCTGACCTGACAAAAGCTTCAATAACACCGGTGCAATAGCCTTTGATGTAGTTACAAATATTATGCTTATTATTTCTGTCAACCAAAAAAGCTTCTTCAATTCTGAGAACTCCGCCAACGCTGTCTGTTTCTTCGTTATAATCAAAATCAATAAAAAACCTTCCCCAACCAACCGAAGAATCAAAATTGCACCATTTATTAAGCTTTTCTTTAACTTCGTTAAACGAGTTTCCGTAAGTCCATTGATCATTGATTCTGTCAGCAAACCTTTTTCCGCTGCTGTAGCCGCTTGAAAAGAATATTTCTGACACCTTTTCTGTGTCATTAATAAGAGAAGAAACCTCTTCAAAAATAATACTGAAGGAATTTATCAACGTATCTGCGCGAAAGCTTATGTTTCTCTGGTTATCTTCACGGTTAAACATTAATCCTCGCTCTTCATTGATTTCGAAAGATCTTTGTTTGTTTTTATTAGGTACGGACTTTATGCAGCCAATTAAACATTCCAAGGGTGATTTATTATAAGGCTCAAACATTTTTATGGCTTCTTTATGGGGCAAAAAGCTCAAATCCTCCGGCATTTCATCTTTATCCTTCGGAAAATCAACCCCGGGCATAAGCAAAGGAACAATGTTTTTTCCGCTTTTGTGGGCAAGCAGAAGTTCTTCTCTTATCCAATCAACCTTTCCGTGTTTTTTCAGCTGTTCAAGACAAGGCTTTGTAACAACCAACAAAAAATCCACACAAGCCTCAACATGTTTTCTTAGCCTTTCAGGAAAATCGCCTGCGCTTCTTTCGTTGAGATTGAAATAAACATCATAGCCCATTTCTTCAAGATAAGAGCAAAGTATCGCCCCAAAGTTATTTCCTTCGCCATCGTTTTTATATGAAATAAAAATATTTTTATTGCCCATTTTTTCACCATTCCAATATTTATACTATCCGCCTTAAAAGAGGCGGTTTTTTCAACAAAACTCAATACATTCCAAAATCGCGTCAGCCATAACCTTGTGACCGAGATCTGTCGGATGAATTGCGTCAATGGCAAGAGCTTTTGGCTCAGCCTTTTTCTCAGCAAGATTAAAAACATCCTGCATATCAATAACTGTTGCTCCGTTTTCTTCAGCGACAGTCTTCAAAACAGCACGAAACTCATCAAGAGTTTTGTGAAAGCCCTTCTTTTCTTCAACAGAATTAATCATAAACGGCATTAAATAGAGAATTTGAGTATTCGGAAGCTCGGTTTTTATTCTTCTGTAAATTTCATCAATATGGGGCTTCATGGGACGAAGCAAGGGAGGATATTGCTCAGGAACATAGTTTTCCCAGGCATCGTTAACACCAATGAGCATTATTATTACATCCGGTTTTAAATCAATGCAGTCTTTTGTCAGCCTGTCATAAACATGATAGGTTCTGTTGCTTGCAATGCCTTTGATTTCAACCTTAATATTCCGACTGTGTTTTTTGAAAATCTTTTTCAGTTGCAAGGCATATATATTTCTTCCTTTAATCGAAAACCTCATCCGGCGATTAAACTTAACATCAGTAATACTATCGCCCAAAAACAAAACCTTGCTGTTTTTTTCAAGCTTTATTTTTTTCATTGTTTATCTCTCCATATTTTAAAATCTGGTCCAGAAATCAATTCCCCAAGGGTGTGACTGCTCTTCCCATTCGTCTCGATGCTTCAAAATTTTCTTTCGCATTTCGCAAACCTTTTCTTTGTATTTTTCTTCATCTGCAAGGTTTTTTGTTTCCCACGGATCGTTTTCTATATCATAGAGAAAAGTCCATTTGTCGTTTTCTCCGTCACCATTGCGATATTCAATAAGCTTGAAGTTCTGATCTTTTACTCCGCGGATAAACTTGTCGAAAATCAGATAAAGCTCCTCGCGAAAAACCTCATCATGCTCTCCGTCAAGAAGATGGGCAAAGCTCTTTCCGTCAACTGAAGACGGAATTTTAATTCCTGCCTTTTCGCAAAGAGTCGGAAAAACATCATAAAGATAAACATAAGCGCTGTTTCTTGTGTTTTCAGCAATTCCGGGTCCTGCCATAACCAAAGGAATACGAACGCCGTGTTCATAAATATCTTCTTTTCCCAACCAGCCATGTTGACCAACCGCAAGACCGTTATCGCCTGTAAAAACAACAATTGTGTTTTCTTCTTCGCCCAATCGGCGCAATTCATCAAGCAAGCGGCCGATTTCATGGTCGAGATGGGTAATCATGGCAAAGTATTCAGCAATATGGCGCTTGATTTCCTCTTTATTTCTCGGATATGACGCCAAATGCTCATCTCGGTGAACCATAAGCGGATAGTTTGTTTCAATCAGCTCCTGAAAATTGGGCGGAAGTTTGATTTTTTCAGGGTTATACATCCGGCGGAACTCATCAGGCATAGTTCTGGGATCATGAGGTGCCAGATAAGCCAGATACATAAAAAAGGGCTTTTCTTTTTTTGCGTTTTTATTGAGCAACTCAATAGCAGAATCTGTGAGAAGAGTGCTTGAATGTTTGCCCGGGTCAAACTCATCGCAATGCTGAGCCTGAGGCTGATTATCTTTATAGAAATCCACAACAAAATTGATTATATTGTCATATTTTCCCGTCGGGTCATAGCGACAGGTGGGAACATTCCAATGGTCCCACATTCCGCCAAAGAAAATTTTTGCTCCCTGAGTAAAGCTTCTGGAATAGGCAGGGCAACCGTTATGCCATTTTCCCAGACCGATGGTTTCATAACCGTTATTTTTGAAGGTTTCGGCAATAGTTTTATGAGACGGCGGAATATTTCCTCCCAATTCTTCAAGATGAAAAGGGTTCCGCCCCGACAAAATCATAGCCCGGCTGGGCATACAAACAGCTCCGCAGGTTCCGCCTGCAATATGAGCGCGGACAAACGACATTCCGCGTTTGACGAGCTTATCAATATTCGGCGTAATAATTTCTTCGTTTCCCAGAGCGTGAATTGTATCCCAACGCTGATCGTCGGTAACAATAAACAAAACATTCGGCTTTTCAGCCATAAAAACACCACCTTCAGCCTCTTAATTATAATGTAATCACCCTAAAATTACAATAGTAAAGAAGAGGATGTAAAAACGAGTTTTTTACATCCCTGAAACAATTCATTCGCTTTTAATTTTGTTGTATTTTTCAATGTTAATTTTCTCATCCGCCAACATCTGTTCAGCCCATAGCTGCAAAGTTTTAACATTAATTGAAATTTGTTCAAGCTGCCTTTGAATATAAACGAAATCTCTGATTTCATCATCTTCTATAACGCCGTCTGCGGTAATTTCAATTAAAAGCTCCTGCTTTTTCTTCATCGAATTGAGAGAAGAGAGCATTTCAAGAACAATCTGTGTTAAATCCTTGACCTTAATCTCAGGAACATACTTTTCACCAATTGGACACTCCTTTGAACAATAGTGATTACAAAGCATCGGCTCACCGTATATTTCAGCAAGCAACATAACCTCGTCAGGAGTTATGGGGAATTTTCCGTTTTCTATTCTTTCAAGTCTTTCAGGCTGAATGGGCTTATTTATCAATGAAGCTTCGTCGCAAACCTCATCTCTTGTAAAACTATGTTTTCTTCTTGTGCTTTTATAAATTGTTTCTGCCATAACAGCTCTCCTGTTTGTTTTTTTCGGGCAGTCCGTCTTGAAGATAGATTTTATTTCTTATTCTTTTCCTTTGCCCTTTTATCGTTAATAATCTTCATGTGTTCTTCAGTAATCAGCTCCACACCGTTTTCCTTCGCCCAGTCAACGCAACCCTTGAGCACCAAGGGAAGAAACACTCTGGGCACTGCCAGAACTGTTTTAAGGGCATCATCGGTAAACTTGATTTTATCGTCAACGCGGTCAGCGGCATAACGCACAGATTCAAGAGAAGCCTCTCTCATCTGCAAGAGCTCTGCACGCATTTTTCTTTTTCTGTGGAACCAGAAATTTTTTGAATCACGGTAGCCGTAATCTACGGGAAGGGGCGGAAAATCCTTTGAACGAACACCGTTTATGATTGCATCGCGATATTTCTTTTTCATCAGGATTTTATCAACACGAAGAATAAAATGTGCGCCAAACTTGCTTGTAATACCATTAAAGTCATGATAGGGACCTTCATAGCCATTGAGCTGCCCCGGAACGTCTTTGTCTGCTCCGTCGAGCTCACGCATCCAGGTACATTCTATTACCTCAATAGCATCAGTTAGAACCATTGGTCTTGTTTCGCCGGTTTCTTCTTCAATCAGGCTTTTCTCTAACCTGAATTTACATTTCGGCATTTTTTCAGAAGGCTTATCACCGGGCCACGAAAGCTTTACTGCCTCCTTAAAGGTTGAAGGCTTGTCGTCAATAAAATTAAGCGCACATTTTCCGTTGCGAAGAATATTCTGGGCTGTATTGGAAGAATTTCTGCAACACAGAAGCATTGCATAGTAATCCTTCCCTGCAACATAATAGGGCTGAACAAGAGAATAGGGGCCAAGCGATGTTGTTCCGTCCTCACAAACAGTACTGATAATAACAGTAGGCATGGGGAAATATAATGATGTCTGATAGAAATTGTCAACTATACGAAGATTTTCAAAGCTACTCATAATTGTCTCCTTTTTTGTTTATTTAATATGCTTTTGCTTTCCGCAAAATTATATCACAATCTGCCCATCTTAACAAGCAGATACCGAATTCAAAATTATTCAAAGCTCAGCTTTTATCCTCCTGCAGAAATTTCAGTTTCCTTTTTCTGTAGCGTACCACAGCAATACTGCTTGAACAAATTGCAAGAACCGAACCCAGAGCAGCACCGTATGCCCGGGAAATAAAATTATAAATCAGCCAGAAGGGAGCGCTTCCCAAGCCGAACTTTCTGATAATCTGCTCATCGTCAAACCAAAGACCGCCTGTTTGCAAAATTGCTCCTGCAATGGGAAGCAGTTCAATGGGATCTTTTTGAACAACAGCCAAAGAAATTCCTGCCGCAAAAATCATGCCAAAATTCAACAAGGCTATAAGTCTTGAATACCGTTTAAACCACGCCTCATTTTTCTTGCCCGCAAAGAAGGAAGAAACGGTAGATAAAAAATCCATTACCGCCCCTGAAAAAGCACCAAGCAGCAGATATTGCAAAACATATAAAGCGTTTGAAAGGCAGGTACACCAAACAATTTGTTTTCGTTTTTTCAATTGAAAGCTCAAAAGATAAAGCGCAACCGCCATAACACCGATAAACTGTGAAACAATCAGCAACATTTTGCACCTCATATTTCTGTGTTTTCCCTATTTTACCCTAATTTACGTTACTTGTAAAGTCAAAACCCCTCGCAGATTAAGAAGCTTCAGTTTGGTTTTCTTATTAAACATAAAAATTGACCTCCTTGTATTTGGTAATACCGGTTTACAAGGAGGTCTTTTTGAAAAAAATAAATGTGTATCCTTGAGTGTCAATGTGACTTTAGCGAATTTTGTAAAGTTTGAAGTTATTGTTTTCTGTCATCAGCAATAGTCGCCTTTGGTGTAACGAAGAAATGTAGGAGAATTTGTTGACTTTTTTACTATATTTTGATATCATAATATCAAGATACTATGATATCATTTTTGGAGGGTTGTAAATGAACAAATCCAAAACTCCAACATCAGAAAAAATAGGTATTCCCTTACGATTGGAACCTGAATTATATGAAAAAATGATGGACAGAGTTCAAAAAGAAAAAAAGAATCAACGTGGATATAGTGTAAATCAACTTTTAACAGAACTTCTTGAAAAAGAATTAAAGGAGAAAAAAATATGACTCGTACAGAAATGATTCTTCGTATTGGAAAAGAATATCACACTTCAAACATTGAAGGTGGAGAATATAGTTATGTTCAAGAAGCAGGTTCTAAAGCTAATCTTGAAAAAGCTCTCGGTCACAGTTTTTCACATTTTAAACTTGATATCCGTTTTGAGTTTAACGATATAGTTGTGCTTATAGAAACAAAACAATCATTTGTAAAAAATGATGAATCACAACTTGCAGAATATGTCGAAGAAGAATTAGCTTTACATAACGGAAAGAAAATAATTGCTATTCTTGCAAACACAAATAATGATGAAATCAAAGTTTGGAAAACCGCTGTTGATGACGAACATGTTTTAAACAACGAAACTGTTCTTGACAAAATGGAACACTATATCAAATTGTTTGACACAAACAAACAAAACGATAGAGAAAAAGTGTTGAAAAACACTTATGATTTAAACGAATTGCTTCACAAAATGGATATTGATGAAAGACTCCGTAGTCAGTTCGTCGGAACAACTCTTCTTTATCTTAAAAATTTGGTTGAGAAGTTTGGTGCCAAGAAAATTGATGAAGAATTGAAAAAGGCTCTTGATACTCATTGGTCTGTAATGGACGGCAAGCAACTTCGAGCAGCTATTGAATCCACGCTTGATAGTTTGCTTGATGGTTCAGACAACAAAGCTAAAAAAATAGAGTTGCTTCAAAAGAACGTTCTTAATGACCAAAAAGTCAAAAAATTGACAATTACTCATTGGATAAAAATACTGGATACTATCCTTATGGATATTTACCAATACATTGACACAAACAGTTCAGAAGGACAGGATATATTAAATCTTTTCTTTATTGCCTTTAACAAATATACAGGTAAAGCTGATAAAAACCAAGCATTCACTCCTGACCACATAACAGAATTTATGTGTAGGTTAACTGATGTTGACCGTAGCAAGCGTGTACTTGATATCACATGTGGCAGTGGCTCATTCTTGGTTCAAGCTATGGTTAAAGAATTAGCGGATTGTTACCGTGACAAAACAGAAGATGAAACAAAATCACTGCAAGAAATCGTAAAAAAAGAACACATATACGGCATTGAAGTTGAAGAAAAAGCCTATGGACTCTCAACAACCAATATGTTGATTCATGGCGACGGCAACTCAAATATAAAATTCGGAAGTTGTTTTGAGTGTAAAAACTTTATTAAAGAAGCTAATCCAGATATTGTTTTAATGAATCCACCTTACAATGCAAAACCCATTGGTATCCCTGAAAAATATAAAAAAAATTGGGGAAAAGCAAAAGACGGAAAAGAAGACCCAACAAAAGGTTTAGTTTTTATTCATTACTTGTCAGATGTCATAGCAGAAATAAATAAAGAACTCGAAAAAAATGATAAACCAAGGAAAGAAGTAAAACTTGCGGTTTTACTTCCTGTATCTACTGCTATTGGCACAAGTTCAATTATTGAAGCTGAGAAGATTCAAATGTTAAAAAGCAATACACTCGAGGCCGTGTTCACACTCCCAAATGAAATTTTCTATCCGGGTGCATCTGCATCTGCTTGTTGCATGTTGTTCACATTAGGCAAGCCTCATAAAAAAGCTGATAATACTGTCAACGAAACATTTTTTGGATATTGTAAAGATGATGGCTTTAAAAAGAAAAAGAATCTTGGCAGAATAGAACAATTTGATGAAAACAACAATTCAAAATGGAAAACAATCGAAGAAGAATGGTTGCACTTATTTAATAACAAAAAAGCCGTAGATGGCAAGTCCTCTACAGCTATTGTTGATGGGAAATCAGAGTGGCTTTGTGAAGCTTATATGAAAACTGATTACAGTTCACTTTCTGAGGCGGATTTTCAACAAACACTAAACAACTACCTTGCCTACTTAATGAAGGAGGGTAAAATATATGAATCTTGATATAAGTCAATGGAAAGAATTTAAAGTATCAGCTATACTCACCATACATAATGGAAAAGGTATAACCAAAGAGGAAATTGAAGAGAACAAAGGTAATTTCACCGTTGTTCAGAGTGGTGAAGAAAACAATGGTGTTCTCGGAAAGATTAATCGTAATTATTGTGAAACAATGAAATACACCCTTTCTGATAAACCTTGTTTAACAGTTGCCAGAAGTGGTTCGGCGGGTTTTGTTTCTTTTCAGATTAATGGTTGCGTTGTAGGGGATTCCGCAAAAATCCTATTGCTCGACGAAAAAATTGCATCAAACGAAATATATGTTTTTTTGCAAACCGTATTATCTGCAAACCGATTCAAATATGCTTACGGTAGGAAAGTTACTGAAAACAAATACATGAGCGATTTTATTAAACTACCTATCAAACATAATGAAGATGGCACACCATTTATTGATAGCACAAAAAAATATTCCGAAAACGGATACGTCCCCGATTGGCAATGGATGGAAAATTATATAAAAAGTCTACATTATAAACCTCTCATTACAGCAAACAACAAAAGTGATATCCTTAAATTTAATGTTGATGAATGGAAAGAATTCTACATATCAAGAACACCTACACAATCCGGACTATTTGATATAGAAACTTGCAAGTGTGGCAGTGCTGGTAATTTAGATGATGGTAACGATATAAACTATATTGGTGCAAAGAAAAATGATAACGGTGTTATGAGAAAAGTAGCTCGTGAAGAATCACTTGTGTCAAAAGGAAACGGAATTATGTTCATTTGTGACGGAGAAGGTTCGGTAGGATATACAAATTATATGGATGAAGATTTCATTGGTTCAACAACAACATCTATCGGATATGATGAAGCACTTAACCCTTACGTTGCACTATTTTTAGTGTCGATTTTAGATAAGGAGAAATTCAAATATTCATATGGCAGAAAGTATCGTGCACATATAAACGAAGTTATGATTAGACTTCCGATTCAAAAGAACATGGAGGGGCTTCCAATTATAGATAATTCAAAGAAATATTCAAAGGAAGGCTATCTTCCTGATTGGACTTTTATGGAAAACTATATAAAAGCGTTACCATATGGAGATAGAATATAATAATAAAATGCGAGGTGGTTTTACCTCGCTTTTTATTTTAAACACAAAAACTCCCCATATTCTTTCGAATACGGGGAGCTGATTGCTTGTTTAATAGCTGTTATACAGCTACAACTATTGTAGAAGAAGTTGCGAGAACCCTTGATATTACTAGGGTTTCAGCTTAATCTCTTCATCCCTTGATTGCTGCCTGTGTCGCAATTCTGCTTGCTAAACTTCGGACAAAGTTTTAAATTTTCAACGCAAGCGTTGGTTTGTCCTCGTTTTAATACCGACCGGAAATAAGAATTGATTCTTATCAGGTGCGTTTCTGATTTTTTAGATTCTTGCTGTTCCGCTTTCCGTTTTCGGATTGAGCTTTCTTTGCTTCCTCGGATTGCGGTGGCAGTATCATAAAGGTGATACTTTTAAGCTTCACCGCCGCACGAAGAAAACCGCGTTCTTCATCATTGATGATATATACTGCACCCGGAACATTTTTGTTCAGCTCAAGAATTGCAAGTAACGCTTCAAACAGCACCAAAATGCTGTCTGCCCATGTGGGCTTTCGTTTTCCGTAAATTCTGTATACAGGAAAGTAGAATTTTATCTTCGGCGGGCGTGTATATCTGTTTTCATAGATTCTTTGCAGAATCCTTTGCTGTGTGTATTCCTCACCGAAGGACTTTAAGCGTATGGGCTTATTCCTGCACGGTACATATATTGACGGGTACTCATTGAAAATTCCTCGGTTGAATCGGTATCCCATATCAATCATATTCTGCATAAAGGACTGCGGACTGTACGAGTGAGCAATGACCATATCAATATCCCCCTTTACAATATCCGTCTGAGTTAGTCCGCCGTTCCTGTGTACCCAATAAACTGAGCTACTGCCGTGAAAGGGTGCATTTTCAAGAACGCTCTTACCAAACTCTCCGCACACCTCATCGGACACCTCACGAAGATTGAGAATGTCCTCTGTTTTGTGCTTGAACTTTTCACCATCAACAAAGGACACGGAATTAAATACAAAGTGATTGTGCAGATGTGTTCGAGTGTTGAGATGAGTTGTAACTATGATTTCGTACCTGTCACCCCATAAGCGTTTTGCTGTTTCAACGCCGATAGCGTGACACTCCTCGGGAGTAACCTCACCATCCTTGAAGCTTTGGTAGCCATGATATGCGACTACTTTATCCTTTTTACCAAACTGCCTTTTTGTTTCGGTCATCATTTCATAGGCTCTGTCAACCTCGCAGTTAATACCGGTAACGAATAATTCATTATCCGTTTTCTCCTTATCACTTGCATAGTCGATTACATTCTGAAGCGATGTTTTTTCCGGATTCTCTGCATAGTCCAAGACCTTTTTAAGAGATCCCGACACCTTCCAAAGACTGGTCGTGGCCATTATTTATTCCTCCTGTAAATTTCTTTTGGCTCGTAACCAAGGCAGACCTGTCTGATATATTCAGATAAGCTGAGCCCACATCTATTTGCCTTGGCAGTAATCTTTTCTTTTTCTCTTTGAGTAACTCTTACATAGATACTCTTGTTTCGTGTCTGTTCCATAACAAGACCTCCTTGTTTTGATATTTGGGGTTATAGGGTTCTCCCTACATTCGGAAAATGCTATACATTTTCCCTGCTTGTTACACTATAGGACATAGTCCTACAGCGTAAGTTTTTCTCTAAGCCGAACTTTCATATCGGCAATTAAAATTAAGGTACATTAACATTCCTCCAATCTACCTTATGGCGGTATTTATGTAAAGAAATGCAAAATTTGCACTTTCAAAAATTACAAGGTGCAAAAATTTCAGGGAACAAATTGCACTCATTTTCAGTCAGTTTGTTCCCTAAAGCTTTCTATACGAGCCGAAGAAGAAATCGATTGCATATCCGCATTCGTACCAAAATCCGCACCGCCTTATATACTTAAAGTTATTACTTATTTTAATTAAAGCTATATATTCTTCTTCTCGGACAGTATATAGTCTCATTTAACTCTCAGTCTTATTTCTTTCCCCTTTTCGGAATACGGAAAGTTTATTTTTCGGTTGGTTGAGGCAGCTTCGGATAGATAATGTTTGCCCTTGCGAAACCTTGCTTTTTTCGTTCAATCAAACCGTAATCGTCAAGCTCCTTAAAGATTTTTGTTGCAGTATTATGTCCGATGTTAAGCAGCTTGCAGGCTTCATCAATGGTAAGAAAAACAACCACCTTGTTCTGCTCATCAATCCAGGCGTTGCTTTCGGATAAGCTCGCTCTGTCGAGAATAATCGCATAAAGTAGCTTCGCATTGTTTGAAAGCTCACAATACTTTTTATCACAAATCAGCACTTTCGGCATACGGTAAAAGCTGTGCTGTTGCATTTCGGCACTTGAATAATACTTCATCATTTCTTACTCCTTTTTGAATAGTAATTAGGACACTCAATTATCTCTGCCCTGAAGCTTTGCTTGCAGATAAGCCTGCATCTTCTGCAAAGCTCGTTATAACAGATTCTGTTTCGTTCATTCAGAAACAGTCTCCATTCTGATTTTTTACTTTTTGTCATTCTCGGAATAACTATCACACTCCTTTTTACTGTAGCGTTTCGGGTTGATTTTCGAGGAATTTTTTCTCTGTAAGGTGTTTTATTTTGTCTGCAGGGTAATTTCATTAACTACATATCAAAAGCCGGTTTTTGCCGTTTCACCCGAAATAGTTCCTGCCCCGGAATCTCACCGCAGCGTCTTCACGCTCGCTCTTTCGAGGTCTTGGCGTAGTATCACTTTCGGACGGTCATTCAGTTGTAAAAAAAGAGCTTTTTCCGCCCTTCACCCATAAACAGTTATAAATTTCAAAAAATATTCCAATCAGCCGAAAAAAGTTGAAAAATTTTATAAATTGTTTTTTGGGCATAAAAAAAGAACCCCGATTTCTCGGAGTTCAAAAAATATATAAATTTAGAATTTGCGGAAATATTCGATTTCCTTTTGCATTTTCCTGATTCGTTTTGCAACGGTTCCCTGACTTTTAAAGTTCAGGACCTTTGCAATT
>JAFUHX010000044.1 GCA_017474045.1 Clostridia bacterium | reverse complement strand
TAGTTTTAACATTCTGACGTTCATCAACTTTACATAAAATGCCTTTAAGTACACAAATCATAAATAAAACCTCATTTCTCAATAAAATAAATTAATTATTTTCTTCAGGAACTAAAAAAATTTCATCAAAAATTTTATCAAATTCTTCATCTGAAAGCCTTTCAAGATAACCTAAATCATCATCTTCAGAATCATTTGCTAACCGTCGCTTACGGAACACCATAAACAATATAAAGAATATGACAACGAAGATAAAGCCATATAAAATAAACGCCACAATGTCAAAACTCCTTTCAATTATAGTGCCAGTCTATTTCCGGCTGTCACCAAACGGAACGTTGTTGGAAACGTCAAGTCTCATTTTTATAGCGGTAATCTTGAAAACCGCCTTTTCCGGAAAAGCTTTAGTTATACTCACAAGCTTGAGTGATACAACCAAACGAATGTATCTGTATTTATAATACATTTATTTGAATGAATTGTCAAGCATATAAACGAATGTTTTATATAATAATTTTGAGGTGAAAACAATGGATATAATTACTAAACGTTTAAGAGATACAAGAGAAGACAAGGATTTGAAGCAAAAAGACATTGCTGATATACTAAAAATAACATATCAACAATATCAACTTTACGAAAGCGGAAAAAGAAAATTACCAATTGACAAATTGAAATTACTTTGTGAATATTACAATATAACAGCGGATTACTTTTTAGGTTTTACAAATAAGCAGAAATCAATAAAATAAAGGAGCAAGATGATGGATATTCTTTATATTATAATTTTAATTGCAATGGCTGCATACATAGTTTTTATGAATAGCAGAAGTAAAAAAATACAACAAAAACAAAACGATGCATCTGTTATGATCACTGAAAATCTGCCATATAAAAAGAAACTACTGTTAACTAAAAACGAATGGAGCTTTTATAAAAGCTTAAAGCCGATAGCTGATGAACTTGGATTTTCTGTTTTAGCTAAAATCAGAGTTGCAGACCTTGTTGAAGTAACCCAAACTAAAGACCACTCAGAATGGCAAAAATTTTTTAATAAAATCAATAAAAAACACATTGATTTTGCATTAGCCAAACCCGAGAATTTGCAAATTGTTCTTCTAATAGAGCTCGATGATAATTCCCACAATGACACACAAAAGAAACGTGATGAATTCATTGAAGAGCTTTACAAACAAACTGGGTATAAATTATTAAGAACAAAAGGAACTGGAAGCTTAAAAGAAGCAATTGAAAACGCTCTACTTTAAACGTTCGCTCGTGGTTCAAAAAACAACTAATCAAGAAGAGCGTTGCCCGATAGAACATGTTACACTGCCAATTTACAGAGTAGGCTGTGTTTCTAATAACCTGAAGCGAGCATGATTAATAAGGAAACATTTTAGCATACAAAAAAGAGATACACCGCAAAATCAGTATATCTCTTAATTTTTTAATAACTATTGGATAGCTATTAATTTTGTGTAGTTCATGAATTTTATTTCAGCAACTCGCACAAGGACTGCTCTATCAGTAAATATTAAAAAAACAACAGAAAGCACTAAATAGAATGGTATGCTTTCTGTTGTTTTGGTTAAATGATTATACAGATTAATCCGCTGCATCCTTCGTTTATTATTCGCTCAAGTGTTTCTTGAAGTTTCATTCTTGCATCTGAAGGCATTTTATAAAGCTTATTGTGAAGTCCTTCGTTAACAAGACTGTTCAGAGATTTACCAAATATGTTAGATTCCCATATTTTTGATGGATCCTCCTCAAACTCTTTAAGTAAATACATTATAAGTTCTTCTGATTGAGACTCAGTTCCTACTATAGGTGCAACTTCGGTAGTTATGTCGGCTTTCATCATGTGTATTGACGGTGCTGAGGCTTTTAATCTCACGCCATATCTACCGCCTTGTTTCATTATTTCAGGCTCTTCCAAGGTCAACTCAGCCATAGTCGGCATAACTATACCATATCCTGTTTTTTCGACCTCATCCAAGGCTGATTTTAATCTGTCAAATTCTTTTTTTATGTTTGTTAACATCAGGATTGTTTCAAATAACTCCTTGTCACTCTTAATGGATAGACATGTTCTTTCAGAAAGAATCTTATAAAAGAGATTACTTTTAACATCAACTTTAATCGTGACCATTCCTTCAGCCAGGTCAATTTGCTTAATTTCTGAATGGGAAACATTATCAAGCTTGTTCATACTATCAGTAAAATTGTAAATATCTTTGACTCTTTTTAATTTTTCGGCCGAATTGTAAACGGTAGAAAATATTTCTTTTCTAAGCCAATGTTCTTTTTCAAGCTGTGTTATCCATGGTGCAATGCAGACTCTGATTTCCTTTAGAGGAAATTCATACAATAAAAGGCTCAGAATTGACTCAATTTCCTTTTCAGTTAATTCCATACAATTTATCGGGAGTACCCCTACCCCATACTTATTGCTTAATTTTTCTGCCGTTTTAATCGATTCAGGTGAGTTTGGCGTCCTACAGTTTAATAAAATAACAAACGGTTTTTTGATTTCTTTTAATTCGTTGATAACACGCTCTTCTGCCTCTTCATATTCTTCACGGGGAATATCACCAATGCTCCCGTCAGTTGTAATAACAAGGCCGATTGTTGAATGTTCAGTTATAACCTTCTGAGTACCTATTTCAGCCGCCATATTAAAAGGAACATCTTTTTCAAACCATGGAGTTTTGACCATTCTGGGCATATCGTTTTCGATGTATCCTAATGAACTTGGAACTATGTAACCTACACAATCTATAAGGCGAATGTTACATTTTGCAACGGAATCAATTGTTATTTCAACTGCGTCTTCTGGTATGAATTTTGGTTCGGTTGTCATAATTGTTCGTCCTGATGAAGACTGTGGTAATTCATCAACAGCCCTTACCCTTTTTGACTCACTTGATATGTTTGGTAAAACAAGAACGTCCATAAAGCGTTTAATAAATGTTGATTTTCCTGTTCGGACAGGACCTACTACACCAATATAAATATCTCCTTGGGTTCTTGTAGCTATTGATGTATAAATATTTTTTTCAGACATAAACATTCCTCCGTGGCAGACGCCGTTTAGACTTTGCTAAATAATATGTTTATGTCTCTTTTTTTATGACTGAATAATAATTTAAAATTCTGACTGTGAATAAATAAATGATAAAAAATTATTAGAATAAAAAAGGAACTATAAAAACGAATTAACGTTTCTATAGTTCCACTAAATTATTACTTTTTAAGAGCAAGAGCTTCCTTAGCTTTTTTTGCAATATTTTCAGCGTCAAGACCGAAAATTTTAAGAAGCTCAACAGCCGGACCTGATTTTCCGAATGTATCGTACACGCCAAGTTTTACAACAGGAACGGGATAATTCTCGCAAAGAACTTCTGTAACAGCACCGCCAAGACCACCGATTACGCTATGTTCCTCAGCAGTTACGATTGCGCCTGTTTCCTTTGCAGCTTTGATAAGAATTTCTTTATCAATTGGTTTAATTGTGTGAATATTAATAACACGGGCATCAATGCCTTCTTCTTTGAGTGAATCTGCGGCGATAAGTGCCTCATTAACCATTAAGCCGGTTGCAACAATAGTAACATCTTTGCCATCTCTGAGAGTAACGCCTTTTCCAAGCTCAAATTTATAATCTTCTGAATTAATGCGAGGAACAGCAAGACGTCCAAAACGCATATAAACGGGGCCATCATGTTCAACGGCGGCAAAAACAGCCTGCTGAGCTTCAATATCGTCCGCGGGATTTATAATTACCATATTGGGAATTACTCGCATAAGAGCAATATCTTCGCAGCATTGGTGGCTTGCGCCGTCTTCACCAACAGAAATACCGGCATGAGTTGCACCGATTTTTACATTAAGTGCAGGATATGCGATTGAGTTTCTTACCTGCTCATAGGCTCTTCCTGCTGAGAACATTGCAAAAGAGCTGGCAAAAACAGTATATCCGGTTGTAGCAAGACCTGCTGCAATACCCATCATATTGCCTTCTGCAATACCGCAATCAATAAACTTGTCGGGATGAGCTTTTTTGAAAACACCGGTTTTAGTTGCAGCTGCAAGGTCAGCGTCAAGAACAAGAATATCATCTCTTTCATTGCCAAGGGTTGCAAGAGCTTTGCCGTATGCATCACGAGTTGCACATTTAATAATTTCAGCCATAATTACGCCTCCAATTCTGCTAACGCTTTGTTGAGCTCGTCCATAGCCTGAGCGTATTGCTCTGCATTAGGAGCGCTACCATGCCAATTGCACTGGTTTTCCATAAATGAAACGCCCTTGCCTTTTACTGACTTGGCTACGATACAAGTCGGCTTATCTTTACAAGCGCGTGCGGCCTGAAAAGCTTCTTCTATCTGATCGAAGCAATGAGCATCTATGCAGATAACATTCCAGCCAAATGAAGCAAACTTTTCGTCAATAGGACAAGGTGAGTTAACTTCATCAAGAGTTCCGTCTATCTGAAGGTTGTTGAAGTCAACAACAGCAACGAGGTTGTCAAGCTTTTTATTGCCTGCAAACATTGCGGCTTCCCAAACCTGACCTTCTTCAATTTCTCCATCACCGAGAATAGTATAAACTCTGTAATCTTTGTTTCTTAATTTGCCGGAAAGAGCCATACCAACAGCAACAGATATGCCCTGCCCCAAGGATCCGGTTGACATATCAACACCGGGTGTGTAGCGCATACTGGGATGACCTTGAAGGATTGAGTCGGGTTTTCTTAATGTTTTAATAAGGTCTTTTGAGAAAAATCCTTTCTCAGCTAAAACCGCATAAAGTGCGGGAGCAGTGTGGCCTTTTGAGAGAACAAATCTGTCTCTGTCTTCCCACTGCGGATTGCTTGGATCAACATTCATTTCTGAAAAATAAAGGTATGTTATCAAATCAGAAATAGAAAGTGATCCGCCGGGATGGCCGGATTTTGCATTAAAGGTTCCTTCAATAACACCCATTCGAACCTTACATGCAATTTTTTTAAGTTGTTCTTTTTTTGTTACTTCCATATAAGTTTCCTCCTTTATAAATTATCTCTGTTAGAGATTAAATATTCAATTAACTCGGCGACTGCGCCTTTGTTGCAATGACAAGTCACCAATTTGGCGATTTCTTTAAGCTTGTATGGTGCCTGACCGCAACAAGCCGGAACAGCAACATTTTTCAGCATTTGATAGTCATTAAAATAATCACCTATTGCTGATGTTTTGTTTTTATCAACACCGAGAATTTCAGCTGTTTTTAAAACAGCAATACCTTTGTTGGTATCAAAACTAACAACCTCAAAGCTAAAAATTGATGAAAACATCAAATTTCTGCTTTCACCATTATTGGCAGAAATGAAATCGTTATAAATAGTTTTCATCATAGCGGGAGTTCCGGTAAAAATTACCTTGCACCAATTGTCTGGGGGAACATCGCTTATAGATTTGAATTTTTTAATTTTAAGCTTACTGGACCAAGCCAAAAAATAAGCTGCAATGTCTGGCTTAACAAGACAAACTTCAGTCGGTTTAACAATTTGAACTTTAGCGAATTTATGTTTCTCAGCAATAGCTTTAACAACATCAACAAGATTTTCTTTCATAGGACACAGCCAAAGTATTTTTTCGTTGGCATAATCATAAATACCCGCACCATTCGTGAAAACTGCGTATCCGCTTTTTAAATTCAGTTTTTTATAGTGATATCTCATTGACTCAATAGATCGACCTGAAGCAAGAACGAAATTACCGCCAAAATCATAAACAAATTTTTGAATAGCTTTGTAATTTCTTTTTGGCATGAGCCTGAGTTTATTATTTAATGTACCGTCAATATCTGAGGCTATAAGCCAATCTGATAATGGCTTGTTTGATTTTTCCATTTATTTTAAACTCCTTAAGAATTTCTGGAAATATTGAGGTAATTCACTTGAAATTTCAATATATTTTCCGGTTCGTGGATGCTTAAAACCTATTAAGCCGGCATGAAGACACTGACCGCCCAGCGAAGTGATAACTTTTTTAGGACCATAAACACAATCACCGGCAACGCTATGTCCGATATATGACATATGAACTCTTATCTGATGAGTTCTTCCTGTTTCAAGCTGAACAGCAAGATGAGTAAAATTTTCAAATCTTTCTAAAACTTTATAGTGAGTAACAGCGTGTTTAGAATTTTTTTGAGTAACAGTCATTTTTTTGCGATCTACAGGATGGCGACCTATAGGTGCTTCAATAGTGCCCTCATCATTTTTTATTCTTCCATAAACAACAGTCTGATATTCTCTTGTAAAAGTGTGAGCCTTAATTTGTTCTGAAAGTGAAACGTGAGCAAAATCATTTTTAGCAACAATCAGAAGCCCGCTGGTATCTTTATCGATTCTATGAACAATTCCGGGTCTGATAACTCCATTGATTCCTGAAAGCGAGTCTTTACAGTGATAAAGAAGAGCATTAACAAGCGTTCCGTTATAATTACCGGCAGCAGGATGAACAACCATTCCTTTGGGTTTGTTAACAACAAGAAGGTCACTATCTTCATATCTGATATCAAGAGGAATATTTTCAGCGCTTACCTCAAGTTCAGTGTTTTGCGGAATAATGACTGATATTTTATCAGATATCTTTACTTTATAATTTTTATTAACACTCTTTTCATTTATTGTAACTGCGTTTTGTTCAATTATCTTTTGCGCTGCAGAACGAGTCATATCAGGGCACAACAGAGAAAGAACTTTGTCGATTCTTTCTCCATTTAAGGCTTCATCAACTGTAAAAATATAAGCATCAACCATTGCTGCTACCCTTCTTTTTGTTGTCTCTTATAATTTCAAAAATTTCATAGCCGATTATCAAAAATGAGCCCACAGTAACTAAGCAATCAGCAAAGTTAAAAACATAAAAATCAACAAAAAGAACTTCAATATAGTCAACAACAAAGCCCCTGAAAATTCTGTCAATAATATTGCCTATTCCACCCGAAGCTATCATTATAAGACAACAATAAATAAAACCAAACCTGATTTTTTTTGTAAAAATCAGAACAAATAAGACAACAAGAATGATAACAGATGCAACAGTCATAATTGCAGTCTGACCTTGCATAAAACCCATCATGGCTCCGGTGTTTTCAACATAATTTAACTGAAGAAAGCCCGGAATAAGCATTTTTTCACCAATCGGCTTAAGGTCAGCACAAACAAAAAACTTAATAAGCTGATCAAGCGCAACTAAAACAACTGTTGCAATAACTGAAATCAGATAAATCATAAAAAATTATTCCTCGTCGCTATTTTTGTCAGTTTCATCATCAGAAGAATCACTATCAGATGAACTGAAAAGATCTGAGAAGGCACCGAAGCGCTGGAAGATATAATCACTGGCATCGCTGTTTTCAGAAGTATCATCTTTGTCATCAACTTCATTGACAACTTCAACGATATCATCGGCTTCTGAAAGATCTTCAACAACAACAATTTCTTCAATATCATCATTGCTGTTGTCAACATTATAAACAAAAGCCTCAGCTGTTTCTGTTTCTTTTTCTGTTTCGGGCTCAGAAACTGTGTCGCTTTCAAAATCCAAATCAACTGCATCAGGAACATCAAGTGTATCGATTGCCTGAGCTATTATCTCAAGAAGCTTTTTAGACTGAGCTTTAAAGCTGCTGACTTCTGATTTAATTATGGGTAAGGTTTCATTGGCGTCGGCAACAACTTTATAGCAGACTTCTCTTGCTTTTTTAGCATCACCATAAGCTCTTGAAACAATAACTGAAGCTTTATTATTAGCATCTTCAATAATTGATTTTGCCTGCTCGTTGATTTTTTCAATATATTCTTCAGCTTGAGCGTTAACCTGGCTCATTACTCTTTCAAGCTCAGTTTCAGCTCTTTTTTTGCATTCGTCTGCTTGAGCAACAGTAGTTGCATAATATGCATCTGCTTCATTCTTTTTCTCTTCAAGAATATCATTAGCCTTCTTCTCAGCCTCCTGAATGATTTCATCAGCATAAGATTGAGATTTAATAAGAGCCTTTGCAATAGAATTTTTGCCTTCGTTATATTCGTTAACAAGATCAGAAAGAGAAGCAAACTTCTCTTTTAATGCGGCGTTTGAAGACATTAACTCGCAATAAGCAGCATAAATCTTTGATTTGAATTCTTCAACTTCAGAAGCTTTATAAACACCGGGTTTTGGTGATGTAAATGTTTGATTTTTGATTTGACTGGGAAGCATCATTTTAATATTCCTCCGTTTTAATAAATCTTATTTTCCTAATATAGATCCGATTTCAACCTGATCATAAAAATCACCTGAGAGTTCAATTGATTCCGGAACTATGAGATAAATATTTTTAATTTTTTCAATATTTGATTTACAAATATATCTGACACCGTCAAGAAAGTTAAGAACCATATTTGCTTCGCCAACAGTCAGTTGTGACAAGTCAGCCAAAACAATGGTATCTTTGCTTATCATGCAGTCGGCAATATTTCTGGCATCATCAACATCATCAAGAATAAAGAAAACAACTTTGTTAATTTTAACTGATGATGAAGAATTCATTCTATAGATGTTTGAACCGGTCTGCTGTGCTTTTTTTTCAGAAGCTTCTTCAGAAGAACGGCCAAAAAACTGGTTTGAAGAAGATGAACCGGAATTATCTTCAAAATCATAATCATAGCTATATGAGTCAAAAGATGAGGGCGAATCTGAGTAATAATCATTGTCTGATGAGTCATAGTCATCAGAATCGCTGTTTTCATCGTCGTCATACTCGTATTCATCGTCAAGGGTATTTTCTTCTTCTTCTTCGGGCTCGCCTGCTTTTTTTAATTTTTCTTTAAATCCATCAAAAATGCTCATTTTAAAATCCTCACTTTAATATAATCTCGGTCCAAAAATAGAAGAGCCGACTCTGACCATGTTTGAACCGCAAAGAATAGCTTCTTTATAATCGCCTGACATTCCCATTGAAAGAACAGACATATCTATATTATCTATATTTTGCCTCTTAATGTCAATAAACAAATCATGCATTTTATTGAAATATTCAAATAATTCTTTCTCAGAATCACAAATGGGAGGTATTGTCATTAATCCGCAAACTTTTATTCCTTCGAGCTTTAAAATTTCTTCAAGAAGAAACATCGTTTTATCATAAGAAATTCCGGTTTTGCTTTCTTCCTCACCGATGTTAACTTCAAGCAAACATTTGCAGCTTATATTTTGTTTGACACATTGTTTTGAAATTTCGTTTGCAAGCTTCAGACTGTCAACCGATTGAATCATTTCAACCTTTCCAACAATCTGTTTGACCTTGTTTGTCTGAAGATGACCTATGAGATGCGCTTTACACTTGTCAAGCTTAAGATATTCTTCTTTTGAAAGAAACTCCTGAACTTTATTTTCACCGATCAGATCAATTCCGCAATCAATGGCATGGTTGATAAAAATCGGTTCAACTGTTTTGGTAACAGCCATCAGAGTAATATCTTCAGCCTTTCTTCCGCTTTCTTTTGCCGCTGAAGAAATATTGCTTTTAATTACTTCAAGATTATATGAAATATCTGAAAATCTTTTTTCAACTGATAACTTTTCCGTCATAGAGATTTCTTCCTTTCAAAATTATCTTATCATAGGGCTTAAGGGTATGGCTGCTGTCGGCGGCACCACCGTTATTCTTCTCTTCATTTAATATCAGCGGCTGAGCAACAACATAGCCATCTGCAGAATAAAGAACTTCAATGGGCTTGAAAATAGCAATATTTCCTGAGTGAACATAAACTCCCACAACCCCATTTTCTGATTTTAGAGCATCGCTGTTAATTTTACAACCCGTGTGGTTCGAAATGTTAACTTTTGCATTTTCAATTCTTAAACCTAAAAGATCTTCATTCATTGTCATGCATTTTAAAACGACAGCAACCTTGTTTCCGTCACGGTTGATGCTGGATATAGTCATAGGAACATTCTCTATTCCTTTTTCAGGAAAATCAACAGTTACTGAGTTTTTAAGCTTCAGTTTTGAAGAATCAGTAAATTTCATATTAAAAACAAAAAACCATGAATGTTGATTTATGATTTTTCCGTAAGCTTTTTCACTTGACTTTATTTCTTGGCTTAAAAGCTTTTCAACATTATCAGGACTGATTCCGTTTTCTGAAATATCTGAGTATTTGCATAAAGATTCATATCCGTCAATATGGCTTACAAAGTAACCGGCAAATGGAGCCTTGATTTCTTTTTTTTCTTTGATTTTTTTATTAAGCTTTTTAATTTTCCGGCTTAACTTTTCAATGTCAGATGAAAAGTTAAGTTTTTTTCCTGCTATTATTTGTTTTGAGGCGATTTTATAGTTAATCTCAGTTACAACCGAATCAATTGAAGAAAGGTGATTTTCATCGCAAATCTTAACATATTCAGAAACAACATTAGAAATTTCTGAATTAAGAAGATTAACATCAAGATATTCGATGTTTTCCTTATCCTGAAGCTTAGTTAAGTTATCAACTTCTTTTTTTAACTTGGTAATTTCTTCATAGGCTTCAAGCTGACTTTCCGAGTCAAAAACATAAGCAATAGTATCACCTTTTGCAATGCTTTCTCCGTCGGAAACAACGGGAGAATAAATATCGCTTACATTACCTAAAATAATTGCTTCATTTGTTTTTCCTTTTTTGTTGTATTCATCTCTGAAAACTATTCCTTGAACATTAATAGCCTCATTTTCAGTAACTTTAAAAGTAAATTCAGAGCGAATAGAACCGGTTCGGTTTTCATAAATACCGATAAGGGTATATAAAACAAGAATAACAGTTATTGTTGAAATAATTACAATAAAGGTTTTTTTGCTGTTTTTTTGCTTCAATATACTCACTCCTTATATTTATCGATGATTTTAAGGCAATCATTTAAAATATCTCTACCGCTGTCAATATAAATCCAGTTAATATCTTTTGTTTTTCTAAACCAGGTCAGTTGTCTCTTTGCATAGCGACGAGTTTCTCTCTTAAGATTTTCAACAGCGTCAGCAAGGGAAATCTCCTTATCAAAATACGGTTTGAGTTCTTTATAACCGATTGCTTGTTTTGCGGTCAGAGAAGCATCAGAGCTGAAGAAAGACTGAGCTTCTTCTAAAAGACCGTCTTTAAGCATGATATCGACCCTTTGATTGATTCTGTTATATAAAAATTCCCTGTTATGAGCATTAAGACCAATAACACAAAACCTATATGGACTTTCGTTCAGATGAGACTCTTTTTTTTGCTGGGTAATTGTTTTCCCTGTTGAGTAATAAACCTCAAGAGCTCTGATAATTCTTTTCTTATCGTTTATATTCAAGGTGTTTGCTGATTCAATGTCAACCTTTTTCAACTGCTCAAAAAGGGCATCAATACCCTTTTCTTCGGCTTCTTTTTCAAGTGTTTCTCTGACATCGTTTTTTTCATAGTCGAAAAACTCGGTGTTGTTAATAATACAATCAATGTATAACCCGGTTCCGCCGACGATAATCGGTGTTTTTTTTCGACTTAAAATATCTTCTATTGATTGAATGGCCAATTCTTTATATTTTGCAACGCTGAATTCTTCACCGATATCTAAAAAATCAATTAAATGATGCTTAACAATCGAACGCTCTTCATCCGTTGGCTTAGCAGTTGCAATATCCATTTTTTTATAAATCTGCATTGAGTCAGCAGAGATAATTTCTCCGTTTAATGCAAGCGCAATGTCAATTCCTAAAGATGTTTTTCCGGAGGCAGTTGGACCTGCAATAACAATAATAAGATTTTTTTTCATGCAGGTCACCTCCCTTTTCAAAAATTATTGAATTCTTCCGAATTGCTTTTCGAGTTCATATTTTGTCAGTTCAATAAAAACCGGTCTTCCATGAGGGCAATATCTGACATTTTCATCACTTAAAACGTCTTTAGCCAATTTTTCAAGTTCTGCAGGACTGTTTTTATTCCCTGCTTTGATTGCGGCTTTACACGCAGAAGTGTGAAGAATCATATCAATTTTGTCTGCGGTTGTGTCAATTTTATGCTGTGAAAGATTTGTTGCAATTTCAACAAGAACATCTTCAGCATCTGCAGGATCAATAAGCATCGGACATTCTCTGATAACAACCATACCTTGTCCGAAGTCTTCCACCAAAAATCCGCATTGCATAAACACATCAAGATTTTCAATAACTGTTCCATAGTCTTTTTTGTTAAATGTTACAGTAACAGCTGAAAGCAAAATCTGAGAATGTTCTTTTGAATGTTGTTTCTTTAATTTGTTAAAAATAATTCGCTCATGGGCAGCGTGTTTATCAATAAGATAAAGCTTATTATTTTGTTCGCATATTATATAAGTTTTAAAGGCTTCACCAATTAACTTAATCGGAATATCTTCTTTTTCTTCAAAAACAACAGAAGTGTGAACAGATTCTTTTAAAAGTGTTTCAGCATCAGAAGAATGTGTTTTTACTTCAGAAGAATCGTTTTTAGGTCTGATTTCAGAAATGTTACCAATAAGGTCAGGTTCTTCCTCTGATTTAATAAAAGGATTTTCTCTTTTTGGCTGAGCAATATTTTGTGACTTGAATTCAGTCGAACTCTGAACAGACCAAAAAGATGGGTTTTTGAAGGATTCAGCTGAAACCTTGGTTTCCGGAGCTTTTTCAACCATGTGTAGCTGAGAGCCGGTTAATGCAGCTTTCTGAGCAACAGGAGAAACATCAAGCTTTGCAGGAGAATCAATTGAATCTAATGCCGTTTTTACGGCGTAATAAACAGCAGAAAAAACTTTTCTTTCGTCGCTGAAACGAACCTCAGTTTTTGTGGGATGAACATTAACATCAACGCTATAAAGAGGAACTGTAATATTCAGAACACATCCCGGAAATTTACCTATCATAATAGAGTTTTTATAGGCATTTTCCAGAGAAGAAGTACAAGCTCTTGATTTTATATATCTTCCGTTAAGGAAGAAAAACTGCATTGAACGAGATTGTCTTGAATTAATTGGTTTACTGACAAAGCCTTGAACCTTGATTCCGTCAAGCTCATAGTTTGTTTCAATAAGATTTTCTGAAAACTCTTTTCCGTAAACAGCATAAATTGCTGAAATCAGTTTTGAATCTCCGGGCGTCAGAAGCTGTTGCTTTCCGTCTCTTATAAATCTGAAGCTGATT
>JAFUHX010000043.1 GCA_017474045.1 Clostridia bacterium | reverse complement strand
GGTTTTTAGAGCAAAAAAATCACCCGTAGTCAACGCAGGCTTTGCCTGCGCTTTTGACGAAGGTTTGATTTTTTTGTGAACGTCAGCAAAAGTTCTTTTGTTACTTTTCTTCAAAGAAAAGTAATGCCGTCCGCAAGGACAAACGTGCGGTTACCTCTACGGCAGTTTTTTATGTAGAACAAAAAGAAAAGCACTACCCAAAAACATAGAGGAGAGGGGACTCTCCCCCCCTTTTGTCTTGAAAACTTATCGCTTTCAAGACATTTCCCCCAGGGGAATTCTCTTCAAAGAAAAGTAATGCTGTCCGCAAGGACAAACGTGCGTTTTATCTCTACGACAGTTTTTTATGTAAAGCAAAAAGAAAAGCACTATCCAAAACAACATAGAGGTGAGGGTCTCTCTCCTCCCCCTTTGCCTTAAAAGGCTGAAGTCTTTCAAGACATTTCCCCCAGGGGAAAATTCCTGCCGTCCGCAAGGACAAACGTGCGTTTATCTCTACGGCAGTTCTTTATGTAAAGCAAAAAGAAAAGCACAGCCTAAACAACATAGAGGTGATAGGGGAGAGTCGCAAGGGTCGCAATGCCACACTGCGCCCGCTTTAAGCTCGGACAAAAATTTCAGCTCTACCGAGCAGCGTAAAAAACTGACTGTTTGAAACAAAAAAACAGAGACAACACAGATTTCTTTGTGCTGTCTCTTCTTGTTTCAGTTGTAAATCTTAGTTAGTCCCGAATTCTGCCTTTCCTTCGGGGGTGTCTCTGTAATACTGAGTTTTGGGGTTGGGATGAGGATTGTTAAGCCAGATTTCTTCAGCTTTGGGAGCCCACTGCTTTGCAAATTTATCGCATTTTGAGCAAAGCTGATCAGCTGTTTCTTCACACTCAAGATTAGTGGATTTGGCTTTTGTGCATTTGATAATATCTCTCAGACAATCGGGGTTTTCAAGCATCGGGCAGGGGCGAAGGTGATTGTCGTTGAAAGGCTGGTCGTGTCTGAAGCGCATGAAAAGAGGACTCTTTAAGCCTTCAAGAAGTGTTTTTTCTCTGATGTTTGAATCTGAGAAATGAATGAAAACACAAGGCTCCATGTCGCCTGCAGCGTTAATATGAAAATAGTTTCTTCCGCCGGCAATGCAACCGCCAACAAATTCACCGTCATGCTGAAAATCCATGATGAAAAGAGGCTTTCCGGTTACATTGTTTCTGACTCTGCGAAGCCATTTATACATTTTTTCTCTTTGCTCAGGCTGAGGAATAAGATCGACGGGAGCTCCGTGTCCGACGGGCATATAATTGAAATAAAGGCCGAATTTTACGCCGAGTTCAACCATTTTGTCAAGGAATTCGTCGCTTGTTACCATGTCGATATTTTGGCTTGTGTAGCAAACACTCATTCCGAAAAGGCAACCCTTTTCCTTAAGGAGCTTCATTGCGGAAATTGCTTTCTGATACATTCCGTTGCCGCGTCGGTCATCGGTAGATTCTTCAGTTCCTTCAACACTGATAGCCAAAGCCATGTTTCCCACTCTAACAAGGTCGTCGCAGAATTTTTCGTCAACGAGAGTTCCGTTGGTGTAGGCAAGGAAAGCGCAATCGGGGTTTGCCTCGCAAAGCTTGATAAGGTCATTTTTTCTGATCAGGGGTTCGCCGCCGGTGAACATATAAAGATGTGTTCCAAGCTCTTTGCCCTGAGAAACAACACTTGCCATTTCTTCATAGCTGAGGTTCTCTCTGTTGCCGTATTCAGCAGCCCAACAGCCCTTGCATTTGCAGTTGCAGGCGCTTGTGGGGTCCATGAGAAGAAGGAAGGGAATGTTGCATTTATATTTTTCTCTGTTTTCGCGAACTGCCTTTGTTCCCTTAACACCTGCGCCCAGACCCATGGCGAGAAGAATTTTTTTAAGCATTTCTCTGTCAAGGTCCTTAAGAACGTTCATGGCAAGCTGATAATAAACGCCGTCGCCGGACTCAATTGCCTTTTTAGCGGCGTCAATGTTTTTCTGAGGAAAGGTTCCGCCTAAAAGCTTTTCAGCCAGCTCAACAATTTTAAGCAGGTTCTTCTGAGGATTTTTGTCAATATAATTTAAAAGCTTTGTTAAAGTAACATCAACAAACTTTCTTTCAGCTTTTTCAATAATTGTCATTGTTACACCTCTCATAATTAATCATCTTAATATATCATAAAGCAAAACAAAAGTCTATATTTTTGTTTTATTTTGTTTCAAAATATTTTTCGACGGATTTTCTGTTGAAAAAAATCCTCATCTGTTATATACTTGTTTCTATCTTGTTCACATGAGGGATTATATGAAAAATCAAAAAACGAAATCAACCTTAAAAGCGCTTTTCAAGGCGGCAGTTGCAATGGTTATTTTTGTTCTCGCCGTTATAAATTATGAAAAGCTTAAAAATATTGATGTCAGGGCATTGGTTGAAGCCAGTGCAAATTTATGGATAGCAATTGCAACCATCTGGGGAATATTTCTGGTTAAAGCAATAATGTTTATTATTCCCGCTTCGCTGATTTATATCTCTGTGGGAATGGTTTTTTCGCCTGTTGAAGCCATTGCAATTAATCTTGTGGGAATTATTATCGAGGTTACGGTAACATATTTTCTCGGTCGCTTTCTGGGCGGCGATTATGTTAATAACCTTCTTTCAAAAAGCAAGGGCGGAAGAAAAATTCTTGACCTTGAAATAAATAACCGTTTTTCAATTCTTTTGGGAATAAGAGCGTTACCTGTTTTTCCCATTGATTTTGTTTCTCTCTTCTGGGGTGCCTCAAAGGGAAGCTTCGTTAAATATTTTGTCGCATCCGCAGTGGGCATTATGCCGAGAGTTGCGCTGTTTACCGTTTTGGGTGACGGAATATATGACTATATTCCGATTCATCTTATAATTAAGCTTGTTATAATTGCAATTCCCATTGGTGTTGTGGTTTATCTTGTGAAGCATTTTATTTCTCTGAAAAAAGAAGAAACAAACGCTGCCGAAAAGTCTGAATGAATATTTTATATTAATTTATATCAATAATATATTGAAATGTTTTAACGAATATCTTAAGAAAGATTTCAATATTTTTAAAAATAAAAAAATAATTTGACTTTGGCTTGTGTTTATGATAATATGCAGATGTATATTATTTCCTTTAAAGGGGAGTAGCTTTCGCTGTAAATCACCAACGCGTCTCATTGAGACTGGTTTACAGGTCATTAAGACAGCAAGACCTTTAACTGAAATTTTGCATTGCGTTTGACTCTGTAAGCTTTCAGTTAAAGGTCTTTTTAAATTCCCTTAAAGGTTCAATATAACATCAGAAAGGACGATATGTATGAAACATTATCTTCACCCGGTTGATGAAGTTTTTGAGCATGTTTCTTCATCAGAACAAGGCTTGAGCAGTTCGGAAGCTGCAGCAAGACTTGAGAAAAACGGAAAAAACAAGCTGGAAGAAGGAAAGAAGAAAACCATTTTCAAAAGAGTTCTCGAACAGCTTTCAGACCCTATGATTATTATTCTCATAATTGCCGCCGTTATTTCGGCAATTACAGAGTGGTTTGAAGCCGGAGCAATAACCTTCCCCACCGACACGGTTATTATTCTTGTGGTTGTTGTTATAAACACTGTTTTAGGTGTTTTTCAGGAAAGCAAGGCCGAAGCGGCTATTGAAGCTCTTCAGGAAATGTCTGCGGCAACCAGCAAGGTTTTGAGAGACGGAAAGCTTGTTTCCGTCAGAAGCGAAGATCTTGTTGTTGGCGATGTTGTTATTCTTGAAGCCGGCGATGCAGTTCCCGCAGACTGCAGAATTTTTGAATGTGCCAGCATGAAGATTGAAGAAGCTGCCCTCACCGGAGAGTCAGTTCCTGCCGGCAAGCTTATTGAATTTCTCAAAGGCGATTCAAATGGAGAAGTTCCCTTGGGCGACAGAAAAAATATGGCATACATGGGCTCAACCGTGGTTTACGGAAGAGGCAAGGCTGTTGTTGTTGCAACCGGAATGGAAACCGAAATGGGCAAAATTGCCGACGCTATTGCTCAGGCTGAAGAAGGTCAGACACCTCTTCAGATCAAGCTTGCTCAGCTTTCAAAAATTCTCACATGGTTGGTTCTCGGAATCTGCGTTTTCATTTTTGCTTTCCAGGCAATTATGGCTTATCTCAACGAAGGAACAGTTTCTCTTCCCGTTTTCCTTGAAAGCTTTATGGTTGCTGTTTCTCTTGCCGTTGCGGCAATTCCCGAAGGTCTCGCCGCCGTTGTTACCATAGTTCTTTCAATCGGCGTTACAAATATGTCTAAGAAAAACGCCATCATCAGAAAGCTCACCGCTGTTGAAACCTTGGGCTGCGCTCAGATTATTTGTTCAGACAAAACAGGAACCCTTACCCAGAACAAAATGACTGTTGTTGACCATTACGGCGAAGACGAAAATCTTCTTGCAAAAGGAATGGCACTTTGCTCAGACGCAACAATAGAAAAAGACGGTTCAAACACAGGCGAACCCACAGAGGTTGCTCTTGTTAACTATGCAAACAGCCTTGGTATGCCGAAATATGAGCTTTCCGTTGAGGCTCCCCGTGTTGGCGAAGCTCCCTTTGATTCAGGAAGAAAAATGATGTCAACCGTTCATAGCATGAATGGCGAAACAATTCAGTTCACCAAGGGCGCACCCGACGTAATTCTCAGCAAGTGTACTCATGCTCTTGTTAACGGTCAGGTTGTTCCCTTTACTGAGGAGCTCCGTCAGGCAGCTCTTGTTGATAACAAGAGAATGGCTGACAAGGCCCTTCGTGTTCTTGCTCTTTCAATGAAAAAATATAGCCAGGCTCCCTCTGATTTTTCACCTGAAGCTCTTGAAACAGACCTTGTTTTTGTGGGCTTAACAGGAATGATTGACCCCGTTCGTCCTGAGGTTAAGGCTGCTATTGAAGAGTGCAAGTCAGCCGGAATTACTGCTATCATGATTACCGGTGACCATAAAGACACAGCTGTTGCAATCGCAAAAGAGCTTGGAATTATTGAAGATATTTCTCAGGCTATAACCGGTGCTCAGCTTAACGAAATCAGCGACGAAGAGTTTGCTGAAAAGGTTACTCAGTTCAGAGTTTATGCCCGTGTTCAGCCCGAACATAAAACAAGAATTGTTAACGCATGGAGAGCTAAAGGCATGATTACCGCCATGACCGGTGACGGCGTTAACGATGCGCCTTCAATCAAGAGCGCAGACATCGGTGTTGGAATGGGTATTACCGGAACAGACGTTACCAAAAACGTTGCCGATATGGTTCTTGCTGATGATAACTTTGCAACAATTGTCGGAGCTGTTTCAGAAGGAAGAAGAATTTATGATAATATCAAAAAAGCAATTCAGTTCCTTCTTGGCTCAAACCTTTCAGAAGTTCTTTCAATCTTTATTGCAACACTTCTCAATTTCACAATTCTCAAGCCGGTTCATCTTCTCTTTATAAACCTTGTAACAGACAGTATTCCTGCTCTTGCCCTCGGTCTTGAAAAGCCCGAAAAAGACATTATGCAAAGAAAACCAAGAAGCAGCAAAGAAGGCGTTTTTGCTAACGGAATGGGCTTTGATATTTTCTATCAGGGCGCTCTTGTAACAATTCTGACTCTTGCTTCCTTCTTCATCGGTGAATTCCTTGAAACAGGTCATTGGCAGTTCAGAAACATTTCTGAATGTAACGAAGGAATGACAATGGCTTTCCTCACAATGAGTATGTGTGAAATTTTCCACTCCTTCAATATGCGCTCACAGAGAAGCTCCGCTATTGCAATGAGCTTCGGCCAGAAGTCACACAATATCGTTCTTTACGCAGCAATGGTTGTTTCACTTCTTCTCACAACAGCAATCATTGAAATTCCCTTCCTTGCAAATATGTTTGAATTTACACATCTTGATCTTAAAGCATACGGAATTTCTGTAGGTCTTGCCTTCCTTGTTATTCCCATTGTTGAAATAACAAAAGCTATTCAAAGAGCTGCTTCAAAGAACAAGTAAAAACGGCTGAAAAATAAATATCAAAAATCAATAGGCTGAAATGTAAACTGCCCCAAATTGTGCTATCCACACAATTTGGGGCAGTTTAAGCATAGAGGTGAGAGTCGCAAGGCGACACCACCGGCCGCCTCAGACTGCGGCAAAAATTTTTAGCTCTCCCGAGCAACAGCGGTCGCAAGGCGACACCGATGGCCGTTTCAGACTTCGAAAATAAATTCACAGCGTTACCGAGCCACAACGGTCGCAAGGCGACTCCACTGGCCGTTTCAAACTTCGAAAATAAATTCACAGCGTTACCGAGCAACAGCATAAATTTTTCACCCAAAGCAAACTCTTTTCCACAAAAAAACAACCCACCTGAACACCCGAAGCAAAAACCTCAACCACAGGGCAACGGCTGTTACACTTAGAACGGCTGATGAAAAGCAGAATTATGCCTAAAGAGATATATAAAAAGAAGTCTCCGCGGCAGTTGCCCCCAACGGAAGACGAAAAAGGAAGAACCTTTCCGTTTCCACTACGGTTTTTAGAGCAAAAAAATCACCCGTAGTCAACGCAG